>JAEWBG010000057.1 GCA_023391335.1 Pseudomonadota bacterium | reverse complement strand
GTTGGAGCGGCAACACTCGCAACTGGTCGCTCTGCGATGAAGTGTGGCTCAACCGTCCTGCATCAAACCCTCTAATGCAGAACGCTGCTTAACCTTTAGGCGACAACTAGCTTGACAGCCGCCGCAGACCTCTTGGCTCTGACCATCCCGTCAATCCTGTTCATCCTGTCAAAGTCTTTGCTTTTGCTTGAGGGACACAAAGAGAAGAATTTTTATAGACCGGATTAACTGGATGAAAAGGACGTATGAGGGCAGGAACAGGCCTCTTGGCTCGATCATCCTGTAAATCCTGTTCATCCTGTCAACTCTTGCTCTTCCTAGACCAATCCGTATTTTTGTGTGCTTTGTGTTGCGTCCGAATGTCTTAGCATCAAAAAGGGAAGCAATCATGTACGAAGCCGTGCTGCGCTTTTGGTTCGAAGAAATACCACCCCAAAAGTGGTGGGTTGCGGATCCCAGCTTCGATACGGAAGTGCGTTCTCGATTCGGTGGCTTGCTGGTCCAAGCATCGCTGGGCGAACTCGCCGAATGGCGTGACGAACCACAGGGACGGCTCGCAGAGATCCTCGTGTTGGATCAGTTCTCACGTAACGTATACCGCGGTACTCCACAGGCGTTTTCGCAAGATCCAATGGCGTTGGCCTTATCTCAAGAGGCGCTTCGCGCACGAGTCCAGCAGTTGCTCTCGCAGATTCAGATGACATTCGTACTGATGCCGTTCATGCACAGCGAGTCGCGCAAAATCCATGAACAAGCCGAAGCCTTGTTTCGAGAATTCTCGCCGCGCGAAAACTTCGAATTCGAACTCAAGCACAAGGCCATCGTAGATCGATTCGGCCGCTATCCACACCGAAACGAGGTGCTGGGGCGCACATCAACTGCCGACGAGTTGGAATTTCTCAAGCAGCCGGGGTCCGCGTTTTAGCCGCTGATTGATGTGTACGGCTCGCACTTGCGCGCGGGCAGTGCGCCTATCGTTGTGTATACGGCGGTTGACGACTGTAAACGATCGTATACACTACGACACGTGAGCACATGGATACGTACCGCCGCGTTCGATGCATGGCTGAGGAAGTTGCGTGATGCGACCGCGGTGGCGCGCATCGTCGAGCGTATCCGCTCTGCGCAATTGGGAAACCTCGGTGACTGCAAGGCAGTGGGCGGAGGGGTCAGCGAGATGCGAATCCATATAGGGCCTGGTTATCGAGTGTATTTCACTCGACGCGAGAACCAGGTCTATTTGCTGCTCATCGGTGGAGATAAGTCCACGCAGAAGCGCGACATTAAACGTGCTGTCCAGATGGCAGCCCGACTTGGAAGTGACCTATGAAATCCCAAAAAGCTCGTCGCAAGTCTCGCGCAAAAGCCAAAGGGACAGTCAAACGTATTGAGCTCGCACCGTTCGATGCGGCCGACTATCTCCGCGATGGAGACGTCGTGGCCGAATATCTGGCCGCGGCGCTCGAAAATCCGAACCCAGATGTGTTTCTTGCGGCGGTGGCGGACGTCGCGAAAGCTCGCGGTATTTCGACTGTTGCAAAACAGAGCGGCATGACGCGAGCAGGCATTTATCGTGGTCTATCCGCGGGCGCTACGCCAAGCTTCAATACCGTCATGAAGATCACACGAGCGCTCGGAGTGAAGCTCGTGCCGCAAAAGGCGGCGTGAACGAGCTGGCTCAAGCATTGCGTCGCGGGCCGACTTCGTCGCTCGGCACTGCTAATGAGCGATTTCGCTTCGGACACCGCCTGAATTCCACTCTGTCTTCCTGAGCCCGATCTTCCCCCGCGCTCCCCTGGAATTCCTATTTTGCTGCGAGACGCCATGAGACGGGCACCCTCTTGGGATGCCCGTCTCATGCTGTGCACTGTCTGTGTGAGATCGTCTTTGGCGGTGCCCGCCAAAGCAATCACAGCGACTTCAAATAGTTCTCCAATTGCCGACGCTCGGTCGCAGTCAGTCCTAAGTGCATGAAACGATCATAGTGATCGATCACATCAGTGAGCGTCGC
Source organism: Pseudomonadota bacterium (assembly GCA_023391335.1). Taxonomy (GTDB): domain Bacteria; phylum Pseudomonadota; class Gammaproteobacteria; order Steroidobacterales; family Steroidobacteraceae; genus Steroidobacter. The sequence goes on along the minus strand of JAEWBG010000057.1, from coordinate 74,179 downwards.
GAATCGACCATCGTGATAGAACCCGCCTTTCTGGTGAGTCCACAGTCCGCGCAACGGCGCAGTCCGATACTTCTCATCCGGCGAACGCATCGCTTGAAAATCATCGATGCCGATTTCACTGGCTGCGTGCATGTTGTAGCCCGGCTCGGTAAACAGCGGCGGCACATGGCAGCTCGAGCAGCGCGCCTTGCCGTTGAAGATGCGCTGTCCCGCTTTGGCAGCATACGAGTCGTACGAACCGCGCGGAGCGGGCGGAGATTCGAGCGTGAGTTGATAAACGTGCAACGCAGGCAGGAGAGGTGTGATCTGATCTTCGTCGGCGTGTTGATGGCCGAAACCTTCGCGTGCGGCAATCGGAAACTTGACCTGATCATCGAGCCGCGGATCGAAGAACGTTCCCTTGCCGTGCATTTCCAAATTGGCCACCAGCGCATTCCAATGAGTGACGGAGCCCCAGCCGGTCCAAGTGTGCAAGTTCACACCGGCTAAACCGAATGCAGGTGGAAGGAGGGTGGCCGCAGAGCGGCCATCAGGTTGAAATGCTTTGCCGTCGAGCATCAGTTCAGCATCGAATTTTCCCGGTCCCCAAGACTGCAAGACGGCTTTCATCGTTGCGACGTCCACGCCTAGCAACTCAGCAACCGGTGTGAGATTTGGCGCGATCGAAACGATAGCACCCACGTTCAGGTCGCGATTCGCCCAGCCGTCGCGTCGGTGTCCGATTCCCGGTGCGAACGAATCATCCGTCGTCGAATGGCAGAGAGCACACTGAATGCCTACGGACGTGAGCTGATTGCCTTGGAACTCACCGGTCAAGCCGATTACTGCATTGAGCTTCAGTAATTCCAGCGTGCTACTTGGATCCGTGAGATCCACCGCTCCGGAGCGCAACGCTCGCTTAACTGCATTCGGCAGGGCATCGACGTCCACCTTTAGGCCCAGGGCCAGGGCCTGCTGTGGACTCACGCCGGGACCCACGCCACCGTGGTTCGCGCCTGCAATTGCGCGATGGAGTTGCAGCGTGTCGCCCCAGAAGGCTTCGCTGCCGAACGTGGCAAAGCGAAATGTCTGGCGGCCTTCTTCTATGGTTCTGAGCGCGTGCAGGTCGGATCGAAAGTCATCCGGCAGACGGTGCGCATCGGATGCGTAGCACGGAATGGCTACAAGCGATGCGAGTGCAAACCAGGCGATTGCAGTAAGAACTCTGAATGGGGCCGTTGTTGTGGCAACGCAGTAACGAATGATCCGCAGCATGAGCGCACCTCCTTGGTGGATACTCAAGCTGACGAGACGACTTGCAAGGAGGTTCCTGGTTTCCCGTCGAGGCCACTTAGCCTAGGTGACTGGCCCCTGATCTACATCAATGCGATGGCGTTGGGTGCGTGTGATACTTACACCGAAATGGGTGGAGGTTCACATGAAAACGCTCGTTGGGGCACTGCTGGGACTCGTGGTTTCCGTGGCGAGCGCGACGGAGGCACCACACCCCACAGATTCGGCTCAAAACGCCAAGGAACACGCGGCGCACGCGGCTCACGAGGGTCATACAGCCCCGGTGCTACCTGCAGGTAAACGCTGGGCGACGGACGAGCCGTTGCGCACGGGGATGTCCAGGATCGGGGATGCAACTGCACGAGCGGTGATCGCAGGTCAGCCCGTCTCCGCGGCGACCGGCGACGCACTCGCACAAACGGTTGAGCAGAATGTCACCTACATCGTGCAGCACTGCCAACTTCAGCCGGATGCCGACGCAGCGTTGCACGTGATCATCGGTCGAATGATGACAGCGGCGTCGCAACTGAAAGGCGATGCATCGCGCGACACTGGCTTGAAAGAACTCACTGAAGCGCTAGCCGAGTATCGGCGGACTTTCGATCACTCGCCGACGCTTCCTGGCAAGTGATCGAACGCGAGCTGGCGCGTAGACCTCGGCTTTACGAACGAGGCCTACGCGCGAGTGTGTTGCCTCAGCGAGCGGCAGCGAGCGCTTGATCCAAATCGCCGAGGATGTCCTCGATGTCCTCGATGCCAACGGACAAACGGATCGATTCGGGTCTCACGCCAACCTTGCGCTGTTCTTCTTCCGTCAGCTGTCGATGCGTCGTCGAGGCCGGATGGCACGCTAGCGACTTCGCATCGCCGATGTTTACTAGGCGTTTGAAGAGTTTCAGCGCGTCGTAGAACTTCACGCCTGCATCGAATCCGCCTTTCACGCCGAACTGCAACAGTGCTGAAGCTTTGCCATTCATGTACTTCTTTGCGAGTGCGTGGTGCGGATGATCGCTCAGTCCCGCGAAGCTCACCCAATCGACTGCCTTGTGCGCTTTGAGGTGTTCCGCAACGCGTTGTGCGTTTTGGCAATGCCGCTCCATCCGCAACGGCAGTGTCTCGAGACCCTGCAGTAGTTGGAACGCGCTAAACGGCGACAACGCCGAACCGGTATTTCGTAACGGAACCGTACGTGCGCGGCCGATGTAGGCAGCCGGTCCCAACGCATCCACATATACGACGCCGTGGTAGGAGGGCTCCGGCTCGCTGAACATCGGATAGCGTGCCTTGTGCTGTCCCCACGGAAATTGACCGGAATCGACGATGATGCCGCCGAGCGTGGTGCCGTGACCGCCCATGTACTTCGTCGCCGCGTGCACGACAATGTCCACACCGTGAGCGATCGGCTTCAGCAGCGCGGGTGTAGCGACTGTGTTATCGCAGATCGTTGCAACGCCATGGCTGCGCGCCATCTTCGTGACTGCGGCAATGTCGATGATATTGCCCGCAGGGTTGCCGATCGATTCGAAGAACACCGCCTTGGTGCGTGCGTCGATGAGCTTTTCCAGTTGCGCCGCCGAATCGCCTTCCGCAAAGCGCACTTCGATGCCGAGCTTCGGAAGCATGTGTGCAAAGAGCGTGTAGGTGCCGCCGTAGAGCTGCGGAACGGTCACGATGTTGTCGCCGGCTTGTGCCAGGTTGACCACCGCGTAGTGAATGGCCGCCATTCCCGACGACACTGCAAGGGCACCGACGCCGCCCTCGAGCAGCGCCACGCGCTTTTCAAACACGTCGCACGTGGGATTCATGATGCGCGTGTAGATGTTTCCCGGAACCGCGAGGTTGAATAGGTCCGCACCGTGTTGTGCGTTGTCGAACTCGAATGCCACCGTCTGATAGATCGGTGTTGCCACGGCGTGTGTGGTTGGGTCGGTCTCGTAGCCGCCGTGAATGGCGATCGTCTGATCTTTCATTTCGTTCTCCAGTGGAATACAGCGCAGTCTAGCCTGCGCGCATTTGAAACGGGGGAGGTGGCTCCAACGTGCGCTCGCTCACGTTGTATTGTGCCGTCCTGATTTCTGGTGTGAAGCGGCCTTGATCCACGCGTCGCTCTGCGTGCCGACCAGTTTGAGTAGGTTACCCATCGCCAGCGACATGTCCGCGACGTGAAGGCCCCAAAGCGGATCCGGGTGACCGTTGATGATGAGGTCTCCCGGAATCGTATCCGTGCGCGGATCTGCGGGATCGGCGGCCACGTGAACTTCCAAATAGCGATACTCGCCCTTGGTGATGCAACGGCCTTGGACGAGCCCAGGCACGCGAACGAAGGGCGTCTCGATCTGAGCTTTCTCGCTCCAGTGCGTGACGCCCGTACTCATATAAGTGTCGAGAGCGACGAGATCCTCGCTGCCAAGGGCTGCCGGGTTTGTGCAAGCCGCAGTCATGCCGTCTTCCGAATGAGCGAAACGCGCAGGCCGGTCCGCCGGCGGCGGTATCGAATCGCGAAAGCTCGAATACGCAAGCACGCAATTGATCTGATCGGCGCGTGTGCATAACGACATCGATTTGAAAGTTCCTCCCACCAACTTGTTCGCAGGGACCAGTACCGTGTGGCCGGGAACAATCGCGGAAATAATCTGCTGCTGAATCGGACGGCCTTCGATTTGTTCTTGCAGCAGGTGGATCAGCACGATCGACCCTTGACTGTGGCCGATCAGGACGATGCCGCGGCCCTGATTGTCGTGCGCCAAGTAATAGTTCCACGCATTTAGCACATCCTGGTAAGGAAGCTCCGTGTCGAGTCCCGGTACATCTATTCCGAACAGTAGTGCTCTGAGCGCACGAACTGTGACCGAGCGATACAGCGGCGCAAATTGGCGGCACACCGATCCGAACCGGCCGAACTGTCGCGTCGTCGCATCTGCTTCACGCCCGGCGATCATGTCGCTGTTCGGCGTGCGATCCTCCGATGAGGTGGGGTAGACATAGAAGCAATCGACCTTTGCCGCAGGATTTGGTCGGAACGTTTCATGAACGGTGGTGCCATCAGCGTTCACTACGGTCGCTTCTTGCGATTCCGTGCACGCGCCCATTTTGCCGGGACGGCAGAGCCAGTTGGCGGGATCGGAATAGTCGTTGGGTGGAGCAGTTCCCGCGCCGAACGCAGCGGAACTGATCAGCAGCATCAAACAGACACACTTAAGCATGTGCTCTCCGTCGGCTGAAAATCGCGCATCATGCTAGCGGACAATCGCCGTTCTTGCGCATCAACCTTGTGCTGCCGAAGGTGTTCTGCCGAGGAGGCGCAACCACACGAATCCCGCCGCACCCGCAACCACGGACGCACACAGGATCGCCATCTTCGAAGAGTTGATGAGTTCGGCGTTGCCAGTGAAGGCGAGGTTGGTGATGAAGATCGACATGGTGAAGCCGATTCCGCCCAACATCCCGGCGCCTGCGATGTGACGCCATCGCAAATCCGCCGGCAGCTTGCAGATTCCAATGGAGACCACGAGAACACTCAACGCCAGAATTCCGCTTGGCTTTCCCAGCAAGAGTCCCAGTGCGATGCCGACACTGTTCGAGGATGTGAGCGTTTGCATCCAGTTGGGATCGAGTGCGACGGCGGTATTTGCGAGCGCAAAGATCGGCAGCACTCCGAGTGCCACGGGCTTCTGCAATGCGTGTTCAAGCCGGTGCGAAGGAGAGTGCTCGTCGTCCCTGATTGCGGAGTACGGAATAGCGAATGCCAGTAAGACGCCGGAGATCGTTGCGTGCACGCCGGACTTCAGCATCAGGGCCCACATCAGCGCTCCGAGCAGAAGATAAGGGGTCAGCGCCATCACTCGGAACACGCGATTCATGACGACCATGACCGCAAATGCAGCCAGCGCTCCGAGCAAATAGCCGATGACGATGTGCGAGGTGTAGAACAACGCAATCACAATGATTGCGACGAGATCATCGATCACCGCCAGTGCGACCAGGAACACCTTCAAGGATGCAGGTACTGCCTTGCCGAGTAGTGCGAGCACCCCTAGCGCAAACGCAATGTCGGTCGCCATCGGGATGCCGATGCCCGTCTGGGTTGCGGTGCCGACGTTGAGCGAGAAGTGGATCAGCGCTGGGGCGATCACGCCGCCGATCGCTGCGAACAGCGGCAGCATTGCGTTGCGGATGTTCGACAATTCGCCGCTGTACAACTCGCGTTCGAGTTCCAGGCCGATTAGTAGAAAGAACACCGCCATCATGCCATCGTTGATCCAGTGTTCCAGTGACAGGCCACCGAGATCGAGATGCCAGATCTCCTGATATGTGGCTCCCGCAGCGGAATTGGCGATGGTCAACGAGACAGCCGTGCACAGCAGTAGCAACAGTGCGCCCGCTCGCTCCGAGCGAATGAACTCCTGGAATGTTCTCGAGAGCGTGTTATCGAATGCCATAGAGCACAATCCTAAGCGACAGCGGGAGGCGGCGAGGCAAAGATTGCTCTTGCTTGGCCGCCAACCGAACGCAACGGATCGCCCAAAGGTTGTGTGCTGCGCGAAAAATCGCGAGTTGCTAGTGCACCGGATCCTTGCCGTCGAGCACTGCTTGCACCATCTGCTGCAACTGCTTAGGTCCGGGAGGCTGTGCGAGCTTCCAGCCATTGATGATGATCGTGGGTGTGCCGCGAACGTTGAGCTCGTCTCCAGCTTTCTTTCCGGCGGCAACGCGTTGCGGCTCCGCTCCTTGATTTGCGCAACTATCGAACGCTCGCATGTCCGGAACGCCGGCTGACGAAGCAAATTCGGACCATGGCTTCAAACCGAACGAGCTCTGTTTCGCGAACAACTCATCGTGCATGGCCTCGAAGCGCCCTTGAGCGGCGGCGCATTCCGCCGCACGCGCAGCAGGCTCAGCAAAACGATGCCCGGCTAGAGGGAAGTGGATAAATGTGAGGGCAATCTTTCCTGGAAACTGCTCTTGCACCGTTTTGATGGTGTTGTGGAAATTCGCGCAAAACGGGCATTCGAAATCCGCGAACTCGATGAGTTGCACCGGTGCTTGCGGCGAGCCCATGGTCGCGCCCTCGTTCAGGTGCGCGCGCCAGTCTTCGATGTAGCTCGGTTTTTCGTTTGCGCCGGCCTGCGCAGCGAAGGGTGCGAAGAATTCTCTGCGAATCACCAAAGCGGTCGTGACTAACGCGCACGCCACGAGTATTGCAGTGAGCGCAATGTCCCATTTCTTCATGCAGCAGTTTGAGATTTAGATTGCAGGGCACCGCCACGACGCGAGCGCGTCGCGGCGGCACGGCTGAGTTAGAGAGGTGCGTAATTGCACGTCATATAGTTGTACGCCACCGGCCATGATCCGCAGCTAGCCCCGCACGTGGCGCTCACGTACTGGCATCCGGCCGGTGGAGTGCAGAGTTGCTCGGGGATATAGCAGGCAATCGACTGAATACATACGGTGGTCGAGCTGCAGGATGCCGCTTGTGCAACTTGCGGCGACATCGACAGTGCGATGGCGCCATTGAGAGTGACCGCTGCCGCCAACAGCTGCAGTTTTCTTAGACTCATCATAATCAGCTCCTTGCGATGATTTGAAACGGCGCGATCGGCGCTGAGAATCTGTTTGTTTTCCGTCGCGCGCGAGTCTATGAATCGGGATCGCGTCGCCGCAAGTTCGGATAACCGCAGCGCTTGCTCCGCGAGTGAGTCACTTTACATATGCGCTGGGCGCATTCACGTCGACACTACAGGCAGCGAGCGCTCATCGGCTAGAGCGCTGCGCGAAGGATGAGCCAAACGCCAGCGCTCGCGCATACGGCACCCACTACACATGCGGCGCGGCGCCCCAGTCTCGATCTCTCAAGTGTGATCGCGACGGTCATGAAGATCATCAACCGAACATCCATCATGCCCAGTGCAACGAGAATCGCGGTCTGTGGCAGGCAGCAATAGAAACAGCGAAGGCCTAAGGCCAAGCCTTCTCTCCAAGCACGTTTGACGTCGCCGGGCGGCAATATCCGCAGCGAGCGATAGCAGCAATCCAGTCGATGCAACTTCCATGTCGTGAATTGCAGCACTCCTGCGAGTAGCACGACCATCCCAGCGACCAGAGGAATGACCTGTGCAATCGATGCGAATTGCATTTGCATCGTGGCGATGACGCTCCCGAGCGCGAACACTGCGAGCCCGCTCGCCGTCCAGATCGCGAAATAGCCTCCAGCGATCGCAAACATCTGCGTCTCTGAGCTTGGATCAGTTTGAAGCTCAATCTGGTAGTGCCCTACCTCGACGCCCAGAGTTGGCAGCATCATGGCGATCATCATGGGCGTCCACATCGCCATGAAGCTCGCGGCGGCACCCGGCCAAGACTGACCGGGCATCCGCATCCACATCATCGACATCGACCAGCCGCCTGGCATCTGCATCTCTCCCATCTCCGCCATCCTGTTGCACAAGACAACGGCTACAACGGCTGTGCAGATGAAGAGCAGCGCTGCGACCGACCAGAATCGCAGCCGTGCAAACCCCAAGTGGTCTGCGCTCGCAAGATATCGACGTCCCATGCCGTGGATCATCTTGGGGCTCACCGCTTCGCGTACTCGTCGCGTCGCTTCCACCAAATGCCGGTCTCGTTGCGACCGAGCGGCGCGCGATCGAGCCATTGATACGCGCCCCACAAACCATCGAGTCCGCGAGCGTAAGTGGAGTAGGTGTGATAGATCGCACCATCCTCGAGCACGAACGCGCTCATGCCCGGACGATCGCGTGTGTAGGTGAGCGCATCCGTTCCCACGCTGTTTGCGAATTCCACGACCGGCGGCGGAGGTGTCGCGGCATCCATTGCGTGTGTGCCTTTCGAATAGTTGTATTCGTAGTCGCCGCTGCGTTGCTGCTGATCGCTGATCGACACATTGAAGTCGTAGTTGAAGTCGCTCGTCAGCGACGAGGCCCAAGGGAAAGTCCATCCCATCCGTCTCTTGTATGCCTGAAGCTTCGCCAGCGAGGCTCGCGACACGGCCATTAGCGTCACATCATGGTTCGCAAGATGCTCCGCAAATCCGTTGAACCCATCCGCAATCATCGAACAGGATGGACAGCCGGCCTTATAGTCGGGGCCAAACATAAAGTGGTAAACGAGTAACTGCGAGCGGCCTGCAAAGAGATCCGCAAGCGTCGCGCTCCCTGTATCCGTATCGAATCGATATTCCTTTTCGATGCGTACCCACGGCAATGCTTGGCGTCGCAGCGCCAATTCGTCGCTTTTTCTTGTGAGCTCCTTCTCCGCTTGCAGAAGATCTAGTCTCGCGGCAAGCCACTCGCTCCGAGTTCCGATCGCATGTTTCGTCGTCATACTTCTCTCCGCTAAAGTTGCGTTTCGAGTCACGAATCATCGGGACGTAGGGTAGGAGCGAATCGCGCACAGGGGAGAGTGACAAGTTTGGCGCGATTGGAAGGTAGTGACTCGTGACTAGTGACTAGCGGATAGGAAGAGGGGAACGGGCCGCTCTCGGCATCCCTGCCTTCGCGGCACTAGCACGTCCGTGTGCGGCGGGAACGGGGAACAGGATTGGCTGCCAACCGCCAACTGACATCCGTTGAACGTGGTTCGTGGATCGTGGATCGGGGTTCGGGAAGAATGCTTCGCTGCCAACCGCCAACTCACAACTCACAACCAGATGAAGAGGCGAGCGCTCTCGCGCAGGCAAGCCATTGGCAAGGTAGCCGCGCAGAGGAGAAGAGCGCGGCAGGCAAGCTGACAGTCGTCAGCAGGCCAGAAGTGAATCTGACGCTTTCGCTGCATTCGAAGCTACCCCTGATCACGGCGGCTTTTCGGCCACGAGCGGAGAGGGCGACCATGCTTTCGCTGCGGATCGCAGATCGCATGGTTGCCGCGTGGCCATAATCGTCAGATGACTCCGCGGCGTGAACCCTTAGTGCGGACCGCGAGCCGCTCACAACGGCTCACGATGGGTGACTGACAGCTAGTTATTCAAAATACCTTCAGCCGCAAGCGCCTCACGCACCTTCGGACGTGCGGCTACTCGCGCCATGAAGGAATCCAAGTGGCGATATGGCTTCAGGTCGATACCGACGAAGCTGCACCAGTTCACCACAGTAAACGCGTAAGCGTCTGCGACAGTGAATCGATCGCCGGTGAGAAAAAGCCGATGTTCCAATGCTCGGTCGAGCTCCTTCAATCCCTTGAGAACTTTCTGTCGTTGTGCGGTGCGCGTCTCGTCTGGAGCCGGATGAAAGAGCCAGTAAAACTGCTTGTGCAATTCTGTGCCGATGAACGTCAACCATTCTTGTACGCGCACGCGATCCATACTTCTCGGCTCAGGTATCAATTGAGCTTGCGGGGCGAGATCGGCTAGATATTGCACAATGGCCGCTCCTTCTCGCAGTAGCGATCCGTCATCGAGCTCGAGCACCGGCACATAGCCACGAGAATTGATCTCGTAGAAGTCGCGACCGTCTTCCATTGCGTGGGCGGCAGTATCGACTTTGATTAGCGTGACCGGAAGACCCGCTTCGCGAGCCACGATGTGCGGCGACAGTGAACAGGCGCCTGCTGAGTAATAGAGCTTCATCTTCAATACCTCTTGCGAATGACATGAGTTTGGTTGCAAACGGTGCAACAAACCCATGCTATCTGCGTGAGGTTACTTAAAGATACGACGTATCCAGTAGTAACTTCAGAATGTAGTTACCGATTGGTAAGTCGTCGCGCACGAATGCGCTTCAAGCGGTGGCCGACGTCTACTATCGCCGAGATGGCGGGCTGTAGTTCTTCTCCGAGGTCGGACAAGCGATATTCGACGGTGGGTGGAGAAGTCTGCATGACGCTCCGCTCGATGACCCCCGAATCTTCGAGATCCTTCAGTCGTGCCGAGAGAACCTTCGAGGACACGCCGTCGAGATCGGACTTTAGCTCGGAGAATCGTCGCGGACCTGCGCGCAGATACCACAGAATGTTCGGCGTCCATGCCCCACCCAAGAAATTCATACACATTTTGAGAGGGCATTCCTCAGGTGGAGGAATGACTCTGCTCTTACGCATCGGCACACCCATGAATCTCCGCCCGGTTACCGACCAGTAACCACATTGTTGGTTACCAAATGCTATCTCGTCACTGCTTGCTACTACAATCGTCGGATGCAGAATGACAACGATTTTTCGGCAGTGCAGGCAGTTCTCCAGGACTATTTCGAGGGCCTTTACTGCAGTGATGCGGATCGCTTGGCTCTAGCCTTCCATCCGTGCGCGCACTATGTTTCCGTTACTGATGGCACGCTGACATATAGAGCGCTGGGTGAGTACTTGCGAGTCGTGCGTACGAGGCCCTCGCCGGCAAGTCGTGGGGAGCGGCGGCGCGATCGGATCGTGTCGATCGAATTTGCAGGAGCAAGAACCGCAATCGCGCGTGTCGAATGTTCGATCGCGGAGAAATTCTTCTCCGATCTGTTGACGCTTATTTTTATAGACCAGCGCTGGCAGATCATATCCAAGGTATTCCATTACGATATTCTGAGTTGACGACCCACTCACAGAGGAGAGCAGGAACGTGCCCTATGTAAATATCAAAATCACTCGCGAAGGCGCCACGGCCGCGCAGAAGGCTGAATTGATTCGCGGCGTGACCGATCTTCTCGTCCGCGTGTTGGATAAGAGTCCCGCTAGCACGTTCGTGATCATCGACGAAGTCGCAACGGAAGATTGGGGCATTGGTGGCTTGCCGGTCGAACAATACCGACGCACCCTGAGCAAATGAGCTAGCAATGACGCAGTGACGACTGCAACGAAGAGCAAGCGTTCTTGCGGCACGCGAGCCATCGGCAAGGCAGCCGTGCGGAGAGGAAGAGCGCGGCAGGTAAGTGGACTTTCGTCAGCGAACCAAAGGTGCGTGAAGCAGAACGATTCTTAGGACGCCAGTCCTTCCCGATCGCGAAGCGATCCGTCATTCTCGTGCAGTTCCCAGTTCCCAGTTCCCAGTTCGCAGTTCCCGAGTCACTAGTCCCTAGTCACCAGTCACTATCAAAGATGGACTCCCTCATCACCGCAGCCGCACGCGCTTTGGCCACGGGCGATCCGCTCGGTGCATTGAAGCGCATTGCTTTGCGGAACGATGCGCCTGCGCTCGCGCTGCGAGGGATTGCGATGGCGCAACTGGGCGATCTCGCACGTTCCAAGAAACTGCTGCAGCAGGCTGCGCGAGCGTTCGGTGCCAAAGAGCCGTTGGCTCGTGCTCGATGCGTAGTTGCGGAAGCAGAGGTGGCTCTGGCATCGCGCGACTTATCGTTCTCAACAAAGCTCTTGGATGCTGCACGTCTTGCGCTCGAACGTCACGGCGATCAAACCAACGCTGCGCACGCGCAGTATCTAGCACTGCGGCGTTTGCTATTGATCGGTCGGATCGATGAAGCCGAACGCGTCCTGACTCACGTGGACGCGGCAAGGTTTCCGCCGCCGTTACGCGCCGCTCATGAACTCGTGGTCGCTGGCATTGCGATGCGTCGGTTGCATGCGAAGGCTGCTCGGCGTGCGCTAGATCTGGCGAGAGCTGCGGCAATTCAAGCGCGCATTCCGCCCTTGATCGCTGAGGTGGAGAACGCGATCCAGCAATTGGATGCGCCTGTTGCTCGACTCAAAGCCCGCGGCAACGAGCGGCGGGTCCATCTCCATGATGTCGAACAGTTGCTCGCCTCAGACGTCGTCACTGTCGATGCATGCCGATACGTGGTGTGTTCTTCACGCTCGTCGGTGTCGCTTGTTACTCGGCCAGTTCTGTTTTCGATCGCTCGTGCCCTTGCCGATGCATGGCCGGGCGAGGTGGGTAGGGCGGATCTCATCGCGAAAGCATTCCGCACTAAACATGCCGACGAATCGCTGCGAGCTCGGCTGCGCGTGGAGGTCGGTCGGCTGCGCAAACTGCTCGCGCCGATCGCGGAGGTGAATGCTACGAAAGACGGTTTCGTCTTAGTGCCGCACCAGCCACACGACGTGGTGGTGTTGGCGAATCTCACGGAAGAAGAATATGCCTCGGTGTTGGCGCTGCTTGCGGACGGAGAAGCCTGGTCCAGCTCTGCACTGGCTCTGGCCATGGGGGCGAGTCAGCGCAACGTGCAACGCGCATTGGAATCACTCGCCGCTGCGGGAAAAATCCAGTCGTTTGGGCAAGGCCGTGCACGCCGATGGATGGCGCCTGCCGTGCCGGGATTCACGACGGCTTTGTTACTCTCGACTTCGCTGGCAAGCGACTAACATACGCATCGGTACATTTCATCAGAGGCCGCCATGAAGAAGTCAGCTGCAGAAATCGTTCGCGAGTACGGGCCGTTTGCGGACGCTACACGTGTACATGGTGTGACCTACGACGGCGAGAAGGTTTGGTTTGCTTCGGGCGAGAAGATCATCGCGTTCGATCCGGAAAGTGGAGAGCAGATCGACGCGATTGCTGCCGCTTCGCATGCTGGCACAGCGTTCGATGGACAGCACCTGTTTCAAATCGCAGAAGATCGTATTCACAAGATCGATCCAAACACGGGGCGCGTGCTGGCGACGATTCCGGCCCCCGGCGGTGGTGGCGACTCAGGGTTGGCGTGGGCCGAAGGATCGCTGTGGGTGGGCGAATATCGTCAGCGCAAGATTCATCAAATCGATCCGGAGACGGGCAAAGTTCTGCGCAGCATCGAATCGAACCGCTTCGTGACCGGTGTTACGTGGCTCGATGGTGAGTTGTGGCACGCCACGTGGGAAAACGACGAGAGCGACATTCGGCGCATCGATGCCGACACCGGCGAAGTGCTGGAGAGCATCGAAATGCCAGCCGGCACCGGCGTCTCAGGCCTTGAGTCGAATGGCCGCGATCAGTTTTATTGCGGGGGCGGTAATAGCGGGAAAGTGCGCGCCGTGCGGCGGCGGTGATCGGAGAGTTTCACACGGAGGCCACGGATAAAAGAGCAACAACGGACGCAACACAAAGGACGCAAAGGTGTCCCTGTCGGAGCAGAGAAGAATCAATTAGCCGCAGAGAACGCAAAAAAGAATTGATGGGTTGTTGAATTGGATTCACCGGCGCGTCGTGTCCTCATGCTGAAAACTTCGAATAATGATTTCCGCTGGAAGCAGGGAGTGAAAACATCCAAGACTGCGCAATGGCAGCGCGATTGTTCTCTCGTTTGTCCTGAGTGGGTCTAAGCACGATTGGTTTGGTTTATGGTTCGACGGGCTCACCACGAACGGAATCAAAGCCCGGTTGCGATCATCGCGACCTATTGCGTCTTGGGTCTCGGTCTCCGTGCTCTCCGTGTCCTCCGTGGAAATTATTCCTTCTCTTATCTGTGACCCCATGCTCCGCGTGATCTCCGTGGAGTTCCTTTCAGCTAAAAGCTTCTCTGAAATCTCAGCCCGCCACTCACATCGCTAAACGCAAGCGACTGGAAACTTTGCAGGCGCTGATATTCCAAGTAGCCCGACAATCCGTGCGCGAGCTGGAACGAGAAGCCGCCGGCAAGGCGCCAATATGAGTTATCCGGATTCTTGGTTTCGACGAGAATCGGCGGTGCATTATCGACATCGGGATCCGCTGCAAAGCGGACTGCGAAGACATCTGTCGCATCCGCAAACTCTTGCACGAAGTCGGCGCGTAGATGCGGCACCAACACGCCCCAGCTTTGCTTCCATGCATACGACATTCGTAATCCTGCCGTGCCGGTGAGAGAGCGGAAGTTCTGATCGTCGTACAGCAAGTTCAGCCCGCCCGCGCCGGTCTCTGCAAAGCTGTCGATGGTTGCGTTGATGTAGAACGCGCCGACGTTCGGTGAGATCGTCAATCCGCCGTGAACGAAGTCGTACCCGCCCGAGAATCCGCCGCTATACGTGAGGCCGCCCGTCGAACCGCGCGCATCTGCTTGAACCAAGCCGCTGCCGTCCACGTACGTGATGTTGCGATCTGCATCGTAGTTGGAGTTGGTGACGTTAGCGGTGAGGTCCAAATAGAAGCTCTTGGCGGTGTAGAACGATCCGTACACCGAGGCCGTCCACGCCTTTGTATCGAGCCCACCTGGATCGGTTGGATCGAACTTGATGCTGGAATTCGCGTACGAGAACGCGGTGCCGAGTACCGCGTGATCGGAGAGGCGATAGTCCACGCCCGCGAGCATCACCCACTGGTCCGCATCGAAGCGCGGGCTCGAGATGTCAGCATCCTTCTTGCCGAAGCTGTAGTTGCCGCGGAACCAAAGTCCCAACTTGTCGCCGAGTAGGCCGCCTGGCTCATCGGCCGCGGAATCGGCATCGCTGCTCGCCCCGCCGCCCAAGAAGTGGCGAACCATGCTGCGCATCTGTGCAAGCGGCACTACATCCCCATCGATGGAGAGATTCAATCCTGCAATGCTGACGCCATGCGCGCCGCCGCGTAGCGCGGCGAGGCGATCCATAACGCCGGTGTATTGATACGTCGAGAACAGAGTCGCTTGGGTGCGTGCGGCCGCGAAGTCATCTGCACCCAATTGCCTCAATGCCTCAACTTGATTGGCAGCGCTGTTGCTGAAGACCAGCCCGCGGCAGCGATTCACCAGATCGTCGCGATCGGATTGACTCACCTTCACGCGCTTACTGCTTGACGTACCAGTGTTGATTGCAGCGCCATTGTCATCGACGACGCGACTGCAAAGGTCATCCAAAGCCGCCGCCATCTTGCGCTGATTCGGTGTGAGATTGGGGAGCTCGGCAAGTTGCGTGCGCGTGCTCATGGCCATCACGGTGATTTGCACCGTATCGCTCGCGGACATCGCATTCGAATTGGTGACGACCAGTTGCACCGTATTCACCCCGTTGGGCAGTGAGGCGGTGAGCTTTGCGCCTGATCCGAGCGGCTGAGTGCCCTCCTGTGTGACCAGCGACCATTCATAAGACGTGATCGTGCCCGACGCAGTATTCGATGCTGAGCCGTCGAGCGCGATGGGTTCGCCGGCTTGATGGTCTGTGTCATGCACGAGGCGATCGGGACCTGCATTCGCGGTCGGACCCATGGGTTCGGTCAACGTGACGATTTTTTCCGCAGTTGCGACTTGGCCGAAGCTGTTGGTGATCGTCAGGCGGACGCGTGTCGAACCCGGCTGAGCATCGAACGTTACGGTCGGCCCAGTTCCCAGCGGTCGCGTCACTTGTCCGTCGATTTGCGCCCACTCATACGCGGTGATCGTGCCGATGGGGGTCGAGGAGTTCGAAGCATCCAGCGTGATCGTCTTGCCCGGCACATCATCGGTATCGGTGATGGTTTCATCCGGGCCTGCATTCGCGACCGGCATTTGCACGTTGCCGACGGTGATTTGCACCGTGTCGCTCGTGCTCAGCTCGCTATCGAAAGTCACGGTGAGCGTCACGGTATTGTTGCCGTCCGGCAATCGTACATGCGTGAGCGTCGCGCTCGATCCGAGCACCGAATCGCCCAGTGTCCATTGATAGGTCGGTTGCGAATTCGGTGGACCGCCGCTGGCCGAGCCATTTAGATCGACGTATTCGCCAGGTTGTGCATCGCTGTCCTTCACGCTGAAGTCTGCGCCGGCATTCGCAATCATCTGGGAGGGCGCGGCGACGGCGATTTGCGTATCGCTTGTGGCACTGATGCCCGTGCTCGTCGTGATGCGCAGTCGCACCGTGCTCTGTCCATCTGCAAGTGGGAATGTGGCGCGCGCGCCGGATCCAAGCGATTGCTCCTGGCCGTTTTGAACCAAGAACCAGTTGTAGTTGGTAATCGAGCCAAACGATGTGGTTGAAGTCGAGCCGTCGAGCGTGACGGATTCGCCCGCCTTCCCATCCGTATCGTTCCAAGCACGTGCGCCCGTGATGACCACGTTCGGTGCAGCAGGCGGCGTGACGACAATCTGCACGTCGTCCTGCGCGCTAAGTCCTGCAGTCGTCGTGACTCGAAAGCGAACGATGTGAGTTCCATCTGCGAGCGAGACGCTAGCGTTCGCTGTACTCGCGAATGCTTGTTCTTGGCCGTTCTCGACGAGATACCAAACGTAAGATTCGATCGTGCCGTTGAACGGATTTGCGGTACCTGAGAGATCGACTGCTTCGCCTGGCGCGCCGTTTGTATCGGGCTTGGTGATGTCGGGTCCGGCATTTGCGGTGGGAGCGGTGGGAGCGGCAACGGTGATCGTGACCGTGTCGGTCGATTGTTCGCCCTGCAGATTGTTTACGAGAAGCGTCAAGACGTGCACGCCATCGGCAAGGTCCACATCCGCCACTGGCGCAGTAGCACCGAAGAATCCAGACGCCAACAAACCATCGCCCTCGCGCCACTCGTAGTAGTAGCGCTGGCCTGTGGTTGCCGAAGCATCGAGCGCGACCTGCTCACCGGCCTTCCCATCGGTATCGTTCACGGTGCGATCTGCGCCGCCATTTGCTGTCAGGGCGCCCGGTCCATTAACGGTCACCGTGAAGTAGACCGCCTCGCTCTCCAGACCATTGGCTCCGAGTGAATCGTCCATGGCGATCAGGGCGAGTTCATGTACGCCATCGTCCAAGGCGACACGAGCCACAGGCTGAGTCGTGGTCATGAAGGGGTTCGCTTCGATTGCGGTATCGATGACTCGATACCACTTGTAGGTGAGCTTGGTGCCTGGGTCCGCATCGCTCGACCCGGAGGCATCCAGCGCGACAGATTCGCCAGGAGCATTGTCGGTGTCGTTGATCACGCTCGGGACATTCACGCGAGCGATGGGAGTCGAGCCTACATCTTCGCAGTTCGAAGAGTCGCCAACGGAGCCGAGCGTGATGGGAATGTCCCCTTCGATGCTGCTGCCAACGGCATAGCTCATCACTCGAACATGCAAAGTTAGAACATCGTTCGGGTTCGGAACGTAACCATTATTCGCGATGATCACGCAGACCTGCCCGGTCGTGTCGCTCTGTGTGCCGTAGGCTTGGATGTCGAGATCCCTTCTGCCTTCGACACCGTTGATCTTCAGCGAGACATTATCGACAGCCAGAATCGGACTGCCGAAGATGGCGCCGGCACTGCGCAGGTTCACCACTGCATTTGAATCCTTAGCGGGCAGTTGCAGTTCGACCTGTTGTGTTGAAAGCGCGGCAGGGATGGCTGCATGAGCGCTATCGCATGTGGCGAACAGCGACAACGCCAGCAGGACAATGCGCGTAACACGACCCGTGATGACCCCATTGCAACTCATGCGAACGATCCTTGCAGCTTCACTGCTCTTCTCCCGCCGCACTCTGCGCATGCGCGCAGAGGCGCTCCGCGAATGCGGAGTCGAATTCTTTTTCGTGTTGCTTACGCCGCGTTCGTAGCGCGGCATGCTGGTTATGGCTTCGAGTTGCGCGAACGTTTCGCGGCACTCAATACGCAGGCGATGATGAAATCCGCTGCGCGTCGTTGCTATTGGTCAAAGTGCCAGTCCGTCGAAGCGGCACGCATTATCAGTAGTCGCTATCGAGCGATCAACAAAGGCATCGAATGTGATACTGAAAAAACGTTCTAAGCGCTCGGAAAATAGCGGCGTTGATTGGGAATGAGCGGATCCGCCGCGCGAGTGTCGATGTCGTTTACACAAAAAGATGATGGCAGCCCGACTGACAACTGACATGAAGGATCGCATCGCGATCAGGTAGGCCTTCGGCAGGAAGGACGCGTTGCGTCAGGGCGGACTAGCGTCAGGACAGAACGGAACTCGACGGATCGCTTCGCGATCAGGTAGGCCTTCGGCAGGAAGGACGCGTTGCGTCAGGGAGGACTGGCGTCAGGACAGAAGTGAAGGACGGACGCGCAGGACGGACGCTACGCGTCGGGAAGGACGGTCGTCGGGAAAGACTGCTTTGCAGTCGAGAAGGACTGGCGTCGAGACAGAGCGGAGCAATGACGGACGACTTCGTCGTCAGGAAGGCCTTTGGCAGGAAGGACGCTTTGCGTCAGGGAGGACTAGCGTCAGGACAGAAGTGAAGGACGGACGCGAAGGACGGACGCTACGCGTCGGGAAGGACCGTCGTCGGGAAAGACTGCTTTGCAGTCGAGAAGGACTGCGTCGGGACAGAGCGGAGCAATGACGGACGACTTCGTCGTCAGGAAGGCCTTCGGCAGGAAGGACGCGTTGCGTCAGGGAGGACTAGCGTCAGGACAGAACGGAACTCGACGGATCGCTTTGCGATCGAGAAGGACTGGCGTCGGGAAGGATGCTGTCGCATCGGGAGGGACTGCGTCGGGGCAGAATGAAAGATGAGAGCGTGATGGAAACCTGACGGACGCTAGTCAGGTCGGGCGATAGCGTGCTCTTCCACCTCGCCCCTTTGTGGGAGAGACGGACGCAGTCCGGGAGAGGTGTATGAAGATCTCCGTGTTTTCCGTATGAGATCTTCTCCGAAGCCGCAAGCCGACTCGGTCGGCAAGCAAGCCGCTGGCAGGCAAGCGCTACGCGCAGGCCAGAATTACTGAGTGACTGCTGACTTGGGCATAGCCTGCGCCCGCGCGTTTCCATCCTGTTCATCCTGTTAATCCTGTCTATTTCTTCCGTCTTGAACCGGGATCAAGGAGCAAGAGTTTTGGACAGGATGAACGGGATTGACAGGATAATCGGACCAAAGAAATCCGATCCTGCCGCCCCCATCCTGTTCATCTTGTTAATCCTGCCCGACTTCCGTTTGCAGTTGACCGTTGACGGTTGGCAGCCAGACACCTCACACGTGCAGCTCACACACTTCTCCCTGCATTCAGCTCCGTGTTCTCCGTGTCCTCCGTGTGAAATCTTGTTTCCACGACCGGGGCTTGAAGCGAAAACGACAGATGTAGTAGGGTCGCCCACATATGTAGCGTTAGAAGGCGGCCGATGACGATGCTGGCAGACGCGCCGGAGTGGGCCAAGCAGTTTCGGGTCTCGTTCGAAAGCGGGGCGGCGGGTCAGTTCATCGTGCACGGCAATGTGAACGACCGGATGGCATCGGGGTCCGAACTCGTCAACATCGAGTACTACATCCGCGATGTGCTGCTGCACGATTTCGATGTGGTGTTCACCTACGACCTGGGCAGTGGGCTGCAGGTTATTCGCGGTGGCGAAAAGCTGGCGGACTGGGTGCCCTCGGCGTTGCGCACGCTACCGCAAAGTCCTCTCGAGGCATTTCGCTTCATCAGCAAGTATCTGTTCTACATCGCCAATGTCAGTGTGATTCACTCACGTCTGCCGTTGCGCGTCGGCGTGATCATTCGCTCTGCCGCGCAAATCCTTCCGGCAGAGGGCGATGGCTTCGAGCATGGCGCAATCACTGCGGTGGTGCGCGAGTGGGGCGCGAACGATCCGTTCGCGCAGCTTCCTTTTGCAAGCCTGTTGCTCGCCGAGAACCTGACCGACCTCGAGCCGCTCATCGCCTGCGCGCCGCACGTGGCCGCGATTCAGATCCCGCTCCCATCCGCGCTCGAGTTGGAATCCGCATTGGTCTGCTTGCAGCGCAGATATCCGGACACGCTGCCAAGCAGCGTCGATCTCAAGGCGCTCGGTGTCACAATGATGGGTGTCTCGATTCGCACCCTCGAGCAGTTGACCAAGATCCGTGCGTATCGAAGTGAGCTACTGCAATCGCGTGAACTCACCGCGTTCAAAAAGGAGATGGTCGAGCACGATGCGGCGGGTCTCGTTGAGTTCATGCAGTCCTCGCGTACGTTGGAGCACTACCACGGACAGGAAGCGCTCAAGCGTTGGCTTCGGCAAGACATCGAGCTGTGGCGCAGCAACGATCTGAAAGCGTTACCGATGGGCTATCTGCTCTGCGGCCCGGTCGGAACGGGCAAGACGTACTTGGTCGAATGTCTCGCGGGTGAAGTCGGCGTCCCCATCGTCAAGCTCAGAAACTTTCGCGATAAGTGGATCGGTGCGAGCGAAGGCAATCTCGAGAAGCTGTTTCGCCTCGCTCGCGCGCTGGGCCGCTGCATCATCTTTATCGACGAGGCCGACCAAGCTCTGGGTCGGCGCGACTCCGGAATCAGTGATGGCGGTTTGTCCGGTCGTCTTTATTCGATGCTCGCGCAGGAAATGGCGGATTCAACCAATCGTGGGCGTGTGATGTGGGTGTTGGCGTCCTCGCGTCCGGACTTGATCGAAGTCGACTTGAAGCGACCCGGCCGCATGGACCTACGCATTCCAATTCTTCCCACGAGTTCGCAAGCAGAGGGCGCTGCTCTGCTGAGTGCATTGAGTGACCGCTACGACTTAGGCGTCACGCATGAGGATCTCAATGCCCTGAATTCAATTCCGCTGCTGATGACGCCCGGTGCAGCGGAGGCTTTAATCGTGAAAGCGTATCGCATGGTCCGTACCGAAGGCATGCGTGCGCAACTTGCGATCGAGCGGTGTCTTGCGAGTTATCAGAATCCGGTGCCTCAGGATATTTTGGAAACGCAAATGCGTTTGGCGATACGCGAAGCAACCGATCTTTCATTCGTGCCTGAAGCGCTAAAGTATCTAGCTGCCGACGTCGCGGTGTGAGATGGGCGCGCAGGACACGGAAGCTCGCAGAGCGCAGATGAGCGAGGAGGCGGCGCTTTGGCTCGAGAAGCTCGAGCGTGCAACGACCGCAGACGATATTCGCGGACTGCGCCGTTGGCTAAAGGTGAGAGCGCATCGGCAGATTATTGTGGATCGCTGCAAACGTTGGCACGGCCCTGAGATCCTCGCCGTGCTGGGCGAGCTGATTCCCGCAGATGCCTATGCAGAGGAGCGGACCGAGCGTCGGTACGACAGAATGTTGATCGCAATCGTCTTTGGCGTGTCCGCGCTTTCGCTCACGACGGTGTTGGTCGCGATGACGCGTGTGTGGTCCCATTCCGAGCCGCAACGTGCGCTGGCACGCAGCGAAGCGGTGTTCGAAACCGCCGATGGCGAACGCAAATCCATCACGTTGCCCGATAGCAGTGTGATCGTCATGAACGAAGCGTCTCGATTGCTAGTCGGCTTCATTCCGCAGCGGCGCGAAGTATTCATGCTGAAAGGCGAGGCGACCATCGAGGTTCGAGAAGATCCTCATCGACCTTTCATGGTTTATGCGGGTCCGCGACAGTTCGGCGTGACAGCGGGGTCTGCGGAGTTCTGCATTGCACGGCTGACGGCGGAGAACGCCAGCTTGATTGTCGCGTCCGGCGAAGTCGACGTACCTGAAACACGAGCGAGTGCAGCGCTCTCGGCGGCATTGATTCGCCAGCAGGTCAGTTCTGGCGGACACAAGTTTTCAAAGAACGAAATCGGATCGATCGGTCCGTCATGGTTCACCAGTGCCATGGTGCAGTCGGAGGAGATCGAGCGGCGGCTCGCCTGGACGCGTAATCTGGACCTGCATTGCGTTACGCAGTCAGGTACTGTCGGTTCCTATCGGGTCTGCACCACGACGTCCGATACGTTGTCCAACACGTTTAACTGAGTTGCCATGGCATCACCGAAAATCAGCAAACTCGAAATGAAAGTCATGGAGGTTTTGTGGGCGGCGGGGCCCAGCTCCGTGCGCGAGATCCATGACGCCTTTCCTAAAAAGGGGAAGCCCGCCTACACGACCGTGCAGACCATCGTTTATCGGTTGGAAGAGAAGGGCGCAGTACGGCGCGCTAAGAAGATCGGTAATGCGAACATTTTTGAGCCGCTCGTCTCTCGCGGCGCGGCCCAAAAGCGTTGGCTCGATGACGTATTGGCATTGTTCGGCGGTCGCTCGCAGCCTTTGATGTCGCATTTGATCGAAACGGGGAGGCTGACGATGGATGACATCAAGGCAGCCGAAAAACTGTTGCGCGAGCAATCACGCGAGGAGAAGTAGATGTGAGCGCGCTGGCGGATCATCTATGGCAATCGACTTGGTTCGCGCTTGTCGCGTGGTTGCTGGCTACGGTTTTACGCCGCGACTCTGCGAAGCTTCGAAGCTGGATTTGGTTAGCAGCCTCGGCAAAATTTCTGTTTCCGTTTGCGCTGTTTAGCTGGATCGGCGGCCAATTCGTATTTCAAGCTGACGATCCGGCTGCAGTGTTGCCCCTAGTGCAGCACGCTGCCTCGCCACTAAGCTCTGCATCGATCGCCGTTCGGTATCTGGAATCCCATGCGCAATGGCTGCTCTTGGCGATATGGGCTCCCATCAGTGCCATTTATATGCAGCGCCTCCTCTTGGGATGGATCGACAGTCGCTCGCTGCTGAATGGCAGTTGGTTCTGCCATGTATCCGCGACCGTCCAGGTTCGTGCTTCGAATGCAATCTCGAATCCGTGTGTAATTGGCGTGGTCGATCCGGTGCTGCTATTGCCCGCGCGGATTGCGTCAACGTTTTCGCCGACGCAGCTGAAGGCGGTTATCGCACATGAACTAGAACACGTTCGGCGTCGCGATAATTTGGTCGCCTATGTTCACTCCTTCGTCCAAGCCATCTTTTGGTTTCATCCTCTTGTGTGGTTGATCGGAAGCAAAATTGTTCGAGAACGCGAACAAGCGTGCGACGAGGCGGCAATCGACTCAGGACTTGAGCGCCGGGACTACGCCGCAACGCTGCTGCATATCTGCCGCGGATCGATAGAGCCGCAGAAGAGATGTGTCGCGTATGCCGCGAGTGCCGATCTAACGGTGCGAATCTCTGCCATCTTGTCTCAATGCCGGACGTCTTGGCTGCGACGATGCATGGTGGCGTGTGCGGCGCTGCTTTGCGTCGCTGTCCCCTTTGCCTCGGGTATGAATGTCGTCGTGACTTCGCTGCTGCATATCGATGCAGGCACACGATCGATTCGGGTCAGTCGCGCGCATGATCCGAGTGTTCTAGTAGTCGGTCAGGACTATGTCTATGGCCGCAATGTCTCGTTGCGTGAGCTCATCGGGCGAACATGGTCCGTCGGCCTGACCGAGGTGCGCGGCGAGCTGCGCGAGCTCGATCATCCGCGATATGACATCGATATCAAGGCGCTCTCAGGCTCTGCGGCGGATAACAAGCACTTAGTCGCAGACATACTTCAGCGGCGGTTCAACGTCCGATTGGTTCAGCGTGTGTCGCGCGTGCACGCGGATGCCAACTCGCTGATGGGGAAGAATGTAGACGGAATGCTGCCGGACACTGCGTACGTGCGCAGTGTCCGGCAGATCGAAGAGGACGTGAACGTAAGAGATAGTAGCCAGTAATCGGACGCTAAATCCATCACTCAGGCAGGAGGAGTCCACCTCTCGTCGGAGTTGCTGCGCCAAGGACTTTATTGCGCACCAACAGAACTGGTGGCGTGTTGGGCCATGCGCCTCCGCTTACATCGATGCCAGTGGTGAAGCGCACTACGGTCGACCCGCTTACGATCGCATGATCGCTCGGGTATCTGACTCGGATGCCGACCGAATTAGTGTTCGCGAGTCTCATGGTGGGAATATCAGCGGCTACTCGATTGTCCTCGATGAGCAGTGCTCCCGTTGGAACGGAAGCACAGACTCCGGCGCACACACCGTTCGTCTGATCGATGTCCAATCCGATCGCGTATCCGTTGGGAGCTTGGATCGGAACCCAGGTATTCGTGATCTGGTTACTGCGGATCTGAACATCGATGTAGTAGTCCACCATCAAACCCACCGCAGAGGCGTACTGAGAGGGCTCAGTCACATAAGTGTTTTTGATGTCGTTGTTCTGAACTAACGCTCTATTTGATGCCCCTAAGCCGGGGTGCAAGGTGCTGCTAATCATGATGCCAGTGGCGACGATTCGATTGCGCGTGTTGTACACGCGATTATTCGTAACCGTGACCGCCGATCCGAACACTGCGATGCCTCGCAGCCTTGAGTTCTGAACAGTCATGTTGTCCACGACGAGATTGGAAGTCTCGAGATTGCTATCGGTTTTCGTGAGCAAAATGCCCGTGAGAAAGCCATCGAGCACGCCGTTGTGAACTTTGACATCCCCAGCTACTGATTCGGTCGACGCAAACGTAACTCCAGTACTCGGAGCCTGCGCTGATGTGTCGACAAGGGTGTGACCTTGGAAGTCGAGGTCTACGTGGCTCGCTGCAATAGCGATGGCGTTGCCATTTACGCCCAGGTCTTTCGTGAGGCAGTAAAAACCGCTCTGAGTGATCGTATACGGAACTGTGTCTACAGGAACACACGCCGCGTTGGCAGCGGCAGCAGCTAAGAACAGTACCGGTAGTGCGAATCCAAAAAGTCGCTTGCTCTTCATCGTTGCATGTCTCGCGTGCGATTGATCGTTGGGGCCGTTGGACGGCGCGCAGGATGCATAACGGATGAGCGGAAAGTCCTTCCCTAGTTCCTCCCTAATTCCTCTCCTTTGATCGTTGTACAAATCCGCGACAACCCGATCGAAGCCGCTCGTCGAAACAAGTCAGCTTATGTCTAGCCCGTTCGCGGCCGATTCCCAGGCTCCAGGCTCGTCGCGAGCTCAGCGGTCTTGACAGTGTCTTCTTCGCTGCATTCCTGCGCGGAATCGTCCCTTCACGTGCGGAGCCGGAACGATTAGCTCCGGTACGACTCACTTGAAGAAACGAGACTCGATTGGTCACTGCGCTGGTAGCACTTGGCTGTACAGAGGAGCGCCAACCGTGCTTCGTATCCAAGAAGTCGATCCATTGTTTGCAACGTCGGCGAAAGCAAGTCCTGAGAAGTTGTTCCCAGAGAGAACTCCTACGATCAATCCGTGGTAGACGAGTGGTGCTCCTTGAGAGTCGTCGCCGGTAACGGCATACAGCCGAGGGATCCATGCGGGATCTAGTCGCGCAATTTCCGGCGCGCTCGTGTTGATGAGCCCACAAAGGTCATCGTCTACGATCGCGTCCCAAGATTCGCCCGTATGACAAGTGGAATCGCGGAAGAACTTGATCGGATATCTCTTAATGGCGTCGGGTTCGCTGCTGGATCCGTCATAGGGTAGCCAGCCAATCAACTCCCCGTCCCACCGTGTTCTGTCGCACCCAAGAATCGTTGTGCAGTCCTCATTGGAGTCGAAGTCGATACCATTCAGACTTGGCATGCCGTAGGTCGTAAGAACGATTGGCCGCGTTAGCTTGAGCAACATCAGGCCCCCTTTCCAGTACACCTTGTCGGCGGTCAAGTATTCATAGGGATACCTGACGGAGGTGACCTGTGCAGGCAGAGGCAGGTTTGTGCAGATTGTCTTGCGCACGCCTCCTAACAGCCAAACTTGGCAGTGTTGACGCTCGAGATCGGTGCCAGCCAGAACTTCTGTGCCAGGCCCGACGCCTATGCCGCAGTGACGCGCGGTGAGCACCCAGTCGGGGGTAATAGCTGCGCCCGAACACACGTACTTCCCTTGCGCATCTAAGAGTCGAACTACCCACGCATTCGGTGGGAACGAGCTCGATGTCGCGCCGATCGTGCGATCGAACAGATAAGTGCCGTTCGGCACTTCCGCACCCGTACGAGAATTGAACGAGAACAGCGCAGCGCGATAGCGGCACAGCGTCACCGTACCTAACGCATTCAATTGCTGATCGTAGAGCTTCGCGCTTCGGTACACGGCGGAACCTTCCATGGTTTGGGAATTCGGCACGACGCTGTCGGGCTGCGTGGCTGGACAAGCTTGAGCATAGACAGACGCACTGAACGCCAGCATCGCGATGACCATTAGTGATAGCGAGAGCACAACTCTCCACCGTCCGGCAGTATCAATGGTCATCGCGAATAGTAGAGCTGACGGCTCGCCACGAGCGTTAGCGACTTCGTGCGCGGATTCCATTGCAGCGATATTCAGCATTCGCGATATCTCCTTTTGTGTGTTGGCTCGGCTGGCGAGATGCGTCTCCACTAGCGCTGCTAAGCGAAAGCGGCACTACGACAACTGCCGACAAGTGCTATTGAGGCCGTGGAATACGTCGCTGCAATTCAGAAGCGACGGTGTTCATAATCCACGCCCCGGCTTTTCCGTTGGCGACGTCCGCCGCACCTTCCCAGAACTGGGCTTGCCAAATTCCTACAATGAGGTCGTTGTAGACGAGGGGGGATCCTCTCGCGGCCGAGTCGTTCGCGAGAGTGCAGAGTCCGGGATCCAGAAAGCTCAAATCGAGGTACGAAAAGTTGCACGCGGCGTTTCTGTGAAATTTCACCTTCGCGGCGCTGAGTGCGTTCGTCTCGGCGGGGCGACGATAGCTGTCCACATTTCCGGTGGTATCGGCCCACGTGAGGTCAACGCCGCTCCAGTAAGTGCAAGGAGGTGCGCCTTTCGCACAGCCCGTTTGCGCGCTGTCGAAGTCCAACCGTGCAAATGCCGGAACGCCGTATTCCGAAAGTACCACCGGGTGCGTCAGCTTGAGCAATACCAAGTCGCCTTTGAATTGGCCTGCACTCGTTAGATATTCATACGGCCACGCCACGGTGGTGGTCACGGGCGGAGCGGTCGCGCACACACGCTTCGGCGGCTTTCCCCATCCTCCGGAGACGTACCAACATGTCTCGATGGGAGTTCGGGGACCCACCACAACGGGCGTTCCGGGCCCCACGCCATCTCCACAACTCCGGGCCGTCAGTACCCAATCGGGCGCGATTGCCGCGCCGTCGCACCAGTATTCGTGGTTCGCGTTCAGTAGCTTGACCACCCAAGAGTTCGCCGGGTCGTAATGCGTTGGGCTTTCCGCCATGCGGTCGAAGCGATAGGTGCCAGCCGGCACAGCAGCGGCACCGCCGTAGTTCGACTGCGCATACACCTGCCCGGAGTAACGACAAAGCAGCGCCGTGCCGTCCGCATTTAATTGTTGGTCGTAAAGGGTCGCTTCGTTATAGAAGCTGAATCCGTCTTGAGTGACGGGCTGCAGGGTGGCTCCAGGCTGCGTGGTCGGGCAACCAAGAGCGTGCGCGGATTCGGACAGGAGGGAGCACGCGGAGAGCAGCAGCATCAAAAGTGCGCATTTAAATCGCAAGCCGAGCCCGCCAGCGCAGACAGATGCTGAGTTGTTCGTGCGTGCAAAAAATTCTTGCGGGACATCGAGCATGGATCTTCATCTCCAGTTGATCTCACTTGCGGTCCGGCTGAGTCTGCGTCTGCATTCGCTAGTAAAGCGGATGCTGCATTCAGCCGAAGGCGGCGCACGTTAATGAGAATGACTAGAAGAGTCGTGCCCGAACGCCTCCCTCGGCCTTCTCTTTTTCCTCTCCGCACACTGGTATGGCTCACGCACTCACTCCGTCGCGGAATGAGTTTGGAAGATTGGACTGCGAGCTAAGCGACCCGGCGGATCGAATTGAAATGCGACTGACTCACTAGCGGCCAATGGCAGGAGGAACCAGTCCCGCCTCGGCGGGCGTTAGGTCGCCGCGATTGACTGCGGCAGAGACTCTCGACATTACTTCGTAGCCGCGATCCGACTGTCCGGTTTGCCGCAGCAATGCTTGCGCATCGCTCAGTCCTTCTGGGGTCACCTGGCGATCCGCAATCATCTGATCTATCAAGTGCGTCGCTCGCGTGAACGCTTGAACTCTTTGCATTTCGTTGGCAGTCGTAGCCGAGTCGTTACGTATCGTCTGTGTTTGCTCCGAACCTATTTCAGGAGGATGTGATGCGGCGATCTTTTCAATGAGAGCAGGTGCTAAGCGATCTGCCAGGTGATCGAGCTGAACACTACTCAGCTCGCACTCCGACTGAACGAGCAGTGGTGAAGGCCCACGCGTGCTCACTGTACGCGTGAGCTGACTTGCCATTTCAGGATGGAGTAACGGACGGACCACATAGCTGGCGCTTAGGCCGAGCACGAAGCCTGTTGTCAACCACCATGCAGACGCTTTCATCTACAGCGCAGAGGGGTTCTTGAAAGATGATCCGCTTAACACCTGCAGGGTCGTACAAGTCCCTGTGGAGCTATCGAAGTCGATTCGGAAATAGGCGTTAGCGGAGAGTGCTGCATCCCACTGGTTGATCCATTCTGCCGAGGTGGGCGCCGTGCACGAGTAGTCGACGCCGTTAAAGCGGCCCGTAAAGTTGAGCCAGAAAAAACCAGCGGAGAAGAATTTGTTGAAGTAAACGTATCGCTCCGGATCCGCTGTCTGCGCTCGAATGCCTGCCATGGTCCCAACACACTCGACGTTGGTTCCAGCTTGTTTGGTACAACTGCCTTGCCAATCCTTTGTGCCGTTATATCCGGCATGCGCGGCAGTGGAAGTTCCTACCAGTGCCGCTAGCAGACAGAATGTGGCAGCGGGTTCGCGCAAAGATCGACCAGCCCCGCAGTAATGTCGAACTTTGAGTCGAGTCATTTTTGAATCTCCTAAACGAATACGACCGGGTAACTGCCACATTCTTCCAAGCGGCTTTGTTTCGTTACGGCTTGTAGCTCGGCAACTCCAACACGTATGTGTCTACAGTGTTGCCTGTTCCCCAGTCGCTGCCGAAGATCATCCGGGTGCCGCTCGGTGAGATGTTCACGTGCGGTTCGGCCCAGTAGCCATTAGGACCATCGCTGCTGGTTGAGCGATGGTGTCCCACTCGGCAGACCGTTCCGTCATTCAGATTCGCTAGCACAATTTCGGACTCCAGCACGTCTTGGCCGCGCTGATCTCCGGTCGCTGACATCGCCACCCACCCCGGTGCTTTGAATGCATGGCCCGAGATATGCGTGCCCGTCGGCGGATACGGCCAGCCCTTGTCAGGACCTATGATTAGCGTGACGACGCCAGTGGTTAGGTTCTCACTCACGATCGAGCCGAAAGGCTCGACATCGAATTGATTCGACGCGCGTACGTCTTCACCATTCGCGAGCATCAAGTTATCTCCGTGCTCTTCGGGGTCACTCTTCAACGCGCGAATCACTGTGTTCGTGCTCGCGTCGTACACCTTTCCGTTCATCACATAGCACTGACCGCTCGCACAGACTTGCGGTGCATCGGGCGAAGACACGCGTGGGCTCTCTTTGCTCGGCGAGATGCGATAGGTGAATCCTGTGTCGGTGTCATCGTTACCTCGACGGCGCAGCCCAAATAAATTGTTATCCCAACTTGAATACATGGGATCACCGCCGAAATCGACGCGATATGCAGCAGGCTGCGCCGCGTTCGGAATGTCGTACACCACCTCTTTCTGCTTAGTGCTGACGTGATACTTGATCAATTGCCGAATCGATGTCCCTGAAGACTCGTGCGCGTACGTATAGAAGAGCACGTCCGGATCGGTGCTCGACCAGTCGAAATGCTCATTGTCTGTTGGCTCGATATCGAGCATTTCGATGAACTGGTATGTCTTTCCATCGAACATCGGATAGTGAGTGGTGCCGTCGCCGCCGTCTCCGGGAATCATCAACACTAAGCGGCTTTCATCCGCGTTCCAGGCGGGCATCGTCGCGTACGCCGGTTTTATGTAGTGCGCTTTGAAGCTGAACTGCGCCATGCCGTCGGTGACGCGCGTGATCTTCGTACCGAACTGCGGATCAATGACAGTCTCTCCTCGCGCGGGCTTCGAAAGAGCAGTCATGGCGTGAGGCAACTTGTCCTGAATGAGCCCATCGCACAGTCCGGCTGCGGTCGGTGGCGGGGCGCTCACTGTAATTGTGAACGCAGGCAAACTCGCAGTGCCGCCCTTGCCATCGCTGACGCTGATCGTAATGTTTGCGAAGGTGTCGACAGCACTGGGTGTGCCGCCGAGCTTGCCTGTCGTCATGCTGAACGTTGCCCACGCGGGCTTGTTGGCGATTGAGAAGGTCAGCGTATCGCCGTCGAGATCTTCGGCCATGGGTTGAAACGAGTAGGTGACGCCGGTTTGTGCAGCAGTATTCGGCGAGCCTTCGATGGTTGGGGCGCGATTCGAAGATGTGGGCGGGCTCTGGACTGTGATGCTGAATGCTGCAAGGGATGCTGACGCCTTGCCGTCAGACACAGTGATCGCAATCGCCGGTGTCGTGCCGACGTCCGACACCGCCGGCGTGCCCGACAGCTTTCCAGTGGTCGTTTCGAACGTTGCCCATGTCGGCTTGTTTGCAATGGAGTAGGTGAGTGTGTCGCCGTCTGGATCCGACGCTGTGGGTTGAAACGAGTAGGCAACGCCTGCAGTGACCGTTGTGGAAGGCGAGCCCGTGATCGTGGGTGCCTTATTTGCCGGCGGTGGAGGATTGCCGGGCGTGCCTCCTGGTGAAGGAGCGCCGGGGCTGCCTCCGCTGCACGCTGCCAGGACGAATGCGATTGCGAGGGCTGCGAATGGACGAACTACGCTGGGCATGTATTGCTTCTCGGCTCCTTGGATGAAGCCAAGCGTTGCATCCGAAATTTCCTTTGTCCTGACCGAAGCCCTCCCTAGTTCTTCCCTTTTTCCTCTTGTGGCAAATTGGGTCCATTGGTGATTGCAAAGGGCGACAGAGGCCGAGCTACCACTCGGCCCTGAAGCATCTGCTCGTCGAGACATTCGTTAGATGTCCATGATATTCGCCGGACATGTGATGGGGTTCGATCCTGGACGATGTCCGAAATGCTTGAAGTTAGAGCACCGTGCGGATCGAAGGTCTCTATCTCTTTCTTGCTCGCTTGCCTAGTTCACATCGTATTCGTTCTGCTCGCGTGACCTCGATGGACAAGCTTCACACATATGCGAAACAAGGTTGGCCGAGTGCATAGAGATCGTCTGCATTGCTGGGGCTACCATCGGTAGCCCCAGCCTAGTGACTCAGTTGAAGGAAACGGTAGAGATGGTCGCCGAGGGGGCACCATAGGACGTCCAGGCAGTCGACGTGGGAGAGCCGCAGTTGCGAGCACGCACCGAGTACTGCACCGTCGCGCCGTACTTCAACGTACCTGCTGCAGCCGTTAGCAGTGCCCACGTCGGAGGACCATTGGCAAAGGATAACGAATCGTTGTTCGATCCTGCGCCGGCCCAAGCAGTGGAATAGATGCTGGACCAACCACTCCATTTCGTCGACCCATACGCTCGTTTTCGATACCCCACCATGTATTGACACGCACCTTTCACTGGCTGCCACTCGAGCAGCAATGTGTCAGCTCCCTGCACGTCGGCAACTCTGGTCTGATGCGCTTGATTCAGAATTGGAGGTGTCAACGCGCTGGTTCCATCTAAGTTGCAGGTGCCCACAAGCACCGGATTGCCGTAGCTTGAGAATCCATTCGTTCCGTTGATCAACATACAAACGGCAGTGAAGTCCAGCGCGCCCGCCGGGATCACGCCGGTGACGCCGGGCGAAGGGTTAGGTACTCCACGCGCCACGTTCGGGTCGGTGTTGCCGCCCCAAAAGCATCCATCGGTTTCACCAGGCGGCTTTACCCATAGCAAGGCGTCGATCGTGTTGGTGCCGAACCCGAACTGACTTGGGTACAGAGTGGGGGCGAGGCCGTAGCGCGCGTTGATGTTGTCGCACCAGAGCGGCCATCCATTGCTTTGGTTGCCGCTGCCACCAGCTACGTTGGATCCGGCGCCATTCCTTCCTGTGTCGATCACTTGCGTCTTGGGAGGGATGTCGCACTTGCCGCCGGTGCCTGGGTTGTAGCAAGAGTAAGTTCCCCAGGTGCCGCCAAATTGCTTTTTCAATTCGTTGATCAAGGCCACACCGTATGGAATTTCTCCGCTTGTGGGTGCTCCTCCCACCGCTCCTAGCACCTGATAGTTGGAGACGTTGGAAAAAAATCCGGTGGCGTCTTTGATGCCGCCCTTGATCAGACGCGTAGCCATATCGGCGACTCCCCAGCCCTTCCAGCCGGAGTGGCCGGCGTCTAAGTACACCTTGATGTGGCTCATATACGAACTACATGCACTTGGTTGCGGCACGCCGTAGGTTGGAATGCATGCGGCGCTGGACAGCTTCGCGACGGCTTCTTTGACGAGTGCGTAACGGCCGTTCGGACCGGTTACATCCATGTCGACATACGGCGCCGAGGTCAGAGACTTGCCCAGTGGTGGCGGGTACATCAATGTGTACTCACGACACCCATTATCTCCGCTCGCTGCATTGGTGAAAGTGTCCCGTCCAAGAAGTGCCAACGCATCCGGTTCGAGCAGCACAATTACGGTCTCGTCGCCATCGGAGCCTGAGTAAGCATCATGAAGTCCTAACGCAAATTGATCGATCCAGTTTCTGTACGCTGCGGCTGTTGGGGCTCCGCCTGCACTCGCGGAACCACAATCCCGGGAGGGAATCATGTAAGCGACAAGTACCGGCACCTGATGACGCGCAATTGCTCGCCCTACGTAGTTGGCGACGAACGCACGGATCTGATTTGGCCCCTGCGTGTTCCAGTCGGACAGCCAAGCCGCAGTCGGTTGACTTGTGAACAGGCTCCAGGAGGCTTGACTGCGAGGCTCGCAGCCAGGGCAGGTCGCGAAATTGATTGCCAGTTTGGTGGTGTCGTTCTGAAATAATGTTGGATAGCCTGGAAACATTGAAATGTCGGCGTGCGCACAGACCGATAACCACGTTGCAGCTAACAGTATGAACGCTCGTGCGAGCCACGAGCGATATACGTGCACCTTCAAAATCGTTCGCATGAATAAGTCTCCCTTCGATGACGCGTTGTCTTTGAATGAGGCGTTGTGCTGCCGCACCCAGCACCTTCGTTACTCCGCACAGTTCCGACAGGCGGTGTCTCAGCGGAGAGGTAGTGAAGAGTGCGCTGGGAGTGAGCAGGCGAAAGCTAGACCAACAGGTCATCGGTATGGCTTCTCAAAAGCTTCTTTTTGAGCTCCCTATTTCCTCCCTCGAGTTCCTTCCTTCCAGCAGCAAGCTGGTTGCACTTGGACGCATAGCTTGGGGCTCCTTCCGCGCAGAGCTTCGTAAGTGGCTTGAATCTTTGCATTCACGCAGTGCCCGCGTGCGTGAGCATAGACAGCGTCATGCGTCCCCGCTGAAGTGCGCGCGACACCATTAGAAATCGTATGGATTAGGAATGGTTGTCAGGAGATGGTGTGGAGGAGGGTGCGCAGTTCAGCCATAGCGTTGAGCGGAACTCACCGTTCATCGGGGTCGGTGCCGACAGACTGCTAGCGCAGGGTGTGGTGGCTGCAATGCCCATCATTTCATCACGAGCTTCCTTCATGCTCGGCCACGTAATGACCACAGTGCAAGTGTGTGTGCGGCAATCCGCATTCTCAAAACGAGTACTGGGCGAAAAGGCCGCTTGCAATGACTCTTGCAGCTGCGCTTCCATTTGAAATGCCCAGCTCGTGTCGCGTGCCTCTCGATCATGGTCCGCATAGCGACGTTGTTGAATTGCAAGATCCTCTTCTCGAATGAGTTCTAGTTCTTCGGGGCTGGGTCTTGAGGTCCTCTCAAATGACTGAGATGAAGAGGCTGATGGCGCTGAAGGTGAGGCCATCTCGAAGCTGTTCGCGATCTTCTCGATTTTTGTAGCTGCAGGTGCATTCGAGGCGTTTGGTAACGAAGCGATTTGCAACGTTGGTGAAGAGGAAGTAGCACCAACACGGGTTGGAAGTTCGCGCGCGGGAAATAGCGCCTGCATGAACAAGATTGCCAGGATCGCCGCGAGTGCGCCTGACAGAACACAAAGTATTCCGGCCATGAGTTTGGACATTCTTCACCCTTTCGCTTGCGTGGTCTCGCATCGGAGTGTGGGATGCGGCTTCTGTCGAAGCCGCTCCCAAGAGACCTTAGAGTCCTCCTCCTTGACCCGCGATGCCGCGTAGCGCGATATCCGCGCCAGCCGGAAAGTTCAGCACCGCAAAGTGATAGTCCCAGACGCTCCCATTTCCGATGATTGCCCAACCTCCGTCGATCATTAGGTCTTTGCCGCCGGTCCCAGTAAATTTCTTTTCAGGTCCGCATTCCCAGGCGTCGCCATCGAAGCGCGTACGGCAGGCTTTGCCGCTGAGGCTGACGGGGGTCGAATTTTGTAGTCTGAAGTCGATGAAAACAGTTGAGACGTCTTTACCGGCCAAGGTGTTGTCGGAGACAAACGGGCAACTCCAATAACCCGAGAGATCGCGTTGTGTGGTGCGCACACAATTGGTTGCCGGGACAGTGCGAATCCCTGCGAAACTCGTCGTAGTCATCAAGGCGCTTGCCGTCACAAGAAATGACGCGAGTGCCAGCGAAAACAGCTTCCCCTTCATAGTTACTCCTCTATTCGAGTTGAGTCACGGACGTGTGTGAGTCGCAGCCGCCTGGGTCGCGATACTCGCGCAAGAAATCTATAGCGCTCAGTGGACGGCATTGCTTCTCTTTTGCTTCCCAAGTGCTTCCCTTTTTCCTCCCCTCCCATTCACGTTCAGTTGTGTGCTCGTGCGTTGCCAAGTATTTGGGCGTCTACCGTTTGCGGCTTTGGCGCTTGAACATGTACTGCAGATAACTGTGTAGCCTTCTTCGTCACGAAGTAGCGACCTTTCATGTCGCATCTTCTGTGACTTGAAGCGGGTTGCGATAGCAACGCAGTTACCGGTGTCGCTCACCATGTGCAACCGGTGTCATCGTAAGTTCTGCGATTTCTGAGTGACGATCGCCCGATACTTGAATCGAACTAGGGTTTCGAAGTCAGCTCGAAGTGCTTAGAATCCGCGCGCGCAGTAGGGGGCGCATCAACATGGACACGAATGTCTCACTCCAACGCCTCGCAACACCTTACGTCCTTGGCGAAATCTGAGAATCAGAACCAGGAGCGTTATTCGTTCGGCGAATTCACGCTCGACGTATCGCAACGCCTGCTGTATCGAGATGGCGAGCTGCTGAAGATTCGGCCGAAGCTGCTCGATCTGCTAATTCTATTGGTCGAGCGGAAAGGCGCCGTTGTCAGTAACGATGAAATCATTCGTCACGTTTGGCCCAAGACCGTTGTCGAAGAAAGCGGTCTCACGCGCAACGTATCGTTGCTGCGCAAATGCCTGGGCTGTGTGGGCGGCAAATACATAGAAAATGTGCCGCGTCGCGGATATCGGTTTGCGGCGCCGTTGGTTGACGAGGTTCCGGCCCCTTCGTTGATGCAACCGCGCTTCGATTCGAATCCGGTATGCGAGATAGCCAACGGTCCCGCGATCGAGTTGCCGCAAGTCGTGTCGATGTCCGGTGCGATCAGTGCGCGTCGTCCCGTGCCTTTCGAAGTTTGGATTGCTTTGATCGGCGTTCTGTTGTTTGCAGCAGTGTACGTGTTGCAAGCAAGACCGAAGCGGCACTCATACAACGTAGTTCAGATCACTACGAATGCTCCGGATCTGCCCATCATCTCAGCCGCGATCTCTCCTGATGGCCGCTATCTCGCATACGGAGAAGAAGCTCACTTGTACGTGAAGCAAGTGGGCTCCGTGGATTCACATGAGTTGCAGACGCCCGCGGATGCTTACTCCAGCTACGTAGATTGGTTCGCCGACAGCAGCAATCTGCTCGTCAGCGGATTCCAGACAAGCTCGCAGAAGAGCTTGATATGGGTCACGTGTGTGCTCGGGGGCGCGCCAAAGGTGCTGTTCACAGATGCCACGATGGCGAGGCTGTCGCGAGGTGCCAATGCCATAGCGTTCGTGCGCAATAGGAACGAGGTTTGGTTGGCAAACGCAGACGGAAGCGGTGCTCGACTCTTTGTGACAGTGCCCAGCGCGCGAATTAGGTTTCCTCCGCAGTTCTCGGATGACGGCAAATTCGTGGTGGTCGCCATCGAACGCGATTCCGACTCGCACACATTAATTAGATCCTATCGAATAGCGGATGGCCGAAGTGGCGAGCTACTCGAACCGAGCGAATCGGTCATGGATATGATCGTGACCAAGCACGATCAGTTGGTCATGTCCAGTCTCATAGACGATGAGATATCCACCGAGCTCACCCGTGCGCAGATCGATTTTGCTGAGTCGAAACTGCAAGCTGCAGAGACTTTGCTGCAATGGAAAGACTCCGAAAGCCACGGATTGCAGGCATCCAGCCATGGCGATCGAATCAGTCTCATAAAGAACCGTACGCAGGCCGACGTCTATGTTGCTGAACTCGATGCGACCGGACTTCGGTTGTCTAACATGAGACGGCTGACGCTTGATGACAGTAAAGACCGCTTGTCCGGCTGGCTTGCGGACAGTCGTACAGTACTTTTCCATTCCAACCGCAGCGGCACATACGGCATCTATCGACAAGCAGTAGATGACCCGCGTGCGCAACCGATCGTAGTCGACGAGCGAGACAACTTTCGCGCGGTCGTCAGTCCCGATCAGAACTATCTCTGGTATTACTCATCGCCACCGAATGAGTATTTGCCGATCGAACTGATCCGGCGTCCATTTGGTGGTGGTGAGCCACTCATCCTAAGTTCGCACGCCGGATTGAGTGAGGGACTGCGCTGTCCCATTCATGAAGCCTGTGTGCGCATGCAATCTGAGCAGGAAACACGGGTGTTCTATTCGTTCGATCCTGTGACTGGAGAGGGACGAGAGCTGGCGCGGGCGCCAGCTTCAGACGGCGGATCGAAAGAATGGGATCTATCGCCCGATGGATCGAAGATTGCACTGATTAACAGCCCGCATCATTCGATCACGATCATGGATGTGCATGAGCGGCCAACGAAATACAGCGAGCTATTAGTTCCAAGAGGTCACCCCTCGCTCTACTCAATTGCGTGGGATGCCAGTGGACAAGGCCTCTACGTAGTCTGTTTCGATGAGTTAGACGCCGTTTTGCTGCACGTATCTTTGGATGGCAACGTAAACGTCATGCTGCACCGGCCGAATGATCCGCTGAGATGGGTCATCCCTTCGCCCGACGGGAAGTATCTCGCGCTGCAGTCATGGACCAACGCTACGAACGTATGGATGGTGCAAGCGCGGAAGTAAGACTGTTCCGACCATCCTGTCAATCCTTCATCCTGTCCAATCTCTGAACTTCGGCTCCAGTGCGAAGCGAAGAAACTTAGCGGGTAACGAGTCGGGCCTGCTACAACGAGACGTTCAAGCCGAGATAGTACGTTCGGCCGGAAGCGTCGAACCAAGAAATGTCGTAGTAGGGATACGACGCGTACGTGCGATCTTTCGCCGGGCGTGAATCGAGCAAGTTGTCTACGGCGATGTGCAGGCGTGCTCGAGTGAAGCATTCGATATTGAGTGTGCCGTTGTAGATGTAAGTAGCATCGATGTGATCCGTCTCGGCGTAGTTCGGCAGCCGATCCAAGCGCTCGGCGTGCAAGCCCGCGGTCCATTTGTCCCTGGACCAACGCAGGGTGAGGTTCGCCTTACTTCGTGGTATGTCGAAGCCGTTACCAAGAGCGAATTCATCGACCTTGGGCTCGCCGGGATAACGTTGTAGCGAATGTTCTAAGACGTACGTGAATCCACCGTCCAATGAGAAGTCACCGGCTTTCTTGGACCATCGGGCGTGAATGGAAACATCGAGGCCCGTCGTCTCTTCCTTCGCGATGTTGATTGGGTTCACGCGTACGTCGATGAGTTCCTCTGGGGCTATCGGACTATCCGCAGAATTGCGCTGCACACGCGCGAATGCGTCCATACACGTCGTGCTGGCTGCGTCGACCGGACTGCCCGCAACTGTCTGGCCCAGTCGGCAATCCGCCTCGGTTCTCAACAGCGCATCGCGATTCAAGTCCTGTACTTCATCGCTCAACTGAATCCGAAAATAGTCGAGACTGAATCTTGTCATCGCGTTCGGCGACCAGACGATTCCGGAACTGAAGGAGGTGCTGGTCTCGGAGTTGAGGCTTCGATTGCCGACACGTGTTTCGACAATGGTGTTGTCCGCAAACGAACACTCCCCGAGTTCTGCTTGCGGTTCGCGACTGCGGCACAGGTAGTAGTCCGTCGCGGACGGGTGCGTATTGCCTTCACCCGCGTACACGTAGTGCAAGTCGGGTGCGCGGAATCCAGTGCCATATGAGCTTCGAAGCTGCAGACTCTCGAGTGCCTGCCACTGCGCTCCAAACTCGTAAGTGAACTTATCAGTGCTCCCGTGAGCGAACGAGTAGCGGTCGTAGCGATCTGCTTGCGAAAATTGCAGGCCGTCCAGCAGCGGTACACGGACTTCAATTCCTACGCCTTGGTGATGTCGCTGACCCTGACCGTCTGAGTCGCGTAGACCCACATAGTAGTTGGTGAGAGCGAGCGGATCGGGATTGATTGCGTACTGTTGGTTATCCAGTTCGGCGATCAGTGCTGCCCCGACCGACCCGGAGGCCAATCTCATGACATCAGTGTTGTTGGACGTGAATGACACACCGTCGAATTGCGAACGAGGTTCGTAGACACTCCGGCTCGCAATCGCGTCGTACTCTGCTCGGGTGAGAGCCGAGTAAAGGCGGTCGGGGCTCGCTGCGAATATCGCGTAGCCGCTGGCTTCGTCGGCTCCCAACTGTCTTCCAAGAAAAAGCTCATTGGCGCGCGATGCGACGATTTGCGGCCAACTTACGCTCGCTCGATATTCGCTGTGGTTGAGTGAGAGCTCGTACTTCCAACCCGTGGCCCCAAGAATTCCTCGCACGCCAGGGTTGATGCTGACGGTCCTAGCATTATTGCGGATCATCGCGCGCCGCAACCCGCCGAATTCCTCCGGTGCGAATTGCCGGTACCAACTATCGAGCCCGTCGCTAGCTTG
This sequence comes from Pseudomonadota bacterium, assembly GCA_023391335.1. Classification (GTDB taxonomy): domain Bacteria; phylum Pseudomonadota; class Gammaproteobacteria; order Steroidobacterales; family Steroidobacteraceae; genus Steroidobacter. The sequence continues at coordinate 35,430 of JAEWBG010000057.1, read as the reverse complement.
GTTGAAGAAGATGCCGTCTTCACTGCCCAGCGAATCTTGGTACTGCCAATCGAGCACGTCGGAAAAGATGCCGATGCTGATAAGACCGAAGTCCATCGCAGCGAACAGTGTGTGGGCGTCGTTCAATCGATACGAAAGAGCCCCATGTGCGCTGATCGTCTGTCTCTTACTGAGAATTGTTCCATAGCCGATCGAAGTGTTGCTGCCGCAGTAATGCCCGTCATCACCGTCAGGGCCGCGATTGGGTCGAGATGCGTAGTACGTGGATCGCTCGTTGAGATACGCGATGTGTTGGCAAAGATCCGCGCCCGGATCCTTGTAGCCGTCAAGCACCGGGTCCTCTCGCAAGAACGTGCGCTGTGCAATCGGAGTACGTGTTGTTGGGTTGTCGGCGGTGGAATCTTGGATGCTTCGCTCGAATGCCCACAGCGGCTGCTGATCGAGCAGTTCCAAACCAAAGACCGAATCGAACGAATCGCCGCTTAATCCACTTGTGATCGTAAAACGATGCGACGAGCCTCCGCCGTGCGCAGTGTCTCCGTATCGATAGTCGAAGGATGTGCCGCCGGCGCGTTCTTTCAAGACGAAATTAATTACGCCCGCGATCGCGTCGGACCCATAGATCGCTGATGCGCTGCCGCTGAGTACCTCCACTCTGTCAATCAAGCCGACGGGTATGTTGGTGACATCGGTGAAGTTGCTGCGACCCTGGAAGGGAAGAGGGAAGTCGGCTATGCGACGACCGTTCACTAACACCAGTGTGTGATTCGGTCCTAACCCACGCAGATCGACCTGTTGTGCGCCAGGTGTGAATGAGGCACCGGAGAAGGATTGCTGGCTTTGGGTCTCGCCGCTATTTGACGAGATAGCTTTCAGCAACTCTGGGGTGCTCGAAAATCCAGCCGCGGCAAGGTCGTCGCTAGTCAGAATTGTCGTAGGTGCCGGTTCGTAGGCCCGATCGCGCGGAATGCGGGATCCGAGCACTGTGACTGCGACCGGGCTATCAGAGGGAGCTTGTGCGAACGATTGATTGCCGGACCAAAGGACCAACGACAGCGCGAGAACTGAGTTCGATTGAGCCGTCACATGGGGTGCCCACTGCGCGGGCAGATCTCGTCGAATCCGGTTCATTAGCGTCGTTGCGAGGAGGGTCCTTTAGTGAAATCCAACAGACTCGTGCTGCGCAATATAGAAGATCAAGAAGGAGGAAAAAGGGAGCAGTTAGTGAGCATCCTCCGGCTCACTGCTTCTTCGTTTTCGCGCGCCTCGACCTCGTTTCGCCTTGCGCTTACGTCTCATCTCGTCGCGACGCGCTTTCTGTGCGAGCCGTTCTTGCTCGATGCGATCACGGCGCGCGAGTAGGAAAGCCACACGTTCTGCCTTCCTTTCGAGCCTTGCAGCCTCGCGCTCGCGCTGAGCTGCCTTACGGTCCAATGCCTTTGCAATCTTTAGCGCCATTTTTGCGATCGCGCGTTCTTCGCGTGCCGCTTTCAATCTTGCGCGTGCTTCTTTGCGTTCGCGAGCTGCTCGCAATTTTTCCGCGGCCTTCTCTCGTGCGATGCGGACTGAAGCGGGTACCAAGATCTCGCGGCCCGCGAGCTGTCCACTGCTCGAAGGAATGACGATGGGGCGCGAGGAGGGTTTGTGGCGGGCCATGGTGGTATTCAGGTGATGAAGTGATGCCGTGAGACGTGAATGGCGAAGCGCAGTGCGCCGTGGTCTCGTTCAACTGAAGAGCTAGGCCGCTCACTTCTCACTTGCTCACCACTCACTGCGCTGCCATTACTTAATCGCGTGGATGAGTTTCATTCCCGCAAACCTATTACTCGATCGCATGCGGCGATTCACAATGTACGCCGTCGGGTCCACACAAAGGAAGAACCATGAAAGTCTTAGTTGTTGGCGCTACCGGAACGATCGGGCGCGCTGTGGTGCAAGAATTGTCCGCACGTCATGAAGTGCTCGAGACCGCTCAAAACTCCGGCAAGTATCGCGTGGATGTCGCGAGTGCGGAGAGCATCAAGAGCCTGTTCGAGCAGGTGGGCAAAGTGGATGCGATCGTCTCGACGACGGGAAAGGCCCATTTCGGACCGCTTGCCGACATGACCATCGACCAGTTCAAGATCGGCCTACATCATAAGTTGCTCGGACAGGTTCAGCTCGCGCTCATCGGCCAGGCCTATCTGAACGATCGCGGCTCGATCACCTTGACTAGCGGAATTTTGAGCTACGACCCGGTTGTCGCCGGCGCGAATGCTTCGGTTGCGAACGCCGCGATCGACGGTTTTGTACGAGCCGCGGCCATCGAGTTGCCGCGCGGTATTCGAATCAATTCTGTGAGTCCCAGCGTACTCGTCGAGTCGTTGCCGTCCTACGGTCCGTTCTTCCGCGGCTTCGAGGCAGTGCCGGCCAAGCGCGTTGCACTTGCCTACAGCAAGAGCGTTGAGGGTGCGCAGAGCGGGCAGGTGTACGAGGTGAAGTGAAAGAAAGGTGATGGGGTGATGGAGTGAAGGGCGGAGCGAGTAGCATGATTTACGCGCCCCCGGTCTTGCCAGATGGGTTTGAGTCTTTGACGGGCTACGCTGTTCACGTCATCACCTCATCTCTTCATCACCCCATCACTTTGCCTTCAATGTCACACTCACCGGACAATGATCGCTGCCTTGAACGTTCGGATGGATGTCCGCGGCTTCGACTGAGCCTTTTAGTTGGCTCGAGACGAGCACATAGTCGATTCTCCATCCGACGTTCCGTGCCCGAGAGTTGGCGAAGTGACTCCACCATGTGTAGTAGCCGTTGCCCTGTTTGAAAAGCCGGAACGTGTCGATGAATCCGGCATCGACGAAATTCTGAAATCCTTTGCGCTCCTCGTTGGTGAAGCCCTTTTTGCCGACATTCGGTTTTGGGTTCGCCAAATCAAGTTCGGTGTGTGCAACGTTGAGGTCGCCGCAAAAAATGACCGGCTTGCGGGTCTCGAGTTGCTTGCAGTACGCGAGAAATGCGGGATCCCAATGTTCGTGTCTCAGCGCCAAACGACTCAGGTCATCTTTGGCATTGGGTGTGTAGACCGTTACGACGAAGAACTTCTCGAACTCGGCCGTGATCACTCGGCCTTCTTCCGCGCTGTCGCGCTGTAATTCATCTGCAAATTTGAAGCGGGATGAGAATTCCGTCGGGAAGCCGTTGATGACTTCAATCGGCTTGTGTTTCGAGAAGATCGCGGTCCCGGAGTAGCCCTTCTTGACCGCGGAATTCCAATACTCGTGATAGTCAGGCAAATCGATTTCAATCTGCCCGCGCTCCGCCTTGGTCTCCTGCAGACAAAGGATGTCCGGTTGGTGCTCTTGGATGAACGGCAAAAAGACGCCTTTTTTCATCACCGCGCGAATGCCATTCACGTTCCACGAATAGATCTTCATGTGTTTTGAGTTTTGGCCGACTAACAGGGCGCGTATTATGCGGGCGCGCCGCGCACGCGGGAAACAAGTCACCTCTCCACCTGTGGGAGAGGTCGCGCGTAGCGCGGGAGAGGGGGCAAACGGAGAGAACAGGCGAGCGCTGCGCTCAGGCAAGCCGTCGGTCTGGATCGGGGTGCGTGGTCCGGGGATCGTGGATCGTGGATCGTGGATCGGGGTTCGTGGATCGTGGTTCGATCTGACTGTCAACGGACAACTGACAACTCACAGCACTCAATCGCAAACTCAATCGACGACTCTCTCTCTGACTATCCGCTAGTCGCTAGTCACCAGTCACTACCTCATGGAATTCACCATCGACCTACACCTCGTACGCCAGCTCATCGCCGATGAGCGCGCTCGGGCAGATGTAGAGATCCGCGAGGGCGGTCCCATTGCTGCGCTTGCGAGTTCTCAAAGGCGCCACGATGATCGGCTCGCCGCAGCGGCGGATGCAAACACACTCGCGTGTCGCGCGGGTTGTTCTTGGTGCTGCAATTTCACGATCGATGTTCGTGCTGTCGAGGTGTTTCGTATCCTGGAGTACCTCGCGACCTTGCCCGTTACTGAGCAACAGCGTCTACGCGAACGAATCGAGCGGAATGCGGAGCGCCTTACGGGAATGGATGAAGAAGAACGCGCGCGCATCAACATCGAATGTGCGTTCTTGAGGAATGGGCAATGCACGATCTATGCAGTGCGACCGCAGACGTGCCGCAACTATCACGCCACGGATGCGTCGGGTTGCAAGCAAGCATTCGAGCAACCCGAGAACGAAGATATCGATCCTGACTTCGCGCCGTACGTGTACCAGATTGGGCATGCGCACGTTGAAGCGTTCGCGAAGGCGCTTGCCGATGCGCGCTTCGATACCGATGTCTACGAACTCAATGCGGCGTTGAATGCCGCGTTGAATGAGCCCACGACTCGCTCGCGCTTCTTGAGCAAGGTGCAGCCGTTTACGGATCTGGGCGGAATGGAAGTGCAAGCCGAATTTTTGGATGAGGATGAGGAGTAGAGATCTCCACGGAGGGCACGGGGGAAATTGGGATAAGAAAGAATGGCTCCACGGAGGACACGGAGGACACGGAGAGCACGGAGGTCGGACGCAACGCAAAGAACGCATAGGAGAAATGTGTAACGTGTGAAGTGTCATGTGTGAGTGCCCAATCGGGCTGAAAGGGTAAAGAAGATGAACGAGGAAGCGCTCGCACGCAGGCTACCCTGCCCGCAGGGCTTGCCTCTTCATTCCGTTTCAGATGTCTTCGCTCCGAGCATCCTGTCAATCCTGTTCATCCTGTCCAAACTCTTAGCTCCGGCTCCGGTGCGGAGAGAAGAATTTTTGAAAGGGGTAAGAAAATTAACGAGGAAGCGCTCGCACGCAGGCTACCCTGCCCGCAGGCTTGCCTCTTCATTCCGCTTCAGATGTCTTCGCTCCGACCATCCCGTCAATCCTGTTCATCCTGTCGAAACTTCTTGCCTGTGTCTCTGCGCGTTTTGTGTTGCGTCCGGAGTGGAAAGATTTCCCCGGCCGCGCATTAGATCAGTCCACTTGTTCTGCTGACCATTCCGCGTGATCGACACCACCAAAAAAATTCCCGATCGAATGCTGCTCGGACTGGTCGCGGTCGGGTTCTTCATGCAAATGCTGGATTCCACCATCGTGAATACGGCATTGCCGTCGATGGCGAGGAGTTTGGGCGAAAGTCCATTGCGGATGCAGTCGGTGGTGATTGCATATGCATTGACGATGGCAATGTTGATTCCGGCATCGGGATGGGTTGCCGATCGTTTCGGGACGAAGCGCGCCTACTTCTCCGCGATCACCTTGTTCGTGATCGGTTCCGTGCTATGCGCGATGTCGCGCACGCTGACGCAACTCGTTGCATCGCGCGTGTTGCAAGGCGCAGGTGGTGCGATGCTGTTACCAATCGGCCGACTTGCGGTCCTGCGAGCGTTCCCGCATCAACAGTTCTTGCGGGCGATGAGTGTGGTTGCGATTCCAGGAATGATCGGTCCGCTCATTGGCCCCACGCTCGGCGGATGGCTGGCCGAACAAGCATCGTGGCACTGGATCTTCTTGATCAATGTGCCGATCGGATTTATCGGCGCACTCGCGACGCTGCGTTACATGCCCGATGACCGTCACGCGCTACACAGCCGTCTGGATGTGGCTGGCTATTTGCTGATCGCAAGTGGGATGGCGGCGATCTCGATTGCCTTGGATGGCATCGGCGAGTTGGGTCTTGGGCGTGCGTTGGTGCTCGTTCTTCTTGTATATGGGCTTGCGAGTCTGGTTGCGTATTGGCTGCATGCGGCGCGAGTCTCCAATCCGCTGTTCTCCACGAGTCTGTTCTCGGTGCGCACGTACACGATCGGCCTGTTGGGTAATCTCTTCGCGCGTATCGGCAGCTCCAGCATGCCGTTTCTGTTGCCGCTGCTGTTCCAAATCAGCTTGCACTACACACCCATGGAAGCGGGGTTCACGATGATCCCGGTTGCGCTTGCGGCCGCTGGCACCAAGCGCGTAGTGACGCAATTGATTTCGCGGTTCGGATATCGACAAGTGCTGGTCGCTAACACGATCGTGGTCGGCACGGTCATCGCGAGTTTTTCTTTGCTTTCGGCGGACCAACCGCATTGGCTGCGAGTGTTGCAGCTGCTTTGCTTAGGTGCGGCGAATTCGCTGCAATTTACGGCCATGAACTCGGTTGCGTTGAAGGACTTGAGTCCTGCGCAAGCAAGTAGCGGCAATGGATTGCTCTCTGTCGTGCAGATGCTGGCGATGAGTTTCGGTGTCGCGGCGGCGGCTGCGTTGTTGACGACCTTCACGGAGATGTTCGGTACCGACACGGCTGCCCATTCGCTGCATGCATTTCATGCAACCTTTCTATGTGTCGGATTGATGACCTGCGCGTCGGCCTGGGTGTTTTGGCAACTCGATCCCGACATCCGCTCAACAGAAACCGCCGAGGCACCGGTCGAAGTCGGCTAAGCGCGCATGCTGCTGCACCAGTTATTCCTACGGCTTCAATGCGTCGATGCCGCGCGGAACTATCTGCGTCTCCGCGCCTTTCCACCTGCGGCAAGAGGCTGGAATGAGCCTCGCAAATTCAGTGGAGAGTAGGAGACGACAATGCGAGTAACGAAGATCACGACGGCAGCGCTCTGCGCCTCTGCCATTCTCTGGTTGAGCGCGTGCGCCAAGCATGATGATGCCGCGAACGGAGGCCAGAACAGCGCAGGTCAAAGCACAGATCAAACGATGCCGGGTGCTACGACCGACCAAAGCGGAGATATGTCCGGTGGCACGAACGACACCACGGGCACTGCTACCGCAACGCCGAGTACACCACCCGTAGACGAGACGACCCAGCCGGGCGCTGCGGGCACCGGCGATACGAGCGGCAATTCAACCGGTACATCGGGCACCAGTTCAGGCGGTACGGCCGGATCATCATCCGGCGGCTGATCGATTCGCAATCGAAGCAATGCGGAGCGTGAGTGCGAACTCACGCTCCGTTTTCATTTGCTGCGTCCGATGCTCAGCAGATCGTAACTCGTGCGAAGTACCGGCATCGGCACGTTCAGTTTCTCAGCCAGATCGAGTGCGTAACCCAGCAGCTCCTTGATCTCGAGCGGGCTGCCACGATCGATATCCTGCAGTACGGACATTCGATGCGTCGGCGAATCCGATTCGAATTTGCGACCGATTTGCTTCACGACCTCGCGTGCATCCGCATCGCTTGAGTTGCGCAACTTCAATGCGGGCAGTGGCGACAAATCCATCAGCGGCACCTTCACCGCATCGGCGAGCTTGCATGCCTCTCGAACGAGATCCACCGCAAGTCGCGCACCTCGTTCATCGGTGAGGTACTGCCAGGTATTCAGCCGCGTCAGCGCAGCGATGGGCCCGAGGGCGACCCACGCCGCGAACTTCGACCATTCGCGCGTTTGGATGTCGGGAACAGCCGTGCAGCGCACGCCCGATTCGTTGATCAGCTTGGCGAGTTCGCTCGCGCGTGGGCTCATCGAGCCGTTGAGTTCGCCTATATCGAGCCCCGCGTTGCGTGTGAAAAGCACATCGCCCGACGCCAGCAATTCGCCACTGAAGTCGGCCATCGAACCCAGCACGGCTGCCGAGCCAAACGCATCGGCTATGAGCGAATCTTTGAGTACGCCGTTTTGCATCGAGAATACTGACTCGACTTGCAGATCCGCGAACGGCCGCAAACTGACTTCTGTGTCGATAGCTTTGGTGGCAACGATGAAGCAATCGACCTCGGGCAGTGAGGCGCCTGCCTCGACCACGTTGCAGCGCGTGTTGATATTGGCCAATCCGTGAATCGCGAGCCCGTTTTGCGCGATCCATTTTGCACGTGCACCGCGTGCAATCATCGTCACGTCGTGGCCTGCGCGGATCAAATGCGCCCCGAGAATCGTCCCCAGCGCGCCTGCGCCCAACATTGCAAATCGCATCGTGTACTCCGTCAAAACGTATAACCGCCGCCGATCTCTATGATCCCGTCATGATCGGCGCCTTCCCGGCGACAGGTGCGTTCGCCAACCGGCACGCCGGCGGTGTATGCCCGCGCACGGCACTCGTATTGGCGCGTCTCTCCGCAGCCTTCCGCTGCGTAACGAGTGACACCCACATAAGGCCGCTCCAACAACTTGACCGACACTTCAGCCGGATCGCAATGCAAGTCGGCCGCGCCACGGTCTCTGACCATTGATTCGTTGCTGGCACAGCCCGCCATGGCAATCAACATACCCATCCATATATATGTGCGCATCTGAACTCCTGTACTGACGATTTCCGAACGGGTAGCGAATATATGCCGACGGCAGGGCGCACGTAAGAGAGATCGGCGACAATCGCGTCGTGACAACCTTCCGCGGCTTCATCCTCCAAGCAACGTATCGCGTCGTGAACCGCGAGCGCGACCGCGTGCCCTTGATCTGCCTCTACGGGCGCATGGAGGACGGGAGCACATTCTTGATCCGCGACGATCGGCAGCGTCCGCACTTCTACATCAAGGCGTCGGCTGCCCGCAGAGCTCAAGTACTGGGTGCGAAGCATATTGAAGACTGCGGTCGGTACACGTTTCTCGGCGAAGCCGTCAGCCGAGTGAGCCTCGCAATCCCATCGGACGTGCCTGCACTGCGAGACCGACTGCACTCTGCAGGCATCGACACATTCGAAGCCGATGTGCGCTTCGCGATGCGCTATCTGATCGAGAGGGCGATCAAAGGCGGATGTGAGATCGAAGGTGAGCCCGTCGCGGGCGATGGCATTACTTGGATTTTCGACAATCCCGTCTTGAGGCCGGCAGATGTGTCGATTACTCCGCGCGTCTTGTCCTTCGACATCGAGACCGACGGGCGGGGGGAGCGCTTGCTTGCGATCTCGCTATACGCGCCCGGCATCGATGAAGTGCTGATCGTCGATGGCTCGAATCGATCGATGCCCGAGCACGCGGTGCGATGTGCCGATGAGTTCACGGCATTGGATGCATTTTGCGAGCGGATCCGCGCCTTCGATCCCGATGTGATCACCGGTTGGAACATCGTGGATTTCGATCTCAATGCGTTGCAGAAAATCGCGCAGCGTGTGCGGCATCCGCTGGAACTGGGAAGAGATGCCGGCGCGATGCGCCTGCGTAAGGCGGAAGGCTATTTCGGCAGCGGGCAGGCGAGCATCCCGGGCCGGCTCGTATTGGACGGGATCGACTTGCTCCGCGGCGCCTTCATCCGCATGGACGACTATTCGCTCGATGCTGTCGCGCGCGAAGTCTTGGGTGAAGGCAAAGCGGTTTCAGGCGACGTGCGCGATCGTCTCCAAGAGATCCTTCACAACTATCGACACGATCTGCCCGCGTTCGCGCTGTACGCTAGAACCGATGCACGGCTCGCGTACCAAATCGTCGAGAAGCTGAACGTCATTCGACTCGCGTTCGCACGCAGCCAACTCACCGGCATGACGCCGGATCGCGTCTCCGCCAGCATCGCCTCATTCGAGTTCTTGTATTTGAGCGAGTTGGAACGCCTGAAGATCGTCGCGCCGACCGTGAGGTCCGACGACTCGCGCGTGCACGCCGCACAACAAGGTGGCTATGTTCTGGAGCCCACCACCGGCTTGCATCGCAATGTTTGGGTATTCGATTTCAAGAGCCTCTATCCGAGCGTGATTCGCACGTTCAACATCGATCCGCTGACGTACGTGCCGCGTGATCAAAGCGGTTCGGATTTGATCGATACGCCGGCTGCGCGATTCCGCCGTGAACCGGGAATCTTGCCCGGCATGTTGAATCAGTTGTTTCCGCAGCGAGAGAACGCGCGCAAAGCGGGCGATCAAGTCGCATCGAACGCCATCAAGATTTTGATGAACTCGTTTTACGGCGTGCTGGGCACGCCCGCCTGCCGCTTCTACAACCCGGATCTCGCCAATGCGATCACGAGCACGGGGCGCGAGATGCTGCTGTGGTCGAAGCAGTGGTTTGAGAAGCGCGGATTCACCGTGCTCTATGGCGACACGGACAGCTTGTTCGTTCGCTCCGGGATCGATGCCGCAGAAGAAGCCAATGCGCGGGGCCGCGAACTCTCACTCCAATTGAGTTCGGATCTTGCGGGCCACATCGAGGAGCGTTGGCACCTGGCCAGCAAGTTGGAGCTAAAGTTCGAGAAGCTGTACGAGAAGTTGTTCTTGCCGCATGCACGACACAGTGCGCGGGGTGCAAGCAAGCGTTATGCGGGCTTGCGTCACGATAACGGTCAACTCGAGTTCGTCGGCATGGAAGTGGTGCGTCGCGACTGGACTGAGCTCGCCAAGAACGTGCAGCGTGAACTGTATCTGCGCCTATTCCGCGATGAACCGGTGGAGTCGTACTTGACTGAAATTGTCACGCGAGTTCGCGACGGAGAACTCGATGCGGATCTGGTGTATCGAAAGAACTTGCGCAAAGACACCGCCGAATACACCGCGACCACACCACCTCATGTCGCCGCTGCCCGGAAATCCTCGCAATCGGGCCGACTCATTCAATATGTGATGACGACGGCAGGCCCCGAGCCCTTGGACAATGTGCAGAATCCACTGGATCGGGAGCATTACGTGGACAAGCAAATCCGCCCCGTGGCCGAACCCGTGCTCGGTACGTTAGGCCTGGATTTCGACCAGGTCGTGGGGAATAGTCGGCAGATCGAGATGAGGCTGTAATCCTCACATCTGCGACGGATCGCTTTTCGATCGGGAAGGACGTTCGTCGAGAGGGACGCTTTGCGTCGAGAAGGACCGACGTCGGGAAGGATGCTGTCGCATCGGGAAGGACTGCGTCGGGACAGAATCGGATGAACGATGGACGACTTTGTCGTCACACTTCGCGTTGTCATCGTGTGCTTCTTGTTAGTCCGTCGACACATCTTCTCTTTGTATCCGGAGCAGAGGAAAAGACGTTTTAGACAGGATGAACAGGATTGACAGGATGTCGGAGTCGATGGGGTTTGCTCAGGCGAGCGCTGCGACTCTCACTCCTTCCCTCGCTTGCGGTCGCTTGCGGGGGAAGGTCGGGAAGGGGGCGTTCTTAACGGTACGGTTGTGAGTTGACGGTTGGCAGCAAGAGATGGGTGAGGCTGACCCCACACGCGACACGCCACACCATTTCCTCTCGGTTTGCCGTTTAGAGTTGGCAGTTGTCAGCTCCGCTCCAGCCTCTGACCCGACGAAGTCCCTCCCGACGACGTAGTTGTCCTTCTCGACGTTAGTCCCTCCCGACGCCAAGCGTCTTTCTCACCGGCAGGCCTATCTCAGGCACAGGGAGGTGCCCGCCGCTTTCTGCCATAATTGCGCCCCTCTTCGAGGAGTCCCAGATGAGCGCGAACGAATCCAGCACCAAGCTTTTGCAGCCGAACGCAAGCAATCAATACACGGTCACGATGTCGGATCTACCGCTGTCCTGCCCGATGCCCGGCATGCATCTTTGGAACTCGCATCCTCGCGTGTTCCTCCCGATCGAAAAGACGGGTTGGGCGAAGTGCCCGTATTGCAGTGCGGAGTACACGTTGAGCAGGGGATGACGGACGCTAGCGCGTCGGGAAGGACAGGCGTCGAGAAGGACGCTGCGCGTCGAGAAGGATATTCGTCGGGTAGGACACTTCGTGTCGAGAGGGACTTACGTCGGGACAGAAGCGCTCGGAACGGAATGACGCTTTCTGTCTTGTTCGCTGACTCAACTTGAGTCTCCCCCGGTGCAGCGCATTTGCCGTATCAGTGTCTGACCCGACGCAGTCCCTCACGATGTGAAGCATCCTTCCGCCCTCAGGCCTTCTCGATGCAAAGCATGCCCCCTGTTTGTTTCTAACCCGACGTTAGTCCCTCACGATGCAAAGCATCCATCCCGCCGTTAGGCCTTCCCGATGCGAAGCATCTGTCCGAATGTGTCACCCTAACCAACCATGACATCAACACTCGCCACCACTCCCGCCTCCGACGGCTTCTGGATGCCCGGTGAATTCGAGCCGCACAGCGGTTGTTGGATGCTGTGGCCGGAGCAGGCAAGTTTGTGGCGCTTGGCTGCAAAACCTGCGCAACGCGAATTCGCTTCGGTGGCAACAGCCATTGCGACGAGCGAACCGGTCACAGTGGGGGTGTCGCGCGATCAATTCGTGAATGCGCGTTCGATGTTGCCGGATGCGATCCGCGTGGTGGAGATGTCGAGTAACGATGCGTGGATGCGCGATGTCGGTCCGACGTTCGTGGTCAACAAGAAGCGCAACGTGCGTGGGGTCGATTGGGCGTTCAATGCATGGGGCGGTTTGAACGGCGGGCTGTATTTCCCTTGGGACCAAGACGATCTCGTCGCGCGGAAAGTGTTGGAGATCGAAGGGCGCGATCGTTATCGGGCGCCGTTGATTCTCGAAGGCGGGGCGATTCACGTCGACGGCGAGGGCACGCTCATCACGACCGAGGAGTGTTTGCTCAATCCCAATCGCAATCCGCATCTGGACAAAGGGCAGATCGAAATACTGTTGCACGAATACTTGGGCGTGAGCAGCGTGGTATGGCTCACCAAGGGCGTGATCAACGATGAGACCGATGGTCACGTCGATAATCTGTGCTGCTTTGTGCGTCCAGGTGAAGTCGCGCTGACGTGGACCGATAACAAACGCGATCCCCAGTATCGAGTCTCGCTGGATGCGTACGAGCGTTTGATGGACTCGCGGGATGCTCAAGGACGCAAGTTCAAAGTGCACAAGATTCCGCAGCCGGGTCCTCTGTATCGCACCAAAGAGGAAGCGCGAGATATCGATGCAGCCGAGGGTGCGGCACCTCGCGAAGCCGGCGAGCGGCTCGCGGGCTCTTACGTGAACTTCTACATCGGGAACTCCACAGTCGTCATGCCGCTTTTAGATCCGAAGACGGACAAGCCGGCGGCGCGAATCGTGAAGCGACTATTTCCGGAGCGACGAGTGATCGGAGTTCAAGCTCGCGAAATTCTGCTGGGCGGCGGCAACATTCACTGCATCACCCAGCAAGTGCCCGCGGGAAAAAAGTAGATGGGTCATCCGCGGGTCAGCAAGCGCGAGTTCGAACGTGAGCTGATTGTTTTACGCGATCAGCTATTGGCGGCGCAGTCGCAGCTAGAAACATCGCGCGCCTTCGGATTTGTCCTCATCCTCACCGGCGCGCCCACTGCGGGCCGCAGCGAAGTCATCAACGACTTGCTCGAGTGGCTCGATCCGAAGTTTATCCACGTTCACGCATTCGGCCCGCCCGACGCATACGACCAGTTGCGCCCGGAGATGTGGCGTTACTGGACGCACTTGCCGGCGCGCGGTCGCATGGCGTTCATGCACACAGGCTGGTATTCCGAATTGCATCAGCTCGCCCTCGAGAAGCAGAAGGGTTCGGAGCTCAAACGTGCAAGCGAGCGCATTCGGCAGTTGGAAGCCATGTTGGAAGCGGACGGGATTCGCGTTTTGAAAGTCCAGCTGGATCTGCCGGCGAAACTGCAGCGCGAACGATTGGCAGCGTTGCGAGCGGACAAGCTCACTCGCTGGCGTGTGACGGCAGAAGATCGCTGGCTGGTGAAGCACCATCGTGCTGCAAAAGCTGCAACCGAAGTTGTCATCGAACTCACCGAGTCTGCGAATGCGCCATGGCATCGCGTCGATGCGGCGGACGAAGAATATCGACTGCTGCGCGTGGGCAACTTGTTGCTCAAGGAACTTCAGGCGGGTTTAGCGCCGCAAAGACCCAAGTTGCTGAAGTGGCCGAAGCACGAAAGCGGCAAGCGCGTTCGATTGCCCGCGCGTGCACTGCCCGCCTTGAATGACGATGACTACGAGCGCGAGCTCAATGAATTGCAGAGCAAGATTGCTCTCGCCGCAAGACGCGCCAAGTTTCGCAAGCATGCGCTCGTGCTCGCGTTCGAGGGCATGGATGCGGCAGGGAAGGGCGGTTCTATACGACGCGTGACTCGTGCGCTCGATGCCCGGCAATATCAAGTCGTCCCGGTCTCCGCGCCGACGCCTGAAGAAGCAGCGCATCCGTACTTGTGGCGCTTCTGGAAAGCGATTCCACCGCGTGGCGAAGTCACGATCTACGATCGATCGTGGTACGGCAGAGTTTTGGTGGAACGCGTGCGCGAACTCACGCCGGAAAATGACTGGCAGCGCGCCTACGACGAAATCAACGAATTCGAACTGCAACTGAGCGAGCATCGCATCATCGTCGCGAAGTTCTGGTTGTCCGTGAGTAAGGAAGAACAGTTCCGCCGCTTGAAGGCTCGCGAGGACGATCCGCTCAAACGCTTCAAGGTCGATAAGGAAGACTGGGCCAATCGACGCTTCTACGATGCGTATCAAGCTGCTGCCGCGGACATGATTCGCCGCACGAACACCGAATGTGCTCCGTGGTTTCCGATCGAAGCGGATGACAAACCGGCCGCGCGCATCGCCGTGTTACGCGCGATTGCCTCGCGGCTGGATGCGGCGCTGAAGTAGTGCTTGAAGAAGTCGGATCAAGAATTTCACACGGAGGACACGGAGAACACGGAGCGTTTAGGCGCTTTAGATCGTCATACCCGCGAAGGCGGGTGCCCATCTTGTCGGTGTGGTTCGCGATCTAAGAACTCCACTGGGAACACTCGGAATACGGGGCGAGAGCCCCTTCTTGCTAGTCACCAGTCACCAGTCACTAGTCACTCAGAAGTTTCACACGGAGGACACGGAGAACACGGAGCGTTTAGGCGCTTTAGATCGTCATACCCGCGAAGGCAGGCGCCTATCTGGGTCGCTTCGCTTTGCAAGCAGAGGAAGATCTCCACGGGGTACACAGGGGTAAGAAGAGGAGGAGGACAATTTCCACGGAGAACGCGGAGGGCACGGAGCTTTTAGCTCTTTCAGATCGTCGCACCCGCGAACGGGCTGCCTATCCTGTCGGCGTGCTTCGCGATCTGGGACCACTCGGAATACGGGGCGAGAGCCCCTTCTTGCTAGTCACCAGTCACTAGTCACTAGTCACTAGTCGCCCGTTCCCTTCGTGCCAAATCCGCACAGCAACCGTGTAATTAAATCCGCTTAGAACCGGTCCGGTGCATTGCGATCACTCACGCGCGAGCGTCAGGACATGCGTTGTTCACAAATCCATGCGTTCTCGCTAAACCGCTGCCCCTAGACTACGAAGCAGTAGGGTATTCGCGTTCACTAGTCGCTATGTCGTTCCAATTGCAGGTGAGGTTTTTATGAAAACGAAGGTGGTTTTGAGTTGGCTCGGGGGAGCAATCGGTGTGGTCGCCGCGTTGGGCGCATATGCAGCTCTGGAGACCGGTGTGAAGGCCCCCGACTTTTCCGCCAAGGCAGCGCTCAATGGCAAGGAGTTCACTTATTCACTTGCCGACAATCTCAAGAAGGGGCCGGTCGTCGTGTACTTTTATCCTTCGGCGTATACCGGCGGCTGCAACCTGCAGGCACACACGTTTTCCACCAAGACCGACCAGTTCGCAGCGGCCGGCGCCAGCATCGTTGGCGTCTCGCTCGATGACATCGGGCGCTTGAAGGATTTCTCGAGCGATCCTGAGTATTGCGCCGGCAAGATTCCGGTGGCCTCGGATGCAGATGGATCCATCGCGAAGTCTTACGGACTGAAAGTCGGCGACGCGAACCCGGCAGCCAAAGACACCCGCGGCGTTCAGATCAAGCACGGGTTCGCCGAGCGCACGACGTTCATCGTTAATAAGGACGGCACCATTGCCGCGACTGTGGGCGGCGTAAGTCCGGTCGATAACGTGAATGAGGCACTCGCGGCTGTGCAGAAGCTCAGCGGCGCGAAGAAGTAACTCGATTCAACTGGCCGCGGCCCTGAGCTGCGGCCAGTTCAGGCATCGACAAGAAATGCCTTGTTAACCGCGGCTTCGGGCGAGTGCCCGGTCTCGTAGAGATGCCGCCATGCATCCCAATCCACATCGTCTTCCGACACGCCGGCCAGCGAGTCTTTGAGCAACTCCTGAATCGCGGCCACCACTCCGCGCTTCCATTCCGCCCACGGCGATGCGCTGGCGTCTTCCGGCCATTCGCCAAATTCGAAATTCAATGCCGACTGCACTAAATGCCCCCACCGCCGCGCGGTGTTCGCTTGGATGCAGTAAATTTCAGCAAACATTTGTGACGATCTCGCTGCAAGAGGGCAGCCGCATCAACTCTTAAGCGGCTTCCTTGTTCCAGCTGAGCTCCGAGGCAAGACAAAGGCAACAAGATTTCACACGGAGGACACGGGGGTAAGACGAGGAAAGAAGATGATTTCCACGGAGGACACGGAGGACACGGAGGACACGGAGGACACGGAGGACACGGAGAACACGGAGGGTCGGACGCAATACATAGCGCAGAGTTCAAAGCCGCCGCCGCACCGGCGCAGGCGGGTTCTGACCACCAACTGCCAACCGACAGCCGAAGACCGGAAGATTTCACACAGAGCTCACAGAGCGCACAGAGTTCAAAGCCGCCGCCGTCGCACCCGCGAAGGCGGGTGCCTATCTGTGGGCGGCTTCGCAACTTATAAACTCCACGGGGAACATCGGGAACACGGGGTGAGCCCGTGTTTGCTAGTCACGAGTCACTAGTCACTCGAGAGACATTGAGATTACGGAGTCATTAAGAACAAGAAAGGATCTCCGCGGGGACTCGGGGACGCGGAGTAAAAAATCCATTCTTGCTAGTCTCTAGTCACAAGTCAGTAGTCACCCAAGCAAAGGCATTCGTTCGCCGGTGTCGGAATCGCGATAGCACATACGTCTTAGATAGGAATGCCCGCACGGGCCAAGTCTGAAAGATCGAAGAGGAGCATTCATCATGAAAATCACAGTCGAAACCGTCGTCGCCGCGCCTCTGGATACCGTCTGGCGTACCTACACCACGCCCGAAGACATCAAGCAGTGGAATGCAGCGTCCGATGATTGGCACACCACCGCTGCCTCCGTGGATTTGCGAGTCGGCGGCAATTTCTCGTCGCGCATGGAGGCGAAGGACGGCAGCATGGGATTCGATTTCGCCGGCACGTATACGGCCGTCGTTAAGAACGAACTCATCGAGTATTCGTTCGGCGATCGGAAGGCATCCGTCGAATTCAAGAAGAATGCGAAGGGTGTGCTCGTTCGCGTCACGTTCGATAGCGAGCCGACGCACTCGATCGAACAGCAGCAACAAGGGTGGCAGGCGATTCTGAACAACTTCGCTCGCTATACCGAGGCGCGTCAATCGCGCTGAGCAATCGGAAGATAATTTCCACGGAGAACGCGGAGGGCACGGAGCAGAGAAGGAAATCAAATTGATCTTCTCTCCGTGTTCTCTGTGATCTCCGTGGAGAATTTCTTTTCTAGTTTCTCAATCAAGTGCATGTGAGGTGAAACCATGCCCAAATTCATCACCATCGGTTACGGAGACGAAGAAGGCTATAAGCGAACTGACCCCGCGGTACGCAACGCCGCGCACGCGCATGATGCGCAGTTGAAAGCGCGCGGTGCTTTGATCGGCATCGCGGGCGCTCCGGTTCAAGTTCGCAATCACGACAACGCAGATGCGCAGACGACTGCCGGTTCATTCATGCGCAGCGAGTTGCCGATTGCCGGGTTCGCGGTGATCGAGGCGAATAACCTGGAAGAAGCGATCGAGCTTGTCTCTCATACGCCATGCGCCGTCGCGCATGGTGTCGTCGAAGTCTGGCCCCTCGGAGAGATGTCTTGATGTGTTGAATGCTGGCCGTGGCGCCAGTGCGAATCCTCGCTTGATGAGGTCGAACCATCTCGTGAAAGAGTCAACCTCCCCCCCTTGCGGGGGAGGTCGAACGAAGTTCGGGAGAGGGGGAATGTCGTCACTGGTGCCGCACACGTTGGCGGCGCCCCAAATGCGAACCGAACCAAATAACCGTCAACTCGATCTGCTCGATTCGCAATAATCCAAGCTCATTGACCCTCGGGCGCCGAAGCCTCCGGCGCAACGTCATTTGCAGCTGCCGCGATCGGGCGCACTTGCGATACGAGCGTCACAAGCAGCTTGCCGGTTTCCTCCGTGAAGATTTCATGTGCCGAATGCTCGAACCAAACGAAGCGCTTCGAAGGTGCCTTGACGCGTTCGAACCACTCATGGGCAACTTGTGCATTCACCGTACGGTCGTGGCGCCCGGCCAAGATGACTAGCGGGCAGTCGAGCTTCGTCACCTGACTCAGGTTGACGCCCAGGACAAAGCTCAACAGAAAGTCTTGCGAGAACCCGTTACCGTCGAATACGTGGCGAGCCTCTTCGTCTGAATAATCAGGCGAGAGACCTACGACCATGCCGTCGATCTGATGCGTGCGATACGCCATCACGCCGCCGAAGAAGTCGGACCACTTGCGCTCGATTCTGATCTTCTCGAGCGGAATCGAATCGCCAGGCGCCGCGTATGGAGCAATCGATTCCAGCTCGGTAATGGCTTCTTTGTTTCCGGCCTTTCGCGCCGCTTCCAGTGCATAGGCGTATCCGCGTCGCTCGCTCTCAGGACAATCCACCGCCTGGCCCATGCCGATATAGGCATGTAGCCACTCGGGACGCCGCCGCGCGAACTCGAGCCCGACGTAGCTTCCCCAGGATGTGCCGAGGACGAACACCTTTTGCTTGTGCATGTCTTTGCGCAGCCAAGCGACGAGCTCTTCCGTGTCATCCACGAATCGCTTAGGTTTCATCGTGGGCGCAACGACTTTCGGATCGTTCAGGAGATAGGTCTTGCCCGATCCGCGCTGATCCCAATGCACGACGGTGAAATATTCTTCCAATCCGCGTGTCGCCCACCATGCCATCGGTGTGGTCGGAAAGCCCGGCCCGCCATGAATGATGAGCAGTATCGGATTGCGTTTGTCGACCCCACGCATACTGATGAATTGGTCGATCCCGCCGATGCGAACGGTCTCATTGCGCTCGACACCATCGGGCACCACGATCCGACGCAACTCCTGCACGATTCCAACCGCTTCTTGTCGATTCGTCGGTTTGACTCCTTCAGCAACCGCAGCCTGATCGACGCTCGTCACCAAAGCAGCTAATGCCAAGCCGCATGCGGCTGCAATCTTCATTCGCATTGAACAGTCCCCCTTGCGTTTCGAGAAGCTAACACTCGGCGACATTACGGAGCTACCGCCGTGCGATGTCATTTGCGGTATCGCGAGCGTTCGGACGCGCTTGAAGAACAGAAGGTTTCACACGGAGGACACGGAGATCACGAGGATCACGGGGATCACGGAGAAAGAAGGATGTACGCGGGGAACACGGGAGGAAGCGAGGCCACGGCCATCGGGCACATCGTGCGAGTCGATTGAACAACCTACGAAAACAGATCCATGAGGCGTGAGCGAGCTGAACGCCTCACCGAGATATTCGACGATGTCGTCGCTGGGGACGTAACACAAGCTGCTGCTCTGCGCGTCTTCAGCCGTGAGCGCAGCTCAGATTCACGGCATTCTTCAAAGACCTAAGCTGCTCAATCCGGGGTGATCATCTGGCCGGCGGCCCGCTGGCCAGTGGAACAACCGATCGGCGGCGGTGATGGGTGAATCGTTGATGCTGGCAATGCGCAGTCGCATGTAGCCAAGCGCATCGAACTCCCAATTCTCATTGCCGTACGAGCGAAACCAATTGCCCGAGTCGTCGTGCCACTCATACGCGAAGCGCACGGCGATGCGGTTGGCCGTGAATGCCCACAGCTCTTTGATCAAGCGATAGTCGAGTTCGCGAGCCCACTTGCGCCGCAGGAAGTTGCGAATCTCATCGTGACCCGACAGGAACTCCGTGCGATTGCGCCATTTGCTGTCGAGGCTGTAAGCAAGTGTGACGCGATCTGGATCTCGCGTGTTCCAAGCATCTTCGGCGGCGCGAACCTTCTGAGTGGCAGTCGCGTGATCAAACGGCGGCAGGGGTACGCGTGGGGTCATGGCCAACTCCTCAGTCATAGATCGAGTACGAGTGATTCCGAATACGAGCGCGATACGCAGACGCACATTAGATTCTGTTGATCGCGCTCCTGACGCGTGAGTACCTGATCGCGATGGTCCGGACTCCCTGACAGAGCTCGCGTAGCGCAGCTTCCGCACACCCCGACCTGACAATCGGAAGGAACATGGATCCCATGCTTGCGAGCCTCTAGGAGAATGGTAGAGCTCGACGGCACAGTGAAGGCGGTGCCGGATCTCAGCTGGACGACAAACGGACGATCATCAGGGCGTGCCGAGACATCGAACCGCTCGAGGCGAATGCGGTCGCGGGCGATACCGAGGCGATCGGCTGTCGCGAGCAGATCATCGATGAATCGCATTGGTCCACATGCGTAGAACACCGTGCTGTCACCCGCGCAGGAGAGTACCTGTTCAAATGAGATGCGCTCGCGACGATTAGTGAAGTACGTTGTAAGCGCCGGGCCATGGTCTCGTCGAACCTCGTTTCGATAAGCCATCGACTCAGGTGAACGCGCCGCGTAGTGCATCCGATAGGCACGATTCTGCGCTTTCAGAGCCTCGGCCATTGCCAGCAGGGGAGTGATTCCGATGCCCGCGGCGAGCAAGACAGCGGGTGCGTTGGTTTCATCCAGCGAAAAGAATGTCGTGGGCTGATCCGTGTGGACCACCGTTCCAAGATTGAAGTGCTCATGGATGAAAGAAGAACCGCTGCCGCTCTCGCCTCTGAGAACGGCGATCTCGTACGTGTCAGAGCTGGCGCGCACGATCGAGTAGTGCCGGTGAGTCAGATGTGCCCCGGATAGTTGCACTGGAATGCGCAAGTGAGCGCCCGCAACGACGGACGGCAGATTCTCGCCGTCCCGATGCGCCAACTCGTACGATCGGATCACCGGTGTGAGTTGTCGTATCGCGACGATGGATAAAGGCAATGGACCGTCGCCGATCTCCAGTTGAGTCGGACGAACGTCCGTCCGCGTCGCCACGATGCGCTCCGTTTCCTCTTTCGTGTAACGCGGTGTGATGTGTTGAGGGCAATTCCAGTCAAACGCCTCTACGTGCACGATCACAGCTCGCTCAACGATTGCTCGATAACGCGGGACTTCCAGCTGCGCAATCAGCTCCGGCGCTTCGCCCTCATCAACGACCTGCGCCCGGCCCCAGATCTTCAAGCGCCGACGATTCGGATAGTCCATCAGAATGATCGATATACGATCATCGGCCGCCAGATTGCCAACACTGATGTACTGCGCGTTGCCATAGAAATCCGCGTAACCAATGGTTCGCGAATTCAGCACCCTCAGGAAGCCCGCAGCGCCGCCGCGATGTTGCACATACGGCCAACCGGATTCGGACACGGTCGCCTGATAAAAGCTATCCCGTGCCTGAATGAACTCAGTCTCACGCGCGGTGAGCTCGTTGCGAGCGTCCGGGCTTAGTTCGAAGGCGGAGTTTGCCTCGCGACTTCCATAGCGTTCCTGCGCAGCTTTGACGCTGTCGGTGAAGGCAATGTTGGCGAAGGCGCGAGGCATAGGTTTCCCCGGATGGTTGATCAGACCGCCTGCTTGAGTTCGACTTTCGGAAAGTCGATGGCGACGCGGCTGGCCTTGCCGAGAATGTTCGTCAGCAGATTGATACCCACGTGCACGATGATCTCCACCAATTCGGCATCGGTGTAACCCGCATTGCGCACTTCCATCACTTCAGCAGTGGTCACCTCTCCGGTGTGTGCTACGAGGGCGCGCGCAAACTTGATCGCAGCGGCCGCCTTCTCGTCACGACTGCTTCCAGCACGATTCGCGGACATCTCTGCGTCGTCGAGACCGGCGCCTGCGCCTAGCGCCGCGTGCGCGGAGAGGCAGTACTCGCAAGAGTTCTGCTGAGCCAATGCAAGAGCGATGCGCTCCCGTGTTTGCGGATCGAGCACGCCCTGATTTGCATTGGCATACAAACCCAGAAATGCTTTCGCCGCCGCCGGCGAATTCGCCAGCACACGCAAAAAGTTGGGGACCAAACCAAATTGAGCGCGGATGTCCTGAAACACGGCTTGCTGCTCGGGACTGGCGTTCTCATTCTTGACTACATAGATACGACTCATTTGAACCTCGGTGTGTCTGTGAGTGAACGAGTCGAATTGTTTGCTTCCCGCCTTGAGCTGCATAGACGCGCCGCGGACAATAGATTCTTCCAGGGTCTGGAATAATCGATGGACAAGCTGAAGCTCATGGCCGCTTTCGTCGCGGTGGCAGAAGAGGGTGGATTTGCCGCGGGCGCTCGTCGCGTGCGGATGTCTGCACCGGCGATCACGCGGGCAATTGCAGCGCTGGAACGAACGTTGGGTGCGAAGCTGTTAAGACGCACGACTCGCAAGGTGGCGCTTACGAGTGCTGGAGAGCGTTACCTCATGGATGCTCGGCGTATCCTGGTTCAAGTCTCGGAAGCAGAGGAAACGGTCGGCGGATTGCAGACGCAGGTGCGGGGGCGCATCACGATCACCGCGCCGGTGCTGTACGGCAAGATGTTCGTGTTGCCCTTAGTGCTGGACTTCCTGCGCCGTCATCCGGAAGTCGAGATCTCCGCGCTGTTTCTGGATCGAGTGGTGAATCTTCTGGATGAAGGCGTGGACGTTGGCGTGCGCATCGGCGAGCTGGCCGACTCTTCAATGAATGCAATTCGGGTTGGGCACGTCCGCCCGGTCGTGTGCGCCTCGCCTTCATACCTTCGCAATCGCGGCACGCCAAAAACGCTTGATGAGCTACGCTCGCATCAGTTGATTGCAGCTACCGGAGTCGGATCCAGTACGGATTGGCGATTCATGCATCAAGACCAGACTGCCACAGTCCCGATCAATCCAAGACTCATCGTGACGAGCAACGAGGCCGCGCTTGAAGCGGCTCTCGCCGGATTTGCCATCACGCGCTTGCTGTCTTATCAGGTGGCGGAGCATGTCGCTCGAGGTCGATTGAAGCTCCTTCTCGAGCCTTACGCTCTGCCGTCCGTTCCCATCAACATCGTTCATCAGGAGGGTCGCCATGCATCAGCACGCGTACGCCTGCTGATCGATCACATGGCACTTGAGTTGAAGCGCGTTGCGGCGCTGCCGACCGACAGGTGAGTTGCACATAAGTCCGGCGAGGTGCCGGGGCAATCTTTTTCGATCTCCAAAAACATCAAGAGATGAAGTGATGCAAACAGTTAGCCTTGGCAGAGTCACATACGGACTATCCGCCGTGTTCCTCGGAATCATCGGGCTCGTTTGGCGCGACTTCGCGGGCGTATGGCAGCCGATCGATAACTTGGGTGTGGATTTCAACCGCACCGTCGTGGCATCGATCTATGCATTCGCATTTCTCATATCAGGAATTGCGACGCTCATTCCTCGCACAGCGCGATTTGGCTTACCGGTCCTGGCAGTACTGCATCTGCTTGCCGCATTGGGGTGGATCCCGCGCGTGATGGCTCAGGGAGCATTCACCGGTTTCTTTGAAATGTTCTCGTTGACTGTCGCCGCTGTCGTCGCGTACGCCCGTGTCGGAAAGTTGAGCTATGACAGTGCCGCGCGACTACTTTACGTAGGTCGCATCGCCTTCGCGATTTGTTTACTGTCCTTCGGCCTCTCGCATTTCATCTGGAGCGCGGAAACGACTCGGATGGTCCCGGCATGGTTGCCCGGCGGGCAATTGTTCTGGGCATATGCAACCGGCGCGTTCTATGTCTTGGCCGGAATTGCATTGATCATTCAGCGGCATGCATTGCTCGCCGCTCGTCTGGTCACAGTGATGATGTTCGCGATCGGTCTTCTTGTGTGGGTGCCCATGCTTATCGATAAACCGATTCACTTCATGTGGGCCGGCAATGCGATCACGTTCGCACTCGCTACTGCTGCGTGGGTCGTTGCTGATTCGCTTACGACGAAGGGCGCAACGAGGTCGCGTTAGATCGGAGAGCTTGAGAGTCCGCAAAGCAAAGAGTTTGGACAGGATGAACAGGATTGACAGGATGGTCAGACTTAAGAGCTGCCATGTTCAAAGAACAGAAAATTTCCACGGAGCGCACGGAGCTCACGGAGATAGAAGCCCATCAACACCCGATGAGGACGCTCGCTCATTAGTCGTCGTCGTCTCCGCGTTGGGGGAGACCCGTCCATAATTTCTGTATTCTCCGTGCACTCCGTGTTCTCCGTGGAGACATTCTCATGCTTCATCCCGAAGACGAAATGACGCCCACTGAAGCTCACTGGTGTGTCGACTGCGAGCAGCGTCTCGAGGCCAAGGATCAAGGCCGATCTTGGGGTTTCTGTGAGTATTGCCTAGAAGCTGTGTGTGAGATCTGCGATCGCACGCATGCGTGCGAGTACCTGCTGAAAGGCAAGCCGAAGAAGGGGTTTTAGCGCTCGGTAGATTCAACTCACGAACATGATTGCGGCGCCAGGACTGAGTGGGTCCGATGCGCGAGAATTCCATCCATGCCCTTGCACCTCGACACCTTCTATCCCTTGCTCGACCTCGCTGGGCTGTCCGTATTCGCAGCCACGGGTGCGTTGGTGGCCGCACGCAAGCGCCTTGATCTGATCGGAGCTTGCTTCTTTGCGTTAGTCACTGCGACAGGTGGCGGCACGTTGCGGGATCTTCTCATCGGCGCTCCGATATTCTGGATGCAGCAGCCGACGCCCGTCATCCTTTGCGTGATCATAGCCGTCGCATCGTGGGCCATTCCGCTGAATTGGTGGCCAGAACGAGCGTTGGAATGGATGGATGCGGCGGGCTTGGCTGCCTACGCAGTCTACGGCGCGAGTAAGGCCCTGCACTTCGGTGTGTCACCGGTACCCGCAGCCGCTGCCGGAGTCATCACGGCCTGCATCGGCGGTGTCATTCGCGACATCATTGCGGGCGTCCCATCGATCCTGATGCGACACGAACTCTACGTAACGCCAGCGCTGCTCGCGGCTGCATCGTTTGTCCTGCTTACGCACTTCGAGTTAGATGCGCCATGGCCAGCGTTCCTTTCCTTTGCGCTTGGCCTAATCCTGCGCGGGGCAGCCATCCGCTGGAAGCTCACTCTTCCAGCGCATCGAGGCCACTGATCAGGTTGGACGACGGCATCACTCTGATTTCCGTCGCCGACGCCCTCGATCACCGCATCGCAATACTCGCGGTCGAATCGGACTGATGTTCAATTGTGTGAGGCCAGGATGTGCACTAGAACTGCGCCGACGGGTTCTGAGCGCAGGAGCGAATCATGCTGCATCCAGGCAAGTTGTTTGATCGCAGAGAGTTCTTGCGCGCAGCCGCCGCTGGTGCAGCGCTCGCCGCCGTGGGCTGCAAATCCCTGCCTGAACCACCGGGTCCGGATTGCGATCCGCCATCGGTCAGCGGAGTCGATTGGATTCCCGACGTCGCGCATCCCGTCGCATGGGGCGAAGAACATCTGACGACGGCCGACGGTGCACCTCGGACCATGAGCATTTACTATCCGTCGCCGCGCTTCATTCCGCCGCGGCCGATGCTGCGATCATGTCTCGGCAAGTGGCCAGTCGTGTTGCTGTTGCACGGTCAACCACCAGCGGGAGTATCGACGTCACCAGCGGACGCCTACAACCAACGCTTCGGACGTATTGCCGTCGCATTAGCTCGATCGGGTTATGTGGTGGTGGCTCCGCTCCACACGCCCAATCCGACTCCGGATGCTGCGAATACAGTGATTGCCAACGCCAAGACCGACATCGACTGGGTCCGCAACAGCTGGCATGAGGCGAAGTGGGTGTCTCGAAGTGCAAAGTCTGTGACGGTCGTCGGCCACAGCTACGGTGCGATTGAAGCTTCGCGAATTGCAGCGGGATGGCCCGAAGTCGCCGCATTGGTGAGTCTCAGCGGTCCGTATCTCGAACTGAACGATGCCAGCAATCTGTTCAGCAGCATCGGGTGTACGAGCTTATTCATGTTCTCGAAGACTCCAGGCGTGGAGTTCGAACAGATCGAGGACAACCCAAATCCGGCTAATAACTTTTGGAGAAAGCTGCCTGGCGATCGCTATGCCGCCGTGTTTGATGGCCAGCATTTCGATTATTTGGATCCGTCGGTGGCCGGAGACGCGCCGCGCGGTCCGTGCAGTCACATAGGCCAGTTAGCAGCCGACCTGACCGCATTGTTCGTGGCCTCGAATGTGCAGTCGCTTACACGAGTCCCGATTGAGCTGCGAAAACCCGACGTTGTTCTCAGCGATGCGCAGCAAGCGTTAGCGATTCAGCACTTGCCGGCGATCGACAAGGACTGGGGCGAGGCTTGCAAACTGCAGTTGAAATGGCGCGTCGTCGGCGCGGAAGGGAAGCGGACGATCGGGTGAGCGCCGCGCTGAGTGCGTACGTTGTTCGGTACGCTGAAGCGCAACGATAAGAAGTTCACACGGAGGACACGGAGATCACGGAGGATGCTAGAGCAGAGCAGATATCCACGGGGGACACCGGGAGCAGGGCAGGAAGAAAAAAAAGAGTGTCTCCACGGAGGACACGGAGGACACGGAGATCGCAAGATGGACCAATCGTGCAATTCGCTTCTGGCCTGCCGACATCGTCGGCTTGCGTGCGACCAAGCACAACTTGCGGGAAGTCCCATGCGGACTGCTTGCGGCTACATTGCGAAGGCTTGCTTGCCGGGTCACCGGCTCGCTCGTCTAAGATTTCACACAAAGCGCACAGGCACTAACAAACAGTTTGCGCGCCACCTCTGACCCGACGACGGTCCTTCCCGACGCGGCGCGTCCACCCCGACGAAACGTCCTTCCCGATCGCGCAGCCATCCATCTGAAAAGTAATCTCACAGAGCGCACAGAGTAATTGTCGTCACACCCGCGGAGGCGGGTGCCTATCTGGATCTTTTCGATGTGACGGCAAGATTGAAAGTGCGTAGGTTGCTTTGCGAAGTGCGCTCCACTCCGACCTCCCTTTCAGGACCGCGCACAAGTACGTCCGTGTAGCGCTACGACAAAAAGGTCCATCTTTTTGACGTTCCTGACAGGGAGGTCGGGGTGGAGCGCCACAGGACAGATGCGCGGCATCTCGCTAAAGCATCGCAGTTATCCCGGTTTCCCGGCCCGGCACAGTCCATGCGCAGTGATGTCAAAAGCATTCCGGAACAACGATCAGAGCGAAGCTAGCGCCTAACGAATCGCAACTCGGGGCTAAGACCTAGTTCCCTGGCCGCGCGAGAATCGGTGCAAGTCGAGCTCAATGCAATCACGGCACGCTCTGTTACGACAACACCATTGGGACGACTGTTGCCGGCAAGTGCCATTACAGAATCTGCTGTGTGCGTTGGCAAATCCAACTCGACCAAGTTGTTCTCGGAAACCAGTTTCCAACTGAGCTGGACCGGCAGTCCATCTGATCCCTTCAATGTGCCTGTCAAGTCGGCGGACAACAGGAGGTCATACACATTCTGGTCGCGTATCAACCGATACTCCCCAGGAAGTTGACTCAATCCGCAAGTGTGCACCTCCTCGCAGCCCCTAAGCGCAACCACTGAGATCGTTGCGGCGCATATCAGCATCGATTTGCTCAAAGCGAACTACCTCGCGCGGCATGCGCATCGATCGGATTGACTCCAGTATCGAAGGGGCTTCCGAAGAATCACTCGTGCAGTTTGCCGAATATCCTAAGTCCGGCACCGAAGGGCTCTTGATGGTGCGCACTGGGTTAGAGCATTTCGTGAGACTCCGCACCTACCGCTGACCTTGTTACGGTGCGGGCGAGAACTAGAACCGCGGAAGCGATCCAATCACGCAGCAGTTTACTCGTCGAGTTCAACCAGCTGAGGCGGGAGGTCCGTCGACCCACTTCTCGTAACCGGTTTTCGACCAAGTGTAGATGCCAAGCGCAGTTCCAACGGGAAAGCCGATAAGCCAGAGCGAGCCAATGATTCTTGAAAGCACCACACCGTAGGTCGTGCCCTTTTTCGCGCCCTGTGCCGCAAACCAGTGCGCAATCGCAAGAGGTGCGAATCCGATCCCAACCAGACCTATACCGGCACCCTCGACGCCACGTATCAACATGCTTAACCCTGACAGGGCGATGATAGCGGCGAATGCCACGATGCCGATGAAGAAGAGCCGATGCAGCTTGTAGAGCTGCGGATTCAATATTAATTGTTCTTCTGCCATTTTCTTGTCTTCCATGTTGTTGATGACGACTGAGGTGGCGGCGGTTTTGTATTGCTCGGCCAGCCAGAGAAATAGATATCACAGTGTTCATTGCACACACAACGCGTTAGCGGCAGATTCTTGTCTTCAGCTGAAGACTGCTACTCAGGAGGCATTGACCGAAGCTCACTCGTGTATGGACTGCGAGCAGCTTCTGGAGTCCAAGGATCAAGTTCGATCGTGGGGCTGAGGTGTGAGCGAATGCATGCGCAGCTGTTGCCAATCAAACACGGCCAGTCTTTGGTTTCCTGCACACGTGTCCCGGTGTTCTGCGCGCTCCATGAGTTCGCTTCGCAGGTGCCGCATTCCAATTCGAATTTGATTGCCGTTGCATCCGAGCTCGACAACCCAGTCTCATCGCAGATCGAAAGCGATTCGCCGGCGACATGTGTGTCTGTAGAGTTTCCTTAATCTTCTAGTGCTTCGCTTGTTAGCCCTAGATCATCCCAAGCGCCCACATCGATCTTCTGGCCCAACTCGACCGCCCGTTCCTGGACTGCGGGCCAACTTGATCCGGCTAACTCCATCACTCGTTGAGTTGAATCGGAATAAGCAGAGCAATGAGGGTTGAAACCGCAACTCGCTTGAACCCACTCTGCATCGGATGTGCAGTCGTATCCTCGCTCACAAGCGAGCAGAAGGAGCGCGTAGCGTTCTGTATCCAAGTCCGGCGAATTAGGATTGCCTATCGCGGGCAGCGCATCGGCAATCCGAGCGAGCACATGAGGACTTCTACTCTTTATCGCTTCCCTCAAAAGAGATTCTGGCGTTTCATCAATTGGCAACTTGGATTCATAACCTGGAAGCGCTTCACCGCCCGAATCCGTCATACCTTTTGCCTGCCTAAATATGATCAGCTTCATCGCAGCATCGGCCTGTGCCTCAGGTACACCTGCCTTTGCAGCCGAAGCGAGCCACTTATCTTCACTTCCAATGCCGTCGCTATCGTCCGTTAGAAACTCATGACACCGATCGAACGCAACCTGTGCAAAATGTTGAGGAATGGTTCGCCGGGCCGCGTATTGCAGCACCTCATCGGGAGTCAGCACCTTCGTCCCCTTCTTTAGGAAAAACGATCCTCGGTCACGACAGTACTCGAGCACTCTAAACAAGTAGTACTGCGATTCCGGTTCACCGGACTGTGCTGCTCCTAGAAGCTGATTCGCAAATTCCCAGTAGTCTGTTGACGTCTTTAGTCGCTCCGACAGGGTTGAAGTTGGCTGGCCACTTTGCTCGGCGGTGGAAGAGTCCGATGGTGCGCCCACTTTTGGAGCTGCGTTGCCTGAAGACGCCGTTGTCTCTCCTTGCGAAGTCTTTTGCGCGCTTCCCCTCTGCACTTCGGATGAGGAGGGAGGTTCGGAAAGACCGAGCCTCCACATCACGTAAAAAGACACGAGGGCGACTACCGTCACTCCGAGCGCAACGAATTTCCAGCTGCGAGTCACTGCAACGTCCCTCGATTAACTCGCTTTGCAGCTTCCCGCAACGTCATGCATGAACTTCGTTGCTTGATCGAGTACCGGCAAACGCTTTCTGGCGGGAATGGAGAAAGCAGCGACGGTGTCGGTGTGACCTTTGTCAGGATAAAACTCGGTTTCCACGCGCACATGAGTGGCTTGCAGCGCGTCGCGAAGTTTTTTCGCGTGCTTGATTGAAACGGTAGTGTCCGCTTCGCCGTGGGCAAGGAATGTTGGCGGCGATTGCGACGAGACGAAACGAATCGGCTGCCATTCAGCCGGCGTGTAAGGCTTCGCAAATATGGTATTCAGCACGTCCGAATTCGGCTCGAGTGCGTCAGGACCTGATAGACCCACTAACCCGACGATTGAGTCTGCATTGATGCCTGCATCGACGAGTCGCTTGCGATCGTAAGCAAGGAATGCAGCTTCATGTGCTCCCGCCGAGTGGCCCATCAACACAATGCGCTGTGCGTCACCGCCATATTCCTGCGCGTGTTGTTGAACCCACGCAATCGCTTCAACTCCATCGTCGATGAATGCAGGAAATTTCGCCTTCGGATACAGCCGATAGTTCGGCAGTACGGTCACGAAGCCGCGTTCAGCGAGTGCTGCGCCAACGAATCGATAACTGTCTTTGTTGCCACTCGTCCAGCCACCTCCGTACCAGAAGATGACCACCGGACAGTGCGCCGCATGCGGAGGTGTGTAAATGTCGAGCTGCTGCTGAGCGGTACCGTATGGATGATTCGCCGATCGTTCGTACTTGCCAAGGAGCGTGGCTGTGTTCGCAATTCCAAATGCGATCCCTGAGCAGCCGGAGATGAACGTCGAGGCAAGGAGGAGGGCGGCGAGGCGCATAGGGCCCTTATTATTCCCGACGTTGCATCTATGACACGCGAGCGGCATGCCGTACAACTCAGCGCGATTCGCGTGACTAGTGCTTGTGCTTCACAGGATGTGTGACCACTTCATTCATCACCGCCGTTAGCAATACGGCTAAGTAGCCGATCAATCCAGCCTTAAGCGGTGTGGCTTGATCCGGTGTGACGGGCGAGCGAAGTGCGGCTACACCGATGATCATAGACACCAGTGCTACTAGCCCAACAATGTTAAGGGCGACACAAAGCCGGACGCGCTTCGCAGGAAGCCGCGAAGGAAGAATAGATTGACCGTTCCTCCAGCGTTGAACCGCGAAGTAAACGGGGAATGCGGTTGCGAAAGCTGCTCCCAGCGCGACATATATCGCTGCTCTACCGAATTGCCGATCAAAGGCGAGGGTTGCTGCGATGACAGCGACAATGGTCAGCGCAATGTAGCTGCACGCGCTCACACAGCGAACAAGCGTGAGGGAAGGGTTGTGCATTCGCATCGCCGCGCTCCCGAACTGTTGTTATTTAGCTCGACCTTTATTCAGAGCAGGTCATGGTGCGTACACTAGCCGAACGTTGTTCTCATGTCCCGCACCGGATCGAAGTAAGTTGGTCCATTGAATATGCAGGCGCTCTGATCCGCAACGCTTGCCGGCTGAGTTTATCGCTACGATCGATGATCGCGACGCGAGTGCAATCAACAAACGCGCGGATCTCGAACTGCTCCAGGGTAAGCTAAATAGATCCCCTTTTGTGGATCCGCGCGTTCGCGGATTTCTCTTCAGACCAACAAGGATTGCTTTCGCTCGATGGACCTTAACTACGTTTCTTCTCGCAATGTCAGTTGGAAGTGGGAATAGCTCTGCTCGGCTTGAAGATAGCGAACACTGAGTCCTGCTTGCTTCAGTGTGTTCTTTATCCAGCTCTTATGTGCTGGGCTTGTTTTGGTTCCAAAAATCACGCTTGTGAGCGCGTCCGGCGTGAACCTCGCAACTCCCGATCGAGTGACGAATGCGCGCACCTCTCCCTCGTGCTGCCATCGGTCCAGTTTCCGTCGGACCAGTTGCCATAGATAACTTTTGTTGTTCTTGGAGAGCAAGTCGAAGACTTCGACACCCTGACGGTCCGCCACATACTCAACGCCCACAACCATATCGAATGGAGGCGCAGAGTTGGAAGGGATGGTGAACTCAAGCGCGAATCCTGTGTGGCCACTCGCGTAGTAGCTCCACTGCAGAATGCTGTCGGCGCACGTCGACATGCAATAGACGCCTGTGTGCTTATCTATTTGATCATACAACTTGCCGGAGCGCGCTCGTTGATTCGTAATGTCCTGTACTAAGTGGTCGACGGCCGCTTGGAAGCCGGGATCTGCACGGTGCCGTTCCGTTACGCGTATCCGATCTCTTTCTTCAACCATTTCGGCGACGTAGTTCTCGCACTTTTGTTGGATTTCGGCAGTGCTACCCTCAAGTGTGACGTGCGGAAAGCAGTCGAAGGGATCATTTAGCTGCTTTGGAGACGCGAAGTAGATTTGCCTGTCGGAAAGCATCAGCTCCAATCGTTTCCAGCCCAATTCATCGCAGTCGAGGGGAAATTCGCGATACTTATAGAACACACCCGATACTCGCACGCTTTCGTCAGTATCCGTCACGTACCCTCCTGAATGTCGTACAGCGCTGCATCCTCCTGATCGGTCCGCCTCAGTCTTTCTGATGCACCTGTGCTGCAAGCCTCGACAGTTCTTCACTTGTCTCGTCGTGCGGAACAGTGGATTGAACTGGCGGATTCTCGCCCTCCTCGAGAGGTTGCGCTAAGCGCGCGATGAACTGTTCGCTACGCCAAATCTCATGCAGTTGCTCCTCGAGCCACTCAGTCAGGCTCAAGCATTCTTCGCTGGATCTAAAAAAGTACACGAGATCGATGGGTACCTTTTCAAGGTCCTTTGCTCGAGCGTGCGACCCGGACTTTTTCAAATACATCTGATTGGCAAATCCACCGTTGTGCATATACACGTCGCGAGTCGCCTTGATCTCTTGGTACCGCTGAAACGCCGCGCAATCCGTCAGGTCCACTCCTGTCAACTCGGCGAAGCTTTTCGCGAAATCTTTCGGCGACAAGTAGGACAGATCATTAATCAGTGCATCTGCTGCACGCGCATGAACTTCTTCAATGGACTTCGCTGACAATACGAATGAGAGTTCAATTTTTTTATCCTTGTTCAATTTTCTAGGGAACTCTATTACCACGGTGCGTACAACATCAAGGAGCATCGTCTCGATTGTGGTTACCATCTGAGTGAGCAAGTCAGTGGGCAGCTGAAGAGTGGCAAGCGTCCTATATCTGTCCCTCAGGTATTGTTGCGTGTATTGCGCTGTATGAAGTTGCGGTTTGTCATCTTTCCATCCGATTGGGTATTGGACCTGCACCTTAGATCCATCTGCCGGCATCGCGTTGACTGCAGATTCGTACGCGGACCAGGTCAGCTGCGCGACTTCATTGTGGCGCAGAATATTGGTGCGAGAAGAGAAGACGATGTGATTTACCCGATCGCCAAACTTAAGTGCGTCCAAACGCTCACTCCTTTGTAGTTAGATCTTTAACTTCCTGATCCGATACCCGCCTCATAATTGCCACCATCCGTGCACCTTCTAGGCCCTCCACTTCAAGAACAGCGCTTAATTTGTTTGATTGGATATCGAAGTCTGCCCGTCCGTTGAGCGTATAAGGCACAAGTGGCCCCCCGAATATCGACTCGCCATTTTGTGTGAAGTGAGTTCGAACGTGAACTTTAAGGTTGAAGGACCCGTCATCAGCCTGTCCATAGGTTCCTACGAAGTAGCTCCACGTGTCGCCTCCTAGCAATCGGCCATCACTAAAAATGACGACGGCGGCGGACTCGCTCTGGAGGGATTCACCAGCCACAGAGGCGAAGCGGACGGTCCAAAATCCTTCGATTCCCATGGTCATCCCTTCAATTAAGTTGCGGACTCAACGAGAGCCTACTTTAAGCCGGATCATGGTGCCGTGCCATGTGTGGTTGCCGCGTGTTCGCCATAGCTGGTTACCAATGACTACGCAATCGTGCGCGGTATTCGAGTCATCTCGAAGGCACATTCGGTGACGGGCCGCCGGTGCGAGGATTTAGGCATTCCGGCGTTTCCGCAGAAAGTGCGCCAGGGCAAGCCTGGAGAAGGAGGATGGTGTGTAGAAGTGAATCAACATATCGAAACCTTCTATGAGAACTCGCAGGTGTGAGTCCTGCCTTGGCAAGGGTTAGCCACCCGCCAGGATCGAGTGTTGCGTGGTACGAGAGTGATCTGGGCTGCGAAGCGTACAGCGAGCCAATCGCATTCGGCCCCAGCATCACTTCATTACCCCATCACTGCGCTTAGCGCTCTGCTGCAAATACACCTGAACCGCCAATCCATAGTCCATCGACTCGCCACACCATTTTGTCGCCGCGGCGTGCTCGTTGATGTGTATCTGTGCGCGCTCGTTTGCGGTGCGAACATCCATCCAATCTGAAATCGGTTGAGTGAAGCCTGGGATCACGCTGTCGAATGATTGACCGTTCGGCTTCACGAAGCGAATTGCGCCGTCATCAAGCACGAGTACTTCGACACCGCCTTCATGCACGAGTCGATGGTGGAAGCGGCAGAGGCTCACAAGGTTGCTTAACTTCGTCTCGCCGCCATTTGCCCAGTGTTTGATGTGATGACCATCGACGAATTTCTTGTTACAGCAGCCAGGAAAGCGGCAGCCCTTGTCGCGTGAGTTCAGCGCGCGTCGGATTGAGGGTGGGATCGTGCGAGTCTTGCGGCCGATATCGAGTGGCGTGCCGTTTTCGTCTTCGGTGATGTGAACCAAGCTGCAGTCGCACGCCAACCTTCGGGACGTTTCAGCGGAAACGTTTGGGCCGTCTTCGAAGTGGCAATGACCGGTGTTTGCGTCCGACAACGTTGGAGCGGCGACCGAATGGAAGTCCCGTGGGAAAACGTGTACGACGATCTGATGCTTATCCCCGCCACTGAGTTCAGCCGCGCCGTTCTACAAGAAGCTCTCGGCCAGAAGGCCCATTGCGTCTGCGCGCTGCACTCGCCTCGGGACCTTCTCACTCGCTCCTTGTCGCTCAAGCGGATCTCTTCAGCGGCCACGTCCTCCTCGTTCGGTTGGACGCTTTCCATGGCCGCATCAAGCGCCTTGATGACCACTGCTCCGATCTCTGCAGGCAAGCGTGCTTTCAGAATCAATGAACCGTCATCGTCATAGGAGTAGGTGAGGGCGCGTTGCTTCTGTTGTCTCGCTTCCTTAGCCAACTCTTCAGCATCGAGTGCATTCCGGAAATGACGCACAGTCTCTTCGACGTGCTGCGCGGTTCCGTGCCGAGCAATCATTAGCAGGTAGTCTTCGGTTGCCGGCGTCGCCACGCGAGTCATTGCAAGCGCTTTTGAATAACTCACCTCACCTCGCGCCATCGCAGCGGAAATCTTCGGCAATGATTGCAGCGCATGAGCAACACGCACCTTTTCGCGGGCAGCACCCATGTCGATGCCGCACTTCCAGTTCAACCAGTGCGCGCACGAGTGCGTGCCCCAATCCGACCATCCATTACGCCGATCGAACTCGGCGATAAGCATCAGCCAGCGATGATTTGCCGCGTTGAGATGGCCGGCGAGTTCAGTGATCTGAGATGCAAGATCATTGATGGAGAGGTCAACACTTGAAGTCTGTGCTTCGATTTCCATGTGCGACTCGCGGCTGTGTATATAGCCAGAATTGTACTGTAGCGAACTTTCCAGAGCACTGTTTTTATCGGCAAATTCGCGATGTCAGCTATTATTTGATGGCCGGCTCAACTGATCAGCGCAACACTTTCTGCCAGCTTTTCTGCTGGCGTTTGGAACTGCAATGTCTCACGAGGTCGGCCGTTGAGTCGATGGGCAATGCGATCTAAATGAGCTTGTGAGTGCAC
>JAEWBG010000105.1 GCA_023391335.1 Pseudomonadota bacterium | reverse complement strand
TGTGTTGCCTGATTGATCGCGCTGCGAAGACTCGGCCGCGGAAACGCGGCCGAGTCCTTCAAGATCCGGACGTAACACAAAGAACGCATAGAGCGGTGAGAACGTGAGAGCGACTGAATCGCGCGTGAAACCTCTAGCGCGAATTGGTTCGTGGTATCGCGAGTAACTTCACCTCAGCACGCGAACAGGTAGTTTTTTATTCAGTGGCGTACGGCTTTGCGCTCTTTGTGCGTTCGATTCCTTCTGCTGAATCATTGGTTTGAAACCAACAAGCGCTCGTTAAGCGCAACACTCGGCGGCGTAACTATGCAGACGATCTCTCTGCGCTCGATCTTCCGTGTCCTATTTCTATCCACATTGATTTTGCCGTCGCTTTCGGCATTCGGTGCCGATGCGCCGCCAGTCATGCGTGCATCGGCGCAAGCGTTCGGGCACTTGCCCGAAGTGACGGACATGGCATTGAGCCCGAACGGCAAGTTGCTGGGGTGGATCGATAACTCGGGGCCCATCACCGGCATCGCAGTGTTGGATGTAGATTCCGGGAAAATGTTGCGCACGCTCGCGTTCGAGCAATCCATGAAGATGCGTAAAGTCGAGTGGGCGGACGATGAGACGCTACTCGTCGACGTGAGCGTAACCGCATCGAATTCCGTCGATCACAAGTATGCCTACGAGTGGATCCGGACAGTGGCCGTCGATATCGCGACCGGGGCAACGCGCGTCTTGTTGATGGACGACTATCGACGCGTTTACGTGACGGACTCCGAGGTCCTCGCATTTCATCCCAGTAAGTCGCACACAGTGGTGATGTCGACGTGGGACTACTCGCGCGCCGAGGTCACTCGCATCACCAGCACGCACATCCGCGGCGAACGCCGATTGGGTGGATGGGTGAGGCGCCTGTTCGAAGTCGATACGCGCACCGGTAAGGGCAATCCGATCGATAGCGGCAGTCAGTTCACGGACGAATATCTCGTCGATGGCGACGGCAGACCCATGGTGCGCAGTGAGCTGAATCCCGAGTACAAGTCGTACCGCATTTACGCAGCTCACGGGTCCAGTTGGAAAGAACTCAAGCTTCCCGAAAGCAAGAAGCTGCGGCTGATCGGGTTGTCCGCCGACGGTGCTGCGGTAGTGATCATGGATGAAAGCGATACGGGGCCGAAGAAGCTGTGGAGCGTCGCCCTGGATGGGAGTGGCTTTGCGCCGTGGGGAGTCGAGGATCAAGCGTTGGTGGAATATGGAATCATCGATCCGTACACCAATAAGCTTGTCGGGCTGCAGCTTGGAGGACCTGATCCTTCAATTCGTTGGCTGGATCCAGTATCCGAAGCTCGAGATCAGAAAGTGCAGAAAGCGTTCGCGGGCAAGATGCGAACGCTCAGATCGGCATCTCGCGACGGTAAGAGATCGTTAGTGAAGATTTCAACGCCGTCGACTCCGGCCGTCTATTACCTCGTCGATTTCTCGAAAGGCACGGCGGACATCGCAGGTGAGGAGTATCCCTCGCTTGCCCAAGTGCCGATGGGAGATTTGCGGGCAATCACATACAAGGCTCGCGACGGGCAAGAAATTCCGGCGTATCTCACATTGCCTCCGGGAGCGCCCAAGCAAGCCTTGCCGATGATCGTGCTGCCGCACGGCGGGCCCGCAGCCCGTGACTATCCTGAGTTCGATTGGTTGGTGCAGTTTCTCGCCACCCGTGGATATGTAGTCCTCCAACCGCAGTTCCGTGGTTCTACCGGATTTGGGGAGGCGTTTCGACTCGCTGGATATCGGCAGTGGGGGCGTTTGATGCAAGACGACGTCACCGACGGAGTGCGCGCAATGATCGAGCAGCATGTCGCCGATCCGTCGCGCATCTGCATTGTCGGTGCAGGCTATGGAGGATACGCGGCACTCGCGGGGGCCGCATACACCAGTAGCTTGTATCGATGCGCTGTCAGTATCGGCGGTCCGTCGGATTTGCCGAAGTTTATTCAGTATCAGACGATCCAATTTGGGGACGAGTCCAATTCGGTAAGCGATCTGCGAGATAACATCGGTCCGCCGCTCAGTCCCGATGTCATTAGTCGGTCCCCGGCGCGCTCAGCTGTGAATGTCACTGCCAGCGTGTTGCTCATCCATGGTGTCGATGACACGGTAGTTCCCTTCGAACAATCTCAAATGATGGATTCGGAGTTGAAGGCTGCGGGCAAGCAATCTCGGCTGGTGACACTGAAGGGCGAGGATCATTGGCTGTCTCGCGCGGAGACTCGTACTCAAGTGTTGACCGAGCTCGAACAATTTCTCTCCGAGAACTTGAAGTGATCGCCTACACCTACACCGATGAACCGCCACAAGTTGTACTTGGTGCAGAGTAATTCGGCGACGCAAGATTGCAATTGCAGCAACGATGGAACGCGAGTTCTCCAATGCGTGTTGAGCCATCGCGCTCGCACTGCGAGCCCATGTTCAACAGTCGATATGGCATCCATCACGAACAAGGTGACGCTCTGGTGAAAACTTAATCTGCAGCGATCGCATGCGTACGTGATTGGCGATGCCTGTTGGAGAGGACTCGCTATGTACACTGCTCGTGTGCCGGTTTCTTTCGCTTGCATGGCTCTGTTTGCAGCGCTCGCACTAGCCTCGACTTCATACGCAGCTCCTCCCACCATCTCAGGTGCGCCGCCGACCAGCGTGATTGTCGGAAGCTCGTATTCCTTTACACCGACCGCTAGCGATCCAGACACTCGAGCGAAGCGTTTGCGTTTCTCGATTCGGCAGCGGCCGGCATGGGCTCAGTTCTCCAGTGCCACTGGTACGTTGTACGGAACGCCGCAATCGCCTGGCACGTGGTCCGGCATCGTAATTTCAGTAAGTGATAGATATTCGTCCGCCTCGTTGCCGGCGTTCTCGATTACCGCGACCGAGCAGAATTCCGCTCCTACGATTGGCGGGACTCCTAGTGCGTCGGCACTAGTCAACGAGGCATACCATTTCACGCCCGAGGCGAGCGACCCAGATGGCGATGCACTCACGTTCAGTGCACAGAACCTCCCTGCCTGGCTCGCCTTCAGCAGCAACGACGGCTCGCTCTCCGGTACTCCAACGGCCGCTGACGTCGGCACCTATTCCAATCTTGAGATCAGCGTTTCCGATGGCTCGCATAAGACGACCCTACCCGTGTTCGCAATCACGGTGAATGAAGTATCCAACGGCGTTGC
Organism: Pseudomonadota bacterium; assembly: GCA_023391335.1. GTDB lineage: Bacteria > Pseudomonadota > Gammaproteobacteria > Steroidobacterales > Steroidobacteraceae > Steroidobacter. The sequence goes on along the minus strand of JAEWBG010000105.1, from coordinate 20,654 downwards.
GACACTCAATTGGATTCCGCCGACCACCAACACCGATGGTTCGCAGCTCACGGACTTGAGCGGCTATCGCATCTTCTACGGCAAAAGCCCTGACGATCTGGGAACGGTGATATCTCTGAACGATGCAGGACTGACCTCGTATGTCATCGACGGCCTAGGCACTGGGACGTACTACTTCGCGATCACGGCGCTGTCATCGGCGGGCGCTGAAAGCGAGAAGTCCGAGATCGCGAGTAAGACGCTGAACTGACCTCGAGGCGCATCGCGGCGGCATCCTTATCGTTGCGCTTCGAAAATGTGAAGACGGACTCGCTTGCCTTGCGAATAGTTGAAACCATCGACCACGTCGCGTTCGACTGCGACGTGGGGTGAGAGCGCTTTGAGGAAGGTTGGGAGCTGTCGTTCTTCAACGACTGCTATCTTCACCTGTGTGGATGCGATCTGTTTCGCTGCAGCCGCGCCATCCGCCGCCTGCGTGCGTCCGTTCATCAGGAACACCAAACTGAGTTCGTAGTACCCCGCTACGACAACGCGTTCTTCGTCGAGCTGCCCGACGCTTTGCGCCACGCGTTCACTAATCCAAATGCGTGAAAGCGATGGCAGCACGGCGGCAATCAAGACCGTCTGAGCGATGGCGCCGGCGGCGGCGCCTGCGGTGAGCCGTAAGCCCCGACTCGTCCTTGCGGGCCACCAGGCACACACGATGCTAGTGATTGCAGCCACTGATACGACCACCGCCGCAATCGCCAGGCACAATGCAGTGACCAGCAGATAGGGTCGCAGTGCCGGCACAGGTGATCCGCTATAGCAGCTTGCTCGAAAGCGGGTTTGCGGATGGATTTGATCGCAACATCGCGAAACAAGGGAAAGATGCCGGGCAACGTGTCATTGATCCATAGGAACAGAGCGGTGTCGCTGCGCGTAAGTGCAATTGTGACGGCGCACTCCAGGGGCTGCAGGAAACCCGAACATAGCCCGTGATCGTGCGCTCAAATCACCCGACCGCGCACCCCATCCGCCAAAGTGAAGGGCGGATAGAACGTGATATCTTTCCAACCCGGTCCGTTTGCTGCACGACAATGAAAATGAACTCTTCAATTTTCGGTGTCCAAGTTCGACTTGGAAGATTAGCAGTCGCGACTCTTTGCACTGCGCTGCTAGGGAACGCCGCTTTTGCGTTCGACTTTGACGATGTCGCGACCAAAGCGCAGCAGCAAGCACAACATCCGTATCAACCCATTACTCGTAAGCCGCCGCGAGAGCTCCAGGCGCTCACGTACGATCAGTATCGCGATATTCGTTTTCGTCCCGATCGCGCGCTGTGGCGTAAGGAAGATCTGCCGTTCGAGTTGATGTTCTTTCATCTCGGCAAATTTCAAACCGAGCCGGTACGCATCAACGAAGTGACTCCTTTCGGGACGCGACACATTCGATATTCCAGTTCGGACTTCGACTACGGCCGCAACAAGCTCTCGCCGCAGAGCTGGGGCGACTTGGGCTTTGCTGGATTCCGAGCCCACTATCCGCTCAATGGCAGTCTCTACAAAGACGAGCTGGTTGTGTTTCTAGGCGCGAGCTATTTCCGAGCGTTGGGGGCAGGGCAGCGCTATGGGCTATCGGCTCGTGGTCTCGCGATCGATACGGTCGGCGGCAAAGGCGAGGAGTTTCCGCGCTTCAGCGAATTTTGGATCGTGCGTCCCGAGAAGGATGCAACGACGCTGACGGTTTACGCTTTGCTTGAATCGCCTCGCTCCAGCGGCGCCTATCAATTCGATATCCATCCGGGCACCGAAACGATCATGGATGTGCACGCACGCATTTTCCTGCGCGACAACGTGGCGACGCTCGGCCTCGCGCCATTGACGAGCATGTTTGCATTCGGCGAGAACCAGCCGCATCCGATCGATTTTCGTCCGGAAGTGCACGACTCGGATGGCTTGATGGTTGCGACGGGCGCGGGCGAATGGATTTGGCGCCCACTGCTCAATCCCAAGACGCCGCTCACCACTTCGTTCTCGATGAAGGGTCTGCGAGGTTTCGGGCTGATGCAGCGGGATCGGGATTTCCGCGACTACGAAGACAACGAAGCCCGTTACGAACTGCGCCCGAGCGCGTGGGTCGAACCGGTTGGGAATTGGGGCCCGGGTCGCGTCGAACTCTTCCAGCTCAGCACGCCGGATGAGACGAACGACAACATCGTTGCGTATTGGGTGCCTGAGAAAGCGCCGCCCATCGGTCAAGCATTGGACTATTCATATCGATTGCACTGGCAGGGCGACAACATGCAGCGCCCACCTGGAGCTTGGGTGACGCAGACGCGCGTCGGACGCGGCTTTGCGGACTTGGGCGAGAACGAAGTGCAGTACGTCGTCGACTTCAAAGGTCCGTCGCTAGATGCGTTGTCGATCGGCGCGCCGGTGAAGGCAGTCGTGAGCGCACCTGCCAATGGCGAAATCATCGAGAGCAATGCTTATCGGCTCGATGCGAACGGACAATGGCGCATGGCAGTTCGCGTCAAACAACTCAACCCTGCACAACCCACCGAATTGCGCGGGTTCCTCCAAAGCGGCAATGATGTGCTGACGGAGACGTGGAGCAATTTGGTGCCGGCGCGGCAATGAATAGATGAGGGCGCGCGTTGCTTCTCGAGAAGATTTCACACGGAGGACACGGAGAGCACGGGGCAAGAGTGTGCGCGGAATAGGACGTAAGAAACTCCACGGGGCGCACGGGGGTATTGGGAAAAGAAAAATGATTCCACGGAGAATGCGGAGATCACGGAGTTCTGATGAAACGTGTGCGCTGCGCCTGTGTGGTGTGATGGGTGGATGAGCGTCACCGCAAGTGCTCTGAACCGTGACTCGTGACGGTTGACCCGTGACTAAAGGAATCTCACACAGTGCGCACGGAGTCTAATCCGTCGCACCCGAGTCGCGCGATCGTAACGACGGACGACTGCGCCGTCAGGTAGGCCTTCGGCAGGAAGGATCCTCTCGGATCAGGAGGGCCTCACGGCAGGGCAGAAGCACGCCTCATCTCATCGGGGTGTGGCGAACGGGCACCAAGGTTCGCTGCTTCGTCCTAACGAACTTGCCCTCATACCATCCTGTTGATCCTGTTCATCCTGTCCAAAAGTTCTTTGCTCTCTGCTCTAGATACCAGAGAAGAATCGTAGACAGGACTAACAAGATGAACAGGATGAAACGCGCGTTAAAGGCGCAATCAAATAACTTCGCCGCCCATCGAGCGCTCGCCGGAAGATCTCGCCTTCAGTGATGGAATCAACATCGGCACGCGGCGTCGGTAGTCCGCGTATTCCGGGTGTGCATCGACCAAATCGCGTTCTTCGAAGCGAATCGCAATCAGGATGTACGCAGTGGAGGCGAGTGCGAACACGAGGTGCGCGACGGTCATCGTCGGTGCCGCCCAAAATGTGAACAGCCAACCCACGTACAAGGGATGGCGAACATATCGATACAAGAATGGCGTGCCGAATCGCAGCGGGGTATACGGCTTGCCCAACATCGCAAGCCAGACTTGTCTGAGTCCGAATAGATCGAAGTGATTGATCAGGAAGGTCGAAAGCAATAGCAGCGCCCAGCCGAATGCGAACGCCGCATATAAAACAGTTCGGCCAGTGTGCGATTCGACGTTCCAGATTACGCCGCCCATCGGTTGCCACAGTGCAAACAGCACGATCAACGCGATGCTGGAAAACAGCACATAGGTACTCCGTTCAGCGGCTTGCGGTACCCAGCGCGTCCACCAGCGTTTGAAGGCAGGCCGTGCCATGACGCTGTGCTGCAAAGCGAATATCAACAGCAATCCCAAGTTGGCAGCGAGAGCCTGGAGCAACGGCGTTTGTCGAGCCGAGTCGATGGGTTCTGGCACGAGAAAGTTGCCCAGAAAGCCAATGGCGTATAAGAACGTGACGAAGAAAATGGCGTAGCAGGCAACGCCATAGACGAAGATTCCCATTCGCTTCATTGGATGCTCCCGCAGATTGCAAAGTTGATGCAGCAAGAGTACGAAGGCGGCGAACGGTAAGTCCCGGGCGACTTCCGGGATTTCGCCGGGAGTCACACCGGCTAGTTCGAGCTGACTTCGAGCATCGCCAACTGGAATTGGCCGTTAGCTATCTTCGAGTAAGTGCCGTATGTGAGATGCGCGGTTCTAACTGGCCGACGCGCATGAACCGCGAATTCGCCGGAATTGATTGGATCGCCTCGTTATGAACACAGAGAGCAGGTTTGGGTCGTTTCGATTCAAGCCGCAGTCCGGGCAATTGTGGAACCGCGAGCGCGAAGTGCGACTGACGCCCAAAGCCGCGGCGGTCCTTGCAACGTTACTGGAGCGGGCAGGTCATCCGGTCACCAAGCAAGAGCTATTCGCTTGCGTTTGGCGCGACACTATCGTCACCGACGATGCGCTGGTGAGCTGCATCCAAGAGCTGCGCCAAGCGCTTGAAGACGATGCGAAGCACCCGCGATTCATCGAGACCCGTCATCGGCTTGGCTATCGGTTCATCGCCGAGCTCCACCAGTTGAGCAACGTCGCGTCTAGAACGCCTCAAGCCGCCACCGCGACCATAGCAGTGCTCCCGTTCCCGGACATGAGCCCTGGACGCGATCAGGACTATTTTTGCGAGGGGCTTGCGGAAGAATTGATCGATGCATTGACGCGCATTCCCGGCCTCCGTGTCGTTGCGCGCAGCCTTTCATTCCAGTTTCGCAGTCCCGGGCTCGATGTGCGCGATGTCGGCGAGCAATTGCGCGCCGACACATTGCTCGAAGGCAGTGTTCGCAAAGCCGGCGATCGCCTACGCGTCACTGTTCAGCTCATCGATGTGGCTAGCGGTTATCACAAATGGTCCGAGCGTTTCGATTCGCAACTCGGCGACGTGTTCGAGATCCAGGATCGGATCGCAGAGGCGGTTGCGAACATCCTGCGCGGCGGACACATTTCCGGTCGCGAGAGGGTCGCAATCTCGCGGCCGCAGACTGCAGCGGATACTTACGAATACTTTCTGCGCGGACGCCAACATATGCATCGGGTGCAACAACCCGATATGGATCAAAGCCTCGAGATGTTTCGCTGCGCGATCGAACTGGATTCGCACTACGCGCCCGCGTGGGCGGGTCTCGCCATGACGCACGCGTGGCTCTACGAATGGTGGGGAGCACGCGATATCGATTTGCAGGAGGCCGATCGTGCAAGCCGTATTGCGTTGGATCTTGCATCGGGCCTGCGGAGTCGCATGTTGCTCGCGGTTTCGCATTGTCATTGCAACGCCGCTATGAAGAAGCGGAACGCCACTTCGAGTCTGCCGTCACGATCAATCCACAGTCGTTCGACGCCTACTACCTATATGGACGACTCGCCTTCGCACGTGGGGATATTGAGCGCTCGGCGGAGCTGTTTCGACAGGCTGCCGAAGTTCGTCAAGAAGATTTCCAAAGCGCGTTCTTGTGGGGTCAGTCATTGCGGATGTTAGGTCGACTCGAAGAGTCCATGGCCGTCAATGAGGCGAGCATTCGGCGCGCGGAACGCATTCTTGCTTTGAATCCTCGCGATGTGCGAACGCTCTCGCTCGGCGGCGGCGCACTGTTTGAGGCGGGGCAAGTTGAACGCGCGATTGAGTGGACGCAACGTGCGCTGGAGGTCAATCCGAATGACAGTGGCGCACTCATCAACGCCGCATGTTTGTACGCAAAGATGCACGACAAGGAACGAGCCATTCAACTGCTCGAAGAGGTGTTCGGCCGCGGCTGCGGCAAGCGCGATTGGATTGAAGCGGATCCAGACTACGATGTGCTACGCGATGACCCTCGGTTTGTTGTGCTGTTCGAGAAGTTGAAATAGTTGACGATGGACGATTTCATCGTCGAGGAGGACCGGCGTCGGGAATGATCGCTTTGCGATCGGGATGGACGGCGTCGGGCCAGCCATCGGAGTTGATCAGAAATTTCAGTTCTCGGTGGACTGCGTGGAGTGCAGTCTGTGGGTCGCTTCAAGCCCGGATGGGTGCGTATGTCCACTGCATTCACAACTGGGCGCACTTCAAGAGTCTCTGACCGGTAGTCTCACCCGATCCGTCAGGATCCTTCTCGACGCCAGTCCTTCGCGACGACGAAGTGGTCCTTCAGTGAGCCAACACTGCACCGGAACTTGCGCCCCACGGCATCGCTTGCAGTCGAAGAATGCAATTACGGAGCCGTCATGCCTCGCTTGAAGAACTTACGCGTTGCTGTGTGGGCGGTGCAATCGGGAAAGCGCGTCGCGCGAGCTGTTTCGAAGGCCGCTCACGAACCCGCATATGGAATGATCAACGTGGAAGGGCGCCCGAGCCTTTGATCCTGGCGTGTTCCAAAGTAATCTGAGGGCTCAGCGTCTGGAGATGACCGTGAGTGAGCCCGCTTCTTGGATGCAGAACCTAGCCACAAGCAGCGCTGCCCTACGCGATGTGCTCGGCGCATTGATTCGTGCGGAACGCCAATATCAGCCTGCGCAGTCTCCGCTTGCGTTGTTGCAGCAAATCGCGCGGGATCCACAGTGGCAATGGCTGCAGCCTTTGTATCAGCTCATTGCCGACATCGATCATGCCTCGCAGGACAACTTGCCTGCCACGGAAATTGCGGCGATCGGCGCACATGCTCGGGCACTGTTGTCTGGAGTGGGTGCGCCGATTGAGCACGCATTCCTCGAACGCTATCGAGTGCTCCTACAGACGGAGCCCGAAGTGGCGATGGCGCACGGCGTGGCGCTGCGATCGCTCCAACAACTGCCTCCGGAGCCCGATACCGAAGCTGAGCGATTACATGCTCACCATCAATGGGCTGAGCGACGCAAGCATCAGCGTCAACTGATGTAGACGTCAGCTAATCGTCGGTCGCGTAGCGTTCTTTTGCGCAGTCAACACAAGTTCGGCAGCGAGCAGCGCTTGTTCTTGGCTCTGCGCGGTTTCTGTGCGATTCACGATGTCCGCCACGAACTGCGGCCCGAACGGTAGGGGAACAGCCTTGCAATCGATGTAGCGCGCCGACTTCTTGTCGACGATGTACATATGGTTGCCGCCGGGAAGGCCAGAGGCGACGTTCACGTATTTGCGCAGTTCGATGTAGCCCTCGGTCCCAAGGATGAAGACACGGCCGTCGCCCCATACACCTAAGCCGTCCGGCGTAAACCAATCGACGCGGATGTATCCCGTGCCGCCATTTCCGGCGACCACCATATCGCCGAAGTCCTCGAACTTCGGATGTTGCGGATAAGCGAGATTGCCTGTTTGCGATGCGACGACCTGCGCACGCGAGCTGTTCGTATAAAACAAGAATTGATCGGCCTGGTGAGAACCAATGTCGGTCAGAATGCCTCCATAACGTGCCTTGTCGAAAAACCACGCCGGACGCGCTGGCTCGTTCACTTGATGTGGCGCTAAGTTCACGGTTTGAACCACGCGGCCAATCGCGCCTTGTCGAATTAAATCTCCCGCATAAACGGCAGCAGGCACCTCGAGCCGCTCGGAATACATGATCGCGAATTTGCGGCCTGTTTCTTTGATCGTGCGCCGCACCTCTGCCAATTGTTCGAGCGTCGTGATGGCGGGCTTGTCTGAAAGGTAATCCTTGCCGGCTCGCATCACGCGCAGCCCGAGCGGTGTACGCAGATCAGGGATCGGCGCGCCGGCAATCAGTTGAATCGACTTGTCTTGAAGGATTTCATCTTCGCTGCGTGCAAGCTTCACGTCTCCGAACTTCGCGCGGAAGTCGGCAATCTGCTTCGGATCGGTCGTGTAGAACGAAACGAGTTGTCCGCCACCTCTGAGCACCGCCGCCGTCATGCTCATGATGTGATAGTGATCGAGTCCAATCACTGCGAACTTGATCGAGTGTGTAGGCTTTGGAAGCGGCGGCACCTTCGCCACTTCGTGAATGAATCCGTTCGATGCAGCGCTGGAAGACGTCTGCGCGAGAGCTGCATCCGGAAGCGCCGAGAACATTCCGGCAAGTCCAGCAGCTTGCAAAAAGCTACGTCGATCGGTGCCACTCATTGCTTACTCCCCGAGTCGAATCTGTGGATCACGTGAGCTGCAGATTGTAAGCATGAGATGCGACGGCAAGACTCGCGTGGACATTAGTTGGCAAATCTCATACGGCTCCTCATATCTGCTGATACCAACTTGTCCAGCCCTTCCCGGCAGTTGACCAAGAGGAAGACGCAACACAAAGCGCACAAAAAAGATGGAGTGGTGAATGGTCTCAACATGGGCCGCAACCCGATTTGAAGCTGGCGCAGCATGGCTGGCGGCAGGACGCGGCTCGCACATTAGTATCCTTTGGCGATCTTTGTGTTGCGTCCGGTTCCCAGCTTCAATCTTGCCCGGCACCTGCCGCACATGGATGTGCTAATGCCGCGAGAGACAGGATGCCGAGAGTGGCCGTCACCCGTCATCTCTCTCCTCGATGGCCCGAATCACGCGACACGGATTGCCAGCCGCGAACACTCCGTCCGGCACATCGCGAGTTACGACACTTCCGGCACCGATCACCGCACGCGATCCAATGCGAACGCCGGGCAAGATGATTGCGCCGCCACCCACCCACACATCTGACCCGATCGCCACGGGTTTTCCGTATTCCTGTTTGCGACGTAGCTCGGCATTGAGCGGATGCAGCGGCGTGTAGATCTGCACCGCGGGGCCGAACAGGGTGAAATCGCCGATCTCGACTTTGCAGACGTCGAGCACGACGCAATTGAAATTGAAAAACACTCGCTCGCCCAGTTCGATATTGCTGCCGTAGTCGCAGTAGAAGGGCGGTTGCATCCAAACGGTATCGCCACCTTTTCCGAAAAGGTCTACGAGAATCTGCCGGCGCTCCGCCGCTTCTGTTTCACGAGTCGCGTTCAGTCGCTGGGTCAAGTCCCGAACGCGATTGCGGCGCTCTACGAGTTCGCGATCCATCGCGTCGTAGAGTTCGCCCGCGAGCATTTTTTGCATTTCGGTTTTCATATTGATGAACGCGTAAGAACGATCTGAGTTCGCCTGGCGGACTGCAAGCGATACCATGGCCATCGCCGACGTTGATCGAGTGATAGGAGTTCATTGCGATGTTCAAAACTGTTCAGGTGGACGATGCGGTGTTGCGCTACGAACTGAGAAAGAAAGCGGGAGCAACAGCGTTGCTATTGCTCAATCCGCTTGCTGCGAGTCTCGAAGTTTGGGACGCGCAGCTAGAAGAGCTCGGCCGAGTATTCACTTTGATTCGATTCGATCCGCGCGGGCACGGCGAGTCGACCGTCGGCACGAAAGCGGAACTTACGATGGAAGACTTGGCGCGAGACGCTCGCGCAGTGCTCGATGCCGCAGGCGTGGAGCGTGCGCATCTCTGTGGATTGTCGATCGGGGGGATGACGGCTATGAAGATGGCAACGCTTTGGCCGGAGCGTGTCGAAAAACTTGTGCTGTGCGCTACCACGCCGTACATGCCCACTGCCGAAATGTGGCAAGACCGCATCGGCACTGCGCTTAAAGATGGGCTCGGCGCACTAGTCAATGGCACTCTGCAGCGTTGGTTCACACCGCAGTTTCATGCGGCGAGACCTGAGGATGTGCAACGCGTTCGTGCGTTGCTGTTGAAGACCGATCCGAGAGGCTACGCAGCGAGCGCTGCAGCGATACGCGACATGGATCAGCGCGAGTCGATCAAGAGCATTTCTGCGCCAACCCTGGTGATTGCTGGTGCTCTCGATCCCGGTGTTCCGCCTACACAGTTGGAGCTCATCACTGGGTCGATCAAAGGCGCTGACTTACGGGTGCTGGATTCCGCGCATCTGATCAACGTGGAGCAGCCCGCCGCCTTCAACAGTGCCGTCCTCGAGTTTCTGGCTGGGTCGAAGTCCCAAAGCTGAACTGGCCTTTCGGAAGGGGCTTTCCGAAAGCTGGGCTTGAACCCTGACCTTTAGCCCAAGTGCGATCGCGGTCGCTTCGATGTCCAATGTCGCAAACGGATACGGAGACTCGCCATGCTACGCACACTCAGTTCGATCGCACTCGCATCTCTCGCATCGCTCACCGCGTTTGCGGGGACTAGGGACATCGCAGTCGATCCGGCGAAGTTCAGCGCGCGCATACCCATCAGAAACTTCAGTTATCAGATGAGCTACCTGCCGCTTGATGCGGCGTACGCAATCAACAATGCTGGGGTGATTTGCGGCAAGGCCGGTGGCAATGCAGCCGTGTACACGCAAGGTTCGCTGCAAGTGCTCAACGGCAAGGCGGGTTACTCGAATCTGCAAGCCATCGACATATCCAACAACGGTTATGTGGTCGGCACGGGTGTCAACAACGGCGCCGTGCGACCCTTGTTCTGGCAAAGCCTTCAGGCCGATCCGATGGATACCGGTGCTCTTGGCCGCTATACCACCCCGACCGCAATCAACTCACAAGGGACCGTCGTCGGCTATTACCAAGCAACCGACAGCGACCTTCCGCAAGCGTATCGCTGGGCCTCAAACTCCGGGATGCAAGTGATCACTCCGTCCGGCGCATCCACCGCACAAGCATTCGACATCTCCGAGACCGGTTTTATCGCCGGTCATGCCCAGTATCCCGGCATTGGGCAGCAGGTGGTGCGTTGGAATCTCGATGGATCGCCCAGCCGCATCAATGCGGTCGGCCATGCTGATCGCGCCTTGGACGACGGTCGAGTGTTCGGTCTCGCCGCTGGTATCGGCGCTGCTATTTGGAACCTGCAGAACACAGTGGCAGGCTTCGGTCCGAAACCGGCTACGCACGTTGTCACCCAACGCAGCTCGTCCAATCGACTCGTCGGCTACACACTTGGCGAGCCGTTTGGTCCAGCGCCTTGGACGACCATCAACGGCTCGACTGCGCTGTACTTACCGATTCCGGCCGGTGCGATCGGATTCGCTAGAGATGTGAATGCGTGCGGAACGATCATCGGGTCCGTCCGACTCGCAGATGGCACTGAACACGCCGTCATGTGGACGCGGATCGTGTGCGACCTTCTGCCGATCTTCACGGCGCAGTGAGCGATCCAGATCCAGGTATTCGTGTGGGTTGGATGGTGCTCGCTCGCGGTCCTAGGGTTCTCCACTAATCGCGAAAGCCTGTCCTAGTAGCCTGTAATTTCTTCTGCTAACCTCCGCGCCCGTCATTGGGGAGTAGCCGCTCTTCATTCATTGAAGAGGCTTACGTCAACACACTTGGCCGCCTGGCCATGGCGTAAGCAGTCCCTTGCTTGGCAAGACCTTTGACCACATCGCCTCCGCTAGGCCGGGGAGCGATTTGGTCATCGTTGTGCCCGGCCTGTGGAAACCATCTTGGAAGCTCTCTTCGTCTCAACCGGCCTGATCGCACTAGCTGAAATCGGCGACAAAACGCAGTTGCTCGCTTTCTTACTGGCGACGCGATTCAAAAAGCCCTGGCCGATTATCAGCGGTATTTTCGTTGCGACCATCGTGAACCACACATTGGCCGGATTGGTCGGTGCTTGGATCACCGTGCACGTCAATCCAATGGTCCTTCGGTGGGTTTTGGGTTTGTCGTTTCTGGCAATGGCGGTTTGGGCGTTGATTCCGGACAGCATCGAAGACACCGAGACGCGAAGTGCGAAGCGATTCGGCATCTTCGGCGCCACGCTCACGACGTTCTTCTTGGCAGAAATGGGCGATAAGACGCAGCTCGCGACCGTCGCGATGGCCGCTCACTACGGCTCAGCCATGTGGGTGGTCGCAGGCACAACGCTTGGAATGTTGATTGCCGATGTGCCCGCAGTGTTCATCGGCGAACGGCTTGCGCAGCGCATCCCAGTCAAGTTAGTTCACACCATCGCAGCCGTGCTGTTTGCATTGCTCGGTGTGGCTACTCTGTCTGGGATGGGCCAGCGCTTTCGTCTGTGAGCTCACGCAGGCTTCTTGGGAGTTTCTAATCCTCGAATGACGGCCGGGCGCGTGATGAAGGAATCCAAAGCGCGTCTGACGTTCGAGAACTCGTTGAACCCCACCAGCTCTCCGGCCCCGTAGAAGCCGATTAGATTGCGTATCCACGGAAAGATCGCGATGTCGGCGATCGTATAGTCAGCGCCCATGATCCATTGTTTATCTGCCAAGTGCCGATCGAGGACGCCGAGGAGCCGCCTGGATTCGGCGACGTAGCGATCGCGTGGACGCTTGTCTTCGAAGTCCTTGCCTGCGAATTTGTGGAAGAAGCCAACCTGCCCAAACATCGGCCCGATGCCACCCATTTGGAACATCACCCACTGAATGGCTTCGTAGCGTTGATTCGCATCGCGCGGGATGAACTGCTGTGTCTTGTCGGCGAGGTAAATCAAGATCGCGCCGGATTCGAAGAGGCCAAGGGGCCGTCCGCTAGGTCCATTCGGATCGAGGATTGCGGGAATCTTTCCGTTGGGATTGAGGGACAGGAATTCAGCCGATTTCTGATCGTTCGTATCGAAGTTCACCAAATGCGGTTCGTATGGCAGGCCGGTTTCCTCGAGCATGATCGACGCCTTCACGCCATTCGGTGTGTTCAGCGAATAGAGCTGCAGGCGATCGGGAAATTTTGTAGGCCACTTCTTTGTGATCGCGAACTCGGACAAACCGCTCATGAGAATCTCCAGTGCTGATCGGATCAGTCATCGTGGAGGCGAGGGGGAGGGGATTCAACCGGGGGCAAAGGCTGAAGAGGGTAGCCGGTCGTCGCACACGACTCACCGGCAAGCGAGCCTTCGGCAGGCAAGCCCTACGGGCAGGGGAGCCTAACGGCAGGCCAGCAAAACAAAGAGGCGAGCCGACTTCATCGGCAAGGTAGCCTTCGGCAAGCAAGCCCTCTGGGCAGGGGAGCCTAACGGCAGGCCAGAAGCGAAATCAGAATTGAATAGGCGAGTGCTGCACGGCAGGCCAGCAAAACAAAGAGGCGAGCCGACTTCATCGGCAAGGTAGCCTTCGCCAAGCAAGCCCTCTGGGCAGGGGAGCCTAACGGCAGGCCAGAAGCGAAATCAGAATTGAAGAGGCGAGTGCTGCGCAGGGAGCTTAACCCGCAGGCAGACAAGGACTCGATCAGGCAACAAATAGATTGGTCACTCCCGCGCAGGCGAGAGCCCATCCGTATGTGCGCTGCGCGTTTGAAGTGCGCGGTGTGATTCGCCATTGGCTCGTTCTTCCTGCCAACGGCTCGCTTGCCGCTAGGCTTGCTTGCGCGTGAGCGTCTGCCTCTTCGCCTGTCATGACGTTCCTTCCTGACGCGCGAGCGTCCCACCTGACGTGAGTCCTTCCTGATCGCGCAGCGATCCGTCATTTCATCCGTCAGATCTGAGCTCCGACTCTCACCGATCCCGAGCATCAAACCGTCGAGAGTTGCCGTTATGTTGCGCGCGATCAGCGCTGCCGTTGCCGCGATTCTCGGTACGCGGTGCAGGACTGGTAATTTCTTGGCGCGAAGTCTGCGGACGCGAGAAGTCGGATCGTGATTCAGACCGTGGCTGTTCGATACGGCTCGTGGGCGGCTGACGAGTTTGCGGCCGTGACTGGAAGTTCTCGCGTGGTTCGGTGCGAGGTGACGACATGTGCGGCTGCGATTGCGGGCGCACGTATTCCGAGCGAGGCGGCGATGTCTCTTGAGGCTCTGCGCGTTGAATGCGCGGAGCAGGGCCGCTGCGGAATTCGCGTTCGCCGTTCGCGCGCGGACTACTGGGTGCCGTGATGCGGCCACTGTTTTGAGTGCGCGTCGCGCTCTCTAACCTCGTTGGCGGAGCCACACGTTCCGTCGCACGAGCGTCATTGTTTCTGCGATCTGTGTTCCATGTGCCGACTTGCCGATCGCTCTGCGGACGCACCGCGGCATCGCGACTCGTGAAGGCGCGATTCGGCGTCGGGCTGCGCACATCGCCAGCTCGCGATGGCGTATTGACGCGTGTGTCGCGCACGGTGGGCGTCGCTTGCGATGGACGGGGCGTGTACAAGCGCGTGCGATCCACGGGGCGACCGTGATTCGCTTCGATCGCACGGCGTTCATCCTCAAACGACATTCGATTCGGGGTGCCGATGCGATTAGCGATCGTGCGCTCTTGTTCAATGTGGCGCGCCGCGACAGGCGTGACTCTCCTTCCCGCTAGGACACTCTCGCGTGTCGGCGCGAGTGCTGGTGCGCGAGGGTGAACTTGCATGTCGCGCAATTCGCGTTCATTCACTCGAACCAGATGATCGCGTACCGGAGCGCTATGGATGAAATGCTCTCGAGTGACGACCGTCACTGCACGCGGGTTGTGCCAGTACCGATAGCGTGGGCTCGGCCCGCGGCCTACATAGATATTGGTGATTTGTCGGTTATCGACGATCACCGTGTTCGATGCGTTGATGTAGCGGATGTATCGGGGCGAATGGCGATAGCACGGCACATACACTTCGCGCGGCCCGAGCGGGAACCAGCCCACGCCAGGCCCGATCGAAACGGACACGCTCACGCCCGGCGATCCAACCCAGCCAACGAAGGCGGGTGAATACACGGGATGCAGGTGACGCGGACCCGGCACCCAGCACCAGCCGCGATTTAGATAGACCCAACGGCCGTAGTGAAACGGTGCGAATCCCCACGGCGCGTTGTCGACCCACGTCCAACCCCACGGCGCAACCCAGACCCAGCGGCCATCTCGATAGGGTGCCCAATCGTGCACCACGTAACGCGGGCGCCAAACGTAACCGTACTCGGGTTCTTCGATCCAATCGCCGTGATCGTCGAGGTCTTCGTAACCGACAACTTCTTCGGACACATATTTGTTCGAGCGCGCATTGCGCGATTGCTGATCGCGTTCGTTGGCCCAGTTTTCGAAATCAGTGCGTGGACCGATGCGATCGATGTTTGCTGTGACGTGTTCGAGCCCTGCGAATTCGCCTTGTTCGCCTGACTTGACCGGATACGTCGTGCCATCGACCACCATCTCGGCTTCGCCGCTGCGAGTCTTCACGATCGTGCGATCGTTATCGGGATTGACCTCGATGTGATATTCGCCGGGATGCAGAATCTCGACCGATCCATTCGGCGTCTCGACGGTGATCTTTTCGTTTTCGCGGCGGCTGTGCACGCGGATAGTGGCGGCACCTTCCGTCACGCTCATTTGCATGACCTCGTCGTCCAAGTCGACGAAGCTAAATCCGGTGTGCTCGTCCAAATTCACGGCCGCGCCGCCCACCTGCAATTCAGCGCGCGCATGGTCGTCCGTCCAGACCCGATCGCCGCTCGTGAGCGGACGGTTCAAGGTCGCATCGACCCAGTCCTCGGTGCCGGCCGGCGCGAGCGTCACCTCACCCTGGATGAAGCTCAGTCGTGCTACGCGACCTGGAGGATCGGTTTGCACATCTTCGGCCGAGGCCAACTGATGCAGCATTAGCAGCCCGAGGATGCCTAGGAGCCACGGCATCACGCCTTGACGCAATTTCACAGAAGCGGTTCGCATAACTCTCATCCAGTACTGCCCGGGTACATCATTGGACTACGCGCGTGAACTGATGGTGAACGGAATGGTCGTGACTGGCGGATAGCGGATTGTGACTGGGTAAGAAGCGAGAGTCTCGAAAGGAACTGTCTGACTCCGAATAGCAAGGAACAGCATCGACTGGTCCGCCGCCTTTCTGGACTATTCACCATCCGCTATCCGCAAGTCACTATGTTAATGTTCGCACGCGGCAGAGCTCCGTCGAATCCGGGGGGGACGACGTGAGGACGCGGAAGCTGTCGAGCTGCCATTGAGGCAGCAACGACGCGCGATGAGTCATCGCGCATCAACAAAAAATCGCGAGGAGAACCCCAGATGAGATCGAACGCATTCCGTGCGGTATGCGCGGCCGTGCTTGTTGCAATCGCGTTATCCAGCCCCCCCGTCCACGCTTACGACAACTTCAAAGTTTCCGTTTACTGCCGTGCCTATGAAGTGAAGGAAATGGCCGATCCAGCTTGGCTGGAAGCTCGATGGAAAGAACTTTCGAGTCAGGTCCACGTCGATAAGGTTTATCTCGAAACGCATCGGGATCTGCTCATCGTCGATGACAAAACTATCGAGGCGGCCAAAGCCTTCTTCGCCAAGCACGGCGTCAAAACCGCCGGTGGCATTACCTTCACGATCGATGAGAGCAATCGGTTCGAGACGTTCTCGTACTCGAATCCCGAGCATCGTCGCAAAGTGCAGGAGATCGTGGAGCACACGGCGCGCCACTTCGATGAATTCATTCTCGATGACTTCTTCTTCACTAGTGCGAAGTCCGAATACGACTGGAAAGCAAAAGGCGATCGCAGCTGGACGCAGTATCGCTTACAGCTCATGGCCGATGCGGCGCGCGATCTAGTGGTCGGCCCTGCGAAGAAGGTCAATCCGAACGTGAAGGTCGTGATCAAGTATCCGAATTGGTACGACCATTTCCAAGGTTTGGGCTTCAACCTGGAGAAGGAGCCGGCGATTTTCGACGGCATCTACACCGGCACCGAAACGCGCGATGCGGTGCTCGCGGATCAGCATCTGCAGCCGTATCTCAGCTACAACATCATGCGGTACTTCTCGAATATCGCGCCGGGTCGCAATGGCGGTGGTTGGGTCGATACAGGCGGAGCTCGCTACTACGACCGCTATGCAGAGCAGCTCTGGCTCACTTTATTTGCGAAGGCGGCGCCGGAAATCACGTTGTTCGATGTTCGCCAGATGCACTATCCGCTCGATCAGCAGCATCGCGCTCCTTGGCAGGATCAACCCACGAGCTTCGATTACGAGGCATTGCTCAAGCCGCTTGCGAACGGAGCGAAGGCAACCAGCTACGCGCGCGTTGCGGGCGTCTCGTTCGAATCAGTCGACAAAGTGCTAGGCGCGCTCGGCAAGCCCATTGGACTCAAGAGCTATAAGCCATTCCATTCGGGCGGCGAAGCATTTCTGCAGAACTATCTAGGCATGATTGGACTGCCCATGGAGATGGTGACGTCCTTCCCCGAGAACGACCCAATCGTACTGCTGACCGCTCAAGCAGCCGATGATCCGAAGATCGTGGACAAGATCGAAAAGCATGTGCATGCCGGCAACACGATCGTCATCACGTCGGGATTGCTGAAAGCGCTGCAAGGTCGCGGCATCGAACACATCGCGGAAATCGAAGATACGGGTCGCGTCGCATTGGTGAAGGACTTCAAGACGGGCCGTCGCTTCAATCTGATCGAGGGTGATAAGCCCATCCTTATTCCGCAGATCGGCTACAAGACGAACGATTCTTGGGAACTCGTTTCGGCAATCGATGGTGACAACGGATGGCCGCTGCTCCACGACGCCGACTACATCGACGGGCAATTGCAGGTGCTGACAATCCCGGAGAACTTCGCCGACCTCTACCATTACCCGGAAGCGGTGCTCAACGCGATTCGCCGCATCCTCACCAAGCACTTGCCGGTGCAACTAGAGGCGCCGTCGAAGGTGAGCCTGTTCCTCTATGACAACGGCACATTCATCGTCGAAAACTTCCGCGACGAAGCAGTGAAGGCCGGCGTGTCTCTGGGCCTGAAGGCGAATCAAATTCAGGACATCGCCTCGGGCGAGAAGATCGGAACTAACGAGCGTAAGGAAAGTCCAGGTTGGGGCAAACCCGAAGTTCCGGTTGCGAAGATTGCTGCATTTACGATTCCACCGCACTCGTTCCGCGCTTTCCGCGTGCAGTAACGGCTAAAAGGATGCGAGCGCAGCGACGCTCGCATCCTCTCCTCAAGTCTGTTGCAACGATCGTAAGACCCGCACGGCGCGGTGCCTTGGTAAGGGTGCGCAGCCTTGGTTTTCGAAACAACAAACGTTCACATCCATCGGTCCTATGCTCATTAAATCCGCGCTTGCATCGTCACTGTTCCTATTCGCGTCGGTGGCTGCGGCTGCCACGGTGACCCCTCAGGAGGCTCCACACTGGCCATATGATCGCCACGGATTTGAACTCGCGAATCAATACTGCATGTCTTGTCACGGTCAGGGCCTCACTGGCGGCCGCGCGCCGCCATTGATCCGCGGCGATTGGATTCAATCGCACAACGAAGCGGATTACGCGCAAGTGATCGCCGAGGGCAGGCCGACGAACGGAATGCCTGCTTTCAAGAATTCGTTGAGCAAAGAGCAGATCGATTCGCTCGCGCACTTCATTGCCACGATTCAGAACTTCGGGAAGATGATGGCAGAGAAGTCGCTCGCGGGCTTCGATCACAAAGTCTTCGATACCGAACTCGAAAAATTTTCTGTCGAGGTACTGGCAAGCGAACTGGAAACACCGTGGTCGTTTGCATTTCTGCCCGACGGCGGAATTTTATTTACCGAACGGCCGGGACGCTTGCGCGTATTGGATCACGGCAAAGTCTCCGATCCGATCGTAGGCCTGCCGCAAGTATGGGCGCGCCAAGATGGGGGATTGATGTCCCTCGCACTGCATCCCGACTACGCACACAACGGCTGGATCTACCTGTCGTTTGCGGAACCCGGCACGGAGGCCGGCACTTCGATGACGAAGATCGTGCGCGGCCGCATCAAGAACGGTCACTGGGTCGATCAGCAGGACATTTGGGTCGCAAAACCGACAGAGTATTTCGAGTCGAACATTCACTTCGGCTCGCGGCTACTGTTCGTCAAGGGCAAGCTGTTCTTCTCGATTGGCGATCGTGGCCATCGCGACCAAGCACAACGAGTCTCCGCGCCATTCGGCAAAGTCTTCCGCGTGAACGATGATGGCAGCATCCCCGCTGACAACCCATTCGCACATCAAACAGACGCGGTCGGTGCCGTTTGGACGTACGGCCATCGCAATCCGCAAGGGCTTGGCGTCGATCCGCGCACGGGCGTGCTATGGGAAACCGAGCATGGACCGAAGGGCGGCGATGAACTCAACGCTCTGCACAAAGGCGAGAACTACGGGTGGCCGCTCGTCACTCATGGCGTCGATGACGATGGTTCCATCATCACGAATGAAACCTCACGCCCTGGCCTGCAAGATCCAGCGACATTTTGGGTGCCGTCGATTTCGCCGACCGCGATTGAGTTCTACAGCGGCGATAAATTCCACCACTGGCGCAATCAGATGCTGATCGGCTCATTGACTGCGCAAGACCTGATCCGCATTCAGATCGATGGCGAGCGTGTCGTGAAGCAAGAAGTGCTCGTTAAAGGCATGGGCCGCATTCGCGACATTCATACCGGCCCCGATGGCTACATCTACATCGCCATCGAGCGCTTCGGAAAGTTTGGGCAGTTGGTGAGATTGGTACCGGCGAACTGACAAATCGAAGATCGGATCGGACGCAACGCAAAGCGCACAAAGGAAAAATGTAGAGGGATGACCTGTTGCCGGGTACGCCATATGAGTCAAGCTAGCGTGGCCCGATCGCTAGTAGTTAGAGAACCTTACTCAGTTTTCTATGCGTTCTTTGTGTTGCGTCTGAATCTTCGTCTTTATTTATCGGCCCACATCCATCGAAGAACATCCGGCAGAATCGCGCCGCCATGATCATCTGAATGCGAGCCATCGCCCCAGACGTGGGCGATGCGGTAGCGCGGACCACTTGAGTGTGTGCGATCCGCTTCGGCATTCGCCCATTCCAATGCCTTGAGCATTTGCTGATTGGCTAAGAACCAATTTCCGTGTTCGTTATCGAGATCGTTTGAACCGTCCTGCAAGAAGATCTTCAGTGGCTTGATCGGATTCTTGCGGATCAACGTCGGATATAGATCGCCCCCGGGAAACACTTTGTCGCCGTCGGCTGGGCGATAACCAATCCCAGTGAAGCTGCCGATCATGCTGATCACTTTGTGAAACGCTTCAGGGTGCCGCCACGCAACCGTGAACGCGCAGATTGCGCCGCTGCTCGTGCCGCCAATGACGCGTTGTTCCGGGTCATCGGTGAGCCGGTACTTCGCGCCCACGGTCGGAAGCAGCTCGTCGATGACGAATCGCGCATAGGCGTCGTTGAGAGCGTCGTACTCCTCGGCACGATGATTCGGATTGCTCATGCCGAGGTTGTCTGGGTAGCGGTCGCTCGTGTTCCCGGGCGTGACGAAGATGCCGATCGTCACCGGTACCTCGCCCTTGTGGATCAGATTGGTCAGCACGTTCTGGACTCGCAACGGGCCATTCGGATTGGTTGCGCGCTGACCGTCCTGGAATACCAGCACACTGGCTGCCTTCTTCCCGTCGTATTGCGCGGGAACGAAGATCCAATACCGCCGCACCGTATTTGGAATGAACTTGCTATGGAATTCCAGCGGACCCTCGAGCTTGCCCTGCGGCACGTTTGGCTGCACGAGTGAGTCTGCAGTGAGCGGATACTCGCCCGGTTTGCGCGACGTACTCGGCTGTGCATCCGCAGCACTGAGTGCGGCATGCGCACACAGCGAAAGGGCCGCTGCGAGCAGCAGAATCTTGGCAGGCTTGAGCATGGCTTCCCCTTGTCGATATTTTTGGAATCTGAGCGCGAAGCTTAGAGGGGAAACGGGAAACGGGAAACGGCCGCTCTCAGCGTCCTGCTTTCGCGGCATTGGCACATCCATGTGCGGCAGGAAACGGGAAACGGGAAACGTGAAACGAGAAACGTGAAGCGTGAAGCGTGAAGCGTGAAGCGTGAGGCGTGAGGCGTGAGG
>JAEWBG010000018.1 GCA_023391335.1 Pseudomonadota bacterium | reverse complement strand
ACCCCGAACCCCGAACCCCGCCGCACATGGATGTGCCAGTGCCGCGAAGGCAGGATGCCGAGAGCGGCCGAACCCCGCCGTACATGGATGTGCCAGTGCCGCGAAGGCAGGATGCCGAGAGCGGCCGAACCCCGCCGCACATGGATGTGCCAGTGCCGCGAAGGCAGGATGCCGAGAGCGGCCGAACCCCGGCTCACGCGCGGTAATCGCGGACCACCTGCCTCTGTCTCCCAAGCCCGGCAATTTCCAATTCCATGACGTCACCGGGTTTGAGGTAGAGCGGTGGTTTCTGGCCGAGGCCGACGCCGGGTGGTGTCCCGGTGGAAATCACATCGCCAGGTTGTAGGCTCATGAAGCGACTCAAGTAGCTCACGAGGAAGTGCGGTTTGAAGATCATGGTTTTCGTCGAACCGTTCTGGAAGCGGCGGCCGTTCACTTCGAGCCACATTGCAAGGTCTTCGACGTTGCCTGCTTCATCGGGCGTGACTAGCCACGGCCCGATCGGGCCGAAGGTGTCGCAGCCTTTGCCTTTGTCCCACTGACCGCCGCGCTCCAATTGGAAATGGCGCTCCGAGATATCGTTGATGACGCAGTAGCCGGCGATGTGTTTCGGCGCATCGGCTTCTGAAACATAGCGCGCTGTTGTTCCGATCACGATGCCGAGTTCGACTTCCCAATCGAGCTTGGTCGAGCCGAGCGGTTGGATGACGTTGTCGTTCGGTCCGCAGATAGCGCTCGTTGCCTTCATAAAGATGATCGGTTCTTCGGGAATTGCAGCGCCGGTTTCAGCGGCGTGATCGGCGTAGTTCAAACCGATGCAGATGAATTTCCCGACTCGGCCGACGCAGGGGCCGATGCGCGTGTTCTCAGGCACCTTCGGCAGGCCTTCGATGGTCTGCGTTTTGATCTTCGCGAGTCCCTGCGATGACAACGCATCCCCGGCGATGTCGTCGACGATGCCGGAGAGATCGCGGATGTGCCCACTGCGATCTACTATTCCCGGACGCTCTTGGCCCGCAGGGCCGTATCGCAAAAGTTTCATATCTACTCCGAGGTCAAGCAGCCGGACGCAACACAAAGCTCGCAAAGACAAAAACAGAAACGTATCCGCAAGAAGATCAGATGAATGCGAGTGCTCTGGCGCCCGACAATTTAGTGCTCGTCGTTGTTACTCTATTTCTGTGCGTTCTTTGTGTTGTGTCCGATCTTATGTCGTCCACCCACCATCGATAACGTGAATCTGTCCCGTCGTGAATGCAGCTGCGTCCGATGCTAGATACGTTGCTAGCGCCGCGATTTCTTCAGGCCGGCCGAGGCGACCCATCGGTTGGCGCGCGACAACGGCGGCGCGCGCAGCTTCATAGTCGCCGGTTGCGCGCATGCGCTCATCGAGCGATGGCGTGTCCACGGTGCCGGGGCAAATTGCATTACAACGAATGCCTTGGGTGACGAAGTCGGCAGCGACACTTTTCGTGAGTCCGATGATCGCCGCTTTGGTCGCGCCGTAAACGAATCGGTTCGGGACGCCTTTGATCGAACTTGCGACCGAGGACATGTTCACGATCGAGCCTGATTTGCCCGCCACCATTCCAGGCAGGAACGCGCGGATCATTCGGTACATGGACTTCACATTCAGATCGAACGAGAAGTCCCAGGCCTTGTCGTCGCATTCCAAGATCGTTCCCGCATGCACGAAGCCGGCGCAATTGATCAATGCGTCGACGTGGCCAAGCTCAGTGGCAATGCCTTCGATCGCAACTTGGTTCGTGACGTCCAATGAGTGCGTTGTGCAGTTGAGCCCTTGCAGAGACTCGCCGCGAAGATCTGTAGCGAATGTGTGCGCTCCAAGCTCGATGCAACGCTGCGCGATTGCGCGACCGATGCCTTGGCCTGCGGCAGTCACTAGGATGCGTTTGCCCTTCAGATCGAACATGCTCAGGCGGTTTCGGCAATACGAGTCGCGGACACGGGCAAGCATGCGGGTCCGATCGGCTCGAACTGCTTGTAAGTCAGGATGAATTCCTGATGACCGAGTGCTTCGGACTTGCTGAGCGCACCGGATGCGACGGCTTCCACCAACGAATAGATTTCGTTGCCGACCTCATCTAGATCCGCGCGGCCTTCGAGAATTCTGCCTGCGTCGACATCCATGTCATCTTCCATGCGGCGATAGGTTTCAGGATTGGCACACACCTTGATTACGGGTGAAATCGCGGAACCCACGACGGAGCCTCGCCCGGTGGTGAATAGGATCACGTGACTGCCGCACGCAATCAGCTCGACGATCTCCGCATTGTCTGAAATGTTGGGGAAACCGAAGCGCGGTTCGCCATCGGGAACCACATCTAATAAGTAGAGCCCGCCTCCGGGAGGCGTATCGCCAGGCTTGATCAGGCCAGAGATCTTCGATGAGCCCGACTTGGAATACGCACCCATCGACTTTTCTTCTAATGTCGTAAGCCCGCCTTCTGCATTGCCTGGCGCAAAACTTCCGTAACCCATCACTCGGTAGTAATCCGCCGCCTTCTTCACGCAGGCGTCGATTTCTACACCGAGCTCTGGTGTGATGGCGCGATCGGCCATGACGCGTTCGCAGCCGATGAGTTCGCCGGTTTCTTCGAAAATGCATGCGGCGCCGGCTTGCACGAGCCGATCGAAGCAGCGGCCGACTGCGGGATTGGCTGTGAGTCCGCTGGTGCCGTCCGATCCACCGCAGATTGTTCCTACTACAAGCTCGTTGAGCTGCATCGGCACCATCGGCGTCGATGCGATCTGCTCGCGCATTCTCTTTACTGCTGCAATACCGGCATTCATCGTCTTCAATGTGCCGCCGGCCTGTTGAATCACTAGAAGATCAACAGGGCGTCCGGACTCTGCAATCGCCTTCTGCAATTCTTCGCGATTGAAACCTTCGCAGCCGAGCGAGACGAGCAATACAGCGCCGACGTTTGGATGCGTGCAGAGCTGTTTCATCATGCGCAAGGAGTACGCGTTCGGATAACAGCCGGGGAAGCCAATGAGGTGGACGTCATCGCTCCCGGACTTCTGCACGATCAATCGCGAAACGTGATGTGCGCATTCGACAAGATAGGCAACGGCAACAACATTGCGAATGCCTTTGCGGCCGTCGGAGCGTAAATATCCGCGCATGATGATCTCTTAGTGGTCGGCCGAGCCTGAGGTGGCTTGGCGCGTATGAGTTGCGATGTAGTCGCTCTTCAGATTGTGAAGATGCAGATGCTCGCCTTTCATCACCGATTTGGTCGTCGATCCGATCGGTGCTCCGTACTTCAAAATTTCAGTCCCGGCAGCCAAAGCATGTCTTGCGACTTTGTGACCCAATGCGATGGCTTGCGGCATGCGAATGGTCTCGCCATCGATGACGACTTCCTCGCCGGCTTGCAGCGAGCGGCGTGCGACGAGCGAGTTGTCATCCGGATGCAAAAGCAGAAGAGGCGAAATCGGACTGCTAGACATAAAACTGACTAGGTGTTGGGGGCGATTGGACTGAGAGAGCGCGCCGGCGAATTCAATCGATACACTTTGCAAGCGACGTCTCCGAACACAGCATCGCATTCGGCAGTTGATAAGTCAGCCAGCAAACTTCGCGCGATACCATACCACGCGCGATAACTGCAGATGCCCTCGCACACAGGCCAGTCGCTTCCCCACAGCAATCGCTGCGGCCCGAAGCAATCCACCAGATGATCGACATAGGGCTTGAGCATGTCCGGATCGGCGCACCCGGCTTCGGTCACGAGTCCGGAAATCTTGCACCAAACGTTCGTTTCCCTGGCGAGCGTTCGCATCCGAGCGGCCCAGTCCGAGAAGTCGCGCTGCCGAATTCGAGGCTTGGCGCCATGATCGATCACGACTCGGAGGTCAGAGTAGCGTTCGCAAAACTTCAACAATGCTGGTAGATGTTGGGGGCGCACCAACGCGTCGAACGTGAGGTCGTGCGCGATCATGCTGTCGATCGCCAATTCAAGATCAGGGTTCAACATCCACTCGGTATCGGCGATGTTCTGGATCATCGGTCGCAAGCCGACGAGCTTAGGATCCGCAGACAGCTCTGCAATGCGGTTTGGAATATCGAGTGATTCCAAATCCAGCCAGCCCACCACACCCAAGATGAAGTCGTGCGAGCGCGCGAGCGTGAGTAGCTCGCGCGTGTGGACTTCCAAGGGATCGGATTGCACCAGCACCGTGCCGCCGACGCCGGTGAACTCGAGTTCAGGAGTGAGGTCCGTGGGCGCATAGTCGCGATAGATCGACCCTTCCTCTGGTGTGGGCCAGAGGGCCTTGCCGTTGCTGACGGTCCAAAAGTGCTGGTGGCTATCGACGTGCGAACTCATGCGCATGACTGCTTTGGTACTGGAGCGTTTTCAGGCAGCAACTCTGCTGCGATCAACGCATTCCAAAATTCAGGACTAATCGGTTCTGAGAACCATGCATCGGCTTGTTCCACTTCCGCCATCTTGGCGCAGCCGACGAGCACACAGGCGACTTGCGGATGCGCGAGAGGAAATTGCAGTGCGGCCGCAGGCAGTTTCACATTGAATCGCGCGCAGATGGATTCGAGTTGCCGAACACGATCGACGATCGATTGCGATGGTGCGGCGTAATCGTAGTGAGATTCGGCGGCCTGCGCGCTACCGTTCACGAGGATGCCCGAATTGAACACGCCCCCGATCATCAATGACACACCGCGTTGTGCGCATCGCGGCAGCAACAACGGCAACGCAGATTGATCCAACAACGAGTAACGGCCGGCGAGTAAGAAACAATCGAAATCCGCGGCATCGATGAGATCGACGCAGATCTGCCATTCGTTCACGCCCAATCCGATTGCGCGCACCTGACCACTTTCTTTGAGCGTCTGCATCGCTTTCAATCCGCCGCCCAGGAACTCCGCGCGACGCTCACCGTCTTGAGCGCCATGCGTGAGGGGACCGATGTCGTGGGCAAGTAGGATGTCCACGCGATCTACTTGCAGACGTCGCAAGCTGGCTTCATGCGAACGCATCACGCCATCGTAGGAATAGTCGAAAACCGGTTCGAAGGGCATCGGTGAGGCGTAGCCGTGGCGAACCGCGAACTCGTCATCGAGCTCGCACGGCACTAATCGTCTTCCGACCTTCGTAGAAAGCAAAGGCCGTTTCGACGGCGTTGCGAGTTCCTGGCCGAGGCGCATTTCGCTGAGACCGAATCCGTAAAACGGGGCGGTGTCGAACAAATCCCACCCGCAACCTAGTGCGGATCGCAGAGTCGACGTTGCGTCGTCGTCGCTCACTGGCCGATACAGATTGCCGAGCGCTGCACATCCCAGTCCCAGCACTGGAACGTCCAATCCCGAGCATCCCAACTTGCGGGTCGGCTTTTTCTCGTAAGGAATGGGCGTCGAGGGATTCATAAATGAAAGGAGAGAATACCAATAAAACGGGACAGAAGATCACCAAGCACGTCGACACAGAATGAAGGACGGATCGGTTCGCGATCAGGAAGGCCTTCGGCAGGAAGGACGCGTTGCGTCAGGAAGGACTAGCGTCAGGTCAGAACGGAAAAAAGAAGCTAGCCGCCTTCGGCATCAAGCCTATGGCAAGCGAGCCACTGGCAGGCGAGCGCTTCGCGCAGGCCAGAGTGTTGAGTTGAGTGACTGGTGACTTGTGACTGGGGGCCAGCAAGAAAACTCCGTGCTCTCCGTGCCCTCCGTGGAAATTCTTCTCTGCGTTCACAGCTTACGGTTGAGAGTTGGCAGTTGGCAGTAGCACCCGCTTCGCGATGGAGAGCATCTAGCTCACACTCGTGAGCTCACACCCGACATTTCACACGGATCTTCTGTCCTGCCGAAAGGCCCATTTGCAACTCTGTGTGCTCTGTGAGCTCTGTGTGAGGTTCTTATCTGGTCAGAGGCGAGCGTTCTCGCGAATTCCACGAGAACGCAAGGATCACGACGAAGCACACCATCGGCACGCACAACGCGGTGTTGATCGACGAAGCGACCGAGATCTGACCCATGATCGCTGTTAGCGCCGCACCGCCAACGATTGCCATCACGAGAAACGACGATCCAGCCTTCGTGGCGGCGCCGAGACCTCGCAAGCTCAGCGAGAAGATCGTCGGGAACATGATCGACATAAAAAAGCTCGCGCCGACGAGGGCGTAAAGACCGGTGTGAGATCCAAAGATTGCGATGCCAACCAGTAACACATTCGCGAACGCGAATATCGCCATGAGGCGTGCAGCCGAATAGCGCTTCATTAGATAGGTGCCGACGAAACGTCCGATCATGAACAGTACGAGCGATGCGGTGAGGTAATGCGACGCGGCTTTTTCCGTGGTGCCCGGGAAGTTGAACTGCGTGTAGCGAATCACGTAACTCCAAATTCCAACCTGCGCGCCCACATAGAAGAACTGAGCGACGACGCCGTACCAAAAGTGTTTGTGTTTGAGCAGTGCTCGGAAACCGGAGGGCTGTTCGGCAGTGCTATCGCGGTTCTCTTCGATCGGGGGGAACTTGGCGCAAGCGACCAAGACGGCCCAAATCAATACGAGAGAGCCGAGCAGCAAATAAGGTAACTGCACGGCATGAGCTTCAGTGCGGTAATACGCTTCAAGCTGTGCCTGCGTCAGCTGCTGCAGTTGCTCGGGCGAATAATGCACATCGGAGAAGATCAAATGACTGCCGAGTGCTGCACCGGTGATCGCGCCGAGAGGATTGAACGATTGCGCAAAGTTCAGCCGTCGATCGGCGGATTCCGGCGGACCCAGGACGGTCATGAGCGGATTCGCAGAGGTCTCCAGAAACGCCAAGCCACTCGCGATCACGAATAGCGCGCCCAAGAAGAACCCATATCGCTGCAGCTCCGCTGCCGGATAAAACAAAAATGCGCCCGCGGCGTACAACACCAATCCCAAGATGATCGCTGCGCGATATCCGAATCGCGACATGAAGAGCGACGCCGGAATCGAGAAACTAAAGTAACCGATATAGAACGCCGACTGCACCAGTCCCGACTGAAAGTCATTCAGCTCGAATGCCTTGCGAAACTGCGCCACCAACACGTCATTCAAGCTGTTCGCGATGCCCCACATGAGGAAGAGGGCGATGATGAGCGAGAGGGCGTAGCGATACGTTCTTGCTGTTGTTTCGGCTGTCGTCATTGATGAACCTCGAGAAAATGGTCACGAGTCACGAGTCAGAATCGACGGGTGACGAACCACGACCCCCGATCCACCGTTTCCATCGGGCCGCAAATGTGTCTGTTCCCGGTTGCCCGTTTTAGTTTCACTCTGCGTGCTTTGTGTTGCGTCCGAATCCGGGCTTCGATTCTGACCGGTGACCCGTGACCCATCACTCCATCACCGCTTCAGTAGTAATCCCCCAACGCCAGCTCACGCGAAATGTGATCCGCAGCTTCGCGGATCTGGGTAATGGCGCGTTCGCGAGGAACGGTGAGCGGGACGCTTTGCACGAACGGGCAGGTGAGAGCGGCAATGGCAGATTCATTGCGCAGGATAGGTGCCGATAGATCCACGATGCCTTGAACGAAATGGCTGGGTTCTTGGTGATGACCGCGAACCTTCACCGCATCGGCGCGAGCGACGAAATCATCCGCCGCAGCTCCGCGCAGCCCGCAGTTCTTTAGCCACAGGCGACGAACTTCATCGCTTTGATACGCGAAGAGCACGAGACCGGATGCAGCCTGGGTGATGTCGCGCCGATATCCGACGCGCACTGAGAAGCCTAGGTCTCCAGGGCGTTCGACGCGTGCGACGACCACGATCTGATCTTCCGAAGGCACCGCGATGTGACAGGACTGATCGATGGCCATACTCAGCCTTCGCATGACCGGAATCGCGACGTCTAGCAACGAGCGCATCGGCGCTTGCGCCATGCTCAGTGCAAACAGCTTATTCGTCAGTGCGTAGCCGATACCGCCTGGCGCTTGTTTGATGAAGTGCTTGTACTCGAGGACCTGCAACATCCGGAAGAGCTCGCCTGCGGAGCGACCGAGTCGTTCCGAAATCTCGGAAAGCGTCATCGGTGTCTTCTCGGCCGCAAGCAGTTCCAGAACGTCCAATCCCTTTTCGAGCGCAGGGGCCCGATACTTGGGCGTGGACTGTTCCGTGCGTGCGCTGGCCCGCGAGGCGGCCGTGCTTTTCCGCTTAGGCATAGGTTGATTTTTGAGTGCGTTGAATCGTCTGCGCGTCGAGCGTGCGATTGACTCATCTACTGCTGCGCGCTTAACGGCGCAATCATATTGCAAATCCTGCCAATCCCATAAGAAGCGGATTTCACACGAAGGACACGGAGAGCACGGGTAAGAAGCCAGTCAGTGTGTGCGCTGAGCGTGTCGCGTGTGAAGTCTAGTGGCGCCCAGTCGGCGTCAGCGCCAACAGTCAGTTGGCCGACCAGTCCTTACCGGCGCCCGTCAACTCTCCACCGAGCCGCGCGGTCCAGTAGTTTTCATTAGCAAAGTTAAGTTTCACTTGCGAAGTCAACTTTGCCAGCGGTAGCATCCCTGTCGCTGAGCTGTGTGGTGCCGATAAGAACGCCTTCGGGCGGGGGGGACCGGCACCGCCTCAGCACACGCAGCCGCACTGAAAGCAGCAGTCGCGGCTGTCGCGTACATCGAAAAGAGGGCTAATGGGGGTAGCGCATGAACCGTCGATCGTTCAGGCCTGGTTGCGTCCGCAATCTGAGGCCGCAAGTGGGTCAATCTTTCAATCTTTCGCGCTCGGCAGTCGCTGTCGGTGCACTCGTTGCGGCGGGCTCGATTTGGGGCAGTTCGGCATGGGCTGCCGACCCGAAGCCGCAAAACGTGGATCGCAGCGAGCAAGTGGATGAGGTCGTGGTGACCGGTCTGCGCGCGAGCATCCAAAGCGCACAGGAAATCAAGCAGAACTCCGAGCAGATCGTCGACTCGATCTCGGCGACCGACATCAGCGCACTTCCCGATCGCAGCGTGACGGAAGCGTTGCAGCGCATCCCGGGTATTGCGATCGATCACTTGTTTGCACCGAATGACACGAATCGATTCTCTGCCGAAGGCAGCGGCGTCGTGATCCGCGGCATGACACAAGTGCGCAGCGAGTTGAATGGCCGCGACGTATTCAGCGCGCGCAATACGCGCGGCTTGAGTTTCGAAGACGTGCCCTCCGAATTGATGGCCGGCGTCGACGTCTACAAGAATCCGTCGGCAGACATGATCGAAGGCGGCATCGCCGGCACCGTCAACCTGCGCACGCGCATGCCGTTCGATTCGCCAGGGCAAGTGATCGGATTCACCGGTGGTGTGAACTACGGCGATTTCTCCGAAAAGAGCAAGCCCTCAGCGTCCGCGCTGTACAGCAACCGTTGGGATACAGGCATCGGCGAAATCGGCTTCTTGGTCGACGTCGCCTATTCAGAACTCGCGACCCGCACCGACAGCATTCAATTCGGTCGCTTGTTCCGCCGACGAGCAGCAGATGTTGGCGCAACGACTGGCGAACAGGATTGCCCAGACATGAGCGCTCCTGGCACCTCATTCACGTGCGTGTACGTTCCCGGCGGCGCGCGCTGGAGCGATCTCGATTTCACTCGCAAACGCAAAGGCTATGCAGCGGCGCTGCAATGGCGCCCGAGCGATCGTGTCGAAGCGCATTTGCAAGCGATGCGATCGGACTACGACCGCGATTGGCGCGAGCATTCGGCGTGGTTCCAAGACTCGTACTACAACGTGGGCCCGGCGGCGGGCACGTCCTTCCAATTCGATGAGAACGGGTTGTTCACGTCGGGCACGCTGGCTACGACCGGCTGGCACGGTAATCAAGATCAAGTCGGCGGAGATGGCGTTCCCACCGGTTCGACGACGCGATTCGCAACGACGAATCAAGTGACGAGCGAGTATTCGGCGGGCGTGAAGTTTGACGCGACCGATCGGCTTTCCTTCAACTTCGACGTTCAATACGTCAAGGCGACCGGTAAGGCCACCGACTACACGGTGAACACCGAGAGCATGCCGCGAACCTTGGCCATCGATTTGAACGGATCGTTGCCCGCGGTGACGGTCGGGCCCGATGGATACCTGAATGCTGCATCCAACTACTATTGGTCAGCGGGCATGGACGACACGCAGGACAACGATGCGGACCAAATCGCTGCACGCTTGGATGGCACGTTCACCATCGACAGCGGTTGGTTCAAGACCGTCCGCATCGGTACGCGCTACACCGATCGCGACGCGACGAACAAAGACACGGGCTACAACTGGAATCCGATCACCGAATGGTGGCAGGGCAACAGCTCTGGCGGCTGGCCCGGCGACTTGGCTCGCGTCGATCAATACATGGCCGATCACGGCACATTCTTCACGTTCGACAATTTCTATCGAGGCGATACGAAGCTTCCGGCCGGCATTTGGGTCGCGAGTGACGACCTGGTGAAGAACCTGAATCAGAACGGCGCCATCATCAAGACGGCTGAGATCAACGGCAGCGGCTGGGCGCCGGATACATTCGGTCCGTTCGACGTGAATACGCAGAAAGAAAAAACGTACGCAGCGTATGCGTTGCTGCGCTTCGGTAAAGACGATCTGACGATGCCGATCGACGGCAACATCGGCGTGCGTTGGGTCAAGACCAAATCCGAGGCTGTCGGTTATGCGCAGCAGCCGGATTGGACGAGCTACTCGCTCCTCGATCCTTCAGTCTCGAGTCTCGGCCAGAACCAAGCGGTGCCGATCGACCTGGAGAACGAATACAGCGATGTATTGCCCAGCTTCAATTTGCGCGTGAAGCTCACCGATGATTTGCAGTGGCGCTTTGCCGCATCGAAGGCAATCGCGCGTCCCACGCTGGATCAACTCCGAGCGAATGTGAAGCTCGGCGGCACGATTCAGACGACTTACGACGGCAGCAATAATCCGATCGACCAGCGCGTGCTCGAATTCAATGGCGATGGCGGCAACCCGCTGCTCAAGCCAATGAAAGCGACGCAATTCGACACGGCTTTGGAGTGGTACTTCGCGCCGCAAGGTTCGTTGTTCGGAACGCTCTTTTATAAGGACGTGAAGGATTACTTCATTACCGGCAGGGCGCCCGTGCCCCTCTTCGGGCAAGACTGGCTGCTCAAGTCCACGATCAACGGCGACTCGGGAACGATCAAGGGCTTCGAAGTCGGCTACTCGCAGTTCTATGACTTCCTGCCTGGAATCTTCCGCGGCTTCGGCATCCAAGCGAACTACACGTATGTCGAAAGCAACGGTGCACCTGGACCGACCGCTGGCGACTACACGGTTCCCGGTTTGCCGCTCGAGGGCTTGTCGAAGAACAGCTACAACTTCGTGCTGATGTATCAACGCGGTCCCGTCGAAGCACGCCTCGCTTACAACTGGCGTGAACGCTGGTTGCTGACGACGGCGGACGGCGACGACAAAGGTACGGTGTGGAACGATGACTTCGGCCAACTCGACGGCTCGTTCTTCTATCGCTTCACCGACAACGTTCAACTCGGCATCGAGGCGAACAATCTGACCAACACCACGCAGAAGTTGCTCGTCGGGCCTTACAAGTACAAGGACGATAGCGGCGCCGCGTACAACACCGGCTATGTCGACAATCGCTTGTACCGTAACGGATGGTTCACGTTCGATCGCCGCGTGGCGCTGACTCTAAGGGTTACCTTCTAAGCGCCTCTTTTGAGGCCGAGTACCCCGCAAGCAGAACGATGGTTGCCGTCGTTCTGCTTGTACAAGCCGGAGCGCTTCTCATCGGTGCTCTCGCGTCCTTTGCCGCGCCTCGTGCGCGGCTTTCTTTATCGAGCTTGCGTATGCGACATACTTCCTCCGCACTTCTGTTCTGCATTCTCGCGTCCGTTGTAGTCGAAGCTGCTGCGGCGGCATCGGCGTACACCGAAACGAATTCCGGAATCGTGATAACGCCACAGGCTGGCCCTGCCAAGCGGGTTCGCCTCGAGGTCATTTCGGATCGAATCATTCACGTCACGAGTTCACCCGGCGCGGATTTCGCTGATCTGCCTGCAAGCTTGATGACGATCGCGAAACCGCAGGCGAGGAAGACGTTTGCCGTGAAACAAGGCGATGGTTCCGTCACCGTGGCGACAGGCAGTGTCCAAGCGACGGTTTCTCTACAAGACGGAGCAGTTCGATTTGCCGATGCGAAGGGCAACGTCAGATTGGCCGAGACCTCGCATCGAGTGCTGACTCCCGTGCAGATCGATGGCCAGGCGTTTTATGCGATCGAGCAGCAATTCAACGCGAACACGCAAGAAGCATTCTATGGCCTCGGCCAGCATCAGAACGCACAGATGAACTACAACGGCGAGGACGTTCTACTCGCGCAGCACAACATGGACGTTGCGATTCCGTTTGTAGTGTCCGATCGCAATTACGGTGTGCTGTGGGATAACAACTCGATCACGCGATTCGGCAATTCACGGCCCTATGGGCTCGTCTCGCGCGATTTAAAGGTTTACGACGCGACCGGAAAGGCGGGCGGCTTCACGGCGACGTACTCGGTCGCAGGTATCCAGAAAGTTCAGCGCGTCGAAGCGGACATCAATTATCAGTACATCAAAGACCTCGCCCATCGCCCGCAAGAAGTGCTCGGCGAGACGACACCGAATAACGCCCCACGGCGCAACGACATCAAAGATCTTTCCGTTGTGTGGGAAGGCAAGCTCGAGTCCGACAAGACCGGTCTACATCGCTTTCAACTCTATGCGGGCAGCTACTTCAAGCTGTTCGTCGACGGCAAGCTGATCTTCGATAGGTGGCGTCAGAACTGGAATCCTTGGTATCACAACTTCGACGTGCCGATGCAAGCAGGCAAACCTATCGCGGTTCGAATCGAATGGATCCCGGACAACAGCCACATCGCGCTGCTGCACAACGATCCCCTATCGGAAGCGGACCGTCATTCGCTGATGTTGTCGTCCGAGGCTGCGCACGCCATCGATTACTACTACATCGCAGGTTCGGACTTGGATGAGGTGATCGCCGGCTATCGGTCTCTGACCGGCAAGGCAGTGATGTTGCCGCGCTGGGCGTATGGCTTTTGGCAAAGCCGCCAACGTTACACGACCCAAGCTGAGCTGCTGGATGTCGTGAAGGAATATCGCAAGCGCAATCTGCCGCTCGATAACATCGTGATGGATTGGTTCTACTGGCGCGAAGATCAGTGGGGCTCGCATCAGTTCGATCCCGAGCGGTTCCCGGATCCGAAAGCTATGATCGATCAGATTCACGATCTGAACGCGCATTTCATGATCTCCGTGTGGCCGAAGTTCTATCCGAACACCAAGAACTTCAAAGAGCTGGACGCCAAAGGGTTCATCTATAAGCGCAACATCGAGAAGGGCACCAAGGACTGGGTAGGCGAGGGACATCTCAGCTCCTTCTACGATCCGTATTCTGCAGAAGCGCGACAGATCTATTGGCGACAGATCGACGAGAACCTCAATCGGCTAGGCGTCGATGCCTGGTGGTTGGATGCGTCCGAGCCGGACGTCCACTCGAATTTGGATCCAGAGGAAATCAAGAAGCGCATCGGCCCAACTGCAATCGGTCCGAGCGCGGCCTATTTCAATTCCTATCCGCTCGTGCATAGCGCCGGCGTGTATCAGGGAGATCGCGCCGCCGATCCTGACAAGCGTGTGTTCATCCTGACGCGCTCGTCGTTCGCAGGTCAGCAGCGCACGGCTGCCGCAACTTGGAGTGGCGACGTAGCGTCGCGCTGGGATGATTTGCGCAATCAGGTTTCGGCGGGTGTGAACTTTTCCATGTCTGGCCTTCCGAACTGGACGTTCGATATCGGCGGCTTCGCGCTCGAGAGCCGCTACATGAAGCCGAGTGCGGCGGATCTCGATGAATGGCGCGAGCTGAACCTGCGGTGGTTCCAGTTCGGTGCGTTTGCGCCGCTGTTCCGTTCGCATGGCGAATTTCCTTATCGCGAGATCTACAACCTCGCGCCGGAAGGATCGGAGGTGTACCGAAGCTTGGTTTCGTACGATGAGCTGCGCTATCGATTGCTGCCGTACATCTACACGCTGGCGGCGGATACTCATCATCGCGATGAGATCATCATGCGCGGCCTCGTCATGGACTTCGCCGACCCCAAGGTTCGCAATATCGACGATGAATATCTGTTCGGGCGTGCGTTCCTGATTAGTCCTGTGCACGAATACAAAGCTCGATCGCGCAAGGTCTACTTGCCGCAAGGTGCTGCGTGGTACGACTTCTATTCGGGTGAGCGCACCGAGGGTGGTAGATCGGTCGATGCCGCCGCGCCGCTCGCGCGCATGCCGATCTATGTGAAGGCCGGATCAATCGTGCCGACGGGCCCTGCGATTCAGTACTCATCGCAATCGTTGAATGCGCCCCTCACGATCAACGTCTACACAGGCGCGAATGGCGAGTTCGATCTGTACGAGGACGACGGATTGGGCTACGGCTACGAGCGTGGCGAGTACAGCCGTATTCCGCTGCGATACGACGAGGCCACGAAAACGCTCACCATCGATGATCGCAAAGGTAGTTTTCCGGGCATGGCTACGTCGCGAACGATCCATGTTCGTTGGATCACGCCTGGGAAGAGTGCGACGAACTTCGACGCGCCTGCGGATGCGACGGTCACGTATTCGGGTAAGGCGCTGCGGATTTCTGGAAAGTAAGAGTCGGAGAAGATTTCACACGGAGGACACGGAGGGTCGGACGCAACACAAAGGGCGCAAAGAAGAAGAGTGAGTGTGAGTAAGTGAGTGAGAGCGAGCGTTGCTCGCGTGAGCGCTTCGCGATTCGGATCAGGAATTCCACGGGGGAACGCGGGTGAATGCGAGGGCAACAACTCATCTGGCTAGTCACCAGTCAGTAGTCATCAGTCACCCACGAGGTTTCACACGGAGGACACGGAGGACACGGAGAACACGGAGAACACGGAGAACACGGAGAACACGGAGGGTCGGACGCAACACAAAGGGGCGCAAAGAAGAAAAGTAAGTATGAGCAAGGGAGTAAGTGAGTAAGTGAGAGCGAGCGTTGCTCGCGTGAGCGCTTCGCGAGCGACGCAAGAATGGTTAGCCGCAGAGAACGCAAAAAAGAAAGTGATGAGCTAATGAAGATAAAGCGCGATGCGTGTGAAGTGCGAGATGTGGATTCGCGTCACCGCTAGTCCGGCCAATGATTGACCCGTGTGGAGTGTCGGGTGTGAGCGGCGCGTGTGTTCTGGCCTGTGCGAAGCGCTTGCCTGCCAGTGGCTACCTTGCCGAAGGCTTGCTTGCCGGTGAGTCGTGCGCGACGACCGGCTACCCTCTTGGGTCTTTGTTCTGGCCTGCGCGAAGCGCTTGCCTGCCAGTGGCTTGTCTGCCTTAGGCTCGCTTGCCGACCAAAGTCGACTTGCTCTTAAAGCAGATGCACCCCTTCACGCGCAATGCGCTTTCACCTCATCACGCCATCACATGTGGCAAGGCATCTTACTTTTTGTGTTCTCTGTGGCGCTTTTGTGCTCTTTGTGTTTCGTGTTGCTCCGGCGCGAAGCGCGCAGCCCCTCACTCCGCAACGCGAGCGCCATCGACGCGAAAGCGGACCTGCGATAGCTGCTGCGGTGTAACCGCTCCCACACCTGCATCGCCGGCAATGCGCTGATTCGGATTCAACACTTCACGAATGACCACCGGCGAGCCTTCACGTACGACGCGGCCAAAGTCATCGATCAGCACCGGCGTCACTTGAATTGAGGAAAGCGGCACGGGCGCTCGATTCTCGACGACGAGAATCAATCGCCCGCTAGGGTCCAGCTGCGCCGCAGTCGCAATGTAGTTGCCCGGGTTCTGCGGCAAATCCATGCGCACCAGTTCTGAGCCTGCCATCTGACCGAAGCGACTATCCGATGAGGCGGCCGCTTTGAAGTATTCGAGCGCATGGCTTTGATCGCCTTTTTCCTTTGCGATCGTTCCCAAGTAGTACGCCGCTGGCGCAGTGGGCAATAGGTCGACGCTCTTCTGCAGCCACTGTTCCGCTTGAGCGCGATCGCCAAGCTGGAGCTTCGCGATCCCGGCGCCCAGGTACGAGCCGAAGTAATCGGGATTGCGATCGATGGCCTGCTGATAATGCGGAAGCGCCTCGGCTGGCTTCTTTTGAGCCATTGCAATATCGCCGACCAATTGATGAAACAGTCCTTCTTTCGGCACGAGTTGCACCGCTTCATTCGCCAACGTGCGCGCCGTGTCGAAGTCCTTCTTGTTCGCCGCCACGATGGCTGCATCGTATTTATCGAACGCGGGCTCCATCTTCATGAGCGGCTGAACGTGCGCGAGGTATTCCTTGGCGCCCACTTGTCCTCCCGCGCCGAGCTCCGCGAGTAGCGCCTGATTTTGTTTCACGCGTTCGGTCGAAGGCGGGTGGGATGCGAATAACCCGTCGAGCCAACTTTGTTTGTGCTCGCCCTCGTTCGCGATCTTCACGAACTTCTCTTGCAGCGTGACTGCACCTGTCGGATCGTAGCCAGCACGCTTCATGTATCGCATGCCGTACTGGTCCGCCTCGAGCTCTTGCTCGCGGCTGTATTTCATCTGCACCATTTGCGCACCTACGCCTGCGCCTTGCAGTACGAGCCCGGCCAGATTCTGATCCACGCCGCCGACTGCGGCCCCGATCTGCGCGATCGCCATCCCTGCCTGCATCAACGTGCCGCGTTCTTGCGCCTTCGCACCGTGGCGTGCCGCCGCGTGGACGATTTCATGGCCGAGCACCGCGGCCAGCTCCGACTCATTGTCGAGGGCCGTAAGTAGTCCGCGATTCACCGCAATTTTGCCGCCCGGCAATGCCCAGGCGTTCGGCACTGAGTTGTCCAGCACCACAAATTCATACGGCAGCTTGCGGTCCGCTACTGCAGCGAGCTTCTGGCCCACGCTGCTGACGTACGAAGTCAGCTCGGGCAACAAATCGAAATCGCCTCCTTGGGATTGTTGCGCGGGCGCGTAATTCTGTTCGCCGAGCTGCACTTCCTGCGCTTCGGAGACGAACTGAATTTCGCGTTTGCCCGTGACCGGGTTGGTGCCGCATGCAGTCACGAACGCGGCAGCTAGGACGAACGATAGGGCCAAGCGCATGGCAGTCTCCGAGGGCTACGTGCAGACATAATTAAGCCGCCAGGAGCCGAGTTCCTATACGTATCGCTTCGCGTCATCCCAG
Organism: Pseudomonadota bacterium; assembly: GCA_023391335.1. Lineage (GTDB taxonomy): Bacteria > Pseudomonadota > Gammaproteobacteria > Steroidobacterales > Steroidobacteraceae > Steroidobacter. The sequence continues at coordinate 61,766 of JAEWBG010000018.1, read as the reverse complement.
GCACCCCGCCGCTTGCATGTCAGCCATAAAGTTGCTGATCGCGTCTCGCGAACTTTCGTTCATTACTGCACAATTCACGTGCCCGAAGCTCAGCGGGCGTTGGAATCTCAACGACAAACAAAAAGGGAGATGCAGATGAAATTGCGATCCATGATTGCCGCGTCAGCCGCCACGATGTTGGCGGGTTGTGCGGCCACCACGACGATGTCTTCCGCGCATCCGGAAGCCTCGGTCGCAGTCCGAAGTAGCAAAAAAGTGGCCGCTCCGCGCACCGAGTCATTCAGCAGCACCAGTTTCGGGAACTATGAGTTCCGCGTCGATGCGCCGGGGCAGGAGCCGTTCTACGGCGTTCTGCCATTGCGATTCAATGGCGGCCATCTGGCGCTGGATATTCTGTTCTTCGCCCCGGCGATGTTCTTCAATCTTCGCGAGGTCTATCCGTACTACGAGTTCGATGTCGAACATCGAGTCGTTAAGTACCGCGTTCACAAGAACGACGGATGGACAACGTATTCGCCGAGCGAATCAGAAGTCGCTCGAGCACAAAAGGCTCTGCAAACCATGTAGTGCAGTGCGAGCAGAGGGTTGTCTGTAACGACCCTCTGCTTGTTCGGTCGCCACGGAGTACAGGCGGGAAACGTTCGTCCATCCTGTCATCGAGGCGATAACAATGCGGTTTTCCTCAAAGACGATTCTCTTACTCAGCGTCTCCAGCATCGGACTCTCTACTCAGGCGCAAACGGTCGCAGTGTCTGTCGATTCATCGCAGGTGATTCGCACTGTCGACGAGCGCGTTTTCGGTGTGAATGCGGTGATCTGGGATCCTGAAGCGGCGACGGATCAAACCATCGACCTAGTCAATCAGGCGGGTATTCGCATCATCCGCATTCCTGGCGGATCGAACTCCAATCTCTACCATTGGAAGGTCAACCGAAGTCAGCTCAAGGATGTGCAGGGCGGAGAACAATACGAAGCATGGGCTTGGGCGACGGGCTTCGACAAATTCGCAAAGCTGATCCTGGACACGAATGCACAAGCGTTCGTATCTGTGAACTATGGTACCGGCACGCCGGAAGAGGCCGCTGCATGGGTTGCGTATTCGAACGCAGCAACCGGCACGGAAGGCGGCGCGGGCGATGTCACGATCGGCGATGATGTGAACGGCTCTCATTGGTACACCGCGCGCTACTGGGCCAACCTGCGCGCAGCCACTCCCATCACGCCGGATGACGGGCAGAACTTCCTGCGACTCGGACGCACCGATCCAATCGCCATCCGTCATTGGGAGATCGGGAATGAAAACTACGGCAGTTGGGAGCGCGATGATCAAGTGCCGGCCCACGACGCAGCTCAATATGCGACGCGCTCAAAAGCGTACATGGACAAAATGCGCGCGGTGGATGCGACGATCAAGGTCGGTGTGGTTGCGGTCACTGGCAATCAGTACAACAACTGGACGCGCACACTCTTGCAAACATTGAAGAGCTTGAGTGCGGCGCCGGACTTCTTGATTTATCACCGCTACGACCAAGCACCCGGGCAAGAATCGGACGCAACGCTTTTGCAGAGCGCGAAGACTTGGAGCAATGACGCAGCCGATCTACGCAGCCAACTCACCAACTACTACGGAGCCGGAAGCGAAGACATCGAACTGGTCGTAACGGAAAACAACTCCGTCTATACCGACCCCGGAAAACAATCGACGAGCATCGTGAACGGCCTATTCCTTGCGGATAGCGTTGGCAACTTGTTGCAAACAGAATTCAACGCGTTGACGTGGTGGGACCTGCGCAACGGCTCGCCAGCAGATTCGACTGGCAAGATCATCGGCAATAACAGCGCAAGTCTTTTCGGCTGGCGGAACTACGGCGACTACGGAATGCTTTCGAGTCCGCATGACGGTGGAGCGACGGATTACTACACGGCGTATCCCACGTACTACATGATGAAGCTGCTCAAGTACTTTGCTCGGGGCGGCGATCAGATGATCCAGGCTACGAGCGATAACACTTTGTTGGGAGCGTTCGCGGCGAAGCGTGCGGACAACTCTCTTCGAGTGTTGCTGATCAATAAGGATCCGAAGAACACGTTGAAAGCCAATGTCGCGCTGGCTGGCTTCACGGCAACGAGCGCAGCCAATGAGTACTCCTACGGGCTGACGAATGACACTGCCGCAACCCCCGAAGGCTTCGGCTGCCCCGACGTAGCTGGAAAAACAACTGCGCTTACCGGAGCGAACCTTAGTGAGGACGTCCCGCCATATACGGCCGTGGTCATCGAGTTCGGCGGCGACTTGAAAGAGACGTCGTCTTTGGCTCCGAGCGTTTCAAAGCAGCCGGCATCAGCATCCATCGCCGCGGGCGCGAATGCGACGTTTAGCGGTGCTGCAAAGGGATGCGATGTCCCAACTTATCAATGGCAACGACTCAAGAGCGGCTCATCGGCTTGGGAGGCAATCTCCGATGGCGGTGCCTACTCCGGCACCACTACGCAGACGCTATCTGTCTCTGCGGCTACAAGCACGATGTCCGGCGATCAATTCAGAGTCGTCGCATCGAATGCCGCGGGAACGGCGCAGAGCAATCCAGCCACTTTAACGGTGACCGCTGCGGCGCCTGCTCCGACTCCCACTCCGACAACGCCGAGTTCATCGGGCGGCGGAGGCGGCGGTTCGATAGGGTTCCTTTTGAGCGCGCTGCTTGCAGCGCTCGCGGTGCGCCGATCTTTAGCTGGTCGCGCGCGCTAGCGATGTGTCGGTCGTAGTGCTGGCGCGATCTCGCGGATGTAAATGCGCGAGAAATTGTTCGGTGGCGGCACGCCAAGAGAATTTCTTGGCGTAGTTCGCAACATCCTCGCGTTTCAATTCCAGCGCACGCATGCACGCGGCTCGCAAATCGTTGTCTAGCGCGCCGGCACGTGGATCGTCGATGACATCGACCGGACCAGTCACCGGGTAAGCAGCGACGGGGAGTCCGCACGCCATCGCCTCGAGCAATACCAGTCCGAACGTATCGGTCTTACTGGGGAATACGAACACGTCAGCCGCGGCATACACCTTTGCCAATTCGTACTGATTCAGTACGCCTAAGTAATTCGCCTTGGGAAACTTTGTCTTCAAGCTTTCCAGAGCAGGGCCGATGCCGGCTACCCACTTCGAGCCGGGAAGATCGAGTTCCAAGAACGCTTCGATGTTCTTTTCCACTGCGACGCGGCCGACGTACAAGAAGATCGGCGGTTCGCTCTGCAACGCTTTGCTTTCTTGCGGCCGAAAGATTTGATGGTCGACACCACGCGACCACAATTTCACGTTGGTAAATCCGGCGGCTTCCAGATCGCGCTTCACGACGGCCGTCGGTGCCATCACCGCTTTCGATGGCCGATGAAACCACCGTAGAAAGCCGTAAGTCCACGATAGCGGAATGGCGAAGCGCGCCTGTACGTATTCGGGGAAGCGCGTGTGATAGGCCGTCGTGAACGGACGATCGAACTTCATCGCGAATTTGCATGCGGCCATTCCCAACGGGCCCTCGGTCGCGATGTGAATCGCATCGGGATCGAAATCGCGCATGCGTTCGAACACTTTGCGTTTCGGTGCCAAGGACAGCCGGATGTCTGGGTACGTCGGGCAGGGCACGGTGCGGAACTCGAGCGGAGTGAGGAAGTCGACGCGGTGCCCCATCGCTTGCAGTTCGGCGCGGGTTGCTTTCAGCGTCCGAACCACTCCGTTGACTTGCGGTTCCCACGCGTCGGTGACGATGAGGATTTTCATGGTGCCCCGTGAGAATGTGAGGAAGTGAGAAAGTGAGGAGGTGAGGAAGTGAGGAGGTGAGAGGTCGGTGCGAGGTGTGCCGGGCGTATGAGGCGCCATCGTCAAGCGGTGGCGACCTCGGCATCTTCGGTTTCTTCCAATCGGCCTAGATTCATCGGTGCGAGCATGCGGTTGCGCCAGTGAATGAGCTTCAACTCGCCGTCATGAGTCTCGACGAGCGCCGTCAGGCTCTCGACCCAGTCGCCGTCGTTGCAATAGAGCATGTCGTCGATTGCGCGGATCTCGGCCTTGTGGATGTGTCCGCACACCACTCCATGGCAGCCGCGGCGCTTTGCTTCCGCGGTCATCACGTGTTCGAAATCGGAAATGAAGTTCACCGCGTTTTTGACTTGGTGCTTCAGGTATTGCGACATCGACCAATAGGGCAGGCCGAGTCGTTGCCGAATCGCGTTCAACCAACGATTGAGGCTCAGCAGAATTTCGTACATCCAACTGCCGACGTGAGCGAGCCAGCGAGCGTGCTTCATCACGCCATCGAATAGATCGCCGTGAGTCACCCACAGCCGCTTGCCGCGCGCGGTCGTATGAATCGCATCTTCCCGAATCTGAATTTCCCCGAGCGATAGACCGATGAACTGGCGATTGAGCTCATCGTGATTGCCTGGGATGTAAATCACCTGCGTTCCCTTGCGCGCCATGCGCAAGAGCTTCTGTACGACATCGTTATGCGCCTGCGGCCAATACCAGCTCTTGCGCAGTTGCCAGCCATCGAGAATGTCGCCGACCAGGTAGAGCGTGTCGGCCCGATGACTTCGCAAGAAGTCGAGCAGGTAGTACGCCTGACATCCGGGGGTGCCTAGGTGGATGTCGGAAAGCCAGATCGTTCGGTAGTGAGTTTGGTCTTCGTTCACGGAACGCAATTGAGCCACGTTGATGTGACAAGGGCGTTACGTTGGCGCGCGATTGCGAGAAAACCTGAGTGTCCGCACATTTAAGTCGCGTGACAAAGCCGCGGCGGCATGCAAAATCGACGTCCGCCAGGACACAACAACTACAGCGGGTCTTATGGAAACTAGGAAGTGCTTGAGTGGGCGCGGGTGGCTATTGGCAACGTGCGCGGTCGTCTTCGCGGCATTCTGCTTATCAGGAACGAGCGTTCAGGCCGACGGCAATGCGAGCCAAACGCCGACGAAACGCATCAGCGCCGAGGATTTCGGGGCGCTGCCCTTCATGACTTCGCCGAAGATTTCGCCGGACGGCACGTTGGTTGCTTCGCGGGCCTATGTTCGCGATGGTTTGCGCTTGATCGTGGTGAACCTTGATCAATTTCACCCTGCATTCGGCGCGATTCCGATTCCTGAAAAACGCGATTTGCTTTGGTATCGGTGGGCGGGGAACGACCGCCTACTCATCAGTATCGGCAAGAACGACATGCTGGAAGGGGACGAAGTCTATGTGACGCGCCTCATCCTGCTCGATCTGAAGAACTCGCAAGCGCAATTCGTGGGCAAAAACCGGGAAGGCATCGTTGGCGATGACGTGATCTACGTCGCTCCGGACGGCAGCCATCTCCTGTTGTCTATCCAAGAGACCGTGTTCGACTACCCGTCCGTATGGCGCGTCGATCTCGCTACGTTGAAGATGAAGAAGATCGTCTCGCAGAAAGAGAACGTTTGGAGCTGGTTCGCCGATCCCGATGGCGTGGTGAGGGCCGGCATCGGCTCCTCGGGTAAGCGCTGGTGGTTGCTCTATCGCAAGAATGCGGACGACGATTTTAAAAGGGTCGTGCGCCACACCGAACTTGACGAGGAGCAGGGGAATATCGAGAAGTTCGTGATGGACGGAACCGATACGGGGCTCGTCATCGCCAACACCAAGAACGCGCGGTTTGGGTTGTACAAGTACGATTTCACGACCGATACCGTGGGCGACGCCATTTACGAGCATCCCACCGTCGATATCGACGACGTCGTGCTATCGAGCGGCGGGTCCGTGCTCGGGGTGCGTTACACGGATGATCGCAGCCGCATCGAATGGTTCGATCCGAAATTGAAGCAGTGGCAGGCGAAGATCGACAAGGCGCTTCCCGATCACACCAATCGCATGGTTTCCTTCAATGCTGACGAATCCCGAATCATCGTGTGGAGTGCAGCAGCCTCGGATCCAGGCCGCTACTTCTACTTCGAACCAAGTAAGAACTCGCTCAGGGTGCTTTCCGAGCCCTATGACCACGTCGATGGGGCATCGCTCTCGCGAATGGAAAGTACGTCGTATCACGCGCGCGATGGCTTGGAGATTCCAGCCTACGTCACTCTGCCGCAGGGACTCGAGGCGAAGAATTTGCCGCTGGTGGTGATGCCGCACGGAGGTCCGTTCTATCGCGACGAGTGGGGCTACGACTCCTGGGTGCAATTTCTAGCAAACCGCGGGTATGCAGTGCTGCAGCCGAACTTCCGCGGCTCGACAGGTTACGGCAAGGAGTACGTCGAGAAGGGAATGGGGCAATGGGGACGCGCGATGCAAGACGACATTGACGACGGCGCCAAGTGGCTCGTGGATCAGGGAAAGGTCGATCCGAAGCGGATTTGCATCATGGGCGCATCGTTCGGTGGATATGCTGCGATGTGGGCAGCAGTGCGCAACCCCGACATCTATCGATGTGCAATCAGTTTCGCCGGCGTGTCGGACGTGGGCGCGATGTTGCGTTACGACCGTCGTTCCATGAGTGCGACGCGCTATTACCGCAACTGGCGCGACAAAGTTCAGGGCGATAAAGATTTCGATCTCGCGACGATCTCGCCGCTGCGTGCGGCCGACAAGGTCGCGATACCGCTTCTGATCGCACACGGGAGCCGCGACGACAACGTGCCGCCATCGCAGTCGATCAAGTTTCACGACTTGCTGACGAAGGCGAATAAACCACACGACTTCGTCCTATACGAAGGCGAGGGGCACGGATTCGAGAGCCCCGCGAACAACATCGATTTCTTGAAACGCGTCGAAGCGTTCCTGGAAAAGTACAACCCGCCGGGCGATGTTGTGGCGAAGGCGCAGTGATGTCGGTGTAACCCGCCGGTCACACCCTGAACTGCACGCAACACAATCCTTTGTGTTCTTTGTGTTGCGTCTCGAAATGCCGGCGTCAGTAGCGCTTTGGCGCTCAAGAGGTGCGGGTAGGTGGCTGACATACGGTTACCGTAAAGTTCAAATGCCCGCCTGTGGAACTCATTCCATTTTGATTGTCTGAAGAACGATCCATTCACTAGAACGACAACTACATGACCAACAATGCTTCGATTCAGCCGCAAGAGCGCATCGTCCTCATCGACTGCTTGCGCGGTTACGCCCTCATGGGGCTGTTTCTGATTCACATGGTCGAGTACTTCGAGCTGTACTGGGACAACCCGATCCCGAGTCGAGTGAATTCGACAGCGTTTTTCCTATTCGGCGCCAAGTCCTATGCGATGTTCGCTCTGCTGTTCGGGGTGAGCTTCTTCATCATCATGGATCGACAGGCGCGCAAAGGCGTCGACTTCCGCATGCGCTTCATTTGGCGCCTGATCGTGCTGCTCGCTATCGGCTTTTTGCATAGCCTCATCTATAGCGGCGATATTCTGCAGATCCTGGCGATCACGGGCTTGTTCTTGGTGCCGTTGTATCGTTTCAGCGATCGCGCGCTGTTGATCACCGCTCTTTTCTTCATTTTGCAAGTGCCGACGATCATCCTCCACGCGCTGAATTTCTCCTTCGTCCTGAGTTCCGATGAAATCCGCGCAGCCGTGTTTGAGGCCGACAAGCATGGCTCATTGCTTGATGTCTTGAGAGTGAACGTCTGGGATTCGCGCTTGGGCAATTGGGAATTCATGCTCAACAGCGGACGCATCTGCAACATCATCGGGCTGTCTCAACTCGGGTTCTTGATCGCTCGCAAGGAGTTCTTCACGAACCTCGAGCGCTATCGCGGCAGCTATTCGAAGTTCCTGATTGCTTCCGGCGTAATCGGCGGTCTGTTGTTGGCGTTCGGCCACCTCATCGCTCGGCCCATCGCGGATTCAGCGAGCCGTGGATTGGTCTCGCAGATCGTGGACACGTACACGAACAATGCGCTGATGTTTACGGCCGTGTTCGGTCTCATCGTCGTGTATTACAACGTGGAGGCGATTGCGAAATTCATGCGCCTGTTCGCCCCGTGCGGGCGCATGACGTTGACGCTCTATGTCGGTCAAGCAGTCCTGTGCGTACCGATCTTCTTCGGCTTCGGATTGGGTGCGTATGCCTACATCGGCCAGGCTTGGAGCATCACGTTGGGTGTCGTGCTTTGGGTGCTGCAAATCTGGTTCGCCCACGCGTGGTTTAGACATCACCACTACGGCCCGCTCGAGTGGCTGTGGCGCGCGGCGACGATGATGCGCACCGACATTCCGTTCAAGCGATCGGGGGCGTCTGCGCCTGCGACTGCTTGAGCCGATGAGAGAAGAGCAACACAAAGGGCACAAAGATAGACAGAGCTCACAAAGAGATGAGCGCACTGCGCTCGGCTCTGGCTTTGCTTTTATTTGTGCTCCTTGTGCTCTCCTTGTGCGCTTTGTGTCCGTGCCGTCCTGCGAGATTTAAAAACGGCAGACGCTGGAATTTGCGCGTCTCTATCCGGACGGCCTTCTTTGCGGGCTTTGTGTTGCGTCCGAATTCTTCAGCTTACGAATCTCCGCCGCTCAACGAGCTAATCGTGCTCGTAAGAAGCTCGAGCTGCACGGGTTTGATCAAGTGCGCATCGAAGCGTTTGTCGTCCCGAAGGGATTCTTCGGGTGCATAGCCTGAAAGAGCCACGATGCGCGGCCGGCGGCCCTCCCTCTGCCGGATCAAATCGGCTAGCGCGTAGCCATCGATGCCGGGTAACCCGATATCGACGATCGCAATGTCGGCCGCGAATTCGGTAAGTGCGCGCAGTGCGCTTCGTGCGTCGTGAACCGACTTCACCTCATGCCCTTCGAACTCGAGCAGCATCTGTAACGAGGTGGCGGCATCGACGTTGTCGTCGACTATCAAGATCCGTTTGCGGCTGGCTGGCACATCTGCGCTCGATCCTGGCCGTGAACTCTGCTCAGCGACGAGCGGCAAGGTAATGATGAATTCGCTGCCGCGGTTCAACCCTTCGCTACGTGCTTCCACTTGCCCGCCGTGAAGCTCGACGAGCCGCTTGACGATGGTGAGGCCGATGCCGAGCCCGCCCTGCGAACGATCGAGCGATTGATCGGCTTGCAGGAATAGCTCGAACACGTGCGGCAAGAACTGCGGGTCGATGCCAGCGCCGGTATCGCGAACGGCGATGTGAGCGCGGCCATCATGCGCTTCGAGTTGCACGTGAATGGTCGAGTTCTGCGGCGAGAACTTGGACGCATTGGAAAGCAGATTGCCTACGATTTGCGTGAGGCGGACCACATCGCCTTCAACGCTGATCGGCCGCTGCGGCGTCGCGAGTTTGATGGCTTGGCTCTTAGCGATGAGTTGCGGATGCATGCCTTCCAGCGCGCGCTCGAGTACGTTCTGTAGCATCACGCGCTCGCGTTGCAGATTGATCTTGCCGCGCGTGATTCTCGAGACGTCGAGCAAGTCGTCAACCAAGCGTGCGAGATGCGATGTCTGCCTCTTGAGGATCCCGCCCATCTGCTGCACGGAAGCGGTATCGGTGGCTTTCACTTCGAGCAGGGAGGCAATGCTGAGCATGGGGGCGAGCGGATTGCGCAACTCATGCGCGAGCATCGCGAGAAACTCATCCTTGCGTCTGTCTGCTTCGAGGAGCGCAGATTGGATTTGCTTTTGCTCGTGAATGTCAGTCGAAGTGCCGATCCACATGTCGACCGTGCCGTCTTCGTTGATGACGGGCGCCGCCCTTCTCAGGAACCAGCGCAGTTCTCCGGAACGCGAACGCAAGCGAAATTCGCATGTGTGTGCCTGAAGTTTGGTGGTGTGCTCGTTCCATGCGGTGTACAGCCGCTGCAGGTCTTCCTCCGGGATCACCTTCTTGTTGGTCTCAGGATCCGCACTGTCGTAGCCCGTGTATTCACGCCAGCGTCGATTGAGGTAGAGAACATTTCGCTTCGCGTCGAGCACGTACACGATCTGCGGCATTGCATCGGCGAGTTGCTGGAAGCGTTGTTCGCTGCGTGCGACTTCGCGCAGCGCTCGCTGATGCTCGTAGATATCGCGAATGATGCGGCAGTAGCCGGTGATCGCACCTCCGTCATCGCGAATCGCCGAGATGGTTACTGCCACTTGCAGGCGCCGGCCCGTCTTGTGAAGGCGTTCAGTCGAGTAGGCGACGGCGGGCCCGTGTGCCGCTTTGGCGATCAAGTTTGCATTTTCGTCTTGCAGCTCCGGAGGAATCACCAGCGAGGTGGGCTTGCCTATGGCTTCCTCGCTGCTGTATCCGAACAGAGCTTCCGCCGCGGGATTCCAAGAAGTGATGTAACCGTCCAGCGTCTCGCTGAAGATGGCATCGCCCGATGAGACGACGATGGACTCGAGCAGCGCGCCCCGCGCACGTTCGCGATTCTCCTGCGTTAGATCGCGTGCCACGCCAATGAGTGCCTGCTCGCCCCTGCGCGTGACGCGTTTGCCGGTTAGTTCGAGATTGCGCCATTCGGTGCCGCCGGGGCGCACGCGTAATTGGATTTTGGCGCGGCCCTCCTGCTGACCGGCTTGCTGCATGCAAGCATGTGCCTGTGCGCGATCGTCATTGTGGACCAGGCTCAGCAGGGTATCTGCGGAAAGGTGCGTCGCGGTGCGCGTGTCCAGTCCCAGCATTTCTTCCATCTGCGGATTGCCGAGGACCATCTCTTGAGAGCTAAGGAGCCATTCGAAGACGCCCAAGTGTGCGGCGTCCATCGCCAACCTGAGTCGCTCCTCATCTTCTCGAATGCGTTCATGGCTGCGACGAAGTTGCTCAACGAGAACGATGGCTGCCACGCCCAGCGCCTCGAAGAGTGCGAGATGGGCAAGCCAGCCCCAGGGATCGTGTACGTCGAAACTCGGATGCAGATAGACCGTGGCAGCGAACGGTGCGAGCGCGACGACGAGTGCTGCTGTGCCGGGCCCAAGAAGCAATGCCGCGATGACAACGGGAACCAACAGTACGAGCAAAGGGCTGTCCTGCCCGATCCAAGGCGAAAGCTGGAATCGCGCCGCGACTACTGCCACCAATAGCAAGATGCCAAGCAAGTACCGCAATGGCGTGACGCGCAGCGACGCCGGTAGACTTCTCAAAGCCACGGGATTCCTCCCCATTTGGACCCGCTGGTGGGAGTGCGCCGAGCTGTACGTCATTGTTCTCGGCGCATGCTGAACGTTTTACATGGGGCGAAGTTCCTGCGGTGCAGCGAAAACTTGGCCATTTGTCATATTAATGGCGCTGCGGGTGTGTGCGGCCGCTGAAGCAAAGCGGGAGTGATCGATCTTAGTGTTCGGGCGATTGCAGAGGAGTTACCTTATGAAGCGCGCGTTCTCGGTTGTCGTCGCCGTCGTTTGGCTCGCGGCTGCGGCCAGCATCTCGGCGAAGGAGTGTCGGGGGCTGCAATTCCCCGATCAAATCCAAGTCGCAGGACAGACGCTCACATTGAATGGGCTGGGTGTTAGGAAAGCGACCTTTCTTAAGGTCAACGTCTATGTAGCCGCACTGTACGCGAGCCATCCGGCGCGCGACGGTAAGACGTTGATCGAATCGACTGACCCTCAGCAGCTCACACTTCAGTTCGTCCGAAACGTCGATAAAGATGATTTGACCAAGGCGTGGCGCGAGGGCTTCGAGAAAGTCGCGAAGGATCGCCTCCCTGCACTCAATCAACGTATTGATCGCTTGAATAGCTGGATGACCGATGTGAAAACCGGCCAGCGCCTCACGTTCACACGGAGCGCCGGCTCGATCCAGGTCGATGTCAACGGCGCCGCGAAAGGCTCAATCGAAGGCGAAGATTTCTCCCGCGCATTCCTCGCCATTTGGCTTGGCGACTCGCCTCCGAATTCCGAACTGAAAGAAGGATTGCTGGGCGGGAAGTGCGAGTAGGTGGGAAACGGCCGCTCTCGGCATCCTGCCTCTCGCGGCATTGGCACATCCGTGTGCGGCAGGAAACGGGGAACAGGGAACAGGGAACAGGGAACAGGGAACAGGGAACAGGAAGGGAGAAGATCATATTGGCCAACTGCCAACTGCCAACCGCCAACCGCCAACCGAGATTCAGAGGCAAGCGCTCTCGCGCAGGCAAGCCATTGGCAAGGTAGCCGCGCGGAGACGACGAGCGCGGCAGGGAAGCTGACTTGCGTCAGCAGGCCAGAACGACGGCGTGATGAAGGTGAACTCTTGCAACCGCCAACCCTCAGCTCCCGACCGCCAACTGAAACAAAGAGGCAAGCGCTGTCGCGCAGGGGAGGCATTGGCAAGGTAGCCGCGCGGAGAAGAAGAGCGCGGCAGGCAAGCCGACTTTCGCCAGCAGGCCAGAGGCAGATCTGCCGCCACCTTAGTGCGTTCTTTGTGTTCGTCGGATCTGCCTCACTTTCCGTGTTCTCCGTGCCCTCCGTGGAAAATTTCTTCTCTGGCTCCGCGGTTCTTTCTTTCTAGTCACTAGTCACTAGTCGCGAGTCACTGCTCAGCGTCACTCAAGGCGATACGCCAACTCGTACGAATGCTTTCCCTTCTCGATGACGATTTTCATCGTGCCGGTGAGGCCCTTGAGTTCGTCTGTACCCGAATCCGGCACAACCGTGACGGTCCAGGCTTGCGAGGTGCCGCGATTCATCAGGCCGTGGTGAACGAGCATGAAGCTTCCCTTGCGGCCCGCTAGTGAACCCGTCACCTTCTCGATTGCGACGTAAGCGCCTGAAGTTGTGCCGTCGCCGCACGCAAGCATTTCGCCCGTGCTGGTCGCGTTGAGCTCGCCGCTGAATTGCTTCTCCAGCGACATGCGCGCGAGAGTAGCCTTGCGCGCGGGATCGTCGTCCGGTTGCAGTGGCGTGAGTTTGACTTCGAAATTACCGCTGGCAGAGTTCATTGCAATCTCCTTCGACATATCTGACGCGAACACGATGCTCGATTCCGCAACCCACAGCAGCGCAATGAGTACGGACGACAATTCAGCGAATTTCATGCATTCCTCATGGTGGCATTTCAGCGCGCTATGAAGCCCAGCGATAGGAAAAACGCGCCACGTGCGAGCGCTCGTGACCCTGGTCCTGCACGTGGCGTGCTCAAGGTCGCTCCCGCGCCTGCGGGACAATTTCATCATGCCCGGTTGGCAGCGCCTGCTCCCATCGCATCGATGATCCAACACATTTGGATCGTGCGGTGGCACATGCCTGATGGTACGACTCACACCGCTCAAACGCTGCCGTACCCAAACGTGCATCTGGTTATTGAAAATGGGCAGGCGTTGATCCACGGCATTCACCGCGGGCGGTTCACGCGTGAGCTCGTCGGCGAAGGCGGTGCGGTGGGTGTCAAGTTCAGGCCCGGCGGGCTGTTTCCGTTTTGGCGGCGCTCGGTATCTCTACTAAAGAACCGCTCCGTTGCAGCTGAACAAGTGTTCGGTAGCGCCGTGTGCGAGCTGAGTCGCGATGTTGGCGCAAGCCGAATAGACGACGCTTTCGTTGTCCGTGCCATCGAACGATTTTTCGTACGGTGCTGGCCTGCGCCAGATACCAATGTGGATCAAGTCGCAGACATCGTTGCGTCGATAGAATCGGATCGCACGATTCTGAAGGTGGAGGACCTGTTGCCTCGCTACGCTTGCACGAAGCGTTCGCTGCAGCGTCTTTTCGAACAGTACGTCGGCATTGGACCCAAGTGGGTGATCAATCGCTTTCGCATGCACGAAGTCATCGAGCGACTGGATCGCGGCGAACCGGTCGACTGGGCGGACTTCGCGCAAGACCTAGGTTATTTCGACCAGGCCCATTTCAATCGCGATTTCAAATCGCTCATCGGGTGCACGCCCAAGCAATACGCAACGCGCGCGTGACACATCGTGGTTGCAGGATCATGAGTCTGCGGTGACTCTCAATCGCAACGCATTGCTGACGACCGAAACCGAAGACAAGCTCATCGCGAGCGCAGCGATCATCGGCGAAAGCAACAATCCCGTGAACGGATACAGCAATCCTGCGGCGAGTGGCACGCCGAGCGCGTTATAGATGAACGCGAATCCTAAGTTCTGACGCATGTTGCGGATCGTCGCGAGCGAAATCGCTCGAGCGTGTGCAAGCCCGCGCAGATCGCCTTTCACCAACGTCACTTGCGCGCTATTCATGGCGACGTCCGTGCCGGTACCCATCGCAATGCCGACGTTCGCTTTCGCAAGTGCTGGGGCATCGTTGATCCCATCGCCTGCCATCGCGACCATCTGTCCTTCACGTTGAAGTTGCTCGACCAGTTGCAGTTTCTTGTGCGGCGTCATCGCGCCATGCGATTCTTGGATGCCGAGTTGCGTCGCGACGGCTCTCGTGCTGGCCTCTGCATCGCCACTGGCAAGCACGACGCGAATGCCTGCATCATTGAGCGAGTGCAACGCATCTTGAGTTGTCGACTTGATCGGGTCAGACACAGCGATCGCACCGAGCAACGCGTTTCCTTCAGCGAGGAACATCACGCTGCTGCCTGCGGCACGCAGTTTCTCGCTGGTAGCCGCGAGGTCATCAATGGCGACATTGCGTTGGTGCATGAACGCGTCGTTGCCGAGTGCAAGCGCACGTCCATCGACGAAACCCGAAATACCATGGCCCGCTTCGGCCTGAAACTGCGCAATCTTCCCGAGTGCTAGCTTGCGCTCGCGTGCCGCGGTGAGTAGGGCTTTCGCGAGCGGATGCTCACTGCCTTGCTCAAGCGAGGCTGCGAGCTGCAGAACGGTTTCATCGGTTTGTCCCTTCGTCGCGCTGATCTGCGTCACCGCGGGTCTGCCCTCGGTCAACGTGCCCGTCTTGTCGACGACAACGGTCGTCACATTGCGGAAGTTCTCAATCGCGGCTGCATCGCGGAACAGGATCCCCTGAGTCGCTGCTTTGCCGGTTGCGACCATGATCGACATCGGTGTCGCAAGGCCCAGTGCGCACGGACACGCGATGATCAGCACCGACACCGCGTTGATGAAGCCGTATAACCAGCCGCGCTCGCCCCCGAATAGACCCCAGGCGATCAGCGAGACGATCGCCACTGCAGCGACGGTCACGACGAAGTATCCGGCCACGTGATCGGCCAATCGCTGCATCGGCGCTTTGGAGCGCTGCGCCTGCGCCACCATTTGCACGATCTGCGAGAGCACCGTTTGCGAGCCGACGTGCTCTGCGCGCATCGCGAAACTACCGGACGCGTTGATCGTCGCTCCAATGACTTTATCGCCCGTGCGCTTGCTCACAGGTAGCGGTTCGCCTGTGAGCATCGATTCGTCGACAGAACTCTCGCCGTCGATGACCACGCCATCCACCGGCACTCGTTCGCCTGGTCGAACCCGCAACACGTTGCCAACGTGAACGTGAGTAAGCGGGATGTCTTCCTCCGTGCCATCCGGTTTGATGAGCCGTGCGGTTTTCGGCGCAAGTCCTAGCAGGCTCTTGATTGCCGCCGAGGTTCGAGAGCGTGCACGCAACTCCAGGATTTGCCCGAGCAGCGTCAACGAGATGATCACCGCCGCAGCTTCGAAATACACGGACACGCGTCCGTGCTCGAAGAACTGCGGCGGGAACAGTCCAGGCACGAGCGTCGCAATGATGCTGTAAAGGTAAGCGGCTCCAGTGCCCAACCCGATCAGCGTCCACATGTTGGGACTGCGATGCTGGATCGATTGAACTGCGCGCACAAAGAACGGAGCGCCAGCCCACAATACAATCGGTGAGGCAAGGATCAGTTCAATCCACGTGCGGGTGTCGGGGCTGATCGAATGCCATCCATGCCCAAACATTGCGAGGACGAACACAGCCAAAGTGAGCGGCAGCGTCCACCAGAACCGGCGGCTGAAATCTTTGAGTTCCGGGTTCTCGTCGTCGGCGCCCGCTTCTGGGATGAGCGGCTCCAATGCCATGCCGCATTTGGGACACGTGCCCGGATGATCCTGGCGAATCTCCGGATGCATCGGACACGTGTAGATCGTTCCCGACGCCGCTTCTTCGGCCGGCTCCGGTTGCGGATGCAGGTACTTGTGAGGATCCGCGACGAACTTATCGCGGCAGCGCGGGTTACAGAAGAAGTACTCCGTGCCTTCGACCACGGCGTGATGCGGCGATGCCGTCGTCACTTTCATTCCGCAGACCGGATCGCGTAGGTCCGTCAACTGATCGCTCTTCCCATGACACCCGCAGCCGCGTTCGTTGCGGCTCGTTTTCTCGGGCATGTTTTCGGTATTTGGTTTGGATGCGCAGCACGACCCGGCATCGCCTTGCGTCTGTGCAGCGCCACAGCAACCAGCTTGGCCGTGATGCTCGTGTTCATCGTGCGTGTGGTGATGAGAGTGCTTCATGATTTCATCCGATGCATCTGCGTGGGTTTCGCCAAATCATCCAAGATCGGGCATTCGGGGCGATCATCGCCATGACAGTGATCGGCGAGATCGGCGAGCGTGCTGCGGATCGAATTCAACTCAGCGATCTTGGCGTCGAGATCGGCAACATGTTTCAACGCCAGCGCTTTTACTTTGGCACTCGCGCGTCGCTTGTTGCTCCACAGGCCCAGAAGTTGCTCGATTTCCTCGATTGAAAAACCCAGTCCGCGCGCACGCCGAATGAATCGCAGGCGGTGCAAATCCTCGATGGAATACAACCGATAGTCCCCTTCGGTGCGCCGCGCCTTCGGGATGAGTCCGATCGCCTCGTAGTGGCGAATCATTTTCGAGGTCACGCCGGATTGCTTTGCCGCCTCTCCGATCGTGAGGGAGCGCGTGGCAGCCACTGCGGGTACTGAGCTCGACATGGAATCCTCCAGCTACGGGGCCATGATGAACCTTCCCATCGTGGGAAGGTCAAGTGCTATCTCCCGAATTGCCGCAGATTCTGGGGGCTAGAACCAGACCCGCAAGCCTGCTAGCCACTGGACGTCGCTGCGATCCCTCCCGCGCTGCTCTGCGAGCGTTGCCGTGCCGCCGAAGAGCCGGGTCCACGAAACACCGACGTAGGGCGCGAACTCCCGTCGGATCTCGTATCGCACTCGAATGCCGAGTTCGGCGTCCGCGAGCCCTGAGCCGAGGCCCTTGCGTTCATCACGCTGGCCGTATGCATTGAGTTCCAGCTTTGGCTGCAGGATCCAGCGCTGCGTCAGCAGAAGCTCGTATTCGGAAGTCAATCTGAATGCAGTACGACCTTCGTCGCCGACGTAAACCGTTGCGTCGACATCGAACCAATAGGGCGCAAGTCCTTGTATGCCGAATGCCGCCCAAGTTCGCGATGGACCTGAGCCAGTGTCGTTGCGTACGCCAGCTTGGGCGGACCACCATCGATTCACGATGCGATTGAAAAGCAACTCGTTGCTCGAATCGGTATCGGACCCCTGATGCTCGCCCTCGCTCTTGATAACGAGCTTGTTGAAGTCATTTCCGTAAAAGGCACACACATCCCAATAAAGCGCATCCTCGCCGTCAGAGAATCGCGATTCAGCTTGATCGACGAGCAGCATGCCAATTGCCGCGTTGTCGTTCATTTCCATCATCTCGTTCATGTCCGCATCCGACATAGCGTCCATGGTGAGAGTCGGAGGTGCGGGCGGCACATGTTCAGACTGGCTTTCGTCTTGTTTGGAGGTTGCCGATGCAGGCGAGTGCACATGCTCTGAGTGTTCGCTCGGTACCGCAGGCGGGTTCGTTTGATGTTGATGGCCTGAATGATCCTCGGCCGCGTGCGTCGGTACGCTGATCAAAACCGCGCAGGCAATCCACAGTAGGTGTTTCATGCGTGCTCTCCATCGCGAGCGACTCGCACTTCGCGAAACATGCCGGCTTCCATATGCATCGCTAGATGGCAGTGATACGCCCACTTGCCGAGTGCATCCGCAGTGACTTGATAGGCGATGCGCTGTGCTGGATTCACGTTGACAGTGTGCTTGCGAACTTGGAACTCGCCCTGCGGCGACTCGAGTTCGCTCCACATTCCATGTAGATGGATCGGGTGCATCATCATGGTGTCGTTGACGAGCACAACGCGTAGCCGCTCCCCATAGTTAAACCGCAGCGGTTCGGCATCGGAGAACTTCTGGCCGTTGAACGACCAGATGTATCGCTCCATGTGGCCGGTGAGATGCAGTTCGATTTCGCGCATCGGCTGCCGATGGTCGATTGGACCACCGAGCGTGTGTAGGTCTGCGTACGTCAATACACGTCGGCCGTTGTCGCGTAAGCCGACGCCAGGATCATCGAGCGACGTGCGCGCTTGCTCAGCTTGCATATCGACGGTCGGGCCGCGTTCGGTCGCCGGATGTTTCGGAGTGATCACTTGCGCAGGCGTACTGTGGTCCGTCTGCGCCTGGTCCATCCCTGCGTGGTTCATCGCTGCGTGGTCCATCCCTGCGTGGTTCATCCCTGCATGGTTCATCTGTGAATGATCCATTTGCGAATGATCCATGCCTGCGGAGTCGCTGCTCATGCCGTGTCCCATCCCCATGTCCATCATGCTGAGCAGCGGACGAGGATCGAGCGGCGGAATTTCCGCCTGCATTCCAATGGCGGGCGCGAGGGTGCCGCGTGCGTAACCGCTTCGATCCAGGGATTGGGCAAAGATCGTGTAAGCACGATCGTCGTTCGGTTCCACGATGACGTCGTACGTTTCAGCGGCCGAGATGCGAAATTCATCTACTGTCACCGGCTCGACGTCTTGTCCATCTGCCGCGACCACTGTCATTTTCAGTCCCGGAATGCGCACATCGAAGATGCTCATTGCGCCCGCGTTGATGAAGCGCAATCGAACCCGTTCGCCGCGCGAGAACAGCCCGGTCCAGTTGCTTGCCGGCGTCACTCCATTCATTAAATAGGTGTAGACCGCGCCGCTGACATCAGCGAGATCGGTTGGGTTCATTCGCATGCTGCCCCACATGAGGCGATCGGCGAGCGTGCTGCGAAACCCCTGTGTGTCGACGTCGCGCAGGAAATCTCCCGCGGTGCGCTGACCGTAGTTGAAGTAGTCGCTTTGCTTCTTGAGCTTGCCGAAGATCTTGCCGGGATCCAGATCCGTCCAATCGGAAAGCATGACGACGTAGTCGCGATCGGTGCGATGGCGTTCGCCGCCGCGGCGCTCGACGATGATGGGACCCATGAGTCCGGTTTGTTCTTGGAACCCCGAGTGCGCGTGATACCAATACGTGCCGGATTGATTCACGGCGAAGCGATAGGTGTACGTGCCGCCACTTGGAATGCCGTGGAAGCTCAAGCCCGGCACGCCGTCCATGTCCGCGGGCACGATCATGCCGTGCCAATGAATGGAGCTCGTCGCGGGCAATCGATTCGTGACGCGAATTGTCGCTACATCGCCTTGGCGCATTCGCAGTAGGGGCCCTGGAAGCTGGCCGTTCACGACGGTCGCAAGCCGAGCGCGGCCGGTGAAGTTCACGCCGAGCGAGTCGATAGTGAGATCGAATTGCGGGCCGGTCAGTACTTGCCGCGCGTTCGTTTGACCCAGCGACAAGCGTGGATGTCCGAGCACGTACAGCCCGGCACCGGAAGCGGCAAGAAACGATCTGCGCGAAATCTGCGCAGCAGAATTGAGTTTGCGATTCATTTCATCCTCTCAAGCGGCGAGCGCGCATCAGCGCGGTCGCGAAGTTCTCAGCAGACGGTCGTCAGGCTGAGAGCGGTGCTGGAGGACGAAGTAGCCCGTTTAGAAGAGGGCCGGCGCGGGGCGCGTCGAGCGATGCGGTGGGGCGGACGTGATCCGGATGCATGTTCCAGGTACGAACGGCGGAAACTGCAATGGATTGGAAGGCCCCAGCGCAGTGACAACTGTCTGTTTTGCAGCAGTCGCCTGAATGCGTGTTATCCGATGTGCCGTGCTCTGAAGGGTGTTCTTGAGCGGCTTCCATGCCCATGCCCATGCCCATGTGAGTGTGACAAGCGCTGACTTGGCGGTCGGTCGAATGCGGATCGGCGTGCAGAGACGATGCGAACGCAAGGCCGCCCATAGCAAGGCGAGCCAGCATCATGAGAACGATGGACCAGTGGAGCACCCGGGAATTCACGGCAGGCAGACTACCACGGGTGCCGTCGCAGCAGAATCAGAGGAATTCCGAGCACGATCGCGCGACGTGCATGCGCCTTACGAAGATCGATCCGGGCCATTCGTGACCGGAGTCACATTTGCTTCGTTAATGAAGCTCGGTGCCGCGCCGATCTGGGAATGGGATAGTCACAGCGCAGCGGTTATCGAGTTTCACGCATGTACACAGGCAAGGTGCGGGGTCGCTTGGCCCAGAGCCGCATCCAAATCATCATCTGCCTCGGTGTTCTGCTCATATGCGGCGTGGTGTATGTCAGCCTCGAGCTATTCGAGGTTCTTCACTGGTCGCGACTCAACGCAGTGGTCGCGACTTTGCTGGTGTGCTTCACGCCTGCAGTATTCCTCCTGACGCGCATTCTCAAAGCGCAACTGCTGCTCGAGCTGCGCGATCAAGCTCAAGAAATTGCGGCGCACGAGCGGGACATGCTGCGCACCGTCATCGATACGCTGCCGGACTTCATCTATATGAAGGACAAGGAGGGTCGCTTTCTCCTCGCGAACGCGTTCTGTTGCGAGGCAATGGGAGCGCCTTTGGAGAGCCTGCTCGGAAAAACGGATTTCGATTTCTACCCGCAGGACCTAGCAAAGACCTTCCACGATGACGAGCAGGCGGTGGTTCGGTCGGGCGAATCGCTGCTGGGCCGCCAGGAAGACCTCGTTACTCACGATGGGCGCGCACTCACGATCCTCACCTCGAAGATTCCTGTGAAGAACGACGCAGGAGCGACGATCGCGCTGATCGGCATTGGACGCGACATTACCCGGCGCGTGCAGGCCGAGAGAAGGGTTCAAGCGGCCCAAGACGAAGCACAAGCTGAGATGCGTGAGCGCGAACGCATGGCAATCGACTTGCGATTGGCGCAGAAGCTGGAGTCGGTCGGCAGGCTCGCGGCAGGACTCGCACACGAGATCAACACGCCCATCCAATACATTGGAGATAGCGTGCACTTCATTCGCTCTTCATTCGACGATCTTGTGATGCTCTTCGAGCGCTACCGCGCGGCTGCGCACCAGCTCTCCGAAGAACACCGCGACGAGGCGTGTGCGAAGTCGCTGCTTGACCTGGAGGCCAAGTGCGATCTGGAGTACCTACGCGCAGAGATGCCTCGTGCGATCGAGCGCACTCTCGAGGGTACGCAACGTGTGGCGGGGATTGTCCGTGCGATGAAAGAGTTCGCCCATCCGGATACGAACGAACACAAGCCTGCCGACATCAATCATGCGCTGCAAACCACGTTGACGGTTGCTCGCAGCGAATACAGATACGCCGCGCAAGTGGAAACGGACTTCGATGCGCTGCCCGAGGTGCTCTGCAACATCGGAGAGCTGAACCAAGTGTTCTTGAATCTCGTCGTGAACTCGGCCCACGCGATCCTCGATGCAGGGCGCGACGCATCCACGGGCATGATCAAAATATCCACTCGTTCCGCGCCGGACGGCGTTCAGATTTGTTTCGAAGACAACGGCTGCGGCATTCCCCGGCAGCATCTCGACAAGATCTTCGATCCATTTTTCACGACCAAAGAAGTGGGTCGGGGCACCGGACAAGGGCTCGCCATCGCTCGCTCGATCGTCGTGGACAAACATCGGGGCCACATCGACGTCACCAGCGAAATCGGCGTCGGCACGAGATTCGTCATTACGCTGCCGCTCGAAGGGGCGCAACGCACAAAAGTCGCATGAGCGAATCCTTTCCTGGGCATCGGGGGATGTGATCTATCCCGAACGAATGCTTAATCTAAACGCTCAACGCGTTTATCCCGAAGTCACAAATTTCGGTTAGCGGCCACAGCGACCGGGCATCGGCTCTCAAGTGCACACGGAATGATCCGACATGGTGCATGAGGGACACTTACGGACGGTGCAAATGGGTGCTAGCGCTAGAACACAAGCTTCGTCGGACGTAGTCCAAGCATCCCCAGATGCGGGGGGCGAACTGCAGCGTGCGCTCGCGAATGCACTCGTTGCACGACAGCGCGCCGAGGAAAGTCTTGCGCTGCGCAACGCCGCCCTGGACGCGGCTTCAACTTACTTTGCGATCGTCGCCACTACGCAGTCTGAGCACCCTGTCGTCTATGCGAATCGGGCATTCGCATCGCACCATGGATTTTCCGATCCTTCATCGGTCATAGGCATGAGCATCGGAGCGCTGCTGGCTCGCTATAGCAACAGCCCGCAATTTGCAGCTTTGAACGAAGCGCTCAGCACGGGCGAATCTGCGCGCGTCGAAATGCATGGCACGCGAGAAGATGGCAGTTCTGCGTGGATCGGTCTTTCGGTCATTCCGATTGCCGATGCTAGCGGACAGATTGCTCACCACGTAGTGCTCGGTGCGGACATCACCGCGCGGTTGGAAGCCGATCGAAAGAAGGAAGAATTGCAGCTGCGGTTAGTTGAAGAGATGCGGGAGCGTGAACGCATCGCGATCGAATTGCGGTTGGCGCAGAAACTGGAATCGGTGGGCCGGCTGGCCGCCGGCTTGGCGCACGAAATCAATACGCCCATTCAGTACGTGGCCGACAGCGTCTACTTCCTGAAGTCAGCTTTCGAAGATTTGTCGAAGGTGTTCGCCGCATATCGCGAAGCCGCGGCTACACAAGCGCAGCAGGCGGGCGATGAGACGGTCGCTCGATTAAAGGCGCTCGAAAGCACGGCGGACTACGATTTTCTGAGCGAGGAAGTCCCCAAGGCATTCGAGCGCACGCTGGAAGGCACGGACCGCGTGGCCGGCATCGTCAGGGCAATGAAGGAATTTGCGCACCCAGACACGAATGAGCACAAACCAGCCGATATCAACCATGCCTTACAAACGACGCTTACGGTCGCTCGCAGCGAATATCGATACGCCGCCCAAATCCGCACGCAGTTCGGCGAGCTTCCGGAGGTGCTGTGCAACATCGGCGAGCTCAATCAGGTGTTTCTAAATCTGATTGTGAACTCGGCGCATGCGATCGCCGATACCGGCAAAGATGCTTCATCTGGTTTGATTGCAATCAAGACGATGTGCAATGAGGACGAAGTGCAGATATCGATCGCCGACAACGGATGCGGCATCCCGCGCGAGAATCTCGAGAAGATATTCGATCCGTTCTTCACCACGAAGGAAGTCGGGCGGGGCACGGGGCAAGGCTTAGCCATCGCACGATCGATCGTGGTCGACAAACACGGCGGCCGCATCGATGTTGCAAGCGAGCCCGGGGGCGGGACGGAATTCATCATTTCATTGCCCGTGCAGGGACGAGCATGCAAAACGGCCAACTGAAGCGGATCTTGTTCGTTGATGATGAGCCCGCACTGCTCGATGGCCTGCGAGGCCGCTTGCGCGGCATGCGTGCGAGCTGGGAAATGGTCTTCGTCGAAAGCGGCACGCGTGCCATCGCCGAAATGGAGCATCGTCCGGTCGATGTCATCGTGAGTGACATGCGAATGCCGGCGATGGACGGTGCGCAGTTGCTGGCCCACGTCAGCGAGCGTTGGCCCGAGACGGTTCGCATCATTCTGTCGGGCTATTCCGAAGAGGAGCAGTCGCGTCGCCTGTTGCCGATCGCGCATCAATTTTTGAGCAAGCCTTGCGAGCCGGCACAGATCGAAAGTGTCGTGAATCGCTGTTTTCGTCTGCATCAGTTGCTGCGCGAACCTACGCTGCGCGCAGTCGTGGGACGGGTGAAGTCGCTGCCCACATTGCCGAGCACTTACACCCGGCTGCGAGATGCGATGGCGCAAGAGGATACGTCGGTGCAGACGATTGCAAAGATCGTCGGCGAAGATCCCGCAATCGCCGCCAAGGTGTTGCAGGTCGTGAACTCGGCCTTCTTCCGGCTGGCGCGCCGGATCACGAAGATCGATCAAGCGGTCAACTATCTCGGTTTGCTGGCAATCCGCAATCTAGTCATGTCGGTGGAAGTCTTCTCGCGCTGGGACAAAGAACGCGCGTCGGACTTGCTTAGCCCGGAGCTGTTACAGACGCGTGCCCATCGAGTAGCTGCAGTCGCACGAGAACTTGCGAAACCGCACGGCACCGCCGATGACGCCTTGCTCGCGGGCCTATTCCACAACATCGGCTATTGGGTGTTGATGCAAGGTTGTGCCAAGGAGCTCGAATCGGCTCTGCAATTGGCGCGCGAGACAAAAATTCCGCTGCACGAGGCCGAGCGTCAAGTCCTTGGCGCTTCGCATGCCGAAGTCGGCGCGTATCTACTTGGATTATGGGGACTGCCTCACGACGTGGTGGAGGCGGTCGCATTTCAATATTCGCCGCAGTTGATCGAGCAGAAGGCCTTTGACGTCTTAGGCGCACTCGTCACTGCAGAATCCGTGGCGTTTGCCGATGCAGAGGTGGTGCCGGGTGTGATCGAGCGGGCAGAGGTGCCTGTCGACGAAGCCTACCTGCAATCGCTGGCAGCGAAATTGAGTTTGGATCAAGCGAAAGCGCTGGCAGCGAGTGCGACCGGGGAGTTGTCTTGATGAGTACCGAGAATCGTCCAATCGTTCTGTGCGTGGATGATGAAGCCCGCGTCGTCGAAGGCCTCGCATTGCATTTGCGCAAGGAGTATCGCGTCTACACCGCCTCCGGCGGCGAAGAAGGCTTGCAAAAGCTGAAGGAACTCGGCGGCGCAGCTGTCGTCGTTTCCGATATGCGGATGCCCGTAATGGATGGAGCGACGTTTTTAAAGCGCGTCATGCGTTCGTACCCCGATGCCACTCGTATTTTGCTGACGGGCGAGCCGGGACGAGATGCCGCGGTGGCTGCTGTCAACGAAGGGCAAATCTTCCGATTCCTCACTAAGCCGTGTCCGCCAGACCAACTCAAGAGCGCGATCGAAGCTGCGGTCGTGCAGCACAAACTGATCAGCGCCGAGCGCCAGCTGTTGCAGGAAACGTTGATTGGATCGATTCAAGCGCTCATCGACGTGCTTGCGATCACCAATCCGGTGGCATTCGGCCGCGCCGCGCGCGTGAAGCGTCTCGCGGTCAATTTCGCACAGGAGCTTGGCTGTAGAGGCTTTTGGCAGTTGGAAGCCGCGAGCATGCTTTCACAGCTCGGCTACATCTCGTTGCCGGTGGAACTCGTCGAGAAGCTGTACTACGGCGAACGCCTGAACCAAGACGAGCAGACATTGGCTGAGGGCGTCCCGCAGGTCGCTCAGAAGTTGCTCGGGCACATCCCGCGTCTTGAGCCAGTGTTACAAATCTTGAGTGCAGTGAATTACGGCGACGATCAATTGAAGGCACTGGGCGACGGAACGATCGGATTGGGTGCGCGCATGCTTTCTTTGGTGCTCGACTACGATGCGCTCGTGACGCAAGGTCACAGTGCGGACGTTGCCGTGCAAACCATCAGGCGCAAGACAGCGCGCTACAGCGAGAATCTCGTGCAGCGCTTTGCGACGCTAGTGGGCGCCAACACAGGCAGCAGTGAGGTGCGAGAGATTCCTTTGAAACTGGTGCAGCCGGGCATGACCATGCTCGAGGACTTGCGCACTCACATGGGAACACTGCTGGTGCCGCGCGGCTTCGAAGTGACGGAAACGTTCTTGGAGCGCGTGCGCAACTTCGGCGAGGGCATGCTGGCGGAGAAGATCAAGGTCTTAGTGCCTTCCAATCAGCTCTCCAAAGCCAAAAGCGCATAAGCGGTTCCGACGCTCGCTGAGTTCGAAGCAAACTCGACGAGATCTTGCGGCGCTGCGCGAGGCGTGTTGATGAAGCAACGCCTCAATTGACCTTCATGCACGCAACGAAATAGTAGAAGGCCCCAAGCGCGACTAGGCATGCGGCGCCTACTACTGCGGCGAGGCCCCACCGCGTCTCGACCCACACAGTTCGCAAATCGTCATCGGCATTGTCGGGTTCGGCACCAGGAACCACGAGCTCTTCGGGCGTCATATTTATATTCCCGCGTTGAGAACGAGCGCGGAGCATGCGAGCGCGCCAATTCGAGCACAAGCGGTATTCCGTGCACGCATCGTAGATACTCTCCGTCGTCGCTGTAGGGCGACTGCACTGCGGCGTCGGACTTACTGTCAAAACGGGAACGGCGGATCGCTTTGCGATCGGGAAAGACACGTCGGGAAGGATGCGTTGCATCGAGAAGGACTGCGTCGAGTCAGAAGCCGAACGATGGACGATTGTGTCGTCAGGTAGGCCTTCGGCAAGTAGGACGCTCACACGTCAGGACGGACTAGCGTCAGGACAGAAGGGACGACGGATCGCTTTGCGATCGGGAAAGACTGACGTCGGGAAGGATGCGTTGCATCGGGAAGGACTGCGTCGAGTCAGAAGCGGAACGATGGACGATTGTGTCGTCAGGTAGGCCTTCGGCAGGTAGGACGCTCACGCGTCAGGACGGACTGGCGTCAGGTCAGAAGGCACGGCGGATCGCTTTGCGATCGGGAAAGACACGTCGGGAAGGATGCGTTGCATCGAGAAGGACTGCGTCGAGTCAGAAGCGGAACGATGGACGATTGTGTCGTCAGGTAGGCCTTCGGCAAGTAGGACGCTCACGCGTCATGAAGGACTGGCGTCAGGTCAGAAGGGACGACAGATCGCTTGGCGATCGGGAAGGACTTCGTCGAGACAGAAAAACAAGTACGAAAGCCGCAAGCCGACTGTGTCGGCAGGCGAGCCTAACGGCAAGCAAGCCGCTGGCAGGCGAGCGCTACGCGCAGGCCAGAACACACGCGCGGCTCCACTCGACACAACACAGATCTAGATCTAGAACTCCGTGTCCTCCGTGGAGTCATCTCTCGTTTTTATCCACGCGAAGCGCTCACGTGAGGAAACGCTCGCTCTCACTTGCTCAGTTACTCTTTGCGCGCTTTGTGTTGCGTCCGAATCTCCGTGTGCTCCGTGTCCTCCGTGTGAAATCCGACGTCCGGATTCTTAATACGCTCACGCGAGCAAACGCTCGCTCTTCCTGCGCTACCCCAGCTTCGAAATCACAAACGCCGCCAAGAACCCCAGCACGGTGATGAACCCCGCGAACGAGTGAGCCGCTTCGAACGCTTCGGGCATCATCGTATCGGCCAGCATCGAAAGAATCGCACCGGCGGCAAGCGATGTCGTCGCGGCGATCACGCCCGGACTGAAGCCACTAAACACCGCATACCCAAGCACGGACGCAAGCGCAGAGAGCGCGGCGATGCCGCCCCACACGCCGAATACATACGTCGCGCTTCGGCCCGCTTTTTTCATTCCAGCTGAACTCGACAGTCCTTCAGGGATATTCGAAAGGAAAATCGCCGCGACCGTCACGACGCTCACAGCCCCGCCTTGAATCATGCTGACGCCGATCGCAATCGATTCGGGAATGCCATCCAGTAGCGCGCCAACTGCGATCGCCATGCCGCTGCCGGAATGTTCCGATTCGGAGGGTTGCTGATTGCCTGATCGCTTGCGGTGTTGTGCGCCGGCGCGCGCCAATGCCCAATTCGCGACGCTGTAAATCAGTGCGCCCGAAACGAATCCAACCGCTGTGGCATTGAATCCGCCCCGTTGAAACGCTTCGTCCATGAGCTCGAACGACAAAGCGGAAATCAGCACGCCGGCACCGAAGGCCATGATTCCTGCAATGACACGTCCAGGAACCTTTGCGAGGTATCCCACCGCTGCGCCGACGAGTAGCGCTCCGCCTGCAAGCAAGCCCCACAATCCGGCAGTCAACCACAGTGGCATGCGCCCTCCATGCGATGCGAATAGTTGGGAGGAGGGAGGGGTTCCGACTATCTAGTGACTGGTGACTACGGACTAGTGACTGCGAGAGAAGGCCGGATCGCTCGATGGCGAAATGAAGAGGCAAGCCGACTACGTCGGCAAGCGAGCCTAACGGCAGGCAAGCCCTACGGGCAGGGGAGCCTAACGGCAGGCCAGCAAAACAAAGAGGCGAGCCGACTTCATCGGCAAAGTAGCCTTCGGCAAGCAAGCCCTCTGGGCAGGGGAGCCTAACGGCAGGCCAGAAGCGAAATCAGAATTGAAGAGGCGAGTGCTGCGCAGGGAGCTTAACCCGCAGGAAGACAAGGATTCGATCAGGCAACAAATAGATTGGTCACTCCCGCGAAGGCGGGAGCCCATCCGTACACATTAGAACTCCGTGTGCTCCGTGTCCTCCGTGTGAAATCCGACTTCGGAATTCTTATCCGAACGCGAAGCGGAACAGCAGATAGCCACCCGCCTGCGCGGGTGCGACGGCGATTTGAGCTCTGTGCTCTCTGTGCTCCGTGTGAGATTCTCAATCTGGTCGCGGGTCAAAGGTCACGAGTCACGGGCCAGAACACTAGCGTTGCGGCTCATCTACACCTCATGCCACGCACGCGCGCAACTCATGGCTTCTGAGAACTCCGTGTGCTCCGTGTCCTCCGTGTGAAATCCGACTTCGGAATTCTTGTCCCACGCGAAGCGGAACAGCAGATAGCCACCCGCCTGCGCGGGTGCGACGGCGATTTGAACTCTGTGCTCTCTGTGTGCTCCGTGTGAGATTGCAGCAAGACTCTGCTAGTCCCTAGTCCCCAGTCACCAGTCACTACCATGTAGGAACTTCTGCCCGCTCTTGGGGCTTATGCGGACAAGATTTCAAATTGGATGAGTCATGGCCAAAGTCGCCTCCGCGGATGTGCTGCTGATCGAAGACTCGTTGGAGGATGCCGAGCTCACGATCTACGCACTGCGCGGTACGTGTACGCATATCACTGTCGATACGTTTACATCCGGCGAGGCTGCATTGGCTCACTTAACGCGCGCAGGTTCAGGTGTGGGCGGCGAGACGGGCAAGCCGCAGTTGATCTTG
The DNA here is from genome assembly GCA_023391335.1 of Pseudomonadota bacterium. GTDB lineage: Bacteria > Pseudomonadota > Gammaproteobacteria > Steroidobacterales > Steroidobacteraceae > Steroidobacter. The sequence goes on along the minus strand of JAEWBG010000018.1, from coordinate 32,991 downwards.
CTCGATTACGACGTGCCGGGCGTGGATGCGAAGGAATCGCTGCGAACGTTCAAGGCGCACGAAGCGCTGAAATCGATTCCTGTCGTGGTGCTGACCTCACAACACGATCCGAACATCATCAAACAATGCTATGAATTGGGCGCGAACAGCGTGCTGTGTAAAGCGGAGCAGCTGCGAGACTACTTCCTGCAGATCCAGCAACTTGCAAAGTACTGGTTGTTGGTCAATGCAGCGGCGACTGCAGAGCTCGATGAATCGGAGGCTTTGGACGGGATCCCGCCTACTCGGTGGTCGCGTTTCAACGAATTGCGCAACTAAATCGTTGCAGCAAGTCAGGCTCGCGGCGCGCTGGGCGCCTCTTGAGGAACACGGGGTGACCCCGGGTTTGTTCGCAACCAGAGTGCGACGATTGCCCACGGTGCACACGCAATCGCTTGCAGAATCCGGCTCACAAACGTAATCGCGACGGACGCCGCAGCCGGTACGCCGGCCATTGCCATCAGGCTAGCGAACAGCGCATCGAACACGCCAATGCCATCGATCGAGATCGGTGCGCGGGCGGCGATCAGCGAGAGCATGAGGCCCGAGAATAGCCACCCTGGCGAGACGGCCAGATCCAGCCCTTTCGCCAATGCAATCGTCAGTGCGACGGGAAGCAGTTGCTCGGCCAGCGTCAAGATGAAGAAGCGGATCAGAGTCACTCGTTCCGCTCCGAGTTCCCGGCACGCATCGAGCACGCCGAAGATCTTATGCACTGTGCGATGTTCACGCAGCTTGGCCGGCAGGCGTGCCAGTAGCCAATGACTGGTTTGCGGGCGCAAGGCGAGAATGACTGTCGTGATCGCGGCGACGAAGAGGCAGATGCTTACTAGAAAGAGCCACTGAGCCTCGCGCGGTATCTCGGCTCTCGTTGCGAGATAGAGCTGCGCCACGACACCTAACAGCAGGACGCTGATGAATCCGGTAAAGCGCTCGACCAAGATCGACGCGGCTACATGAGCTCCGCTCAATCCTGCACGTGTGGCCCAGACGCCTCGAATCACATCGCTGCCGGCGGTGGAGGGCAGGACACTGCCGATCAGGGTGGACGTGCAGTAGATCGTCATCCCGCGCCACCAAGGCAGGTGGTGATCCACCGATTTCAACAGCAGCAGCCATTTGAAAGTCATCAAGCATCGATCGAGGGTCACCACGGCTAAGCCGATGAGGAGCGACGTCGCAGACATCGATGCCATGCTGCTGCCGACGTCGCGGATGTCCGCGAAGGTGGCAAACAACACCCACAGACATAAGATCGATATTAGTAAGCGAATTAGATTCCGATTCACTGCGCCAAACTCCATTGGGTCCGCGCGTAAGCGGTACCCGAAGACGAACTCACCTGCTGATCGCCCAGGCTAGGGTGGAGTCGCAGTCACAAAAGTGCACTCATATGTATATGTATGTGTATGTCGCCGCCGGATTGCGGCCACTCATCCCGCACGTGTGGTCAATTGCCTGCTCGCAATGCACAGTTTGCCGCACGTGTTCCGCGTCACGGCAGATTTCACACTAGTGAACCGATTTGTGTTGGTAAGTGGCGACAGTAGAACCTATCTCAGAATTCCTTGTGGCCGCGACGGAGACGGCCACATTTGATTGACTTGGGTTCAGCGGATTCTGAGATAGGTTCTAGATGCGCCCTCTGCGCTCTGCGGCTAAGCTCGCCGCGGTTTTCGATTAGCCTCTCAAGGGTTTCAAAGTTTCGTGAACGAACCTGTGGACGCCGGCAACTTCGGCGCATGGCTGCAAGCGATGCGAGCATCGTTGCGCGGGAATGCTGGAACCAACGTTCCTTGCGGTGATTGCGTGGGCTGTTGCGTCTCGGGATATCCCGTGCCCATCCGGCCGGAAGATGCCCTCGAAGCGGTGTTGCCTAAGGAATTTCTGGTGCCCGTGTCAGCGGTTTCGCGGATGTTGGTGGCGCGTCCCGATGGAACCTGCCCGATGTTGAACGATCGCCAGTGTTCGATCTATGCGAGCCGTCCTCAGACCTGCCGGGATTACGATTGCCGCATCTTTGCGGCCGCAGGCATCGACGCGGGAGGCGAGGATCGCAGTGTGATCAATAAACGCGTGCGCGCCTGGCGTTTCACCTATGAGGGCGTTGGTGAACAGCGCATGCACGAGGCGATGAAAGCGACGGCTCGCTTCATCGTGCACCAGGCCGAGGCCTTCCCGGGCTGGGTACCCACGGCACCCACCGGCATTGCCGTTCTGGCGGTGAAGGCGTTCGAAGTTTTCCTTGATCCCGCGACTGCATCGCTTCCCGCCGAAAGAGTCGCAATGGCCATCCTCGCTGCCAGCCGCGAATTCGATCGGCCGAGCGAGCGATCGCAGTAACCATCGGCAAGAGATGGCGGCAACCGTCATCGCGACGTAGGGAATTACGCGCGAGTTCTACGTCAGGTGTCCGCTCTCGTTCGGCTATAGCGATTTGCGAGCGAAGGCAGCACCAGCAGATTGAGTAACGTTGACGTGAGTAGCCCGCCCAGCACGGTCACTGCCATGGGCCCTTCGATTTCCTGGCCGGGCCGATTCAGACCGAACGCGAGTGGTGCGAGTCCGAGTGCCGTGACGATCGCCGTCATCAGGATCGGAATGAGCCGCTCATTCGCGCCCCGAATCACCGTTGCGCTATCCCACCGAGCGCCCTCCACTTGGACCAGATGCTCGTAGTGGGCAAGCTGCAGAATCGCGTTGCGCGCACTGATGCCGAACACCGTCACCAGTCCCACCACTGCTCCTAGCGAGATGCCGATCCCGGTGATCGCGATAATCAAGATGCTGCCGATCATGCTGAATGGAATGTTCGCCATGACGAGCCACCCGTGAGCACGCCAAGAGAATGCGCTGAACAAGATGGCCAAGATCAAAACCAGCGCGAGCGCGGAATATACGAGTAGCTCGCTGCGGGTTTGCGCTTCCGCTTCTGCCGCGCCGGTGAATTGCAGAAACACGCCGGGTGAAAGCTTCACGTCGCGTCGGATGGCAGCTTGAGCGTCATGGACCACGGAACTGAGCGAACGCCCGCTCGTATTGAACGTCACATTGACGACGCGTTGCCCACCGTCGTGATCGATGCTGTAGCGATCCTGCCCAAAGTGCACTTTGGCCACTTCCGAAAGTGGAATAGGTCCCAATGTACCGGCAATCATCAACTTCCCGAGTTCCTGCGGCTGAGTTCGAAGCTGCTTCGGGAGAAGCAACACGGCATCCACGGTGCGCACTCCCTGAAATGTCTGGCCGAGCGTGGTGCCCGCATACGCTGCGGCGATGGTGTCGAGCACGTCCTGTTGCTTGAGGCCGTTCGCGGCGAGAGCGGCGGATGAAAGTTCGATCGCCAATGTGGGCGTGCCGGACTGGGCTTTCAATTGCAGATCGACGACATTCGGTACGTGCGAAACCGTCGCGACGATGCGCTGAGCTGCGCGCTCGATTGCATCGAGATCATCTCCGGATACTTTAATGGCGACCTGCGCTGTTTCGCCGCTCAAGCTCTCGCCGATGCGATCGCCCAGAAAGGTAACGACTTCGGTCTGAATTCCCGGATAGTTCGCAGCGATTCTTCGCAACGCTTCTTGAGCTTGTGCCTGGTCGACCGTGACATCGGGCTTCAGCTCGACGTGCAGCTCGCTTCGATGCGGACCCCACGTGTCTTCGCTGAGCTCCGCGCGCCCGACTTGCTGAGATGTGCTTTGAATGTAAGGCAGATTGAGGATCTCATCGCTCATGCGTGCCCCTACCTGCAACATCTGCTCCAACGATGTGCCGGGGATCGAACTGGACACTTGCATGACAAAGTGGCCTTCGCGAAAGTCGGGCATGAACGTGCCGCCGAGCAGCGGCAGAATGGCGAGGCAAATCACGAACGCCACTGCAAGGGCGGCGAGCGTCACTTTCAAGTGGCTCTCGACGAGGCCGATCGTGTGCGTCTGCCATTGCTTCAATCGTGTCAGCCAGGCGGCTTCCGCTTGCACTTCGCGATCGCGCAACAAAAGTGCGCACAGCGCGGGTGTCGCAGTCATCGCGACGAACAACGATGCGATTACCGCCAGAATGAATGCGAATGCCAACGGGCCGACGAAATGACCCTGCACGCTGCGGGTGAACAGCTCAGGCAAGAACACTGCGATGACGACGAGGGTGGCGTAGATCACGGGTCCACGCACCTCGAGCGATGCGTCGCGAATGATTTCGAGTGCAGGTTGCGGAATCGCGGCGGCTCGATTCGTGCGTAGGCGTCGCAGAATGTTTTCGATGCCGATGATTGCATCGTCCACCAACACACCGAGCGCGACTGCAAAGCCCCCGAGAGTCATGGTGTTCAACGTCTGCCCGAAGTAGTCGAGCACGAGGATGGCCGCGAGCAGAGATAGCGGGATTGCAAGAAACGCAATCAGCACGACGCGTATGTCGCGCAAGAAGGCGAAGAGCACCAGCAGAATCAAAACGGCCGCGATCACCAACGACTGCGTCAGGTCGTGTAACGCGCGTTCGATGAAGTTGGCTGGGCGATGTAATCCATGGTGAACCGTAATGCCCTGCGCGCGCAGCGCCGGTTCGAGTTCGGTGAGTGCGCTCTCGACCGCGTACGTTGCGGCAAGGGTGTTGGCGCCGTACTGGCTCGCGAGCGACAACAGTATGCCTGGCTTGCCCTGTATCAATGCGTCACCAAACTTGAGCGCGGAACCGAACTCAACCTGTGCCAAGTCGCCAATCCGAATTGGGATTCCATTGCGAACTGTGACGAGCGCTTCGCGAATATGATTCAAGTTCGGAAGCGGCGTAGGTGAGGTGATCAGTACGCGTTGGCCTGCCAGATCGATGAATCCGGCGCCGCGCAGCGCCAACGCGCCGCGAGCGGCATCGGCTAGGTCTGTCAATGTCACGTCATACGCTGCGAGCCGACGGAGATCCGGCGCGATTTGAATTTGTCGCACTGAGCCGCCGAAGATCATCACGTGTGCCACGCCGGGGACGGCGAGCAGTCTCGGCTTGATCGTCCACTCGGCCGCATCGCGTAACGCAAATGCATCGAGCTTCTCGGACGTCAGCCCGATTTTCAGCAAGTCCATCGTGCTCGATACGAGCGGCGAGAGTTTGGGCGCTTCCACGCCAGTTGGAAGCGAGCCGCCCAATTCGGCCAAGCGTTCCGAGATCCCTTGGCGCGCGACGTGCAGATCGATCTTGTCCTGGAACGTAATCGTGATGACGGAAAGGCCTGGGATCGACTCCGAGCGCATCGTCGCGAGTCCCGATGCGCCATTCACGGCGTTCTCGATTGGGCGTGTGACCAGTTCTTCGACCTGTTGCGGCGAAAAACCCGGCGCTTCCGTTTGTATGTCAACTTGCGGAGGGACGAAGTCGGGAAACACATCCAACGGCGCGGTGCGCGCGGACCAGGCGCCGATCAACAGTGCAAGCAGCGTCAAAAACGACACGAGGCCGAAACGGCGCACGCATAACGAAACCAACGCGTGCATCAGTCGGCTTCCGTGTCCGGATTGATTTCGCGCGCGAGCACGAGTGCGCTGCCTGCGACGACGATCTGTGCGCCTGCTTCGATACCGCTTTCAGCAAAATATCCCGCCGACGTGCTGCGCTGGCTGTCGATGGCGCGGCGTTCGAAGTGACCGGGCTGATCTTCGACATAGGCCCACGATGCGCCGTCGTAAACGACGACGGCGGATGCGGGAACGGCCACGCCCTGCAAAGGATCGCCTGCGGGCGCCTCCGCATCCAATCGCTCGCCCTCGCTGAATTTGTTTCCTGCAAGCAAAGCGAAAACGCTGTGCCCTGGGATCGACGCATCGGCAGGTGCATTCCAAACCGACGTGCTGGTTTCGGCGTGCGCTGACTCCTGCGAAGAGAGCGAAGCGAAAGTGAGACGACTCGGCACGCTGCGATTCAGCGAGCCGAAAGGAAATGTGGCGCGAATGAGCTGCAAGCGACCGGCTGCGACTTTCGCGAGGGTGTCGCTGTGTTCATCTTCGCCCCAAGGAGAGGCCTCGCCCCAACTTGCCGACAGCTTGCGGCGCGCTAATGCGTACGCCGCTTCATCCGCTTGAGCCTGACGTCGAGCGGATTCCAGCGTCTCTGCTGAAAATGCACCTGGCGTTGCGGCGAGACCTTCCACTCTGGCCAGTGCTGCTTTGCTTTGCTGTCGGGCCGCTGCGGCGGTGATGACGTCCGATACTGACTGCGCTATCGCATCGTGAGGCAAGACGACAGCGAATCCTCGAGCTTGCGGAACGTAGGTGGCCGCTTCCGCAGGCTGAGTTTTGATGCCGCCTTTCTCGATTTCTTCCGTTGTGAGCGTCACCCCTGCATTTTCGGTGTGCTGTGCCAACGCCGCTCGGGGCTTGTCATCCTCATCGTCATGATCGGCTGAGCAGCCGATCGCCAATAGACTGAGCGCACATATCGTCAAAAAGGTGCGTGCAGCCGAGCGGAAATGAATTCGTATTCTCATATGCGTATCGAACTTGCGTTGGCCATCACTCGGCCGCGTGCCATCCGCCGCCCAGCGCTTTGAACAAGGTCACCAGCGCCTGCAACCGGGCCAATCGGTACTGGCTGTTTTGATCGCGTGCCGCATACAACGAGCGCTGCGCCTCGAGCACCGTCAGAAAATCGCCAGACCCCGCCTGGTATCGCAGCCGCGCGGCGTCATACGCACGCATGCTCTGTTCGAGACTGACTCTTTGCGCTTGCTGTTGCGCATTCAAATGCTCGATCGCAGCTGCGGCGGATTCCACGTCGAGCAATGCATCCAGGATGGCTTTGCGGTAGTTCGCCAGCAGTTCCTCTTCTTTCGCTGCCGCTTCCTCGTTTGCTGCGCGGCGGAGGCCGTGGTCGAAGATTGTCTGGACGAGCGCTGCTGTTGCCGAGATGGAGGGGCCCGTCCCTTCGAGCGTCGTCACCGCAGCGTCCAACGCGGGATGCCGCACTCCGGCGCCAATGCTCAAGGTGAACGCAGGAAAGAGGGCTGAACGCGCGGCGGTCAAATCTGCGTGTGCGGCCTCGAGATTCGCTTCCGCACTGACGATGTCAGGACGACGCGTCAACAACTCGGACGGCAGACCTGCACCGATGCGAGGTTCGGTTAGGTCGTTCAAAGTGCCGCTCTTCGGAACGAATCCTTCCGGAGGTTGACCCAGCAAAATCGCCAGGGCGCCGCGCGCCTCCGTTTCTTGTTGCTCTAGAGGAGCAATCGCGAGTTCAGCATTCGCCACTGCAGCGCGTTGCGTGCTGAGTTCGACAGCGGATGCCGCGCCGGCGTTGAAACGCGCTTCGATCGCATCCAAGACTTCATGGCTCGACCGTAGATTGTCGCGCGCCAATTCGACGCGTTCATGCAACGAGAGCACATTGAAGTATTCGCTGGCGACGGACGTTGCAACCGTGAGCGCAACGACGGCCTCGTCAGTGTGCGAAGCGAGGGCGGCGAATTGCGCTGAGTTACGCGCCGCAGCGTTCTTGCCCCAGAAATCGACTTCGTAACTCGCATTCGCCAACACGGACCAATCGGTCTCATGCGCCGAGCGGCCGTTGGCTTTCCCTGCTGCGTAGGTCACGCTCGGCCCGACATCGATCTGCGGCAGCAATGCCGCTCCCGCGGCACGAGCGTGAGCGTCGGCTTGCTTGGTGCGAGCGATCGCCGCTGCGAGATCGAGATTGTGGTCGCGCGCTTCCTGAATGAGACGGGAGAGTTCATCGCTTCCGAACTGCGTGTACCAATCGGCCGCGGGCCATTGCGCCGCAAGCGTCGAGCGGTGTTCGAACTCGGATGGCAGGCTGGGTCTTTCAGCAAGCGGAGAGTACGTACAACTGGCAAGTGGCAGCGCCAGGCAGGCGCAGACGTAAGCGATCGAGCGTCCCCCCGCTCTGCTGCGCTCATTCGGTCGTTCGTCTGCGCTATCGTCTTTGCCGGTCACGATTCTTGGTTGATGTTGAACGTAAGCGAGGCAGATCATTGCCCAAATGCGCGAGGTGCTCCATACCTGGGGCGAAATTCGGTAGGACGTCGATGTTGGTCGAAACCAATCTCAGGCGCACATTAACGTTGACGACGCGAGAAGACGGAGAAGAGGTGAGAGAAGGAGGCGAGCCGATCGCGGCATTGCGCTGATCGGCGATAAGAGCAGGAGGCGAGCCGATCGCGGCATTGCGCTGATCGGCAGGCAAGCCTATCGGCAGGCAAGCGCTATGCGCAGGGAAGCCGTTGGCAGGCCAGAAGGCGGAGAAGAGGTGAGAGGAAGAGGCGAGCCGATCGCGGCACTGCGCTGATCGGCAGGCAAGCCTGTCGGCAGGCAAGCGCTATGCGCAGGGAAGCCGTTGGCAGGCCAGAAGACGGAGAAGAGATAAGAGCAGGAGGTGAGCCGATGGCAGCACTGTGCTTATCGGCGATAAGAACGGGAGGTGAGCCGATCGCGGCAATGCGCTTATCAGCGATAAGAACAGGAGGTGAGCCGATCGCGGCATTGCGCTGATCGGCAGGCAAGCCTGTCGGCAGGCAAGCGCTATGCGCAGGGAAGCCGTCGGCAGGCCAGAAGTTGGAGAAGAGGTGAGAGCAGGAGGCGAGCCGATCGCGCGAGTGCGCTTATCGGCAGGCAAGCCTGTCGGCAGGCAAGCGCTACGCGCAGGGAAGCCGTTGGCAAGCCAGAACTCGGAAGGGAGCTAACAAATGTTGAGAGTCTATGAGTCACCCTGAACCCAACTCGTCCAAGTTGCCCCAGGCACAAGAGTCTGAGGCACAGCTGGCGATACGTCGCCTGCCTGGCAGCATCTGGGCGCTGGGTCTCACATCGATGTTCATGGACACCTCGTCCGAACTCGTGCACAGCCTGCTGCCGCTCTTCATGTCATCCGTGCTGGGTGTTGGGATGGTTGCGATCGGGTTGATCGAAGGGGTGGCTGAATCGATCGCGATGGTGACGAAGGTGTTTTCGGGCGCGTTGAGCGATCGGTTGCGACGTCGCAAACCGCTGGTGGTATTGGGGTACGGACTCGCCGCACTCACGAAGCCGATCTTCCCGTTGGCAGGATCGATTAGTTGGGTCGCCGCCGCGAGATTTACGGATCGAGTCGGCAAGGGAATTCGCGGAGCACCCCGCGATGCTTTGATCGCTGACATCACTCCAGCTCAATCTCGTGGCGCTGCGTATGGATTGCGTCAGGCGCTGGATTCCGTCGGCGCATTCGTGGGCCCATTGCTCGCATTGTTATTCATGAGCTGGCTCGCGAGCGACATTCGCGCCGTGCTATGGGTGAGCGTTGCGCCTGCGTTTATCGCCGTGGCGCTGTTGACGTTTTTTGTGCGTGAACCGGAGCACGAGCACGGCGATCCGTCTGCGGATCCGTCGGCAACAAAGCGAATCTCATGGTCTAGTGCACGCCTGCTCAAACAACGCTACTGGTCGATCGTTGCACTGGCTTCCATCTTTACACTCGCGCGGTTCAGCGAGGCGTTTCTCGTATTGCGCGCGCAGAACGTAGGTCTAGCGATGGGCTACGTGCCGCTCATCATGGTGGTCATGAATGTCGTCTACGCGGGATTGGCCTATCCGGCGGGTCACGCATCGGATCGCGTCAGTCATCGTTCACTGCTGTTGCTCGGCTTGGTCGTGTTGATCGCGGCCGACTTTGTTCTTGCCTTTACCGCATCCACTGAAACACTGTTGATCGGTGCGGCGCTGTGGGGCGCACACATGGCGCTGACGCAAGGACTGTTCTCGAAGTTGATCGCCGACGAAGCGCCGGCGGATCTGCGCGGCACCGCATTCGGCGTGTACAACCTCGTGACGGGTGTGTTCGTGCTGCTCGCGAGCGTGATTGCCGGTGCGCTGTGGAGCGAGGTGGGACCCAAAGCCACGTTCTTGGCGGGCGCTGCGTTCGCGAGTGCGGCAGCGCTTGGAGTAGCGATGTATCTGATGCGGAAGTCGGCCAGTAGCCGATCTACTCGATAGGACTCACAGACCGAGCAGCAGGGGACATCGATGTGTGGCGTGCAAAGGAGGCGTGCACACGTCACACATGCGGGGAATCCGCTATCCGATCTCGGTTGCTCCAGAGCGGCCAGCCACCCTAGACTCGCCGCATGATCCGTCGCGGTCTTTTGTTACTACTTGCATGCGTGGCACTCATCGGAGTCGTGCCGAGCTGGGCTTGCACGGGACAGACCGAGCAGAGTGATTGCTGTCCGGAAGGCGGATCCGCACCTTGTTCACCGATTCGCGATGCGTCGCTCCAAACGGCTGCATGTTGCTCAGTGCAGTCCGGGCAGAATCCAGCTGCATTCGTTGCATCTGATTACGCCAAGCCAACGTTCAACGACGATGGTTCAAGCAGCGGGATTGCCGCGTCCGAGTTCTCGACCATCCCTCCGGCCGTTTCTGCTATTCCTGCGGTGCCCGTTCTCGTTGGGCAACTGCACGACTCTTCCCGCCTCTACCTAGAAACCGGGCGATTGCGGCTCTAACGCCGTGACTTGAGCTGGACTGGCTACGCCAGTCGCGTTCTACCTCCCAATTTCGCGAGTGCTCTCGAGCACGTCTGCTTGTGCGCATTCAATTGCTCAAGGTGTTGCCATGACACAGGGTCAAGGCCGGTTTGCGTGTCGATTGCTGCTGTGTGCGAGTGCCCTCTTCATCGGCGACGCATACGCGCGTTCTCTTTCTCATGACGATGCAGTCCGGCTCGCGATTCAGCGTGCGCCGATGCTCCAAAGCCAGCGCTCTGGACTCGAGGCCGCGCAGGCACGTGTCGAGTCCGCAGGGCGTCTACCCGATCCCGAATTGATTCTGGGTCTGGACAATGTGCCGATCGAAGGAAGCAGCGCCTACTCGCTCTCCGATGACTTCATGACCATGCGGCGCGTCGGCGTCATGCAGACGCTTCCCAACTCCTCAAAACGTGCGGCCGATCGTGGTCTTGCGCAGGCGCAGGTCGACGAAGCGGATGCGGAGCTCACGCAGGCGCAACTGGACGTGGCTCGCGAGACCTCCATTGCATGGTCGGAGTTAGCGAGTGCAGGCAAGTTGGTGAGTGCGCTGCAAACACTGATCGAGCAAGCGGAACTACAAGCCAAGGTGCAACAGAGCTCGCTTGCGGCCGGGCAGAGTTCCACTGCCGATGCATTGAATGCGCAGAGCGTCGTCGTACAACTCAAGGATCGGCTTTTCGAAGCGCACGAGAGCGAGCAGTCAGCGCGCGCAAGACTTGAGCAATGGATTGGCGAGGACGATGTGTCTCCGGGCGAGTCGCCCTCGATGGAGCGGTTGCCGATGCCCCGTGAGACGCTACTAAGTTCTCTGCACCGTCATGCGCTCGTGCGAACGTTGGATCAGCAAATCGTGGCGGCACGCAGCCAAGCCGATATGGCCAAAGCCGCGAAGCACCCCGACGTTAGTGTTGAACTCGCGTACGCGAAGCGCGGGGCTGCATTCGCGGACATGGTTTCCCTGCAATTCCGAGTGGGGCTGCCGGTGTTTGCCGCTCATCGTCAAGATCCGGAGATTCGGGCCGCAAATGCCGAGGTTAGCGGGCTTGAGGCAAAGCGTGAATCGGAACTGAGAATGCATACGGCCGAAACGCGTTCGCAGCTTGCGGCATGGGATGCGGCACGCGAACGACTCATATTAATGGAGCAGGAACGACTGCCCTTGGCGCAGCAGGCGACGCACGCCGCCCAGGCAGCCTACGGTGCGGGAGCGGGCGCGCTTCGTGAACTGATCGAAGCGCGAATTCGCGAAGCAGATTTGCTCGCTGAGCGAGCGCAAATCGAGGCGCGTCTCGCGCGAGCGTGGGCGTTCTTGAAATATCTGGATTCCGAGGAGGAGGTGCGATGAGCTCTCGCGCTTGGATAGCGGCGCTCATTGCGACCGCATTGATTGCAGCGACCGGTAGCTACTTCTTTGCCTCACATCGGATGCGCACCGAAGCAGAAACCTCAGCACCTGTGTCGGATCGCGAGGTGCTGTACTGGCACGATCCGATGCGGCCGGACGTCAAGTTCGACAAGCCAGGTAAGTCGCCTTTCATGGACATGCAGTTAGTGCCCGTCTATGCAAATGAAGTCGAATCCTCCGCGGTTCGCATCGATCCCGCAGCCAAGCAAAATCTCGGCATCAGAATCGCTCGAGTCGAGCGACGTGCCATACCGCTTAGCCTGCACGCGGTGGGGACGATCGCATTCGACGAAAGACAAACGGCACTCGTGCAATCGCGTGTCGAGGGTTACATCGATCGTCTGTACGTGAAGGCGCCCTTGGAACATGTACGCCAAGGTCAACCCATTGCAGAGGTGGTAGCGCCGGGCTGGCTCGCAGCGGAGCAGGAATATCTCGCCCTGCTCGATGTCGACTCATCGCAGGTCCGACCGATCCGAGATGCCGCACGCGAGAGGTTAAAAGTGCTCGGCGTACCCGGTGCAACGATTCGCGAGATCGAGCGCGAACGCAAAGTGAAATCAACCACGACGTTGACGTCTCCAGGAACGGGTGTCGTGTCCGAGCTCAATGTCCGCGAAGGCGCGGCAGTTGCCGCGGGCGCACCGATTGCGCGAATCAGCGGACTCGCCACGGTGTGGGTGAATGCACAGATACCTGAAGCTGAAGTGGCAGCACTGACCAAAGCAGCAGACGTAGTCGCAACTGTCACGGCGTGGCCAGGAGAACGATTCCAAGGCAAGGTGCTCGGCATTCTTCCCGATGTGAGTGAACAGACGCGCACACTCACCGTGCGTGTCGCACTCGACAACCCTGACGAAAAACTTGCGCCGGGGATGTTTGCGTCGCTCTCGTTTGAAAGTGACACAGACAACAAGCAATTGTGGGTCCCGAGCGAAGCGGTCATCCGCACGGGACGCCGCGATGTCGTGATCGTTGCAGGAGAACGAGGCGGCTTCGATCCCGTGAACGTCGAAGTCGGCGCAGAACGCAATGGTTTCATTGCAATCAATGCAGGCCTCGAGGCAGGTCAGTCGATCGTATTGTCGGGCCAGTTCTTGATCGATTCGGAGGCGAGCTTGCGATCCGCGCTGGATCGGCTGAGTCCGTCATCCGAGGCGCCTAACTCAGCGCACACCCATAGCGAAGGAGCGCACGCTCCATGATCGCGGCGCTGATTCAATGGTCGATTCGCAATCGGATCCTGGTGCTACTGGCCACGATCGCGCTGTGCGGTTGGGGAATCTGGGCGATTGCCAGAACGCCCGTGGACGCGTTGCCCGATCTCTCCGATGTGCAGGTGATCCTGCGTACGAGCTATCCGGGCCAAGCGCCGCAAATCGTCGAAGACCAAGTGACGTATCCGCTGACGACCACGATGTTGTCCGTTCCGGGGGCCAAAACCGTCCGCGGCTTTTCGTTCTTCGGCGATTCGTTCGTTTATATCCTGTTCGAAGACGGCACCGATCCGTACTGGGCGCGTTCGCGAGTTTTGGAGTACCTAAGCCAAACCAAATCGCGGTTGCCACCGCAAGCTGAGACGTCGCTCGGTCCCGATGCGACCGGTGTGGGTTGGGTGTACGAATATGCGCTCATCGATCGCACCGGCGGCCATGATCTTTCGCAACTGCGTGCGCTGCAGGATTGGTTTCTGCGCTACGAGTTGAAGACGCTACCGAACGTTGCGGAAGTCGCGTCCATCGGCGGCATGGTCCGGCAGTATCAGGTCGTGCTCGATCCGGATCGCTTACGGGCGTATGGCATCACTCAAGATCAAGTGGTGACGGCCATACAGAACGCGAATCGAGAGACGGGCGGTTCGGTGCTGGAAATGGGCGAGGCCGAATACATGGTGCGCGCCTCGGGTTATCTGCGCTCGATCGAAGATTTCTACAGCATTCCTTTGGCAGTCAGTGCAGGTACGCCGGTGCAGCTGCGCGACGTGGCGCACGTGCAGATCGGTCCCGAAATGCGCCGTGGCATTGCCGAACTGAACGGCGAGGGTGAAGTGGCTGGCGGTGTCGTCATCGTACGCAGCGGTAAGAATGCGTTGGAGACGATTAAGGCTGTGAAAGAGAGGCTTGCGCAGCTTCGAACGACGCTGCCGCACGGCGTCGAGTTGGTCACGACCTACGATCGGTCGGGATTGATCGAACGTTCAGTGACGAATCTGACACACAAACTCATCGAAGAATTCATCGTCGTCGGGTTGGTGTGCGGCCTGTTCCTGTTCCATCTGCGTTCGGCTTTGGTCGCCATTGTGGCTTTGCCGTTGGGCATACTCGCGGCGTTCATCGTGATGCACTACCAGGGCATCAACGCGAACATCATGTCTTTGGGAGGCATCGCAATTGCGATCGGTGCGATGGTCGATGCTGCGGTGGTCATGATCGAAAATGCCCACAAGCACCTCGAGCGATGGGAAGACGCTCATCCGGATCGAACCATCGAAGCGGGGGAGCGCTGGGCGCTGATCGCAAATGCAGCGGCTGAGGTAGGTCCCGCGCTGTTCTTTTCTTTGTTGATCATCACGCTTTCCTTCGTGCCGATATTCGCGCTCGAAGCGCAGGAAGGTCGCTTGTTCTCGCCGCTGGCATTCACGAAGACCTATGCGATGGCCGCGGCGGCCGGCTTGTCGGTGACGTTGATTCCCGTGCTGATGGGCTACTTCATTCGTGGACGCATCCCGCCGGAGCATGCCAATCCGTTGAGCCGCTGGCTGATGGCCATCTATCGTCCGGCTCTCGATCGCGTGCTTGCGTATCCGAAGACCACGCTGATCATTGCCGGATTGCTCGTGGCGATAACGATCGTCCCGATGACGCAGCTCGGAAGCGAATTCATGCCGCCGCTCGATGAAGGCGATCTGTTGTACATGCCTTCGGCACTGCCGGGTATCTCCGTGGGAAAGGTAAGCGAGTTGTTGCAGCAGACCGATCGCATGATCAAGAGTGTGCCCGAGGTCGAGACGGTGTTCGGGAAAGCCGGTCGAGCTGAAACCGCGACCGATCCGGCACCGCTCGAGATGTTCGAGACGACGATTCGATTCAAGCCGCGCGAGCAGTGGCGAGCAGGCATGACACCCGATAAGTTGGTGCAAGAGTTGGATCGTGTCGTTCGGGTCCCAGGGCTCGCGAACGTTTGGGTGCCGCCCATTCGCAATCGCATCGACATGTTGGCAACGGGAATCAAGAGCCCGGTTGGCATCAAGATCGCTGGACACGATCTGAAGGAAATCGATCGGCTCACGCAGCAAGCGGAGCGCCTCGTCAAAGCGGTGCCCGGTGTGACGTCTGCCTTCGCAGAACGTGTAACCGGCGGGCGCTACATCGATGTCTCGATCGATCGGAATGCCGCAGCTCGCTATGGCTTGAACATCTCGGATGTACAGAGCGTCGTCTCGACTGCAATTGGCGGCATGACGATTGGTGAAACCGTCGAGGGCAGAGAAAGATTTCCCATCAGCGTGCGTTATCCGCGTGAGATTCGCGACTCGCTTCCGGCGCTGCGCGCGCTTCCGATTGTGACTCCGGCAGGTGCACAGATCGAACTCGACGACGTAGCAAACATCTCCATCAGCGACGGCCCGCCGATGCTTCGCAGCGAGAATGCGCGTTTGTCGGGCTGGGTCTATGTCGACATCCGTGGAAGAGACCTCAAATCCGCGGTACGCGAAATGCAATCGCTGCTCTCGAGCGATCTGAAGGTACCTGCGGGCTACTCCATTTCATGGTCCGGACAGTTCGAATACCTGCAGCGCGCATCGGCACGGTTGGCGATTGTCGTTCCCGTGACGCTGCTCATCATTTTCGTGTTGCTTTATTTCTTGTTCGAGCGCATCGATGAAGCCGCGCTCATCATGGCTTCACTGCCTTTCGCGCTGATTGGCGGGATCTGGTTGCTGTGGTTGCTGGGTCACAACATCTCGGTCGCGAGCGCAGTGGGGTTTATCGCGCTTGCAGGCGTTGCGGCGGAGTTCGGCGTCATCATGCTCTTGTATCTCAAGCACGCGTGGGAAGAACGTCTCAGCAAGGGAGCAGCATCTGAGAGCGATTTGATGGAGGCAATTCACGAAGGCGCGATCTTGCGAGTCCGGCCGAAGGCGATGACGGTCGCGGTAATCATTGCCGGCCTCATTCCCATCATGATCGGCAGCGGAGCGGGTTCGGAAGTGATGCAGAGAATTGCGGCGCCGATGGTGGGCGGCATGATCACGGCACCATTGCTATCGATGTTCGTGCTGCCGGCGGCATTCTTATTGATGCGTTCTAAGCGCACTTGATCGGCTGGCGACGCAGCAAACGTCACCGACTCGAACCGGCATTCCATTCACCCTGCGGCAGCGAAGCCGGAGGAGTTACTCCGGCTTCACGTATCGCTACTTGTTGAGTTCGCCTGAAATCGCCTCAGCTTCCTTCGCTGCTTTTTCGTAGTACTCCGCCAGCTTGTCGCAGTGCTTGGCAACGTTTTCATAGTTGCCGCCGCCTTTCTGCGGACTGCGTTGGCGATACTGTTCCGCGAGCTTCCGGTGTGAAGCAGCTTGTTCCTTGAGTTGATCCGCTTCGCTTTTGTAATCGGAAGCCAATTCTTTATCGGTGCGGTCGTGCCTCATCTCCGACTTATGCATGTGCATCGCGGTGTTGTCCGCTGCACTCGCGGTGAAGGCAAACAGAGCGCTAGCGATTAGCGCCGCAAAACCGCCTGTGACTCGTCGCATAAATGCTCCTTATTCTTGCGTTGCTCGCGTTCGTTCGGGTGGGACGTTGTTCTCGTAACGTCGCGAAGTATGTGCAGCGCATTCTTGTGTGGCACCACGGGGAAACCGTAGCTCGCTTGGGATCGATCCCGGCTGACGATGCGCGAGGTGGTGCACAGAGGGGCAGGGGATGCGTAGCAATATCTTTGTCCAGATCGACGCCGTGCGGCTCTGCAAAAAAGGTGCGGAACGTATTCGTCTAGCTGCTCATTGTGGCTGTGTCGAATCCGGAACTGGAGCACCTATGGATAAGCACGAGATGGGCATGAGCTACGGCCGCTTCGCCGCGATGATCATCGTCGGCACCATCGTGATGTACGGCTTGATGTACTTGAACACATATTCGTCGGATCACGTGTTCTTCAGTCAAACGCGTCTGTGGATGGCGCTCATCATGGGCGCAACGATGGCGCTGATCATGCTCGGTTTCATGTGGTCTATGTACAAGAACCAGGGCCGCAACCTTGCAATTGTTGCCGGCAGCATTGTGGTGTTCGCAGCGGCTCTATGGTTGGTCCGCAGCCAAGCAACGGTGGACGACGTTTCCTACATGAAGGCCATGATTCCGCACCATTCGATCGCGATCATGACGAGCGAGCGTGCTCACATCCGCGATCCTCGCGTGCGGCTGCTTGCGGACAGGATCATCGATGCGCAGGTTCGCGAGATCGGCGATATGAAGCGTTTGATCGATTCGCTCGAGCAGAATCCGACGCCCTCGAATGCGCCGGATTTACTCTCCTATCGCAAGCGCGGTGCGCCGCCTCCACCGCCGGAGAAGTAGCGCCGTGATCAACTTTCAGATCTACGGTGATCACAGTTTTCTTCGATAGTGTTTGCTCGTTTACACGAACTTCCGCCTCGCGTTCGCGAAATCGTTTGGGCATACTCCGCCGCATGGGTCGTCGCTCCAGAATAGGGCTAATTCTTTGGGTGCTTGCTGTCGCGCTGCTGCCAGTGCGCATGGCGAACGCCCATTTGCACCTATGCCTCGACGGGCAAGAAGCGCCCATCAGCGTGCATGTGGAAGATGTTCCGGGTCATCAAGACGACGCGGACTTCAAGGCCGGACATCACGACCACGATGTGGATGTCTCGGGGTCCATGACGGTCACGAAATCGGCAAGCTTCGCGCTCGACAACCCGATCATCAGTGCTTATGTCTTGGCGATGGTGCTGCCCGTCGATGCGCCGCGCGTCTTCAGTGCTGATGTAGCCGAAACCCACTTTTCCGTTCCCTTCACTCTTCGTCCGCCTTCGCGCGGACCGCCTGCCTAAGTCCTCCTCGATTCGATTTTCTTTCATCGAGCGGTGAGCGCATTACGCGTCGCCGTGGGAGGCATGACATGTTCAGAGTTTTCGCGCGCTCGCGGGCGTGCACCGCGTTATTGCTTGCGGCTTTGGCATTGCAGGCTCACGCGCAGGAATTCAATCCGCAAGGCGATCTCACGTTGGCGCAAGCCATCGAAGGCGCCATGCATTCCAATCCCGATTTGAAGGCCAGCACCTACGAGTTGAATGCCGCACAAGCGCGCATTCTGCAAGCGGGTGTTATGCCGAATCCGGATTTGGCGCTTGATCTCGAGGACTTTGGCGGCACCGGCGAAGTCAGCGGCGTCCGCGAGCTACAGACCACACTCAGCTTGAGTCAGGTGATCGAGCTTGGCGGCAAACGAGCGCGACGCGTCGATGCGGCGAATTCGGATCGCGATCTCGTCGGCGTCGAACAGCGTGCACGCGAATTGGATGTGCTTGCGGAGGTAACGCGTCGATTCGTCGACGTGGTGGCTGCGCAGGAGCGCGTTCGCCTAACGCAGAGCACCGTCGATTTGATCGAACGCACGCGCGAGGCGATAAGCAAGCGTGTCGAGGCGGCTCGATCGCCGACGGTAGAACTCAGTCGTGCACGCATTTCCGTCATCCGCGCACAACTCGATTTGACTCAGGCGCAAACCGCACTTGAGAGCGCACGGCAGTCTTTGGCTTCGATGTGGGGCGCAACTCAAGCGCAGTTCGGCAATGCGCAAGCCAATCTTTTCGCACTGCCGCCGCTCGAGTCTCTCCAGTCGCTGTCGGATCAGCTCGAGCGCAGTCCGGATCTAATGCGGTTCGCTTCCGAGTCTCGCTTACGCGATGCCGAGTTGCGTCTTGCGCAAGCCGCAGCACGTCCGAACCTCGCGCTCGGACTTGGCCTGCGTCGCTACGAGAGCACGAACGACACTGCACTTGTCGCGGGCTTCTCGATGGGCTTGCCGGTGTTCGACCGCAACCAAGGCAACATTGCAGAAGCCTCGGTGCGTCGGACGCAAACGCAAGCGCTGGAGCAAGCAGCACGCATTCGTGCGCAAGCCACGCTGTACGCGCTCTACAAGCAAGTGCAGGTCAGTCGTCGACAGCTGCAGATGCTAAAGGACGAGGCACTGCCGCAGGCTCAAGCTGCGCTCGACCAGACACAGATGGGCTACGACCGCGGTCGCTTCTCGTACCTGGAGTTGGCCACTGCGCAACAAGATCTGCTCGCGCTACGTGCCGCCGTCATCGAGTCAGCCGCAGACGCTCATCGCCTCACCGCCGAAATCGAAAGGCTCACGAGCGAGCCTGTCACGGCCGCCCAATGGATCATTCCGGAATCAAACCCATGAACACTCATTACAAACTGCTGATCGTTGCAGTGCTCGCGGCAGTAGCAGCGTGCTCGCAGCAAAAGCCATCCACTGCGGAAGCTGCTGTATCGACCGAAGGTGAAGCGGCCGATGCAGCGGCGCAAACCAATATGGCATCCATTTCGCCGCAGATTGCCGAGCAGGTCGGCATCGAAACCACGGAAGCGAAGGCCTCGCCGATTCGCACCACGCTCACGTTGTTCGGCAGCGTGCAAACCGAGCCGCAGAACGTGGCCGAAGTGGCGGCGCGTTACCCCGGCATCATCCGCGGCGTGATTCACGAGATTGGAGATCGCGTGCGTGCTGGGGATCCTCTGGCAAAAGTCGAGAGCAACGAGAGTTTGCAGGTGTACTCGGTGGCGGCACCGATTGCAGGTGTCATCACGCAACGGCATGCAAATTCTGGCGAGGTGGCCGGCAGCGAGCCGCTGTTCGAAATTGTCGATACTTCTAAGGTGCGAGTCGATCTGAGCGTCTTTCCTCAGGATCGTGCGAAGTTGAAAATCGGGCAGCAAGTTCGTGTCGCTTCGACCGACGCCAATACGCAAAGCCAAGGCACGCTGACGTACATCTCACCCGTCGGGAGTGCGCAAACTCAAAGCGTGATTGCACGCGTTTCCCTCGACAATCGCGAGGGCCGCTGGGCGCCAGGGCAATTCGTCACTGCCGATGTGCTGCTCGACGAAAGCACCGCTCAAGTTGCAGTACAGCCGACTGCGATCCAACAGGTCAAAGGCCGGCCCGTGGTGTTCGTTCAAACGCCGCAAGGTTTCTCGGCACGTCCGATCGAGATCGGACGGCGCTCGAGCGAAGCAGTCGAAATCAAGCAGGGCTTGGAAGCGGGCGAGCGCTACGCCGCGAACAATACCTTTCTACTGAAAGCCGAACTCCTCAAGAGCGAAGCGGAGGCGGACTAAGATGATCGATCGCATCATCAATGCGTCTGTCGAACGGCGCTGGTTCGTACTAGTCGCGGTGTTAGGTTTTATTGCATTCGGCGTCTATCAATACAAGCAGCTTGCGATCGATGCCGTACCGGATATCACGAACGTGCAAGTGCAAGTGAATGCACGCGCGCCGGGCTATTCGCCATTGGAAGTCGAGAGTCGGGTGACATTTCCGATCGAGTACGTCATGAGCGGCCTGCCGAAGCTCGACACCTTCCGATCCATTTCGAAATACGGCTTATCGCAGACAGTGCTGGTCTTTAAAGACGGCACCGATATCTACTTCGCACGTCAATTGGTCAACGAGCGTTTGCAAGCGGCTCGCGATCAATTGCCCGCGGGCATCGAACTCGAGATGGGTCCGGTTGCAACAGGTCTCGGCGAGATCTTCATGTACGTGGTCGAGGCGAAACCTGGCGCGCTCAAAGCCGACGGTACGTCTTACACCGCAACCGATTTGCGCACGATTCAGGACTGGATCATTCGTCCGCAACTGCGCCAGGTGCAAGGCGTGACTGAGGTGGATGCGATCGGCGGCTACACCAAGCAGTTTCACGTGCAGCCCGATCCAGCGAAGCTACTTGCGTTCGGTTTGAGCCTCGATGACCTAGAGCAAGCGCTGCGCGCAAGCAATCTCAACGTGGGTGCCGGCTACATCGAAACCAATGGCGAGCAGCAACTCGTGCGCGTGCCGGGGCAACTGGCCGGGGAAGAGGAGATTCGCCGCGTCGTTATCGCGACTCGCAATGGAGTCCCGGTGCGCGTTAGCGATGTGGCGGAGGTTGGAATCGGACATCCGCTTCGTACCGGCGCCGCACAATTGGGCACACAGGAGACGGTGCTCTCGACAACGTTCATGCTGATCGGAGAGAACAGCCGCGAAGTCAGTATTCGCGTCGCGGACAAGCTCAAGGAAATCCAAAAGAGTTTGCCGACGGGTGTGATCGCGCAGCCCGTCTACGATCGCACTGATCTCGTCAACAAGACCGTCGCGACGGTGCAGAAGAATCTGCTCGAAGGGGCGCTGCTCGTGATCTTGGTGCTGTTCGTGTTCCTCGGGAATCTGCGTGCTGCCCTACTGACCGCGTGCGTGATTCCGCTGGCACTGTTTGCGACTTTTACGGGGATGGTGCAGACCGGCGTAAGCGGGAACTTGATGAGCCTTGGCGCGCTTGATTTCGGGCTCATCATCGATGGCGCGTTGATCATCGTGGAAAACTGTCTGTTCCGATTATCGGAGGCGCAGCACGCCCGCGGCGGCGTGCTTCCGCGAGGCGAGCGATTCGAGACGGTCTACAACGCGACGCGCGAGGTTTTTCGCCCGAGTCTCGTGAGTGTGATGGTCATCGTGCTGGTAAATCTGCCGATCTTTGCGCTGACCGGTGTGGAAGGAAAAATGTTCCATCCCATGGCGTTCGCGGTGATTGCGGCCTTGGTGGGCGCGCTGATTTTCTCGATCACCTTCGTGCCGGCGGCATGCGCGCTGCTATTCAGCGGCCACATCAAAGAAGGCGATAATGCGCTCGTCGCTGCGGCGAAGCGCGTCTATCAGCCGGTACTGCGTTTCGTATTGAACGCGCGATGGATTGTGGTCGGTGCTGCAGCAGCACTCATCGTGGTATGCGGACTGCTGGCGAGCCGCATGGGCGCGGAGTTTATTCCGCAGCTCGACGAAGGCGACATTGTCATTCTCGTGAATCGCATCCCCGGCATCGGCATCGAAGAGGCGGTGCGAATTCAAGAACACCTTAACGCCGCATTAGCAAAGCATCCGCAAGTCGAGCGCGTGTTTGCGCGCACTGGCACGAACGACGCTGCGACGGATCCTATGTCGCCAGGCCAGACCGATACGTTTTTGATCTTGAAGCCGCGCGATCGATGGCCTGATCCGCACAAATCGAAACAACAACTGTTGGCCGATATCGAGCAGACGCTCGCCAAGCAGCCGGGTGGCGTGTACGCATTCAGTCAACCGATCGAAATGCGCTTCAACGAGCTGATTGCCGGTGTTCGCGCGGATCTCGCCGTCAAAGTATTCGGTGACGATTTCGATGAGCTCACGCGAATTGGCGATCGAGTCGGTGCGTTAATCTCGGCGGTGCCGAATGCAGCGGACGTGACGGTCGAACCGCTCTCAGGTCTTCCGACTCTGACGGTGACGCCTGATCGCATGCAGCTCGGGCGCTATGGACTCAGAGTTGAAGACGTGCAGAGCGCGGTGTCGACTGCTGTCGGCGGCTCCGAGGCAGGGCAGATCTACGAAGGCGATGCGCGCTTCGATGTCGTGGTGCGTCTCCCAGAGCAATTGCGCACGGACACTGCTGCTCTCGAACGACTGCCGCTGATGCTCCCGGACGGCAGAGGCTATGTGCCATTGTCCGAGGTGGCGAAATTCGCGATCACGGATGGTCCGAACCAAATTTCGCGCGATGATGGCAAACGGCGAGTCGTCATCACCTCAAATGTACGCGGACGGGATTTGTCGAGTTTCGTGGCGGATGTGCAATCCAAGCTCGATCGCGAACTCAAGCTCCCTGCGGGTTACTACATCCAATACGCGGGAACGTTCGAGCAGTTGGAGAGTGCATCCGCTCGATTGAGATTGCTCGTTCCGATCGCGCTGCTGCTGATCTTTGGGCTGCTGTTTACAACCTTTGGATCGGTGCGCGATGCTGCGTTGGTGTTTTCCGGCGTTCCGCTCGCGCTTACAGGGGGTGTCATTGCACTGTTGATACGCGGCATTCCGCTTTCGATCACGGCCGGCGTCGGGTTCATCACTCTGTGCGGTGTCGCGGTGCTGACAGGCGTCGTGATGATCGCGGCGATTCGCGATTTGATCCGTGACGGCGTGCCGGCAGAGGATGCAATCATTCAAGGTGCTTTGCTGCGCTTACGCCCGATTCTGATGATCGGCCTGGTCGCCTCGCTCGGCTTTTTACCGATGGCGTTGAATACAAGCACCGGTGCGGAAGTGCAGAGACCGCTCGCGACAGTTGTGATCGGCGGCATCATTTCCGCCACGCTACTTAGCGTGTTCGTATTGCCGGCGCTGTATCGGTTGACCTTGCCGCGCCACGTGCAAGCGCAAGCTGGAATGCGTGTGGCCGAGGCAACTGAGTGAGCCCAGTAGCACGCGCGATGTTGTTCACCTTGCCCGCCGTGGCCGTCGCGGCGGGTGCAGGAACAGTGGCCGTGTGGCGCAAGCCCGGTCCGCAGCTGACGAGTGCAATTCAGCATCTTGCGGCGGGAATCGTCTTCGCTGCGGCCTCGCTCGAACTGTTGCCGAAGGAACGGCATGAAGCGGCCGTGCCCGTGGTACTCGGATTTACCTTGGGCCTGGCGCTGATGATCGTCATCCGCTACGTTGCGCGGCGCTTTGAAGAGCGCGAACGTGGCGCCGCATTTCCGATAGGACTGCTCGTGGTGACGGGCGTGGATTTGCTCATCGATGGCATCGTGCTCGGTATTGGCTTCGCCGCGGGAGATCAAACTGGCTTGTTGCTCGGCGTGGCGCTGACGTTGGAAGTGCTGTTCCTTTCGCTGGCCGTGAGTTCCGCGATGAATGATGCGCGGATCGGCAAGCTTGGCGCGGCGGTTGCTCCCGCCGGACTAGCGCTCACGTTGACTGTGGGAACAGGCGTCTCGCGCTATCTATTCGCCGACTTGAGCCCGTTCGCTTTTGCCATTCTGCTTGGCATCGGACTGGTCGCGCTGTTGTATCTCGTCACTGAAGAACTGCTAGTCGAAGCGCACGAAGTCGAGGAGACTGTGTGGACGACCTCAGCGTTCTTCGCCGGCTTCTTGCTGTTTCTGTTGCTTGAAATGTGGGTCGAAGGCTGATCTGGAGCGATGCGATGCATGTAGAACACCTTTCGGATTACACCCACGAGCACGTCTTCGATCAAACAAGCGAAGCGGCGGAGCGTGGGACGCGCATGGTGGTTTGGATCACCGCCGCCATGATGGTGGTCGAAATCATCGCGGGCTGGTGGTTCAACTCGATGGCGCTGCTCGCCGACGGCTGGCACATGAGTTCGCATGCACTCGCCATCGGCTTGTCCGCGTTTGCATATGCGATGGCGCGACGTTATGCACGCGACACACGCTTTGCATTCGGTACCTGGAAGATCGAAGTGCTCGGCGGATTCGCGAGCGCCATTCTGTTGCTCGGGGTGGCGGCGATGATGGTGTGGAGTTCGTTCGAGCGGATTCTGGCGCCGCGTCCGATTCACTATCAAGAAGCCATGGTCGTGGCCGTGCTCGGCCTCATCGTGAACGCGGTATGCGCTCTCATTCTCGGCAAAGCGCACCATCATCATGACCACGATGACCACCACAGCCACGATCACGCTCATGCTCATGAGCATGAGCATGAGCATGAGCATGATCACGATCATGGTCACGAGGCGCACGGTCACCACGATCTCAATCTGAGATCCGCGTACCTCCACGTGATCGCCGATGCGGCAACTTCGGTGCTGGCCATCATCGCGCTGGCGGGTGGATTGATCTTCGGATGGAGTTGGTTGGACCCGGTGATGGGCATCATCGGTGCCGTGTTGGTGGCCATCTGGGCAAAAGGATTGTTGGTGCAGACAGGACGAGTGCTGCTCGACCGCGAGATGGATCATGCGGTCGTGCAGGAAATCCGCGAGGTCATCGAAGTGCCGAATGACCCAGCTGAAACGCGCATCACCGATCTACACGTCTGGCGCGTCGGAAAGCGGGCGTACTCGTGCGCGATCGCGCTGGTCACTCATGATCGCTCGCTCGATGCCGAGCAGGTCCGTAAGCGGCTCTCGATTCACGAAGAAATCGCGCACTCCACTATCGAGATTCACCACTGCGCTGAGTGACGGCGAGCCCGGCCGATCGCACATGATTGATACACGTAGGTAGGCCGGCCGGGTGCTTTCGATTTCCATGCGCCCAAGCTAGTATCGCGTCGCACATTCGTGCAGGAGATGGCATTCCTCCTTTAACCGCCGCTAACCGCGGCTGATGATGCCTACGCATTCGGTGAACCGGAGAGGCGTGGGCGTGCGTCCGCTGCCTGTCCAACAACAGAAGAACAGGGCAGATCATGTGGAAATCGGTGGTTGTGATCTCGATCGGCGCTAGTTTCGGTGCGCTCTTACGGTGGTGGCTCGGCGGCCAACTCAATGCGCTGTTCCCGTCGGTTCCGCCCGGAACCCTCGCGGCCAATCTCATCGGCGGTTACATCATCGGCCTTGCCATTGCCTTCTTTGCCAACAACGCTGCAATCGCGCCCGAGTGGCGCCTGCTCGTGATCACCGGATTCTGCGGCGGCCTCACCACCTTTTCGACGTTCTCCGCGGAGTTGATGACCCTCATTCAGCAGGGGCGTGTGCTTATGGCGTTCGGGTCTGCCGCCGTGCATCTTTTCGGTTCCGTGGCGATGACCTTCGCGGGCATTGCAACGTTTGGTCTGTTGAAGGCGAATTGAGTCCAAGCCCCTCAAAGGTTCAGTTATGGAAGGTTCGTTCTTACGGTTTTACGTGCACGAAGGTCAGCGTCACGGACACGCACCGACTTGGCAATGGCTGTTGGAGCAAGCCTGCAAGCTCGGCATTCGCGGCGGCTCGGCATTTCGTGCCATGGCTGGCTTCGGCCGCCATCACACGCTGCACGAGCAGCAATTCTTCGAACTCGCCGGATCGCTCACGGTGGAAGTCGAGTTCATCGTTTCCGACGCGGAGGCGCAGCAACTCATCGACCTAGTGCGCCGCGAAAACATTCGCGTGTTTTATGCGCGCATGCCGGCGCAATTCGATTGTCTCAATCCGGACAGCAGCAACTGACCGTTTTCGCGATCGTCCGTGGGATCTAGTGACTGCGCGGGCATGGCCACATTCGTTCATCGCAACGATGAGCTTCTGCAAAGCGGGCACCGATCACGATGCCCGCTTTCGCTTTACGGCCTGGCTTCGAGTACCAGATTGAACGGCGTTTGCGTGGCGCGGCGGAACTTGGTGAACCCCGCTCGCGTGATCACTGCTCGCATCCTTGCTTCGCCTGCTTGTGCGCCAAGTGCCAAACCGACTTCCTGCGACAGCGAACAAGGCGTGCAAATCAACGTCGACGCAGCGTAGTACGCGCGCCCGACCGGATTGAGATTCTCCTCGACACGATCGCCCGCATACGGTTCGACAATCATCCACGCACCATCGGGTGCGAGTGCGGACAAGATGTGTCGTGCCGCACCTTCCGGATCGCCCATGTCGTGCAAGGCATCGAACACCGTGATGAAGTCGTATTTGGCCCGCGGAATGTTCTTCGCGCTTGCGATTTCGAATTTGCATCGGTCCGCAACGCCCGCTTGTTTCGCCTTCTCGGTCGCCGTGCGAACCGATTTCTCGTGGTAGTCGAATCCGATGAAGCGAGAGTTCGGATATTGCTGTGCCATGAGAATCGTCGAGGTGCCTTGTCCGCAACCCACGTCGGCAACGCGAATTCCGGATTTCAATTTTGCTTCCATGCCCTCGATGGCCGGAATCCAACAACTCGTCAGATGCGCAAAGTACGACGGGCGAAAGAATCGGGCTGTGCCATGGAATAGCTCGTGATGGTGCTCGTGCCAACCGATGCCTTCGCCGGTTCGAAATGCGTTGGTCAAGGTGTCGACGATTCTTCCGGCGGCAAGTGCCGTCTGGAATCCGCCGACCACGAACGCCGGACCATCTTCGTCCGCGAACATGAGCGCCTGCTCTGCGGTGAGCGTGTACCGGCCCGTTTCAGGAATGTATTGAATGTATCCAGACGCTGCATGTGCGTTGAGCCACTCACGCACGTATCGCTCCTTGGTCTGCGAGCGATCCGCAAGTTCATGTGAGGTCAGCGGGCCGGCTTCTTTGAGGGTTTGATACAAACCCAAGCGATCGCCGATTAACACCAGCGGCGTGAGGGACGCACCTCCGAAATCGACGATGGCGTGGCCGAGCAGTTCAGTGAGCTTAGTTTCATCGATGCCTGTATGCATTGCGGTCTCCTGTGTGACTGCGCAACAGCATCCCCTTGCGGATCGTGCGGAAATTTGCCGGTCAGCCGGGCGGCTTGATCGCGATACCGAGTGCCCAAGCGTGCTTGATCGTGCTGCCACAGGAATTGATCGTGCCGCCACCGCGGAATGGTTATGATCGCGATCTCTCAATATGATCGGCGGCTTACGATATGGACGCACTTTCCGATGTCCTGCGCGCCGTCAAACTGACCGGTGCGGTCTTCTTCAACGCTGAATGCAAGGCGCCTTGGTGCATGCGCTCGCCGCCGTCGGAGCGCCTGCGCGAGCATATCGGCGCTGCGTCCAGCCGCGTCATTGAATTCCACTTCGTCACTCAGGGGCGTGGCTACATCAGAGTCGGCGAGGAATCGACCCCGCTCATGGCGGGCGACATCGTCATGCTTCCTCATGGCGATGAGCACGTGATGGGTAATGGCATCGCGACCGAGATCATTGACGGTGAAGCCTCCATCCCGAATCTAAAAAGCGGGGAGATCGGTCGCGCACGTATCGGCGGTGCGGGTGAGCCGACCCGCTTCATTTGCGGCTTTTTGGTATGCGATGCGCGATTGATTCAGCCGATCGTCGCGGGTCTTCCACGTGCATTGCGTGTTCACATTCGTGCGGATGCTGCCGGCGAATGGCTGGAGAACACCTTCCAAAATGCGGTGGGGCAAGCTGCAAACGCCACGCCCGGTAGTGAGATCGTCGTCGCGCGATTGGCGGAGGTGCTCTTTGCCGAAACCTTGCGACGCTACTTGTTGCAGTTGCCTGAGGGACGCTCGGGTTGGTTGGCCGGTGCGGGAGATTCGGCGGTGAGTCGAGTGCTCGCTGCGTGTCATCGCGAGCCGGCACGAGATTGGACACTCGACTCGTTGGCGGAAGAGGCTGGCTTATCTCGCTCCGCGCTGACTGAGCGTTTCGCGAAGTATTTGGGCCAGAGCCCGATCGCGTATCTCACCGATTGGCGTTTGGAGCTCGCTGCGGAAGCGCTGCGAACGACCAGCCGCAGCGTGTTGCAGATCGCCTTGTCCGTCGGCTATGACTCCGAGGCCGCATTCAATCGCGCCTTCAAACGCAAATTTGCAATTCCGCCGGCGAAGTATCGCAAGACCGCGCGAGATGAAGTGCGCAACAAGAATTCAGTCGAGCTCAGTTGCGCCGCCTCTTAGGAACCGTAATCCGCAATCAACAACATAGCGAACAGCGGAGGAACTTTGGCCACGATCCCGTTCTGGAAGCGACGTAAATCCTTCGATGCTGCCCAATCGCACAAGAGTGTGCTCAGGCCCACGCTGACGTGGATCCATCTGATTGCACTCGGCGTCGGTGGCATTGTAGGGACCGGCATTTACACACTGACAGGCGTGGGGGCTGGGCTTGCAGGTCCCGGCGTGATTCTTTCATTCGTGATCGCGGGCGTGGTGTGTGCGTGTGCCGCCCTCGCGTACGCGGAAATGGCGACGATGATCCCGATGGCGGGCAGCGCGTACACCTATACATATGTCGCGCTGGGTGAGCTGCTGGCCTGGTTCGTCGGTTGGAGTTTGATTCTCGAGTACACGGTTGTTTGCAGCGCGGTGGCTGTTGGTTGGTCGGGCTATGCAGCGGGCGTGATCAAGTCCGCCGGATGGAATGTTCCTGATGCGCTGCTCGTTGGCCCTCACGCTGGCGGCATCATCAACGTGCCGGCAATTTTGATTTCACTCGCGGTTGCGGGATTACTCGCGATTGGTTCGCGAGAAAGTGCAACAGTCAATCTAGTGCTGGTGATCTTGAAGCTCGTTGCGTTGGCGGTGTTCATTGCATTGGCGCTGCCTGCATTCAACGCGACGCACTTCGAACCCTTCATGCCGTTCGGGTTTCAAGCGCACGAGGTCGAAGGCGTGAAGCGCGGCGTAATGGCTGCTGCTGCCGTCGTGTTCTTCGCGTTCTATGGATTCGATGCGGTTTCGACTGCGGCGGAGGAGGCGAAGAACCCGGCACGCGATCTCACTATCGGCATCGTCGGATCGATGGTCATTTGTACGTTGCTGTACATGGGTGTGTCTGCTGCCGCGTTAGGCGGATCTGACTACCAAGCACTCGCCGCGAGCAACGAGCCGCTCGCTTACGTGTTGCGAATACTCAATCATCCGCACGCGGCGGTGTTCATCGGCACGGTCGCCGTGATCGCATTGCCGACCGTGATCATGGCGTTCATGTATGGCCAATCGCGCGTGTTCTTTGCGATGGCGCGCGATGGCATGCTGCCGGAACGGTTGAGTGCAGTGCATCCGAGATTCGGCACGCCGGTGACGATGACGCTGGTGACTGGCGTGATCGTTGCGATCATCGCGGGATTCCTACCGTTGTCACAAATCGCCGAGCTTGCGAATGCCGGTACGTTGGTTGCGTTCATCGCAGTTGCGATTTGCATGGTGGTGATGCGATCGCGCGCGCCTGACAAACCGCGGACATTTCGTGCGCCGCTTGCTCCAGTGCTCGCGATTGTTGCGGTGGTCGGATGTGCTTACCTGTTTTGGAGTCTGCCGACGCTGACGATTCAACGCTTCGTGGCGTGGAACGTCATCGGCGTCGTGGTGTATTTGCTCTGGGCGCGTCGCAATAGTGTGTTGGCGCGGGTGGGGTGAAGGTTGGTGTCGCGCTCGGAGCCGGAGGAAAAGGATTTCACACGGAGGACACGGAGGTCGGACGCAACACAAAGGACACAAAGGAGAAAAGTGAGTAAGTGAGAACGAGCGTTGCTCGCGTGAGGGCTTCGCGTGCGGATGAGAAACTCCACGGAGTACGCGGAGAGCACGGAGTTCTAATGAGTGTGCCTTAGGGCAGGACGGAGGTTTGATCGGCGTGAAGTGTCGGGTGTGTTCTGGCCTGCGCGCAACGCTCGCCTGCCAGTGATATACCTGCCGTCAGGCTTGCTCAAGAATTTCACAGACCAGACAGAGTTCAAAAAGACTGTCACGCCCGCGAAGGCGGGTGGCTATCTGACCGCCAACCGCCAACCGACAACTCACAAAAAGATCTCCACGGGACCTCTGGGATAGGAGGGCGGAATTCGGATTTCACACGGAGAACACGGAGGGCACGGAGGGTCGGACGCAACACAAAGGACACAAAGGAGAAAAGTGAGTAAGTGAGAACGAGCGTTGCTTGCGTGAGGGCTTCGCGTGCGGATGAGAAACTCCACGGAGTACGCGGAGAGCACGGAGTTCTAATGAGTGTGCCTCAGGGCAGGACGGAGGTTTGATCGGTGTGAAGTGTCGGGTGTGTTCTGGCCTGCGCGAAGCGCTCGCCTGCCCAGTGACATACCTGCCGTCAGGCTTGCTTGCCGATTCAGTCGGCTTGCTCTTCGGAAGAAAGTTCCACGGGGAGCGCGAGGAAAGAATGAAGAAGATGATTCAAGCAGAGCAATGCGTATGCGTCCTTGCAATTCACTAGTCACCAGTCACCAGTCACTCAAGAATTCAGAGCACACAGAGTTTAAAAAAACTGTCACACCCGCGAAGGCGGGTGGCTATCTGACCGCCAACCGCCAACCGACAACTCACAAAAAGATCTCCACGGGATCACTGGGATAAGAGGGCGGAATTCGGATTTCACACGGAGAACACGGAGGGCACGGAGGGTCGGACGCAACACAAAGGACACAAAGGAGAAAAGTGAGTAAGTGAGAACGAGCGTTGCTCGCGTGAGGGCTTCGCGTGCGGATGAGAAACTCCACGGAGTACGCGGAGAGCACGGAGTTCTAGTGAATGCGCCTCACGGAAGGACGGAGGTTTGGTCGGTGTGAAGTGTCGGGTGTGTTCTGGCCTGCGCGAAGCGCTCGCCTGCCAGTGGCATACCTGCCGTCAGGCTTGCTTGCCGATTCAGTCGGCTTGCTCTTCGGAAAGAAAGTTCCACGGGGAGCGCGAGGAAAGAATGAAGAAGATGACTGAAGCAGAGCGATGCGTATGCGCTCTTGCAAGTCACCAGTCACTAGTCACTAGTCACTCAAGAAGATAATCTCCACGGAGAACGCGGAGGGCACGGAGTTCTAATCTTCGGAAGATGTGCGCGCGCCTCTAAAGTTTGATGTACAGGCGCGTCACCTCTGGGTTCTGGCCCGTGACTTGTGACCTTTGACCTGTGACCAGATAAGAATCCCACACAGAGCGAGGTTCAACGCTACGGACCTCGGAATCGTAAAACTCAAGAGCTATGTCCAGTTCGATCATTCGATAGGTTTGTTTTGAGAACGAATGGTCTTAACACCGCCAATCACGCGAGCATGTCCTCGCAGTTTTCGTGGATTGGCTCGAAGGCAGTGAACAACTCGATGGCCGTGCAGTGCTCTTTCTTGTGCGAATGTCATCAAGGTACTGCGCAGGGTGAAGAGCGCCTATTGACTCGAGGAGGCCTCATAGGTGTTAGGCGGGGACTCTCTTGGGCGCGAAGGCGGATGCCGATGAAGGACAAGGATTGCGAAGAGCGCAACGAGCCAGCAAACGTAACGGAGCGCGGCCTGGCAGCCATCCAATCACCACGTAAGCCCAACGGCCTTTCTCATTGCATGTTCGAATGCCCGATCGTCGAGGCTTCTTCGCAAGCCCAAAATCATCTCAGCGTCCTGGCCGACCGGTACACGCAGCGGTGTCGCGGGGTCTTCGATTGCACTCGCGATGGCTAATGCGACAACTTCGGGTCCGGGTAGCGATGGCCCTGTCATTTTGGTATTGGCTCCGGCCCACTGCTCCCAAAGTCCGGCGTAGTCGGCGGGTCCCTTATGACTCTCGCTCGCTTGGATGCCGGTAGCGATGGTTCCGGGTTCGATTAACACGCTGCGTATTCCAAAGTGACGGACTTCCAGGTGCAGCGATTCCGTCAAGGCTTCGAGCGCGAACTTGGAAGCGCTGTACGCTGCTCCAAGCGGCGAGGAGACCCGGCCGTTTACACTCGACACATTCACGATGACGCCGGAACCGCGCTTTCGCCAGGCGGGCAAGACAGCCTGGATTACGCGCAGCGGGCCGAGCGTGTTTGTCTCGAGCATCTGTCGGAAGCGATCCAGTGGATAGTCTTCCACCGGCCCTAAACCAAATATGCCTGCGTTGTTGACGATTGCATCTAGCGGGCCCACTTCTTCAAGACATCGCGCCACGGATTCATCGCTGGTGACATCGAGCACATGTGGCTGGATGCCTTCCAGTTCACTCAACGCGGATACGTCGGTGGCGACGACCGAATGCCCTCGGTTGGCAAGTACCTGCGCCGTTGCCATTCCCATGCCGCGTGCCGCGCCTGTAATCAAAACCCTTTGAGCCTTTGACATTGGGAAGTCTCCTTGCGTTTCGTAGCTTGTCTTCTACGGATTGGTCGTCCAGCTACTGCAACTCTGAGCGGAACCTTCAAGACGTTTAACCAACTCGGTTCGCGATACCGCGAAGGTTGCCCGCTCTTCGCCGCCTAACGTCTGCGTTAACGGCGCGTGCGTTTCGCACGTCGCTCGTTGAACGCGTTGTGTACGCCCGTCATGGGCATGAACTTATGGGGTGAAAGTCCCTTGTCTGAGGATTGACAGTCAACCATGTTGACGATGTTAAAGACTAGCCGACGGCAAGGGCAACACTGCGAG
>JAEWBG010000068.1 GCA_023391335.1 Pseudomonadota bacterium | reverse complement strand
CCCCCGCTGTCAGGATAGATGTCGCCTGTAACTGAAACCTCTGTGGGGGCGGAAGGCAGGAGAGAATGGGAATTGCACAGGAGCGGCGTGAGTCGCTGGTTCGTCGATTGTTGAACGGTGAATCGGTGAGTGAGTTGTCGAGAGAGACAGGTCTTGGAAGTTCGACGTTGTACGCTTGGCGTTTGAAGTCACAACGAGGTGCAGTGGATTTGAGCAAGGGTAAGAAAGAGCGTTGGAGTAACGCACAGAAGCTGACGATGTTGGCGGAGAGTGCGAGCCTGAACGAAGCGGAGTTAGCTGAGTACTGCCGTAGGAAAGGTGTGTACGTCGAGCAGCTGAAGCAGTGGCGCGGACAAGCTGAGCAGGGTTTAGGCGGTGAGGTGGTCTCGAGCAAGCAGCATCGAGAAGCCTTGGAAGCCGAACGCAAGCAACGTCAGGAGTTGGAGCGCGAATTACGTCGCAAGGAGAAGGCGCTGGCGGAAACGGCGGCGCTCCTGACACTACGAAAAAAAGCGCAGGCGATCTGGGGGGAGGCCGAGGAAGAATGATCAGCATCCTAGATCGTCGTAGAGCCGTTGAGCTGATCGATGAGGCAGTGGGTGCAGGGGCAGGCAAGGCATCCGCGTGTGAGCTGCTCGGAGTGACACTGCGAACCTATCAGCGTTGGCATCGTGAGGGGGAGCTGCGTAGCGATGGACGTTGTGATGCGATCCGTCCCGTGCCGGCCAATAAGCTCAGTGCGCAAGAGCGTGAGGAGATCTTGCGCACGCTGAACGAGCCACGCTTTGCTGCCCTGCCGCCCACGCAGATCGTGCCGCGGCTGGCCGATGAAGGGCGCTATCTCGCCTCTGAATCAAGCTTCTATCGCATCCTGCGTGAGACTCAGCAGCTCGCCCATCGATCCCGAGCCCGTAAGTCCGTGCATCGTGAGCCGCCGCGTCAGTCGGCCTGTGCACCCAATCAACTGTGGTGCTGGGATATCACGTATTTGCCCACTGAGGTGCGTGGCCAGTTCTTTTATCTGTATCTGATCCTGGATGTGTACTCGCGCAAGATCATCGCGCACGAGGTGCACGCTGAAGAATCAGGGCAGCGAGCCGCTGAGCTCATTGAGCGTGCAGTGCTGCGTGAAGGCCTCACAGGTCGAGCGCTCACCATCCATCAAGACAACGGCAGTGTGATGAAGGCCTCCACCTTCCTTGCGAAGTTGCAGCAGCTCGGGATCATGCCTTCCTACAGCCGTCCCAGTGTGAGCGACGATAATGCATATGCGGAAAGTCTCTTCCGCACCTGCAAGTATCGAGCGGATTACCCCGGCGTGTTCGCCAGCCTTGAGCAGGCGCGAGAATGGGCATTGCGCTTTGAGCGTTGGTACAACCACCAACACAAGCACCGCAATCTGAAGTTCGTCAGTCCGGCGCAGCGCCATCAAGGACACGATCGGAAGATCTTTGCCGCTCGAACCGCTGTGTATCAGCAAGCTCGTGCAAAACATCCCTCACGTTGGAGCGGCAACACTCGCAACTGGTCGCTCTGCGATGAAGTGTGGCTCAACCGTCCTGCATCAAACCCTCTAATGCAGAACGCTGCTTAACCTTTAGGCGACAACTAGCTTGACAGCCGCCGATCATTTACAGATCTGAAGAGCCCCTATGCTGCAACGAGCTTTATTGTGTGCCGCCATGGCCATTTCGTTTCAGGTTCACGCACTCGATGGAGAAGTCGGCGTGCACGATCCGGCAACGGTCACCGAAGAAGCCGGGCGCTACTACACGGCCGGCACCGGCAACGGCCTGCCGCTGCTGATGTCCGACGACGGTTGGACTTGGCGACGCGCTGGCTCTTTGATGTCCGCCGTCCCCGGCGGCAAAGCGGGCGCGGAGGTGCTGGCGCGCGGTGGCAGCAACACTTGGGCGCCCGACATCATTCACATCGGCGACAAGTTCTTCATTTACTACTCAGCACCCGCCACCCAGCCGAGGTCCGCAATTGGACTGCTGATCGGCCGCACGCTGAATCCCGAGTCACCCGACTACAAATGGGAAGACGGCGGGCCGGTGGTGTGGTCGGACGGCATCGAAGACAGCAACGCGATCGATCCAGGCGTGCTGCTCGCGCCCGATGGTCGACTGTGGCTCACGTACGGTTCTTACTTCGGCTACATCCGGTTGGTTGAGCTCGATCCGAAAACCGGCAAGCGGCTGCATCCCAACGAAGCTCCGCGCAACATCGCGATCAATTCAGAAGCCTCGATACCGATCTATCACGACGGATGGTACTACCTGCTCGTCACTCACGGCTCGTGCTGTGCCGGTGCGAACTCCACGTACAACATTCGGATGGGCCGTTCTCGCAAAGTGACCGGTCCCTATCTCGACAACATGGGCGTCGACATGGTCGAGGGCGGCGGCAAGTTGTTTGCCGCATCGCGTAGACGACATGTCGGTCCCGGACATTTCGGTCTGCTCGATCTCGGACAAGGGGTTCAGAAGTTTTCTCTGCACTACGAGGCGGATCTCGATCGCGGCGGCATCAGCGTCTTGGATATCAGGCCGCTGCTGTGGCGTGATGGCTGGCCAGTCGCTGGGGACAATCTCACTGCAGGCACCTATACGATCGAATCGGCAAGAACCGGCACGGTTCTCGAGTTGGCTGTGCAGGGCATGCCGGTTGGCGGCTTCCGCAAGCGTCCGCCTGGTCCGCCTCGCGAACCTCTGCCCGGCCCTCCGGTCGCAGATCAGCACGCGATGGACGTGTCTGCATCATGGCCCGCGACAACCGGCGTGCGCCTGGGCCCCGCCATGTTGCAAGCTCAACAGAAGTGGGCGTTCGTTCCAGTGACGAATGCGGGGGGTTATCCGGGCTCGCCCTATTTCCGAATCGCGATCGAAGGCACGGAACGATCGCTCACTGCGACGGCGGGTGGTGAACTCTCGGCAGCCACGTTCACGGGTGCGCCCGAACAACTATGGCGAATCGACCAGCTAACGGACGGCACGTATCGCATCAGTCCCAAAGCCGTTCCCGGAACCACGGAAGCGATGGCGCTCTCCGCTGTCGGTAGTAGCAGTCCCACCCTCGCGAAGTTCGATCCCGCGAGCGATCGTCAACGTTGGCTGATTGGAGCACCGTAATGAACCGTTCGCTCACCACGCTGTGCATGTGCTTTGCTCTCGTTTGCACCGCATACGCCGAAGACTCCGCACCTCGTCCGGCTCCGACGACGCTCACGCAACCGAAGGGCGCGAGCGAGAACGTCGATGCGCGCGGCTTCATTCATCGTTGGCTTGTACTCGAGCCGCTCTCGGTGCCGGGCCGATTGACGCAATCGGCTGTGGAAGAAGCGATTCAATCGGCGCAGCTGCCGAATTCAGGTGATTCCTTGCCCCACGATGGAAAGTCGGTGACGCTGGCGAATACCTCGCTCACTTGGCATGCCCTCGAGACCCTTCACTACAACTTGAATCTGTATCACTTCGCTTGGTCGCTTTCGAAGCCGACGTCGAATGTTTTGTTTTGGATAACGACGACGGTGGACTCGCCGCAAGAGATGCAAGATGTTCGGCTTGCGATCGGCTCGAATGCCGCTTCGCGCTGGTGGCTGAATGGCGATCCGGTGATCGCCCTCAGTGATGATCGTCAAACTGTCATCGATGACGGTGTCTCGAAGCGCGTGACGCTACACAAAGGCCGCAATCTCATCCGCGCTGCGATCATCAATGGCGGCGGCGCGACCGATTTCTGCGCTCGCTTCCTCGATGCGAATGACAAGCCCATTACGAATCTGAAGGCTTCCATTGAGGAGAGATGAGTGATGGAGTGAAAGCGCTTCGCGCGTGAACGGTGTACGTCGCAGGAACAGACCCCTTCATCCTGTCAATCCCGTTCGTCCTGTCAAATCTCTTTGCTTCTGCTTGAGAATGCAGAGAGAAGAATTAATAGACAGGATTAACAGGATGAACAGGATGTATGAAAGGAAGAACCGATAGCTCCGACCATCCTGAGATAGGAAGAAGGAGATTTTTGCCGCAGAGGACGCAAAAAAGAAGTGATGATGTAATGGAGTGAAGGCGTGGAGCGCGTGAACGATGTACGTCGCAGGAACAGACCTTCAGCTCGAGAGCCTGTCCGAAATTCTGTGTGTGAGGTCGGTTTCAAAAACTGATTCTCACATCCCAACAGCGGCAAAGCGATCTGCGAATAGGATTGCGAATTGGGTCAGTGCAGCTTTCCACTCTCGCCCGGCG
>JAEWBG010000111.1 GCA_023391335.1 Pseudomonadota bacterium | reverse complement strand
CCATGTCACCAACCTCTACCCAGCCCCCACCCGATCCCGCCAACGTCGTCATCTACACCGACGGGGCATGCCGCGGTAATCCGGGCCCGGGAGGGTGGGGCGCGGTGTTGATGGCGGGCCCGCATATCAAAGAACTGAGCGGAGCTGAGCTGACGACGACGAACAATCGGATGGAGCTGACTGGGGCAATCGAAGCGCTCAAAGCTTTGAATCGACCGTGTTCGATCGCGCTCTACACAGATTCGCAGTACGTCCGCAAAGGCATTCTCGAATGGATCCATCAATGGAAGTTGCGCGATTGGCGGACGGCGGATCGCAAGCCCGTGAAGAACGTCGATCTTTGGCAGGCGCTTGAAGCGCAGATCGAGCGTCATCGGATCGAGTGGCATTGGGTCAAGGGGCACGCCGGCGTGCCAGGAAACGAACGTGCGGATCAGCTCGCGAACATCGCGATCGATCGCATGCTGGCGCATCAGAAGGCGCAGTCGTCGCCTGATCCAATTTAGCCAAGCCGACAAGCGTGTGCGATAGACTTCGAGCGCACCAAGGAGAAACGCATCAATGCAATTCATCGATTTGAAAAGTCAGTACCGACGGATTCAGCCTGCGGTCAATGCACGCATTCAGGCCGTGCTGGAACACGGGCAGTACATCCTGGGCGGCGAGAATCAGGAACTCGAGCGACGTCTGGCTGAATACGTCGGCGTCAAACATTGCATTGGAGCTGCGAGCGGTACGGACACCTTGCTCATCGCATTGATGGCCTATGGCATCGGCGCGGGCGATGAGGTGATCACTTCACCGTTCACGTTCATCGCGACAGGAGAAATGATCGCGCTTGCGGGCGCGAAGCCGGTCTTCGTCGATATCGAAGCGCGTACGTACAACTTAGACCCAAATCTAATCGAACAGGCCATCACTCCGCGCACCAAGGCGATCATGCCCGTCTCGCTGTACGGACAGTGCGCGGATTTCGACGCTATCAATGCAATCGCTCGCAAACACAAGTTGCCTGTCATTGAAGATGGCGCGCAAAGCTTCGGTGCGCTGCAGAAGGGGAAACGTTCGTGCGGGTTATCGGATGTGGGTTCAACGTCATTCTTCCCATCGAAGCCGCTCGGCTGCTACGGAGATGGCGGCGCGCTATTCACGAACGATGATGCGCTCGCACAGCGCATGCGCGAGATCCGCGTCCACGGGCAGGACCGCCGCTACCACCATCCGTATCTGGGCATCAACGGAAGACTGGACACGCTGCAGGCCGCCATTCTGTTGGCCAAGATGGACATCTTCGAAGAAGAAGTGATTGCCCGGAATCGAATTGGGGCGCGCTATTCAGAGTTGATCAAGGAGAAGCTTAGTGATCGCGTCACCGCACCCTATCTTGCGAGCGGGAATACGAGCGTATATGCCCAGTACACGATTCAAGTGGACGCCCGTGATGCGGTCGAAGCTGAGCTGAAGAAACGCGGCATACCCACGGCGATTCACTATCCGATCCCGCTGCATCTGCAGCCCGTGTTTTCGAATTTGGGGCTTCGCGAAGGAAGTTTTCCGATTGCGGAGCGCGCGGGACAGCGCGTCTTGAGCTTGCCGATGCATCCCTATCTCACTGAGGATCAGCAAGTCACGGTGGTGAACGCGCTAGCCGAAGCTGTGGGCGAAGTGATCGGTTGATCCATGATGCTCCGACGCTGCAATCGTATGGGTACGTCTTTTGTTCGGAAGGTCCACGGGCCTGTTTTTCGGTGCAGCTTCAAGAGCCGCTCAGCGCTGGTTCTGGGTTCTTCTATCCGCAATCCGCCATCCGCTATCCGCTACTAAGTTCATGCGTCAAATCATCCTAGACACCGAAACGACCGGTCTTGAGCCTGAACAGGGCCATCGCATCATCGAAATCGGCTGCGTCGAGATGGTGAATCGTCGGAAAACTGGCCGCACGTTCCATCGCTATCTGCGTCCCGATCGCGAAGTCGATCGCGGCGCGCTGCAGGTTCACGGCATCACAAACGAATTCCTCGCTCAGCAGCCACGATTTGCGGAAGTCGCTGACGAGTTGTTGGAGTTTTTGCGCGACGCCGAATTGATCATTCACAACGCCGCGTTCGACCTCGCCTTCTTGGATGCGGAGTTGAAGCGCCTGCCTAATGCACCCAAGTCGATTCGTAGTCTGTGCGGCGTGATCGATACGTTGCCGCTGGCTCGCCAGCTTCATCCAGGCCAGCGCAACAGCCTCGACGCGCTCTGTAAACGATACGGAGTCGACAATTCGCACCGAGAATTGCACGGAGCCTTGCTCGACGCACAAATCCTGCTCGATGTGTATCTCGCCATGACGGGCGGTCAGACGGCGCTGATCTTGGGTGAAGCGACGGAGACGCGCCTAAACGTGACGCTCGAGACGGACTTTTCCATCGAGCGTCCGGCGGGTGGGTTGCGCATCATCCGCGCGTCATCAGAAGAGTTGGCCGCTCATGAGCGTGCGTTGAAAGCGATCGACAAGTCGAGCGGTGGCAAAACGGTTTGGCGTGCACTCGAGCCGGCAGCTCAGACCGTGAATTGAGTCGGCGGCGAATGAGTCTGCTGCAAGCTTTTTCTCGCAACTTCTTGGGCCATGCGCCCGACTGGTACAAGCTCACGGTACTGGGTTTTCTGATTCTCAATCCGCTCGTGCTGGTGCTGGGCGGCAGTCATGGCACTGTCGCGGCTGGTTGGCTGCTCCTTCTCGAGTTCATCTTCACGCTCGCGATGGCCCTCAAATGCTATCCGTTGCTACCGGGCGGATTGTTGGCGATCGAAGCGGTTGCGATTGGCCTCACATCACCTGCTTCCGTCTACAACGAGACGGTCACCGCGCTGCCGGTGATCCTGTTGTTGATCTTCATGGTCGCGGGAATCTATTTCCTCAAAGAACTCCTGCTGTTTGCTTTTACCAAAGTGCTGTTAGGCATCCGTTCGCATGTTTGGTTGTGCGTAACGATGACTGCCTCGGCCGCGCTCATCTCGGCATTTCTCGATGCGCTCACGGTGTTGGCGGTGCTGATCACGGTAGGACTTGGGTTTTATCAAGTCTTCCACCGCTTCGCGTCCGGCAAACATCACGATGCCGAGCACGACCTGGGGCACGACGAGTCTGTTCACGAGTTGCACCGCTCGGATCTGGATGGGTTTCGGGCGTTCTTGCGTGCATTGATGATGCATGCGGCCGTCGGTACGGCCCTAGGCGGCGTGATGACGCAGGTCGGCGAGCCGCAAAATCTGTTGATCGCGAAACAGGCGGGCTGGGACTTTGCGACCTTCTTCGTGCGCATCGCGCCGGTCTCAATTCCAGTGTTTTTCGCGGGCATCGTCACTTGCGTGCTCGTCGAGAGGCTACGCTGGTTTGGCTATGGCTGCGCGTTGCCGCCGAATGTGAGAGACGTGCTGGCGCAATACGATCGTGAGCAGACGCAAAAGCGGACAACTCGAGATCGGGCGGTCCTGATTGCGCAAGCTGTCATTGTGGTCTTGTTAGTGGCGGCCTTGGGATTGCACCTGGCAGAGGTAGGGCTCGTTGGGCTCATGGTAATGGTGCTCGCCACCTCGCTTACCGGCACCAACGACGAACAACGCATCGGCAAAGCATTCGAGTCTGCATTGCCGTTTACCGCACTGCTGGTGGTGTTCTTTGCGATCGTGGCAGTGCTTCACGATCAGCATCTGTTCGAGCCGATCATCACTGCGGTGCTGCACTTGGAAGGTAGTGCACGGCTCGCAATGTTCTACGTAGCCAATGCGGTGCTCTCGGCAATCAGCGACAACGTATTCGTAGCGACGATCTACATCAGCGAGGTCAAAGCTGCGCTGCTTGAAGGCGCCATCTCCAGGCCGCAGTTCGAGAGCTTGGCTGTCGCCATCAATACTGGAACCAACATACCGAGCGTTGCCACCCCCAACGGACAAGCCGCCTTTTTGTTCTTGCTGACCTCGGCATTGGCTCCGCTCATCCGGCTGTCTTATGGCCGGATGCTGTGGATGGCACTGCCGTACACCTTGGTTCTCACTTTTGCGGGGCTCTTAGCTCTGATGGCAATGGCCTGAAGTCCAGTGCGGATGAGCCCGCCGCAGAGGCATGCTTCGCGTTGTTTCGCGGCGAGTCACACATTGCAGCACGGCATGTGGCATCCTTGCGCCCCTAAATTCCTGCCCCAAACCAAATCTCAGCGAAGGAGTAACGATCGCCTGCCTTGGCCCATGCGGGGCGGAAGCGATACTTGAGCCGTATGCCTGACTTCAATCTAAAGAACACAAAGATCGGTGTGATCGGATTGGGTTATGTCGGATTGCCGCTGGCAGTGGAATTCGGCAAGCACTTCAAGACCGTGGGCTTCGACGTCAAAGCCGCACGCGTTGCAGAACTAAAAAAGGGCAAGGACTCCACGCTCGAGGTGGACACGGCCGAACTGCGCAGTTCCAAACACCTCAGCTATTCGACCGATGTAAAGACGTTGAAGACCTGCAACGTGTTCATCGTTACGGTCCCCACGCCGATCGATGATTACAAGCGACCGGATTTGAAACCGATCGAAAGCGCTAGCCGCTTCATCGGACAGGTGCTGAAGAAGGGTGATGTCGTCGTATTTGAGTCCACGGTCTATCCGGGCTGCACCGAAGAGATCGCGGTGCCAATTCTCGAGCAGGTGTCCGGACTCACGTTCAACAAAGATTTCTTTGCCGGCTACAGTCCAGAGCGCATCAACCCAGGCGATAAGCAGCATCGGTTAACGACGATTAAGAAGATCACTTCGGGGTCGACGCCTGAGGTTGCCGACTACGTCGATGGTTTGTACGCAAGCATCATCAAGGCGGGTACGCACAAGGCCTCGAGCATTTGTGTTGCCGAAGCGGCCAAGGTGATCGAGAACACGCAGCGCGACGTCAACATCGCGCTGATCAATGAACTCGCTCTCATCTTCAATCGCCTCGGCATCGATACCGAGGAAGTGCTTGAAGCCGCCGGTACGAAGTGGAACTTCTTGCCCTT
Source organism: Pseudomonadota bacterium (assembly GCA_023391335.1). Lineage (GTDB taxonomy): Bacteria > Pseudomonadota > Gammaproteobacteria > Steroidobacterales > Steroidobacteraceae > Steroidobacter. Next base: position 112,428 of record JAEWBG010000111.1, on the reverse strand, counting down.
CAGACCGGGCTTGGTCGGCGGGCACTGTATCGGCGTCGATCCTTACTATCTGACGCATAAGGCTCAGGAGATTGGCTATCACCCCGAGATGATCCTTGCTGGCCGCCGCATCAACGACAACATGGCCATTTACGTTGCGGAGCGCGTTGCTCAATTAATGATCCGTAAGCGAATCCATGTGAACGGTTCACGCGTCTTGGTCATGGGGTTAACCTTTAAAGAAAACTGCCCGGACATCCGCAATTCCAAAGTGGCAGACGTGATTCGAGAGCTGAAGAAGTTTGGCGCGAAGGTCGACGTGTTCGACCCGTGGGTTGATAAGGCTGAAGCTCTGCACGAGTACGGCATCAAGCCGGTTGGTAAACTCGCGAAGGGCCGATACGACGCCGTGGTTCTCGCCGTAGCGCACAACGAATTCAAAAACATGGGCCTTGCCGAAATCCGCTCGTTCGCCAAGAAACCTCACGTCCTCTACGACATCAAGTATGTGTTTGAGGCGGATGAGGTGGACGGGCGATTGTAGAGACTGGTGACTCGTGACTAGCGGATAGTAAAGATAAGAGGACGGGCAGCATGCCCTCGACTTGCACTTCAGCTGATGGCGCCGGAGCCGGTTTGCACTCTCTGCTCGCGTAGTCGCCGCATAAGTCCGGTTAGTAGTCTCCCGACTTCCGCTGTCTGAGTTTCGAGCGGCGTCTCCATCAAGTCGAGTTCGCGGGCTGTTTGGAGCCGCGTCTCCAACTCTGCCAGGGGTCCGCGAGCGATGCTGAGATAGTGTAAATACTGAGCGGCTTGAACGACCCGCTCCGTCGGCGATGTTGCTGGGAACCGAGACGGCGGCTCGACGCATTTGTGTCGTCAATCCAAACCGTTCATCGTTTGGCAGCGCCGCAGTCGCGGCGTATACCTTGGTGGCCAGAGAAACGGCCTTTTGCCATACAATGAGGTCCTTGTGAGTCGTCATGCTGTCCTCCTTGAAGCCTAAGAATGCTACTTGCGCTTGTGGCTCGATGGATGCGGCCCTAATTGGGCGGTTCACGGAGATTTAGCTCTTTTGTTTCCGACCTAGTCACGATCCGCTATCCGCGAGTCACTACATTCCGCTAACCGCTATCCGCTAGTCCCAAATTTCATGAAAATCCTCCTTACCGGCGCCGCCGGATTCATCGGCTTTCACACGGCACAAATCCTTCTCGCGAGAGGCGATGAAGTTGTCGGGTTGGACAATCTTAACGACTACTACGATGTGAGTCTGAAAGAGGCTCGCCTAAAGAAGCTGCAAGAGTCACCGAAGTTTCGGTTTGTGAAGCTTGATCTCGCAGATCGCGAGAACATGGCTGAGCTGTTCAAGCGGGAAAAATTTAATCGTGTGATCAATCTCGCCGCGCAAGCCGGCGTGCGTTACTCGATTCAGAATCCACTCGCGTACATTGATAGCAATGTGGTCGGATTCGCGAACATTCTCGAGGGGTGCCGGCACAATGGCGTAGAGCATCTCGTGTATGCATCGACGAGCTCCGTGTATGGCGCGAACACAAAGATGCCGTTTTCGGTGCATCAAAACGTCGACCATCCTTTGTCCTTCTACGCGGCCACCAAGAAAGCGAACGAGCTGATGGCGCACACGTATGCGCACCTCTACAAGCTTCCAGTCACGGGACTGCGGTTCTTCACGGTGTATGGTCCCTGGGGTCGCCCAGATATGGCGCTCTTCCTGTTCACGCGCAACATTCTCGCGGGCAAGCCCATCGACGTGTTCAACTACGGCAATCACCGCCGCGATTTCACGTACATCGACGACATCGCGCACGGTGTCGTGCGTGCGATGGATCGCGTGGCCACGCCGAACGATAAATGGAATAGCGACGATCCCGATCCAGGCACGAGCAAGGCTCCATATCGTTTGTACAACATTGGAAACAACCGGCCGGTGGAGCTGATGCGTTACATTGAGCTCATCGAGGGGGCTCTCGGCAAAAAGGCAATCAAGAATCTTCTACCATTGCAACAGGGTGATGTTCCCGACACGTTTGCTGACATTGACGATCTGGCTCGCGATGTATGTTATCGACCCGACACGCCTGTGGAAGTCGGAGTTCAAAAGTTCGTCGAGTGGTATGTTAATTACTATAAGGAGTGAGGAAAGCGATGTTCAAAGCTAAGGCGGTCATTTGTGACCGAAGGATCCGCATCGCAGTTGTCGGCTGCGGACGAATTTCTGCGAATCATTTTAGTGCGATCGAAAAACACAAAGAGCGTCTCCAACTCGTCTCCGTCTGCGATACCGAACCCGAAGCGGTCCGAGCCGCAGCAGAGAAGCACAGTGTCCCCGGATACGCGTCCATTGGTGATCTTCTACAGCAATCGAATGCTGACGTGGTCGCGTTGTGCACCCCTAGCGGGTTGCATCCGGCTCAGGCGATTGAAACAGCGCGCGCAGGTCGCCACGTTCTCACCGAAAAGCCCATGGCGACCCGATGGACAGATGGTGTGCGCATGGTGCGCGAATGCGACGAGGCGGGCGTACACCTTTTTGTAGTGAAACAGAATCGTCGGAATGCGACGCTTCAAATGGTGAAGCGCGCGATGGAGAAGGGACGGTTTGGTCGCATATACATGGTTACAATCAACGTATTCTGGAGTCGCCCCCAGTCCTACTATGACAGCGCGAAGTGGCGCGGCACCTGGGAATTCGATGGGGGCGCTTTGATGAACCAAGCAAGTCACTACGTCGATTTAGTGGATTGGCTAATTGGTCCCGTCGAAAGTGTTCAATCTTATGTGGCGACGTTGGCTCGGAATATCCAAGTAGAGGACACCGCGACTGTCGGGATCCGTTGGCGCTCCGGAGCATTGGGTTCGATTAACGTGACGATGTTGGCGTACCCGAGGAATATCGAGGGGTCGATCACGATCATTGGCGAGAAGGGTACCGTTCGTATCGGTGGTGTTGCAGTAAACGAGATTCAGAATTGGGAGTTTGCGGATGTAGATCCAATGGATGCCGACATCAAGAATGCTAGCTATACGACTACTTCCGTTTACGGATTCGGGCATCCGCTGTATTACGACAATGTGATTCGGGCACTGCGCGGAGAGGTGTCTCCTGAGACGGATGGACGAGAGGGCCTGCGATCCCTGGAACTGCTCATCGCTAGCTATCTCTCGGCTAGAGACGGCCGTCGAGTCGCACTTCCTTTGGAGTATTAGGCGTGCAGGGTGCGCAAATCCATCCAACCGCCATCATCGATGATGGCGCAATCATCGGTCCCGAAACCCGAGTGTGGCACTGGGTGCATATCTCCAAGGGAGCTGTGATCGGCTCGGGTTGTTCGTTCGGGCAGAACGTGTTTGTTGGCAATCGTGTTTCGATCGGCGACAACGTCAGAGTCCAAAATAACGTGTCCATCTACGATAACGTGACTTTGGAGGACGACGTGTTTTGTGGCCCGAGTATGGTCTTTACCAACGTCTATAACCCACGCTCGGCGGTATCCCGAAAAAATGAATACCGAGACACGCTCGTTCGCAAAGGGTCCACGCTCGGCGCGAATAGCACCATCGTGTGCGGCGTCACGATAGGCGAATACGCGTTTATTGGGGCTGGTGCCGTTGTCAATCGAGATGTTCCGGCATTCGCCTTGATAGTCGGCGTTCCGGGGCGTCAAATTGGTTGGATGAGCAAACACGGTGAGCGGCTGGAGCTACCGCTGAAAGGTAACGCAGAGGCCGCGTGTCCGAAGACTGGAGAGCGGTACCGTCTGGAAGGTTCTGTCGTCTCTTGTCTGAAGTGAGCACGGTCTTAGCCCGGTGCAACAATTGCGCGTGCTAAAGACCCGTAGGATTTGCCAGGGCGCAGACGTTCATGCAGGAAGCTATTTGAGTCGCGAGAAGCTAGGGCAGACAAGCCGTTTCGTCCTCGTAACCTTGGTGGTGCTGTGCGCATTCGGGATGGCAGCATGCCACGATGACGCTGGTGATGAGCGGAAGGATGCAAAAGAACCGGCTCTTGTGAACCTGCCATTGGATCGCAACGCTTTGGGAGTGCGTTTGTATCCTCCGGCCGTTGAAAACGACAGTTGGTGCCTTTTTCGTACTTGGCCCGACGACAAGTTGGCGGTCTATCGAGATTGCGACGGGCAGACCAGCACCGAACTTCTGTTCCCCGCCGCTTCCACCTCAATACCTGTCGCTGCGACAAAGCGTGACGGCAACCTGTGGCTGGCGGTATACGATGTGGAACGCAGTGTTCCGTCGGGACGGACCATCGGTGCGGTCAGCGAGGGCATCGACATCTATCGATTCCGAAAAGATCTCGGTGAGCCGATTCTCGTCGTTTCGCAATTGCCACTTGGTGGCATCGACACGGTTATATACATGCAGGCGACGGCCGATGGCGTGATCGTGTGTGGCACGAATCGGTGCGTGTCCGTGGATGCTGGGGGATCCACAGTGGAATGGCCGAACGACGCGCTCCGAGACTATGAATTTGTGGAGATAGCGCTCGATGCAGCGGGAGCGAAGGGCATTGTTCGGTTGAGCGATGACCATGTCACGGGCAACTCGCGAAGCGACTTCCATTTTGCCTGGGCCCGCATGTCGCCTACGCAGAGCAGTATCGACCCGATCTCTTCGGACTGCGTTCCGAAGCTGTCAGTCGGGGACTCCGGTGTCGGTTGGGTATGTGCGGAGTCTCCGGCGGATCTCGCCGAACTCTTGGACCACGACTTACATCGAGCTCTGTGGGCTGGAGCACTAGAATTTGGGTCATCGAATACCGAGGGACGAATCGCCTGGAGCGCCGCTTACTACCTGAACGGATTGATGCAGTTGGGCAGCAAGCGGCTGCCAAGGATCACCGCTGCTCACGATTGGACGCACCTTCGTGAGAGGATACAAGCCGAGTGTGATCTCATCGCGCAGCGAGTACTGACAAGCGAGGGCATAGCGAGCAGGAGATATGCGCTCCACCGTACGGAGCTGACGTTCGCGCTTCATCTTGGCAGGATGGCAAGAGTGTTGGCTGCGGCCGTGCGTGCTGGATACGGCGACCAGCAAATCAATAAGGCTCGCGCGGTGTTGCTTGAGCGGCTTAGCGGGTTCGACGGCACGGTGGAACAGCCAGCTGAGTTTTCCGAACGCGGTATAGTTTTTGCCACTCTAGGGTATGCGCGTGGTTCGGACTTCTGGGCAGATGGGGCAAATGTTCCGTTCAACTACATCTCAGGATACGCGGATGGACTTGTGGCGAGTGGTGAAACGTATTTCGCGGGCCGAGCCTGGGAGCTCATGCGACCTCTGCTCGTACTCGAGTCTCCAGAACGCGCGAGCATATGGCGGTACTGGTGGGGGCCCGGCAGCGCGGGGTGGAATGCGACAGAACAGGTATCTACCAACACACCTCAGTATGGCGGTAACGGAGGACTAGGTCACATTACCTACAGGTCTATGGATGCTGCTGCCCTGGTGCGCATTGCCCACTTGGCTCATCCCGATGAGTTGGTCGAGATAGACACGAACATCCGTTCGCTCACGGAGCAGGGGCTCCTGCTACCTTGGATAAGCGAGGCTCTGATGGACTCGGGAGGACTGCCGGCGGAGCTGCGAACTGAGGTGGCGTATCGATACTCCCGCAGTGCCGCTCCATGGGAGTTGCAGAGCCAGGTATGGGCTCTCGAGAAATTGGCTGAGCAGCGGCGGTAAGCCTTGAACTAGTTTAGCGGTTCGTTAGTTAGTTGAAAGCGAGAAGCACGTGGCGAATGCAACTGAGAGCTCTGAATGGCGTGCACTTCGGTCACACGCTGAGGCGATAAAGGATTGCACGATTCGAGACCTGTTCGCGTCGAATGTCGATCGCTCTTCGCATTTCTCTGTATGCGAGTGCAACCTGCTGATGGACTTTTCTCGACAACGGCTGACCGCAGACACGGTCGAGCTGCTGATCAAGCTAGCCGGAGCCTGCGGGTTACGCGAGTCTATCGAAGCGATGTTTCGCGGCGCGAAGATCAATGTTACTGAGAACCGCGCTGTGTTGCACACCGCATTGCGTAATTGTTCGCAGCGGCCAGTGATGGTTGGCGCCCAGGATGTCATGCCGAGCGTGCGGGCCACGTTAGAGAAGATGCGGACGTTCGTCGAAGGAGTTCATACAGGAAGCATCAAAGGTATAACGGGAAAGGCATTCACAGACGTCGTTAATGTTGGGATCGGCGGTTCCGATTTGGGGCCTGTGATGGCCACCGAAGCACTCGCACGGTTTCGCAATAGGAACATTCGCGTTCACTTCGTTTCTAACATCGATGGTGTTCAGCTAGCCGATACGCTGGAAGAGGTCGATGCGGCGCGCACGCTATTCATTGTGTGCTCTAAGACCTTTGCCACTCTGGAAACGATGGTCAACGCAGAGCATGCCCGTCGTTGGGTGGTTGATCGCCTAGGTGAGGCCGCGCCATCGAAACATTTCGCTGCGGTCTCGACGAACTCAAAAGCGATGGATCGATTTCTTATCGCACCACAAAATCGGTTCACGATGTGGGACTGGGTGGGCGGGCGATATTCCATTTGGTCTGCCGTAGGGCTCTCCGTGGCGTTGGCTTTAGGAATGGACCAGTTCGAGCTGATCTTGCAGGGAGGCTTCGAAATGGATGAGCACTTCCGTACCGCACCGTTTGACCGCAATTTGCCGGCTCTTATGGGCCTGATTGGAATATGGAACGAGAATTTTCTCGGGATGAATTCACTTGCGGTGCTGCCCTACGACCAGCGTTTGCATAGGTTTCCGGCCTATTTGCAACAGTTAGAGATGGAATCCAACGGCAAACGGGTCACTCGAACGGGAGAGCCTGTCTCCTACGACACCGGTGGCGTCATATGGGGCGAGCCCGGTTCCAATGCGCAACACTCGTTCTTCCAGCTACTGCATCAAGGCACCGCACGCGTAGCGCTGGACTTTATCGCTCCGGTCAATGCCTCTGGACCCGATCAAGAGCAACAAAACCTGGCGTTAGCAAATTGTTTTGCGCAGGCACAGGCCTTTGCCTTTGGGTATTCGAGGGAAGAGGCCCGCGCGGATTTGCAGACGAAAGGCCTTAGAGACGAGGAGGTGGAACGGCTCATACCTCACAAGGTCCATCCGGGCAATCGTCCAAGCACCATTGTGCTGTTCCCGAGGCTCGGTCCGAAAACTCTCGGCAAGTTGATTGCGTTGTATGAACACAAAGTTTTTACGCAGAGCACTATCTGGGGGATCAATGCATTCGATCAGTGGGGGGTCGAACTAGGGAAGAATCTCGCGGCCGTTTTGGCCCCGATAGTGGCAGATCCTTCAAGCTCGAAGGACCCTTCGCTGAAACAGCTGCTGCGGCACGTATCGATGTGGCGGACACTCGACAAGTGAACGCTCGCGCACCCAACAATTAATCGCATCCGGCATGCCCAATGTGTAAACTCCCGCCGCGCTTGTCGCAGGGACACTATTTCAACTAGCGACTCCGATGGTTAAACCACGAATCACTGCCCTGCTAGGCTCGGCGGTTCTACTTATTGTTTGCCTGTCTTTCCTCGTGGGAGGAGTGCCGGCCTACGCGCAGACTCCTTCGGCCGAACAGATGGAGACGCTGCGAAATTTGCCTGCCGATCAGCAGAAGGCTGTACTCGAGGCGATGGGCGGCAAGGGAGGATCAGGCGGAGTTACTAAGGATCGCCAACTTCAGTTTCCTCAGACCGTCAGGTCGCGAAAGGTAGACGAAGAGGACTCTGAAGATTCATTGCTGCCGAACGGCATGCCTCGTGAACCCAGGTTTCGAGCGGATGACACGCTACTCATTAATCTCGAGTTGAAGCAGTTCGAAGATGAGCGTGTCCGCGACTATTCTGTACAGCAAGAAAACTCCCGCAAGAGCGCGGACGAGGTTCAAGCTAACAAGAACAATCCGATGTCGGTCAATCCAGTCATGGGCCCGAATGGGAAGCTCCAAGATTCATCGCAACGTGAGCGTATAGAACGAACTGAAGAAGCGGAACGACGCCTGAAGGACATCAAAGATCGTATTCAGCGTCGCAACCCCTATGTGCTCGACAAGCGCGGGGTGCTAAATATTCCCGAACTGGGTCCCATTCCCCTTGCAGGCCTTACGGTTGGACAGGCGACCCAAAGGATCGCGGCCGAGAGCGCCCTGAGCGAGTACAACGTCAGTGTCATGCGGCTTCCGCTCAAGCGGACAGGAACAGAAGCGCTCAAGCCGTTTGGATACGATCTCTTTGCTGGAAGTCCGACGACTTTTGCGCCCGCAACGGACATCCCGGTTCCGGCGGAGTACGTCGTTGGCCCTGGCGACACCTTCGAAGTCCAACTCCTGGGTACCGTGAAGGGCAAGTACGCGCTTGTCGTCAATCGCGACGGTACCATCAACTTCCCGGAGCTAGGTCCGATTTCGGTAAGCGGTCGACGTTTCGAGGATGTGCGCCAAGATCTAGAGGCGCGCGTTCGCAAGCAGATCATCGGATCTCAAGCCAGCATCACGATAGGCGAGCTTCGCTCGATCCAAGTGTTCGTGCTCGGCGATGCGGAAGCTCCCGGGGCATACACAGTAAGTGGCTTGTCGACGATCACCAACGCTCTTTTCTATTCAGGGGGTGTCAAGAAGATCGGGTCGCTCCGCAATATTCAACTCAAGCGCGAGGGGCGAACTGTCGTAACTCTCGATCTGTATGACTTGCTGCTAAATGGGGACACTCGCGACGATCATCGCTTGCTACCAGGTGATGTGATCTTCATTCCTCCGGTGGGTCCAACGGTGAGCGTGTCGGGAGAGGTGCGGCGCCCGGCTATCTATGAGCTGAAGGGCGAAGCTACGGTGGGACAGGTGATCCAGCTCAGCGGTGGGCTCACTGCGTTGGCGGACCCGTCAAGAGTCACTGTCGAGAGAGTTAGTCAACATCGCGAGCGAGTGACGCTCGACCTCAACTTGCGTTCTCAGCAGGACCTTGTGCAAACACTTGCAGGCGGAGACGTGTTGCGGGTCGCTGCGGTGCGGCCGGTTTTGGAAGACTCCGTTACGCTGAGCGGCAACGTATATCGCGAGGGCCAATTTCAGTTTCGTCCTGGGCTCAAGCTTACGGACATCCTGCCAAGCGTAGATGAGCTCAAGCCCAACGCTGATCAACAGTATGTGCTCATTCGTCGCGAATCTCCGGAGACACACAGGTTGTCGGTGTTCTCGACCGATTTGAGCGCTGCTCTACGCGAGCCCTCATCGGCAGCAAACATCGAGTTGCGACCTCGCGACCGCATCTTTGTCTTCGATCTCGAGTCGGGTCGTGATCGAGTGATGGATCCGCTGATGCGAGAATTGCAGATGCAAGCGGGTGTCGAAGAGTCCTCGCGCGAGGTAACCGTGTCCGGACGAGTGAAAGTGCCAGGAAAGTACCCTCTCGAACCGGGTATGCGCATCACCGATCTGATCCGAGCTGGTGGCGGTCTAAGCGAGGCTGCATTTACTGGCGAGGCCGAGCTCACGCGGTACGCAATCGACAACGGTGCGGAGCGCAATGCCACGCTTACACAAGTCGATCTACAACGTGCCCTGGCGGGTGATCCGGCCGCAAATCTGCCTCTTCGGGCGCACGACGTCCTCGTTATCAAAGAGGTTCCGTTGTGGGAATCGCAGGAAGAGGTGGACCTGAAAGGCGAAGTACGATTCCCTGGTCGATATCCAATCCATCGGGGCGAGACCTTGAGATCAGTGTTGGAAAGGGCAGGAGGTCTGACCGACTATGCTTTTGCCGATGGTGCCGTTTTCACGCGGAAGGAGCTCAGAGAAAGGGAGAGGAAGCAGTTAGAGACGCTTTCAAATCGCATGCAGAGCGATCTTGCTCAGCTCTCGCTTCAGGCTGCGCAAGAAACCGGAAAAGACGCCGGGCAGGCTCTCACCGTAGGACAGTCGCTCCTCGCCAGTCTCAGATCGACGAAGGCAGTCGGCCGGCTCGTAATAGACTTAGAGGCATCCCGGAAGGCTGAGGCCGGCTCTGAGCACGACGTCATCCTTAAGGACGGCGACGAACTAGTCGTGCCGCGTACTACGCAGGAGGTGACTGTAATCGGCGAGGTGCAAAGCAACACATCGCATTTATTCCGTAGTGGCCTGGGTCGTGATGACTACATTGCCATGAGCGGAGGGTTGACTCCGCGCGGCGACAAGAAGCATATCTATGTGGTGCGCGCAGATGGCTCCATCGAGACTCGCTCGCAGGATCGGTGGTTTTCCAGAGGATCAGTAGATATCAAGCCTGGCGATACGATCGTCGTTCCGCTGGACACAGAGCGCATGCGTCCGCTGCCATTCTGGACTGCGGTTACAACGATCATCTACAACCTTGCGATTTCCGCTGCAGCGGTGAACTCCTTCTAGCCTCGTAGATAGACGGGGCTGCGAATACATGAACGCTACTCAATCGGCCAACGAATCATTGGACTTGCGTCGGCTATTAAAGAAGCTCTGGCGCTACCGTTTGTGGGTCGCCGGAACGGTGCTCGTTTTCGGAATCAGCGCAGTCGTATTCGCGCTAAAGAGCGAGAGAATATATCGAGCGACGATTGTGGTTGCACCTGCTGCATCCGGAGGCGGTGGGGCGCTTGGCTCCGCTTTAGGGCAGATGAGCGGGTTGGCTTCTTTGGCCGGAATCAGTATCGGCACGTCGGGGGCTGATACGGAAGAGGCTTTGGCGGTCTTGCATTCCCGAGACTTTACGCTCCGGTTCTTCGATTCGCACGATGTTGTGCGCAAGATATATAGCGATCGCTGGGATGCGCAGAACAAGCGCTGGAAGCCAAATGGCAATCCGCCATCAGTGTCGAGGGCGTTCGATCGCTTCGATAACGATATTCGAACAGTCATCCAGAACAGGAAGACTGGTCTCGTTACAGTGCAGATCGACTGGCGGGATAGGCGTGAGGCTGCCGAATGGGCGAATGACTTGGTTTCGCTACTGAACTCAGAGATGCGTGCTCGGGCGATCTCCGAGACCAACGCTAGCCTCAAGTATCTGCAGGGCGAATTGCAGGGCACGTTTGACGTCGCGACCCGTGACTCGATCAATCGTCTCATCGAGGCGCAAGTCAAGAAACGCATGATGGCAAATGTCAATCAGGACTATGCATTTCGAGTGGTCGACCGCGCCGCGATTCCCGAAGCGGACGAAGCTGTCGCGCCTCGGCGTGTTCGGATAGTCATCATCGGTGTATTACTTGGGCTATTTCTAAGTGCGATGATGGTGATTCTGGTGGATTACCTGCGCGAGTCTGAAGAATGAGCAGGTCTACCCGGCTTCACACGGTCACTGACATCAACTCCGGTAAGCAACATGTATTTGTCAAAGAGCGTTGCCGTCGTCGTTCCGGCATACAACGAGGAGACGCAGATTGCGCGGGTGATCGATACCATGCCGGACCTCGTGGACAAGATCGTTATTGTCAACGACAAGAGCAAGGATAGAACTTCGGAAGTCGTGAGAGCGCATCCGGCGTTTTCTCGCGGCAAAGTGGAACTTATCGAACATCAAAACAATCAAGGCGTGGGCGGGGCAATCGCAAGTGGCTACAAGTGGGTCCGTGACAACGACTTTGACGTGGCGGTGGTCATGGCGGGCGACGGCCAAATGGCTCCGGCTGATCTGCCCAATATATTGGACCCGGTGATCGAGGATCGTGCCGACTACACCAAAGGTAATCGGTTGGTGACCGGTGAGGCGTTTAGGAAGATCCCGAAGATCAGGTTTTTCGGCAACTCTGCATTGTCGTTGCTCACCAAGATAGCCTCAGGCTATTGGCATGTTGCGGATTCACAAACAGGATACACAGCGATCAATGCACGCGCGTTGCGAGCCATAGATTGGGACGCAATGTACAAGCGATACGGACAGCCGAATGACCTGCTCGTGAAATTAAACGTAGCCGGGATGCGCGTTGTCGACGTTCCCATCGAGCCCGTATACGACGTCGGCGAGAAGTCGGGCATCAAGGTGCGGAAGGTGGTATTCACGATCGGCTCTCTGCTCGTAAGACTCTTCTTCTGGCGCTTGAAGGAGAAGTACGTCGTTCGCAACTTCCATCCGTTGGTCTTTTTCTATGCCTTTGGCTTCTTCACACTCGCTCTCGGCGCGGTGATGTTCTTGCGTCTGATCCTGTTGTGGATATCGCTCGGGCATATACCTGAAATTACTTTTCTGAGTTGGCTGTTCTGTTTCTCCATCGGGTTCAACTCTTTGTTTTTTGCGATGTGGTTCGACTATGAGGAGAACAAGCACTTGAATCCTCCGCTGGAGCATCGTGAGATCAAGCGCGCCAAAATGCCGTGACCCACGCTCACTCTGAAATCGAGCCTGGCGCAGCGCGACCAACGCAAAAGCTAACGCGCGACATCGTATATTCCATCGCGAGTTTCGGAGTACTCGCGGCGAGCGGGTTGATCATCAACGTGGTGATGACTTCGTTGCGAGACGCAACCGCGCTTGGTGTATTCAATCAGACGTACGCGATTTATATTATGGCCTCGCAGCTTGCCACGATGGGCCTGCACTACTCCGTGTTGCGCCATTCAGCGCTGGCGGAGGGTGATGCGCTCGTCAGAGGAAAAGTCCTCGGCACTGCAGCGGCAGGCGCACTTTGCGGCGGTACCCTCGCTGCACTTGTAATCATGGCCGCAGCGGGAGGCATCGCTGCTGCTTTCGATAGTCCGCAGACCGGGTCTGCTTTGCGAGTTGCAGCGGCGGGTCTAACGCTGTTTCCGCTGAACAAGGTGTTGCTGGCACACCTGAATGCACTGCGGCACATGCGTGCTTATGCACTTCTCCAGGTGACCCGATACAGCGCGATCATGGTCGTTGTGACGCTCCTCTGTGCTTCCAAATCTCCCACATCAGCGACTGCTTGGGCTTTCTTCGCTGCCGAAGCACTCACCGTCGTCGCGGCTTCAATCTACATCCACGTCTGCGGTGAGTTTCGCAACGTTGCGGTCTCGAAGGAGTGGATGTGTCGTCACTGCAAATTCGGATCGAAAGCGCTACTCGCAGGGATGTTTGCCGAGTTCAATTCTAGGATCGATGTGATGTTGATTGGCATTTTTCTCCCCGATCGAGAGGTGGGGATCTATAGTTTCGCTGCAATGCTTGCTGATGGGCTCTACAACGTGCTCGCGGTGATCAGACTCAACGTGAATCCGATCTTAGTGCGGACGATCCGTGATGGAAATCGGGCGGAGCTTACGGACCTACTGACGAAGTCGAAGAAAATGCTGGTGCCGGCTGCTGGAGTGCTGTCCGTGGGCGTCTTGGTGGGTTTTTGGGCACTTGGCACGTACTTGCTGCCCGGGAAAGGGCTCGCAGAAGGGCTACCGTCCCTTGTCGTTTTAGTCGCGGCCTTAGTGGTCGTGTCTCCGATGGTGCCATTCGATAATTTGTTGCTAGTCTCCGGTCATCCTGGATACCAGACCTTACAGCAACTCGCCATGGTCGTGACCAACGTGGTCGTCGGTGTGGCGCTCCTGACGGTACTGGGAATAGTGGGGGTTGCCGTGGGTACAGCCGCTAGCTATCTGGCCAGCGCTGGTGTTCTCGTGCTCAATGCGCGACGACAGCTGAACTGGAACCTCATTACAAACTCGTTTCTCTAACAACCATGTGCGGCATCTTCGGAATTCTGGTTAGAGCGGGCGCACCCATCGGCGTTGAACAAACGCGTCGCCTGCTACGGGAGTTGTACATCCTCTCGGAAAGTCGCGGCAAAGAATCTGCTGGACTGCACATGTACACGCCGGACTCGGGAAACGCGTGGACCATCAAAGGAGCGCAGCCGGCTTCGAAGCTGCTGAGCACGACCGCATTCAATCGTCTGGTGCAAATGCATTTGCCCGAGGTCTATTCGCAGCAGAACGATCGCGCCGAAAGGGCTCTGGTGCTACTGGCTCACTCGCGCCTCGTCACAAATGGAACGGCAGAGCTCCCGCAGAACAATCAGCCGGTGCGATCTGGTCACGTGACGATGATCCACAACGGAATCATCGTCAACGTGGAAGAGCTCTGGCGCAAGCACTCGAACCTGCATCGAGCCGCGGAAGTGGATACGGAGGTGATGACGGCAATCCTGAATGAGGAGATGGCTGCATCTCGATCGCCTATGCACGCGACGCGCAAGGTCTTCTCCGAGATTCGTGGAGCTGCTTCAATCGCCTGGACGGACGATCGCACGGGATCAGTCGTATTTGCTACCAATACCGGCGATTTACACGTAGCGTTGTTTCGGGAGTTAGGCGTGGTTGTTTTCGCCTCCGAAGCATTCATCTTGAGAGAGGCACTTAGCCGAAGTTGGCAGGGGCACTCAGCATCGATTGAGTGGCTTGCTCCACAGCAAGGATTACTCATTGACCTGCTCGAAGATGATCTCGCGCTTCGTTTCGAATTGAATGGGGAATGTCCTTCCAGCGCACGACCGTTTCTCGATCGTTCATCGAGCTTCCACGAAGAACACACCGGCGGCGAAACAGGTTTTCGCGTTGCAAAGTCTTCGGCGGATGAGAAGCTGCTTAGATACAACGAAGCGTCGATGCGTCAGCTCCGGCGATGTACCCGATGCGTGTTGCCCGAGACCTTTCCGTTCATCACGTTCGATAGTGCGGGAGTCTGCAGCTACTGCAGGAACTATAGGCCGCGCTATGCCCACTTGGATCCCAAGACTAGCAAAGAACAATTCATTTCTTCGTTGGAAAAGTATCGGCGCGCCGGAGGCACGCCCGATGCGCTGGTGGCTTTCAGCGGCGGCCGCGACAGCAGCTATGGTCTGCATCTCATAAAAACGGAATTCGGCTTGACGCCGATTACGTTTACATACGATTGGGGAATGGTTACTGACTTGGCGCGTCGAAACGTCGCGCGTATATGTGGCCAACTAGGCATTCAGAACTTATTGGTGTCAGCTGATCTTGCGAAGAAGCGCGAGAACATCCGAAAGAACGTGACCGCATGGCTGCGCAAACCCGACTTGGGTATCGTTCCGCTTTTCATGGCGGGAGACAAGCACTTCTTTCACGTCGTGAATCAGCTTAAACGACAGACGGGCGTTCGGTTAGACCTCTGGTGCGCGAATCCGTTGGAAAACACGGATTTCAAATCTGGCTTTTGCGGGGTGGCTCCTGACTTCGGTAAGAGCCGCGTTGACTATCTGTCCTTCGGGCGAAAGATTCAGTTGGGGATGTATTACGCTGGACAGTTCTTAAGCAATCCCAGATACATCAACTCCTCTATCAGCGACACTGTCGGAGCGTTCCTGGCATACTACGTCGAGCCGCGTCGCGACTTCTACTTCATTTTCGACCACTTCGTTTGGGACGAGCGGGAAGTGAACCGCGTTCTGTTATCGGAGTACGACTGGGAGCTGGCTCCGGATTCTCCCAGCACGTGGCGCATTGGGGACGGTACCGCGCCGTTCTACAACTACATCTACATGACAGCACGCGGATTCACTGAGTTCGACACGTTTCGGAGCAACCAAATACGCGAAGGGATGCTGACGCGCGAAGAGGCTCTGAATTCCATTCTCGTCGAGAATCGCCCTCGAACCGAGTCACTAAAATGGTACTTGCAGACGATCGATGTCGACTTCAACGCTGCGATACGCCGCATCAATGAATTAGACGTGTTGGGACTGCACGTGCGCTGATGCATTCCGCGTTGAGCTTTCTGTAGTGTCAATCCTCCTGTTCATTGGCGTCGCTTTGCTTGCCAGCATTGCTGGATATTCACTCGTCTCGCGGAGCCATTTTGCTGCGCGTTCCAAAGTCGTAGCGATTGCCCTGGCCGTGGGCTTTGCTCCGTTGCTTGCGGGCTTGCTCGCGGTGGCGGCGCTTTGGCTGCTTCCAGGCGCAAGCCACGCGACGCACCTTGGCGTGGTAGTTGGTGGATTGATTCTCGCGTGTTCGACGGCAGACGTGCGCTCCTTTCAGGGGTTGCGGCCTTCGCTGCAGAACCTTTCTCGCAGTGAGCTCATTTCACTATTGCTGCTGCTGACGTATTTGCTGGCAGCGGCAGCGGACACGCTGCACTCGCCCTTATCCAACAACGATGCGCTGGAATACGCCACCGTGGCGAGGGCGCTATACGAGACGCGCGACTTGAGGATCTATCCGCTCGTAGATGCTGCTTGGTCAGCGAGCGGATTTTATGCTCCGTGGACTCATCCGCCTCTGTACGTCGCGCTTGGATACTTGGCAGATGTGCTTCAAGGCAACGCGCGCGATACGGAGTTGTTCAGGCTCATCTCCGCGTGGTGCTTGATTGGCATCGCCGCTGTGATGGTGGCGCTCGCACGGAATCTCACCAACAATCGACTCCTGCCAGCACTGATGTGCGTAGCGACCCCGATGCTTTACCTCGGGGCCACCGCAGCACAAATCGACACCTTACCCACGTTGGCCTTCGCCGTCACATTGTTGGCATTCATCGCGGCTGACAGCACGTCGAGGAAAGACACCGCCATAGCGGGGCTTGCTCTAGGGGTATCCATGTGGACCCACTCGCAGGCGGTAATCTTTCCAGCTCTACTCATTCCCCTACTCTTCCTGAGGCAGGTTCCATCTGATCCTTTGGGAAGACGCGTGCTGGCAGCCGGTCGCGATGCGGCCGTGATCCTCGGGGTAGCGCTTGTAGTGGCCGCAGCTCCCTACGTTCGCAACATACATTTGTTCGGCAGCCCGATCAGCGACAATCCTCCAGTATTCTCTTACGAGCCCCTGGGATGGACAGCTTTCTTCAAACAGCAACGTGGTTTGGTAAGCCCACAAGAAATCATCGAGTTCGGAATATTGAAAGGGTTTTTCGCGTTAGAAATCTTTTCGATGGCTTTCTGGCTGGCGCTGCTCAGCACGCGCGTAAGTTTTCCCGCTCTGATCCGCTGTCTCGGGCTAGGCCGAGCTAGCTCTTCTCAGCGGACGCAACAGGATATCGTTATCGCATCGGCTTTGGCGATCACGATCATCTACTTGGTAGGCACGGCTGTCTCGGTCTTCATCGGCACTGATGTGATGATTAGAAACGAGCGTTACATGCTCGTTCTGATGCCCTGTGTGACATTGCTCGCGGTGGTGGCGCTCGATGCTTACAGGCCCATCTACAAAGCGGCCGTGACGGTGTTGCTCGGCATGCAGCTGATCTCACTCGAAGGCTATCGACTGGCGACGCAAACCTCCACGCAGACGCAGTACAGCGCGTCGGACTACCTGCGGGAAAACACTCCCGTCGGGTCGATTGTGTTCGCATTGAGGCCGGCTGACATGTTCTATGCTGAACGGCCGATGATCAGCTATCTCGATCCCCGATTGCTGGCGTTCTACTCGCAGCACGATGTTTCCGGTGCGATTGAGGCGTTGAGAGCACTGCACGTCCGGTACATCCAAGTTCCCGACTACGCACTTCCGCCTCTCTATAACTCATTATTGGAGCCGCTCCTGCTGAGCCCTCGGTACTCCACGCTCGTGTATGACTCGAGTGGGTATCAAATTTATTCGTTGAACGAAGCGACGGATGAGTTTGCAGAGGAGAACCCCCCGAGTGTGCCCATCCAGCAGTGGACGACGGTTGCTAAGCTGAGATTCGGAAGCTCCTCGCGCTCGCAGATTAAAATAGCTTCCGAACAATATTCGCTGGGTCAGTCTGCTGAAGCTTGGAACAGCTCACTGCTGTTTCGCAGGGCTACTACGACCAGCTTGGTCTCCGGTCCCATTCTGGTACCACCCGATGATCGATGCGCGGACAACAACGTTGCTGAGTACGTTCTGGCGCTAGATCTGACCGGAGAGGGTTTCGTGCAAGTTGCGGCGAAGGTGAGCGGGACGCGGCGGGACCGAAAATTGTTAGGCGGCGTGCCGCTGTTCCACGAGAAGGGCACGCATTTCGCCCGTCGCTTTCAGGCCAACGATGTGACTGCACCGATCAGCTTCGAGTTGGAGATGAGGCCGATCACTCAGCTCTCGATCGTGCAAGCAAATGTTCGTAGAGTCTGTGCGCGTGCATCGTCGCTCAGCGTTCGACCGCAAGTCTGAAGTGTTTAGCTCAAGTAAGCTGCTGTGCATTGCTGTCGGGTTATACACCTTGGTGGTATTTGCTCCCGGATTCACTCTAGACCCCGAAACGATCCCGCCGCTATACATGTACAAGGGAATGTTGTGCTGCGGA
Source organism: Pseudomonadota bacterium (assembly GCA_023391335.1). Taxonomy (GTDB): domain Bacteria; phylum Pseudomonadota; class Gammaproteobacteria; order Steroidobacterales; family Steroidobacteraceae; genus Steroidobacter. The sequence continues at coordinate 94,209 of JAEWBG010000111.1, read as the reverse complement.
TTGTTCATTGCGGGGCTTGCCGTCGGAGCAACTCTTTTTCCGTTCGAGAGTGCACACTGCAGGCAATTGAGTAGTGCGCTGTTCAAAAACGGGTTGGCGTTTGTAGTTTTCTTTCAGATTGTGATCACAGCGTATGTCTTCATCATGGGGCCAACGCCGCCGCTATTAGCAGCCTTCTCCGGTGACAGTGCGTTTGATATAGCGCTCTTGCGTGAAGAGGCGGTAAAGCTCAATCACGATTTGGTATTCGTGCGCATTTACTCTATTGGGCGTGACGTATTCTCGCCCGTAGTGTTCGTCCTCTCCATCGTCGGATTGCGGAGTTACCGAGCTTGGTCGATCAAGGCGATGGCTGTCCTTGGCATTTTGCTCGCTCTTGGCATCGGATTATGGTCCGGTCAAAAGGCCACCATCATCAACTACGGCCTTGCTTCAGTGGTATATATGGCGGCCAGCGCCACCTCCATGGTGAAGTCATTATGCAAATCTCTTCCTTTGGTCATCTTGGCAATTGCCGCTGTCTTCGCCATCACGTTGCCGCAGCTCTTCACAACTGAGTTCGAATTGGGAGGGAGTAGCGGTGCAACTAACATTTTGATGGAATCCGTTGTGCACCGAGTTCTGCTCTCGCCACTGGAAGTGTCTGCTGCCTATGTGTACTCGATTGACGTGATGCACATCATTTCGCGCTTTGATGTGCTGCCGTTCGGGACCGAGTTCCACACGCCTGGTATCGTCTCGGCCGAGAATCAAATTGCTCTGGAGTTTTTCTACTCCGGCATCGAATCCGTAAGCGCAAACGCGCTCGCTTTTGCGTACGCGTATGTGCTTGCAGGCTACTTCGGTTGTTTCGTTGCGGGAGTGCTCATCGTCGGCGCCTACAAAGCATGCGTGTGGCTGGTCAAAGGATGTGGATCAGCCTTCATGATGGCTGCGTTCAGCGCTTTGTTGTCGTATCACGTCCTCGACTTGCTGAACAGCAACTATTTGGCTTATCTCATCGGCATTAGCTTTTATGCTATTGCATTTTGGCTCGTGGGCAGCGTCCTTACTCGACGCTCTGCTGGGCAGCTTGCTCCTTCAAGTTGCGAGCAATCGAATCTGCAGCCGTGAGCGCACTGCACCTCTGCGCGTCACGAATGTGCCGCTGCCGCCGTTTTTTGCACTGAATGAACGTACGTCGAGCGCTGGTGTTCTCATTTGCAGTCGAGGCAACCGTCAGCCTCGTGCTTATGTTTACGTTCAAAGTCGCGAGCGATTTGTGGGGAGCAGTCGGCTTCGGCGCCTGGGCGTTGGCTCGCCGTATCCTTGCTTTTGCATTACCGCTCGCCACATTGGGTGTAGAGATCTCACTTCCTCGATACATCGCACTACATAGCGAACGAAACCCCAGAGAATATCTGCTTGCTTCAGTTCTTCTCGTGCTCCTTGGTGCAGCTGCTATGTTGCTCCTCTTCAGCGCAGCACCATCGATCGTTACCAAAGTTTTGTTTGGAGATGTGGCTCTTCGAGCCTTGTTGCTGCCCCTGTGGTGCATGTTGGTTTCGTATTCGGTACATGTGCTGGCCTTCGCATATTTGCGTGGTCGCTTACATGTGCCCGAGGCGAATCTGCTTTACCTCTGGGCTTTCGGCATCGTGCCACTGCTTGTCTTTACTTGCGATCCTGCAAGTCCGGAAGTAGCAATGTGGATGATTGCGGGATTGGTCGTGATTCCGGCGCTCGGGGTGGTAGTCGTCAGTTTCGTGCAGCGGCCGGTTGCACTGTCGTCATCAATTGCGTTGGTGACAACCTTTGCAAGGTATGGTGCGCCCCGCATGCTATCTGCTCTCGGACTGACTACTTTGGCGCTGATGCCTCCCCTTATCGTGGCAAATCAACATGGCTTGGCGGCCGCAGGTGCAGTAGCGCTTGGTGTTACGTTGATTGGGTTCGCTGGCACAGGCATGGCACCGATTGCTTTGATTCTCTTGCCCGTTGCAGCCCGAAATACGGGCAAAGGTGATCTCATGGCATTGCGCCGAGGAGTTAAGCTGTTGGCGATTGTCGCTTTGCCATTCGTTTGCCTCGTGGCGCTTGCGGTCTGGTTGGTGGCGCCTTGGGCCGGCGCACTTTTCGCTGGCTCGCAGCAACTTGTAGCAACTGAGGCATTGCGAATCGCCGGCTTTGCTGCAGGACCCTATGCGCTATTCGTGGTACTGCGTCCGGTACTTGATGCGGTGACGGAGAAAGGCCGTACGTTCCACGCTACGTTATTCGCAATCGCAGCGTTCGCCTCGCTTTGGAGCGTTTCGCAGTGGCTGCATCCAACTGAACAGACTGGCATTCGGTTGGTGATGGAATGCTACGCCGTTTCGATGATCGTTCTGCTCGTCAGCGCCTACACGTTTCTTCATCTAGGCGTCCTATCGGCGCTAATCGAAGCTCCAAAGAAAATCTAACGCATGCGTGTGTGGCTGATACAACCGGGTGAGCCTCTGCCCATCGATAAGGAACCCCGGCTGATGCGAACGGGCTTGCTTGCGCAGTCGCTTGTCAATGCTGGACACGAGGTGACGTGGTGGGCGAGCACGTTCAATCATTTCACCAAGTCGCATCGTGCCCACGAGGACCGGCTGGATCAGTGGAGCTCGCGCTACAAGCTTTATTTGATGCACTCACCTGGCTATTCCTCAAATGTCTCGCTGCGCCGGTTGCTCGATCATCGGTTGCTGGGAAGAAAGTTTGCGAAACTTGCACAGACAGAATTGCGTCCCGATGTAATCCACTGCGGATTTCCCACGATCGAACTTGCATTTCACAGTTCCAGATACGCCCGGGCAAACGGCGTGCCGCTGGTACTAGATACGCGGGATATGTGGCCGGACATTTTCGTGGAAGCATTGCCCGGATTCACACAAGGCTTGGCTCGATTGGCACTCACGCATGATTTCTCGATGGCGCGCTCTGCGTTCAGGAGCGCATCTGCAATCACAGCCCACGCGCCTGGCTTCGTGGAATGGGGATTGCAGCTGGCGCAGCGCGCGGGCACCGACCTCGACCGCGACTTCCCGTTTGCCTATCCAGACACTGTGTCAGACCCTGAAGCACTTCAGACTGCTCGGCAGTATTGGCGCAGCGTAGGAGTGGGAAGCGATCCTGATGAACTCGTGGTGTGCTTCTTCGGGACCTTTGCCGCGCGCAGGGAGGTTGATCTGGAGACCGTAGTCGCTGCGGCCCGTCAACTACAGGCGCGTTCGGCCAAGGTGCGAATTATCCTGTGCGGCTCGGGTCCAGCGTCAGATCGAATCCAGTCCGGCGCGCGTGGGCTGCACAACGTGCACTTGCCCGGTTGGGTCGACTTTCCGCGAATTTGGACTCTCATGCGTCTTTCGCATCTCGGGCTCTTGCCATATTTGCCGAGCCGAGACTTTCTTATGAGCATTCCGAACAAAGCGGTTGAATACGTGTCGGGCGGCCTGCCGGTCGTGACTAGCTTGGACAGAGGCTTCCTCGCGAAGCTCTTTGCAGAATACGGGTGCGTGAAAACTTACCGGGCCGGTGCCGACGGAGAGTTGGCCGAGACTCTTGAGTCCCTACAGCAAGACCGGTCAAAGCTGAGTGCGATGCAGAACGGTGCGCGGACACTCTTTGATCATCGCTTCCGGCTCGAAACCGTCAATTCGGCCATGATGGAGCATTTAGAGGACGTGGTGCAGAGGTACGCGTCGGGCCATTCCCGGTCTGGAAGCCATTCTTAGGACTATCCAGCTGGCTCTCCTCCTACTACACTCCGCGCCGTCGCACGGGGCGTGCAATCTGAAGAGTCGTCGAAAGAATGACAGCGGAATTCACTGATGTTACCGAGTTGGCCGGTACGGAGATCAGTGCAGAACAATTAGAGCGGATGGTTCATCGGTATACGTGGGCTGCCAAATATTGTCAGGGAAAAGATATCCTTGAGGTGGCTTGCGGGTCTGGCCAAGGCCTAGGTGTATTGCTCAGCGTGGCTCGATCTGTCGAGGCAGGCGACATTTCTGAACCGATTCTGAATATCGCGCGAACGCACTATGGAGACCGGGTGCGTATCCACAAGATCGACGCGGAAGAGCTGCCGTTCGCGAATTCGAGCAAAGACGTTGTGTTGATGTTCGAGGCGATTTACTACTTGCGCAGCCCGGAGAAGTTCATCGAGGAATGCCGCAGGATACTGCGGCCCGGCGGCAAGGTTTTGATCGCGAGCGCGAATCCCGGCCTTCCCGACTTTAATCCTAGTCCGCACAGCTTCCGCTACTTTAAATCCGATGAGTTGCGAGTGCTTTTCGCGAATGCCGGCTTCGCCACCGAAGTCTATGGTTATTTTTCGGTGGGAGCTGTCTCGCTTAGACAGCGATTGTTGAGACCTGTGAAACGGTTAGCCGTTGCTCTTGGGCTCATACCGAAGACCATGGCAGGGAAAAAGCTGCTCAAGCGCTTGGTGTTCGGAAAGTTGGTGAGAATGCCGGCGGAGCTACCTGGAACGCTCCCAACATTCGCCGAGCCAGTGCTAGTTGGCGCGACGGACACATCACACAAAGTCTTATACGTTTGCGCTTCGCTTGCCGATAAGGCGTGAAGCTGATCAGGAATAAACTTTATGTCAGAACGAAAGATTCCATTTTTTAATTACCCGGCTTTGTTCGCTTCTCAGGAGCAGGAGCTGATGAGTTTGCTTCGCGACGTGATGGGTCGCGGTGCCTACATCCTGCAGCGTGACCTGGTCGAGTTCGAGACCAACCTCCGCAACTTTCTGGGCGTCAAACACGCAATCGGCGTTGCCGACGGCACGAACGCATTGATGCTCGCATTGCTGGCGGTGGGTGTCGGCCCTGGCGACGAAGTCGTGGTGCCGGCTCACACATACATCGCCAGCGCGGCGTCGATTCATTTTGTCGGCGCCAAGCCGGTACTTTGCGAGTGCGGAGGGGATCATCTGATCGACACCGACTCTGCGCGAAAGGTGATCAGCAAGAAGACGAAGGCGATCATGCCGGTCCAATTGAATGGACGAACTGCCGAAATGGATAAGGTCATGTCGTTGGCAACAGAATTCGGGCTGCACGTGGTCGAAGATGCCGCTCAGGCACTGGGTTCAAAGTTTGCCGGTCGATTTGCTGGCACCTTCGGTGCCGCGGGAACCTTCAGTTTCTATCCGGCTAAGGTCTTGGGATGCTTCGGCGATGGCGGCGGTTTGGTTACAAATGACGATCGTGTTGCCGAACAAATCCTGCTACTACGGGACCACGGGCGAAATCCGGAAGGCGAAGTTGTTGCATGGGGCACGAACTCCCGACTCGACAACGTTCAGGCCGCAATATTGAACTTCAAGCTCAAAACATTCGCTCGCGATCTCGAGCGTCGTCGCGCCATCGCGCGGATCTATGATGCCGGTCTCAAGGATGTTAAGGAACTTGTGCTGCCTCCCGCTCCAGATAGTCAACCAAAGCACCACGATATCTTCCAGAACTACGAGATCGAAGCCGAACGACGCGACGATCTGAAGCGTCATCTTGAGGAGCACGGTATTCGCACAATCGTGCAGTTCGGAGGCAAGGCCGTACACCAGTTCGGGGGGTTGGGGTTCCAGGGCGTATCACTCCCAAGGACCGAGCGTATGTACACTCGCTTGCTCCTGTTGCCGATGAATACGACCCTTTCCGACGACGATGCCCATTACATTGTAGATGCCGTCAGGAAGTTCTACGGCTACAAGGGTTGAGGTCGCGATGTCCGTGCGACCTTCTGATCTTGGCGCGTTGGCCGATCCCGCGTGGCATGGAGAACCACTCGACATTTCCAGTGCCGATACGGATGTCTTGCGGCGGCAATTGGAATCGATGCTTGTCATTCGTTTTGTGGAAGAGGAAATCGGGGGGCTGGCGGAAAGTGGTTTAGCGCGCGCTCCGTGTCATCTCGGCGTCGGACAAGAAGCCGTTGCCGTGGGCGTATCTGCCCATCTAAAAGCGACCGACAAGGTTTTTGGCGGCCATCGTTCTCACTCTCATTACCTTGCTTTGGGCGGCAGCGTTTACAAGCTCATTGCCGAGGTCTTGGGCAAGGTAGATGGAGCCTCCAAAGGCATGGGGGGCTCGATGCATCTTTACGGTGAGGAGGTTGGTTTTGTAGGGAGCGTTCCCTTGGTGGGAGCGACCATTCCGCTCGCGGTGGGTGCTGGCTTCGCATCCAAGCTGCGAGAAGGCAGCAAGAGCGTTGGCGTGACGTACTTCGGTGATGGTGCGAGCGAAGAAGGAGTCTTTCACGAATCGATGAATTTGGCCGCTACTTTTGCGCTGCCGGTTCTATTCGTTTGCGAGAACAACCTTTTCTCCAGTCATTTGGACATCAACTTGCGTCAGCCTAGCGATCGCATCGCGAGGTTCGGCGAAGCACATCGGATGCTCACGAGAACAGTGGATGGGAATGATGTCGTCGCTGTTGCAAAGGCGGCTGGTGAAATGGTGAGCGCTGCGCGAGAAGGTCGAGGGCCGGGATTACTCGAAGCGGTGACGTATCGTCACCGCGGGCACGTTGGGCCCAAAGAAGACATCGATGTTGGAGTCCGCAGAAGAGAACAAGACGTTCGCGATTGGAAACGGCGAGATCCGATCGCGCGCTTGAGCGCTGCCTTGCGATTGGCCAACAAACTATCAGATCAGGATTTTCGGCAGTTGACGGACAGGATCCGAGCCAAGGTCAAGAGCGAATCGCTTCGGGCACAGACCGCTCCGTATCCGGCCGAAGACGCGCTGCTGAATCTGGTCTACAAGCCAGGTACACGACGATGACAACTCGCGTAGTAGGTTATGGCGAGGCGATCCGCGAGGGGTTCGAGTACTTACTTGCGACATACCCCGAAGTGTTTGCTATTGGTCAGGGATTGTGGAGCCCTTGGTACGTTGGCAATTCGATGACGGATTTGGATAGGAAGTTCGGGCGAGCTCGGGTCATCGATACGCCAGTTTCCGAGCTCGCATGCACCGGCGCTGCGATCGGAGCTTCGCTCTGCGGAGCGCGAGCGATTGTCATTCATCCTCGGATGGATTTCATGGTGCTGGCAGCCGACCAAATTATCAATCAGGCTGCAAAGTGGTCCCACATGTTGGGCGGGCAGGCATCGCCTGCCGTGACCTTCAGAGCCATAATTAACCGAGGAGGCGAACAAGGTGCGCAGCATTCCCAGGCGCTGCACTCGTGGTTCGCGCACATTCCCGGCCTACGTGTCGTGATGCCGGCCACACCCCGCGATGCGCGCGATCTCTTGATTGCCTCTGTGCTCAGCGATGATCCGGTGATGTACATCGATGATCGGTGGTTATACGAGGAGACGGAGGTGCTTGGGCCGCCCGCTGAATTAGATCTTCGTAGGCAAGGTCCGCAGGTTGTGAGAGCCGGCGAGGACGTGACCCTCGTGGGCTGCAGTTATTCCACTTCGCTGTGCAGGACTGCCGCGGAGGAGCTTGCGACCCAGGGTATAAGTGCAGAGGTGATTGACTTGCGGGTCATCAACCCTTTGGATGCGACTTGCGTGATTGACTCGGTGCGACGAACGGGTCGTCTGTGTGTCGTAGACGGTGGTTGGCGTACGGCAGGAATTGCAGGCGAGGTCATCGCTCGAGTTTGCGAAACAATCGGCCAGCTGAAGAAGCCTCCGATTCGCATCACGCTGCCAGATGCGCCGGCGCCCACGAGCAAGCCATTAGAGGCGATTTACTACCCGCGCGCGGCTCATGTGACGAAAGCTGCGCAACAGCTAATCGACTGAATCATCCCTGCCGATGAAACGACTCATTGATATTGTTCTATCAAGCCTGGGATTGATTCTAGGATCTCCGGTCTTGTTGCCCGTCATGTTCCTGATCTGGAAACAAGACAAGCATTCGCCCTTCTACATAGCACCTCGTGTGGGTCGAGGAGGGCGTCCCTTTCGTATGGTCAAGCTCCGGTCGATGATCATCAACGCTGATAAGTCTGGTGTTGATTCAACCTCATCGAGCGATCGCAGAATCACGCCAGTCGGGCAGTTCGTCCGCAAATACAAGCTCGACGAGTTGACTCAGCTTTGGAACGTGTTGAAGGGAGACATGAGCCTTGTGGGTCCGCGTCCCAACGTGGAACGGGAAACGCGCATGTATACGCAGCTCGAGAAGAAGCTCTTAAGCGTGCGCCCGGGGATTACCGACTACGCATCGATCGTTTTTTCCGACGAGGGCGAGATTCTGCGTGACCAGGCTGACCCCGACATCGCCTATAACCAACTGATTCGACCATACAAGGGGCTGCTTGGACTATTTTATATCGAGCACTCTTCCTGGGTCCTTGACCTTAGACTCATTTATCTTACCGCCGTCGCTATCATCTCGCGCCCAAGAGCATTGCGCGGTGTTGTACTCGATTTACGACGTCGCGGGGCCCCTCCGCGACTTGTTAATGTCGCCACGCGCGAAGCCCCCCTTGTACCAGCGCCCCCTCCCGGCGCAACCGCCATTGTGACCGAGCGCTACTGAGATCATTCAGAGATGTCGCTGGATGGAGCCAGTGCATTGAAATGCATGTTCTGTAACAATCTTTATGCCCTTGCGGTGACTTGAATTACAAACGAAGGCTGTCCAGCGCGTACAGTCAAGCGTGGCGATATTGAATAGCGCATATGGAGAGATTGTGTGACGGATTCCATGCCCAAGTGGATCGAAAAGTTCGCTCAGTGGCTTACGCATCTGCCGCGCGGCCGCAAGCGAATGTTGATGCTCTCGGCAGACGCCGTCGGGATCCCCTTCGTCCTGTGGTGTGCAATCTCTCTTAGGCTTGGTTCTTTCCGCTCAATTGCTGGCAGCGAATGGGTCTATTTCGCTGCTCTGATTACTACCGTGCCCATCTTCGTCCGCATGGGATTGTATCGTGCTGTGATCAGATACATGGGCCCGCGAGCTGTGTTTACCGTGCTCATAGGGGTGAGTTCTTCGGTGGTCCTACTGACTTGCATCGCGCTCCTGCTCGCCGACGTAAAATTGCCTCTGGGCGCAGTGCCGATTTACTGGTCGTTTGCGCTCATATTGGTTGGCGGGAGCCGCTTTATCGTACGTGTCCTGCTGAACTTTCGTTGGGCAAATGGTACGCAAAGGGTCGTCATCTACGGTGCGGGCGGCGCCGGCGTTCAGCTAGCGAGCGGCCTGGCGCGAAGCGGACGATACCACCCAGTCGCCTTTATTGATGACAATCCTTCCTTGCAGGGCCGAACGATCAACGGCCTTGAGGTGTTCGGATTCCATTCGCTTTCGCAACTAGTGCGAGAGGAAGGGGTCGCTGCGGTGTTCCTCGCACTGCCGTCCCAATCACGGCGGCGTCGGCAGGAAATATTGAAAGCGTTGGAGCCGCTCGCTTTGCTTGTACAAACGGTGCCGGACTACACGGACATTTTGGCGGGGAACGCCCGCGTTGAGGATGTCCGCGATGTTGATGCGGCTGATCTACTGGGGAGGGATCCCGTGCCGCCCAATACGCAGCTGCTTGATGCCTGCATCCAGGGTAAGGTGGTGATGGTCACTGGTGCAGGTGGCTCCATTGGCTCCGAACTGTGCAGGCAGATTGTCCGATTGAATCCTCGGCAGCTATTGTTATTTGAAATGTCCGAACTGGCTCTTTACAACATCGAACGAGAATTAAAGCATCTCCTGGCGACAGAGCAGTTAGACGTTGAGTTAGTTGCGCTCTTAGGCAACGCTCATCACCGGCAGCGGCTTAAGGAAATCCTTCAAGCATTTGGAGTTCAAACGATCTACCACGCAGCAGCCTACAAGCACGTTCCGATTGTTGAACACAATGTAATTGAAGGCATCTACAACAACACACTCGGAACCTGGAACGCTGCCGAAGCCGCCTGCGAATGTCGAGTAGAAACATTCGTCCTCATTTCCACTGATAAAGCGGTGAATCCGACCAACGTGATGGGCGCGACGAAACGCTTCGCAGAAATCGTGTTGCAGGCCTTGCAAGAGCGAGGATCGTCAACGCGATTCTGCATGGTTCGCTTCGGGAACGTGCTGGAATCATCGGGGTCCGTGGTTCCGCTTTTCCGCGAACAGATCCGCCGGGGAGGTCCCGTTACTGTGACTCATAAGGACGTCATCCGCTACTTTATGACGATTCCAGAGGCAGCCCAGCTGGTTTTGCAAGCCGGATCCATGGGTAAGGGCGGCGATGTGTTCGTTCTTGACATGGGTAAACCTGTGCGCATCGTTGATCTCGCTCGGCGCATGATCAGTTTGATGGGGCTTACGGTCCGCGATGACGAAAATCCGGACGGTGATGTCGAAATCACGTACACGGGCTTGCGGCCAGCGGAAAAGCTATTTGAAGAGTTGTTGATCGGCACGAATGTCACGGGGACTGAGCATCCAATGATCATGCGTGCGATGGAGCACTCGCTGCCGTGGAATACGGTTCAGCAGATACTGGAAGAACTCGGTGGGGCACTCAGTCGCTCCGATTGTGAGCGGGCACGGTACCTGTTGATGCAAACGGTCGCGGAGTATCGTCCGACGGAAGGACTGCAGGACCTAGTCTGGTCAAGGCGCCAGGCCAGCAGTGTCCAAATGGATCAAAGCAAGGTCACAGCCATACAAGCGCGGCGAACACGTCCAGGGGCTCCTGCTCATTGAAGCAATTGGACGAAAGTAGGACTAGACGTTCGTAATAGAATTGCTTACTATCTCACCCGAGCTAAGGAGGGCTCATGCCAGAAGGGTTATTCGCTCCAATCCGACTGGTCCTCTCAAGGGAGTGAAACATTTCTCTTGGGAACACAGCCGCGGAGACCAGGACGGTCTCCGCGGTTTTTTTTCGCCCGCAAAAAGCTCATCGCAAACAAAACTGAAATTTCCGGGAAGGCGGAGATATCGGAACGAAAGAAGCTAGTGGGGAATTGAGGCGTGGGTGAATTGCTTGCGTCCGGTGGGGCTCGGCCTTAGAGCTGAGCCGGCACCGTGGAAGTGGTGCCGGCCCAACCGGAGCTAGAGGACAAACAGGGTCGCGGTTTCCAAGTGCGATGGGTTTTTTACTCTGGTCACGCGCCCTCCATGCGGTGGCCCGATCCAGTGCGTCCGTGCACCCCTGCGTCCTCTTGGAGAGTCGAAGGCTCTTCCTAAGGATTCGACTGCTCCCAAAATGTATAAGCGACGTCCGCGGGGAAATTCCCTCGCAGGAAAGTGAAAAAACCTGAAAATATTTCTTGTTATGGAAAATGAGCTGCTAAGACCAGCAGCTTTGACGGGTTTCGCGGCCTTATCTAAGGTTCGATGTGAACAACTGAACGATCGAGGGTTCTGTGCGGCTAACTATTTTCGGCTCGGGATACGTGGGTTTGGTGACGGGCGCTTGCTTTGCTGAGGTGGGTAATCACGTTCTTTGCGTAGACGTGGACGAGCGCAAGGTCGAGATGCTTCGCCGGGGCGAGTCACCGATATTTGAGCCCGGACTCGACGAGCTACTGAAGAGAAATATCGCGGCAGGTCGTCTGACCTTTACCACCGATGCCGCGGAAGGCGTGAAGCACGGCGTATTCCAGTTCATCGCGGTCGGGACGCCACCCGATGAGGACGGCTCGGCGGATTTGAAATACGTGCTGGCCGTTGCCGAGTCCATCGGCAAGCACATCAATGACTATCGAGTCGTGGTCACCAAATCCACCGTTCCGGTTGGCACGGCGGATAAGGTCAAGGCCAAGATCGACCAGACACTAAAAGCTCGTGGTGCTCAGTTCGAATTCGATGTGGTGTCCAACCCGGAATTCCTGAAGGAGGGCGCTGCGATCGCCGACTTCATGAAGCCTGATCGCGTTGTGGTCGGCACCGACAATCCTAGGACTGCCGAACTTCTGAAGGCCCTTTACGACCCATTCACTCGCAGCCGCGATCGCATGATCGTCATGGACGTTCGCTCTTCCGAGCTAACCAAGTACGCCGCCAACGCAATGCTCGCCACGAAGATCAGTTTCATGAATGAGCTGGCCAATCTCGCTGAGCGCATGGGCGCTGATATCGAAAAGGTGCGTTTAGGTATCGGATCCGATCCGCGCATCGGATACCACTTCATCTATCCGGGCTGCGGATATGGCGGATCGTGTTTCCCGAAGGACGTGCAGGCGCTTTCGCGAAGTGCCCGCGATCATCAGTTCGATGCGACGCTCCTAAATGCTGTGGAAAGCGTGAACAAGAGACAGAAGTCTGTGTTGTTCGAGAAGCTCAATCGATACTTCAACGGGCAGCTCGCGAATAAGACCATCGGCGTGTGGGGACTGGCATTCAAGCCGAACACGGACGACATGCGCGAGGCGCCTAGCCGCTATTTGATGGAGGCGCTTTGGGAAGCGGGTGCCCGAGTGCGAGCCTACGACCCGGTCGCACACGAGGAAGCCTCACGGATCTATGGTGAACGCGAAGACCTCAAGCTCGAGAAATCTGCCATGGATGCGACCAAAGGTGCGGATGCATTGGTCATCGTCACCGAGTGGCAGGAGTTCCGCAGCCCCGATTTCGAAACGCTGAAGACGAACCTGCGCCAGCCGGTGATCTTCGACGGCCGTAACTTGTACGACCCCGGGTTCGTCAAGCGATTCGGTCTGAAGTACTACGCAATCGGCAGAGGCGATAGCGTCGCACGTTCTGCCTGAACGATGTAAGTACAATCGGATTCCCGGCGCAAATGCGTGCGTCGGGGCGGGGTTGCGTGTCGCCTCGGTACGCAATATTCGAATCAGTCACTTTTCGGTAGTAGCACATCATGCTTCTTCCCGTTGTTCTCTCCGGCGGCTCTGGCACGCGACTTTGGCCTCTATCGCGCGAGCTATACCCAAAGCAACTGCTGCCATTGGTATCGAGGGGCACCATGCTGCAGGAGACCTTGGCAAGGCTTTCGGGCGTGAGCGATCTCGGGAATCCGATTGTCGTTTGCAACGAGAGCCACCGCTTTCTCGTTGCGGAGCAGTTACTTGAATCTGGCTCGTTGCCCCGCGCGATTCTGCTGGAGCCGGTCGGTCGCAATACGGCTCCTGCAATCGCAATTGCAGCGATGGCATCGGTTGCTGACGATCCATCCCGAAACAACGCCGAAGATCCGATACTTCTGATCCTTCCAGCAGATCATGTCATTCAAGATCGCGCTGCATTTCAAAAAGCCATTGCGATCGGACGCCAAGCAGCATTGGAAGGGCGTCTCGTCACGTTTGGAGTGGTGCCGACGAAGCCCGAGACAGGCTACGGATACATCCGGCGCAAATCGGCTGAAGGGCCGGCATTCCCGATCGATCAGTTTGTCGAAAAGCCTGATCTCGCAACGGCGCAGCGCTACGTCGATTCGGGCGAGTACTACTGGAACAGCGGCATGTTCATGTTCCGCGCCTCAGTGGTGCTCAATGAACTGCGCGCACTTGCGCCAGACGTTTACGAAGCATGTGCGCACGCATACACGGCCGCGAAGCGCGATTTAGATTTCACGCGCCTTCCGGCCAAAGAGTTCGGCGCGTGTCCGAGCAATTCGTTTGACTACGCTGTGATGGAAAAAACGCAGCATGGTGTCGTAGTGCCGCTCGACGCCGGCTGGAGCGATGTGGGGTCTTGGTCTGCTCTGCATGAGGCGATACCTGCAGACGCAGACGGCAACGTCTGCTTGGGTGACGTGTTGACCTCCGATACTCACGGCTGCTACCTGCAATCGACGAGCCGGTTAGTCGCTACGGTCGGACTCGAGAATCACGTAGTCGTGGAAACCAAGGACGCGGTATTGATTGCACCGAAAAATCGCGTGCAGGACGTCAAAGACCTCGTAAACAAGCTCAAGAAGCAGGGCAGGCACGAAACTTCATTGCATCGCGAGGTATTCAGGCCCTGGGGTAGCTACGACAGCATCGATTCTGGCGCTCGCTTTCAGGTGAAGCGATTGTCAGTGAAGCCCGGCGCCGCGATGTCATTGCAGTTACATCACCATCGCGCCGAGCACTGGATCGTGGTATCGGGCACCGCACGAATTACCCGTGGAAACGAAACATTCCTGCTGGAAGAGAACCAATCCACGTACATCCCTGTAGGCACGCAGCATCGAATTGAAAATCCCGGCAAGATTCCGCTGCACATTATTGAGGTGCAATCGGGGTCCTACTTGGGCGAGGACGATATAGTTCGATTCGAAGACAGGTATGGACGGGATGAGAGTTGACGGTTGACTGTTGGCGGTAAGAGCAAAGGAGTGTTGCCATGGATGGACGTCGCTTTAAGCAGCTGGTCGTTTGGCAAGAGTCAGTGTTGCTGGCAAGGGCCCTCTGCAAATTCACAGCGCCTTGTCCGCGCGAGGAGCGGTTCGGTCTGACGGCCTAGATTTGTAGGGCCGCGGTTTCGGTCCCTTCTAATTTGGCCGAAGGCAGCGTTCGCGCGTCGCGGAAAGAATTCGCTCGCTTCGTTGAAGTGGCTCTCGGATCTCTCGCCGAACTAGAAACGCAACTGGAAATTGCCAGGGACTTTGCTTGGAATACCATCGGTCGGGATGATATTGAGCAGCGTATCGTGAGTATTCGCAAAATGCTGTATCGCCTGCTCGCCACATTGAGATCTGATCACAGTAGAGACGCATAAATGAGCACGAATTCTGCTCCGCCATCTGCCAGCTCGTCCCCGTCAACCATCGTTGGATTCAAAGCGTACGACTATCGCGGACGAATTCCCGGCGAATTGAATTCCGACGTTGCCTATCGCATCGGGCGTGCGTATGCAGAGTTCCTAAAGCCTCAGCGCGTGATTGTTGGGCGCGACATTCGGCAGTCGAGTGCTGAATTGTGCGAGGCGCTAACGAGGGGGCTTGTCGATTCAGGTGTCGATGTCTACGACATTGGGTTGTGCGGAACCGAAATGGTGTACTTCGCGACATTCAGCGAAGCGATGGACGGCGGCATCATGGTGACTGCGAGTCACAATCCTCCCGATTACAACGGCATGAAGTTCGTGCGCGAGCAGTCGCGGCCGATTAGTGGCGATACGGGGCTCAAGGACATTCAGCGCATTGCGGAATCCAACTCATATTCCGCGCCTTTGGCTCCCGGTAAGCGGTTCGAGCTAGATATCAATCGCAAGTACATCGAGCATTTATTGACGTACTTGGATCGCGACAAGTTGAAGCCGTTGAAGATTGTGGTGAACGCGGGCAACGGCGGTGCTGGATTGATCGTCGATCAAATCGAAAAATATCTGCCGTTCGAATTCATCAAGATTAATCACGAAGTAGACGGCACGTTTCCGAATGGTGTGCCGAATCCAATGCTCGAAGAGAATCGCCGCTCGACGATCGAAGCGATTCGCAAACACAAAGCCGATTGCGGCGTTGCGTGGGATGGCGACTTCGATCGCTGTTTTCTGTTCGATGAGACCGGCGGGTTCATCGAAGGGTATTACATCGTTGGACTATTAGCGTCGGTGTTCCTAAAGAAGGAACCCGGCGGGCGAATTGTTCACGATCCCCGACTCACCTGGGCGACGCTTGACATGGTGCAGTCACTTGGTGGAGAGGCGGTGATGTCGAAGTCCGGTCACGCGTTCATGAAAGATGTGATGCGTCAGGTCGATGCGGTATACGGTGGCGAGATGAGTGCACACCACTATTTCCGTGCGTTTGGCTACTGCGATAGTGGTCAGATTCCCTGGTTGCTCGTCGCGCAGATCATGTGTGAAACCGGTCAGCCGCTTTCGAAGCTAGTGGGTGAACGCATTGCGAAGTTTCCTGCGAGCGGCGAGATCAATCGCAAAGTGGCGGATTCCAAGGGAACAATTAAGCGCATCCAGGATACGTATCAGCCCAGCGCCAAGAGCGTCGATTTTAAGGACGGGGTGTCGATGGAATTCGATGGCTGGAGATTCAATCTTCGTTCCTCTAACACTGAACCGCTCATTCGCCTGAATGTGGAGACGCGGGGCAACGAAGGACTCATGCGACAGAAGACGGCTGAGTTGCTCCAGCTCATGGGCGGCGAAGAGGCGCACTAGTTCGAACTTTCGGCCGGCCGTGCTCGCACGTAAGGGCAGCTTGCCGATCCGAAGCAGATACGCCACGATGCGCCGTCCGGTGCAGTCAAAGGGTGCTAGGGCTGCAGTGATCTTGCCGCCGGACAATATCCAGAATGTGACTAGCACCTGCACCCGAGCAACAGTGTTCGAACGCGTTCAATGCAGCCAATGCGCCGACCGCGTGCAGATCAGGGGAAAGGGATGAATGCTCGTTATATTCTGCTCGTAGAGGACAATCCGGACGACGAGGAGCTCACCACCCTCAGCCTCAGAAAAAACAATCTAGCAGTCGACATTACAGTGGTCCGCGACGGGGTCGAGGCGCTCGAGTTTCTGTTCGGAGAGGGCCCTTACGCAGGCCGCGATCTTTCGCATGCGCCCACAGTCATCCTGCTCGATCTAAAACTCCCAAAGCTCGATGGCCTGGGGGTGCTGCAGAGAATCCGTGCCGACGCACGAACCAAGTCCCTCCCAGTCGTTGTCCTTACGTCCTCCAGCCAGGACGCCGATGTGATCGCAAGCTACAGCCTGGGCGCGAACAGCTATGTACGTAAGCCCGTGGAATTCAATGCGTTTGTGGATGCGGTGAGCAGTCTCGGGCTGTATTGGGTACTGCTAAATCGCACGCCGCCGGCTTACGCCATGTAGTTGCGTTGACCGACCGCCGAGTGCTCCATACACTACGCCACCTCGCGAACTCAGCGATCTTAAGGATGGGCGGTTAGCTCAGCGGTAGAGCACTGCTTTCACACGGCAGGGGTCACAGGTTCAATCCCTGTACCGCCCACCATTCGCAGAAGTGACTCGTGGATAGTGAATAGCGGATCGAGAAGATCACCAATCATCCGCGTTCTTCACCGGCCGTGAGTAACCACTCTGACAAGTCGCCATCCGCCATCCGCTAGTCACTTCCTCCATGTCCATCCGCACTCGATTCGCGCCTAGCCCCACAGGCCTACTGCACATCGGCGGCGTACGCACTGCGTTGTTTTCGTGGCTGTACGCGCGTCGTAATGGCGGCAAGTTCATTCTTCGAATCGAAGACACGGATCGGGAACGTTCTACGGAAGCTGCGACGCAAGTCATCTTGGATGGCATGGAATGGCTGGGACTTACGGCGGACGAGGGTCCGTTTTATCAAACGCGTCGCATGGACCGATACGCGGACGTGCTCAAGTCGTTCCTCGAGCAGGGAAATGCATATCGCTGCTACTGCACGAAAGAAGAATTGGAAACGATGCGCGCCAAGCAGATCGAGGCCAAGCAAAAGCCCCGATATGACGGAACGTGCCGCCACAGAACTGAGCCGCGCGCGGGTGTCGATCCAGTTATTCGCTTCAGGAATCCGCAGGGAGGTGCCGTAGTCGTTGAGGACGTGATTCACGGCAATGTGAGTTTCGACAACGCGGAGTTGGACGATCTCATCATTGCTCGTTCAGATGGATCTCCCACGTACAACTTCTGCGTCGTTGTTGACGACAGCGATATGGCCATCACTCACGTCATTCGCGGCGATGATCATCTGAATAACACGCCGCGGCAGATCAACATGCTCAAAGCACTCGGTGCGACTCCGCCTGTGTATGCGCACGTGCCGATGATTCTTGGGGCGGACGGAGCGAAGCTTTCCAAACGTCACGGTGCCGTTAGCGTGCTTCAATATCGAGATGACGGATTCCTGCCCGAGGCGCTGCTGAATTATCTAGTGCGGCTTGGATGGTCACATGGCGATCAGGAAGTTTTCAGCATGGAGGAAATGATCGCGCTGTTCGATATTCGGGACGTGAACAAATCCGCCTCGGCATTCAATCCTGAGAAGCTTCTCTGGTTGAATCAACAGCACATCATGAGGGCGACTCCCGAAAGAGTGGGGCGGTATTTGAAGCCACATTTAACCGAGCTCGGCATCAATGCAGCCGACGATGCATATGTAGCCGCCATTGCAAATATCCAAAAGGAAAGAGCCAAGACTCTGAAGGAAATGGCACAGAACAGTGTGTTCTTCTTTCGCGATGTCGAGAGCTACGACGAAAAAGCCGCGAAGAAGAACTTTTCTTCAGAAGCCAAAATCGTCTTGGGGCAAGTCAAGGGGCAGCTCGAGTCGCTTGCTCAGTGGACATCCGAGAACATTCACGACGTCCTGAATGCGATCGCGACAGGGGCGGGTGTTGGTTTGGGGAAGGTTGCTCAACCGATTCGAGTGGCGGTAACCGGTACGGCCGTGTCTCCGCCGATCGATTCCACACTGGCGCTTCTTGGCAAAGAGATCACGATCGCTCGCATTCAAAAAGCGATCGACCACATAGAACAAACGGTGAGCTGAGAAGCGATGCAGGTTCTTTTCTGGATCTCGTTGGCGGGGGCGATTTACAGCTATGCGCTGTATCCGTTGGTGTTGAAGTTTTTGGTTCCCGGAAGGCGGCACTCGTCGGTTGAGGGTGCATATGCGCCGAAAGTGAGTTTGATCATCGCTTGCCGCAATGAAGAACGTCGGCTCGCGGCCAAAATCGAGAATGCGCTCAAACTCGCGTACCAGCCACTGGAAATCATGGTGGCTTCCGATGCTTCTGATGACGCTTCCGACGCGATCGTGAACGGATTTGCGGATCGTGGCGTTCGCCTGGTTCGTTCTCCCGAGCGACGCGGAAAGGAATTCGCGCAGGGTCTTGCAATCGAACAAGCAACCGGGGATTTATTGGTTTTCTCCGATGCAGGAACAGATCTCCCACCCGAAAGCATCGGATTCATTGTTGATCGATTTCGCGATCCGAATGTCGGCGCGGTCTCCAGCGAAGATCTTTTTATCGGCGCAGATGGAAAGCTTGCGGGCGAGGGCGCGTACGTTAAATACGAAATGTGGCTGCGCCGGCTGGAGTCGGAGCGTGGCGGACTAGTTGGACTCAGCGGGTCGTTCTTTGCTGTGCGGCGCTCGGTGATCAAGACCTGGATTCCCACCATCCCAAGCGACTTCGCGTGTGCGCTGATGACGCGTCGTGCAGGTCTGGTTGCTGTCTCCGATTCGCGTGTTCGTGGCATCTACAAAGATATCAAAGATCCCAAGAAGGAATATCAGCGCAAAGTGCGCACGGCCATTCGCGGCATGGCGGGACTCTCGACGATGCGATCCGTGTTGAATCCGTTCACGCATGGATTGTTTGCGTACCAGGTTTGGAGCCACAAGCTCATGCGTTGGCTTGTGCCATGGTTCTTGGCGCTACTGTTTGTGTCGTCGCTCGCGCTCTATGGCGCTGGTCCGATTTACCGAGTTGCCACTTGGTTGCAAGTCGCTGGATATTTCGTTGTTGTGCTGGCTCACTTCGCAAGCGCCGCGAAGAAAAATGCGTTGATCAGAATCGCGTACTACTTCGTCCAAGCAAACGTTGCATTGGCGCAGGCGGGCCTCATGTTCATGCGTGGTAAGCGCGTTGTTGTGTGGGATCCATCGGTTCGCTGAGAGCGTCGATTTTTCTCCCCGACAAGCTTGACTTGAGGTACGCAGGTTCATAGAGTGCGCGCCTCCCGCGTGGGGCTATAGCTCAGCTGGGAGAGCGCTTGCATGGCATGCAAGAGGTCGCCGGTTCGATCCCGGCTAGCTCCACCAAGCCCTACGTCAGCGTGCGTCCCCATCGTCTAGAGGCCTAGGACATTACCCTTTCACGGTAGTAACCGGGGTTCGAATCCCCGTGGGGACGCCATTTCAAAGAAATGGCCCGCGCAGCGCCACGCGGGATGAGAACACCGGATTAGGGGTTCGACTAAATTCGCCTGGAGCGAATTTGAACAGCCTTTAGGCTGGGCCCGTCCTCGGGCCGAGTCTCATGGATGAGACGAGTAATCCCCGTGGGGACGCCATTCTTCAGTTGACGGTTGTCGGTTGAGCGTCAGCAAGGCCGGGTCCTTTTGCGGCCAACGCTCAGCTCTCCACTCCCACTGCTGGAATCCCACGAGCACCATCACAGTCGACAGGTAACAGGTGTCGGCCGCGGTCATGTGTCACCGCTCTCTGGCCGTAAACGCCCAACTCTCAACGGCCAATCACCACCCGCTGTCAGTTGACAGTTGTGGGTTTGCAGTCTGCCGGATCGTTCTACTCTGGCCGCAAACGGTCACTCTCAACCGCCAATGGACTGCCTGACACGATTTGTCCGCGTGTGACAGCGTGTCGGAAATCGCCGACGAGCAAAGCACCTTCAAAAACAGGCGTTTGCTGTAGTTCTTTCCTGTAGACATAAGACGCCGTCGCCATGCTGCGACAAATGCGGTTGCTATGTGTAACGGAATCCGACGCTAAGCAGCTGAAACAAAGGTAGATTTTGTTTCTGGCACGGACATTGGACGTAACGACGGGTCGTTCCATCCCTGGGAGTTCACGTTGGCTCACGGCCTCGTAATACGGCGCTTTATTGCGGTCGCTCTTGCCGGGCTCCTTGCCGCTTGTGGCGGAGGGGGTAGCGGGTCCTCGAGCGTTCCGTCAGGAGGCGCGAGCACTCCGCCGCCCGCCGGTGGCAGTTCTGGCGCTCCCACGATTCAAGGAAAAGGTGCGGGCACGATTCTGGCGAACCAGGCGTACGCGTTTCAGCCCTCGGCCTCTGATCCGAACGGCGATGCACTGACGTTCTCGGCCACCAATCTTCCCGATTGGGCATCGATCAATCCGACGACTGGACAAATCTCTGGCACCCCGACGAGCGCTGACGTTGGGACCTACGGGGCCATCGTGGTTTCTGTATCAGATGGCCAGTCCACCGTGTCGCTTCCTGCGTTCTCCATTACGGTGACGCAGACAGCGACCGGAACGGCGACGCTTTCGTGGTTGCCCCCAACGCAAAATACGGACGGATCCGTGCTCACGGACTTGGCCGGATTCCAGGTGCTGTACGGCCAGTCCCCAAACGATTTGAGTGAATCTGTGAAGCTTACGAATCCATCCCTGAATTCGTACGTCGTGGAGAATCTAACTCCAGGCACCTGGTACTTCACCGTGGTCGCATTGAACTCGTCCGGCGTGACCAGCCCGCTTTCGAATCTTGCTTCGAAAACGATCGGGTAGGATCGTCTCGTCGTTAGTCCCCGGCTTCCATCTGGGATTGGCTGTAATTCTGAATGCCAATCTGCTCTATCAGCTTGAGCTGCGTTTCGAGCCAGTCGATGTGTTCTTCTTCGGATTTCAGAATGTCTTGAAAAAGATCGCGAGAAACGTAGTCGCCTAACGTTTCGCATTCTGCGATCGCCTTTCTGAGGTCCGGGTGCGCCTGCAGTTCAAGTTTGAGATCGCACTCGAGTGCTTCCTTTGCGTTCTCGCCGATCAGTAACTTCCCCAGATCCTGCAGGTTCGGCAGTCCGTCCAAGAACAAGATCCGCTCGATCAGGCGATCGGCGTGCTTCATCTCGTCGATTGATTCCTTTCGGGTGTACTCGCCCAATTTCGTCAGACCCCAGTTGTCGAACATCTTGGCGTGCAAGAAGTATTGGTTGATCGCAGTGAGCTCGTTCTTGAGCACTGCATTGAGGTGACGAATGACCTGAGGATTGCCTTTCATGTACGACTCGAAAGGAGAACGGAAGGGCGCGATCTTGGCGGACGCTTAGAACGCAGGCAAGCGCGAGGCGAGGGGCAGGTCGGGAAAAGGTTATGCGGCGACTGGCCGGTCCCTAAGCTCTGAAACGCGCGAATCAATGAGTTCACAGGCGGTTTTTTCGCAGCTGCCGCAACAACTCGCGACTGGCAGATGCTGTTGGACTTCAGCAAGCGAGCCGGCACCGCGATCTACGACTTCGCGGATCTGCCGATCAGAGATGGCGTGACAAACGCAAACGTACATGGTGCAAAGCAGGCCGGTTAAACTACGGGCCATCTAAATACAAATGCGAATGATTGTCAATTAGCCGGGATCGTACGTATGTTCATTTGACAGTAGTCGTTGTGACTCCCTTCACGAGGACTGTCGTAGTAAGTCACTAGACTTACGTCCGCTGGTTTTGGGCTAAGGCATCCCGCTCAATATGCATCTTTGGATGCTGAGCGCATTCCTCGCTCGCTTTTTCGCGCCCCTTTCTTAGGAATCAACGATTCGTGGCGATTCGAATATTTCAACACTATTGGCAACTGCCGCTGGCTTT
This sequence comes from Pseudomonadota bacterium, assembly GCA_023391335.1. GTDB lineage: Bacteria > Pseudomonadota > Gammaproteobacteria > Steroidobacterales > Steroidobacteraceae > Steroidobacter. The sequence goes on along the minus strand of JAEWBG010000111.1, from coordinate 72,031 downwards.
GTTGGCAGCCGTCGAAGGCGTCGTCTTCTTCTTTGCTCCGTATGGCGCGGCGCTCCTGCAGCTCGATGATTCCTTGCCGATCCCCAGCGGCTTGCACGGTCCGATGCTGCCGCGCGGGATTTTCTTCGCCGGCATCATGTTTGTGAGCATGACCGCAATGGGCCTCTACAACGCTCGGCAGCGCTCCAAGCTTATTGGAGTTCTTGCTCGGGTCGGCGCCAGCGTCATTGGGGGCGCACTGTTCATTGCCATTCTGGCGTACTTCATTCCGGCGCTTCACATCGGGCGAGGAGCGCTGTTTGCGAGTACGGCGCTCTCGTTTGGAGGGTGCGTCGTCATACGAATGATCTTCGACAAGCTCGTCAACGAAGACATCTTTAAACGCCGCATTCTTGTGTATGGCGCTGGTCGTCGGGCTGGCAGCATCGTCCGGCTTCGGCGCCGTTCAGATCGACGCGGATTCGTCGTGGTGGGTTACGTGCCGGCTGAAGGCGATGAGCTTTTGACCGTAACTCAATCGAAGAGGCTGTTCACGGGCAAGGACCTCATCACCATTTGCGAGGACGAGCGAGTCGATGAGATCGTCGTCGCAATGGATGACCGACGTCGGCAATTTCCGATGGATCAGTTGCTCGAGTGCCGCCTCGAGGGTGTGGAGATCGTCGAATTGGTTACCTTCCTCGAGCGCGAGACAGGCAAAGTACGTCTGGATGTTTTGAACCCTAGCTGGATGATTTTTTCGGAAGGCTTTAGGCAAGGTCGCATTCACGGCTCGCTAGAGCGTGCTTTCGATATCGTCGCGAGCTTGGCCCTGTTGACCATTGCGCTTCCGCTGATGTTGATCACTGCGCTGGCGATCAAGCTTACTGAAGGACCACGCGCATCTATCTTCTATCGTCAGGTGCGAGTTGGGCAGTACGGACGACCTTTCAAGTTGTTGAAGTTCCGCAGTATGCGCGAGGACGCCGAGCGCGACGGCAAGCCGCAATGGGCGCAGAAGAACGATAGCCGAGTGACGAAGATAGGTTCCTTCATACGTCTGACGCGCATCGATGAGCTCCCACAGATCCTCAACGTTTTGCGTGGTGAGATGAGCTTCGTGGGGCCTCGACCCGAGCGGCCCGAATTCGTCGATCAGCTGAACGAACGCATCCCTTACTATCGAGAACGCCACTCGATCAAGCCCGGCATCACGGGATGGGCGCAGCTCTGTTACCCGTATGGATCATCGGAGCAGGATGCGACAGAGAAACTTCAGTACGACTTGTTCTACGTCAAGAACCATAGTCTGCTTTTCTACCTGGCGATCTTGGTGCAAACCGTTGAGGTGATCGTCTGGAGAAAAGGTGCGCGCTAGCACCCCATGAACACACTGGGCGTTCTAGGGTACGGAGCGGCTGGTCTCGCGTATCTGCTGCTCACGACCCTGCTGTCGGTCAGCTGGAAAGGCCGTGGCCCCGGAATTCTCCTGATCGCTGCGAGCGCGATCAGTGCCTGCTGGGCAATCGTGCTCTCGGTACATCATCACTGGGACGCGATCCCGGCGATTGTTGTGTATGAGCTGGAAATCTCGCGGGGTGCAATCTGGGTGCTCGCCATTTCCGCTGTGGCAGCTCAAACCATTGGGCCCAGATTCAAGCTCGCTGTTCATGCTCTTGCATGTGTTCTCTTTACGGCGCCTCTGGTTGCTTTCCTTCTCGAACGCAAAGGCATCTTCTTTGTCGATCCCACGATCCTGTTGTCGCGAACGCAGCTGGCTCTCTCGCTGCTGGGCTTAGTACTCGTTGAGCAATTGTTTCGAAATGCGACCCACTCGAGTCGCAATGCGCTGAAGTACTTCTGCATAGGTGTCGGCGCAATGTTCGCGTACGACCTGTTCCTGTACTCCCAAGTCGAGCTGATCCACGGGATCTCCGCCGATGCTTGGAACGCACGGGGTGTGCTCAGTGCGGTGGCAGTTCCGTTGCTCGCAATTTCGGCACGACGTAACCCGCAGTGGTCACTCGATATCTTTGTCTCGCGCCAGGCGGTGTTCTACACGACGACTTTCATGGTTGTCGGCGCATATCTAACTGTAATGGCGCTCGGTGGCTTCTACGTTCGCGAAAAAGGCGGCGAGTGGGGCGTTGTTGGCCAAATCGTGTTCATGGCCGGCGCGATCGTTGCGCTTGTTGGCGTGCTGGCCTCGGAAACGCTACGTCGGTACGCACGCGTGTTTCTGAGCAAGCACTTCTACCGTAACAAGTACGACTATCGCATCGAATGGCTGCGCTTCATTGGTACGCTCTCATCCACTGATGAAGAGGATGTGCGCCGTACCGCGGTCAGAGCGATCGCACAAATCTTCTCAAGTCCGGGTGGGTTTCTTTTTTTGCGCGACGAAGAAGACCGCAAGTATCGGGTCGCCGCAGCTTGGCCTATGCACATCGACTCGCTTACGGCCATCGAGCCATTGATTGTACAGGCCGATCTGGCGCAGTTCTTAGCGAGGACGAAATGGATTATCGACATGGATGAGTTGCGCAGTAGGCCGGATGTTTATCGCAACATTGAAGTCCCTGGTTGGCTTTTGAACAATCAAGAGCTGCGCATCGTCTCTCCCCTGCTGCAACTTAACGAGCTTCTTGGGTTCATTGTTCTCTACAATCCACCGCCGCCATTCCAGCTCACATACGAAGATCGCGATCTGCTGAAGACGGTCGGTCGTCACGTTGCAACGCACATCGCACAGCACGACGCGCACCAGCGATTGGCTGAAAGTCGTCAGTTCGAGGCGTACAACAAGCTCACCGCATTCATGATGCACGATTTGAAGAATTCAGTTGCCCAGCTGAAGTTGATCGTGGTCAATTCGCGGCGTCACAAGCACAACCCTGAGTTTATCGACGATGCGATCGAGACGATCGACAACACTGTCGAACGCATGACTAAGTTGATCGAGCAACTAAAAAGAAAACAGGCGCAGGAGAGGCTATGCGAGCTGGATCTCGGCAAGGTGATACACGATGCAGTCGCGCGCTGTGCGGACCGCAAGCCCGTGCCAGTTGCTGCACCGATCATCCCGGTCCAGGTTTCCGCCGATGCGGAGCGGCTGATCAGTGCGCTGGAACACGTGATTCGGAACGCACAGGATGCAACCGCAGACGCGGGCGCGGTGAACGTTGGGGTGGAGGCGACGCCAGAGCGTGTGAGCATCAGCGTGTCGGATTCGGGAGCGGGAATGACTCCTGAATTCATTCGCGACCGTCTGTTTCGCCCATTTGATAGCACCAAGGGCTCCAAGGGAATGGGAATCGGTGCTTATCAGGTGCGCGAATACGTTCGTCAAATTGGCGGGACGGTAGAAGTGAGCAGTAGCCCCGGTCATGGGACCCGCTTTTTGATTAACCTACCTGTTTCCACCCGCGGAGAAGCCTTATCCGGCCCGTACACCGCGGCGGGGGGCGCAATACAAACGGAAGGAAGTCCAACGTGACCGTGGATCGACCCAAACTCCTGATCGTCGAAGATGACATCGGCTTGCAGAAGCAATTGAAGTGGTGCTTCGACGAACACGAAGTCCTGATTGCCTCGACGCGCAACGAAGCGTTGACGATGTTGCGGCGGTTCGAGCCGCCAGTCGTGCTGCAGGATCTTGGCTTGCCTCCGGATGCGGAAGGAGTAGCGGAAGGCATGCAGACGCTGAGGGAAATCCTTGCGCTCGCTCCGCAGACGAAGGTCATCGTTGTCACGGGAAACAACGATCGGGACAACGCCGTCAGAGCCGTGTCGCTCGGCGCGTACGATTTCTATCAGAAACCGGTCGATACCGAAGTACTAAAGCTGATCGTCAGTCGCGCCTTCCACATGCATGCATTGGAGGAGCAGAACCGCCAATTGAAGCAGGCGCAATCTGCTGCTCCGATGGAAGGGCTCATCGCGACCGACGACGCGATGATGCGAGTCTGTCGGATGGTGGAGAAGGTCGCACGCACCGATGTATCTGTCCTAATCCTTGGTGAAAGTGGAACCGGTAAAGAGCTTATCGCGCGTGCTGTTCACGCGCAGAGTGGCAGAACCGACGGCAAGTTCGTGGCGATCAACTGCGCGGCCATTCCAGAGCAGTTGCTCGAAAGCGAATTGTTCGGTCATGAGCGAGGCGCATTCACGGGTGCCGTAAAGCAGACGATCGGGAAGGTGGAAGTCGCACACGGAGGCACGCTGTTCCTCGATGAGATCGGTGACATGCCGATCGCGCTACAAGCGAAGTTGCTGCGCTTCCTGCAGAACAAGGTCATTGAACGAGTTGGCGGGCGCCAAGAAATTCCGGTCAACGTGCGCGTTGTGTGCGCAACGAACAAAGATCTTCAGCAACTCATCGCAGAGCAGAAGTTCCGCCAAGACCTTTACTTCAGAATCGGCGAAGTGACGATTACGGTACCGCCGCTTCGCGAACGCAAAGGCGGTGCCACTGTTCTCGCGCACGCGATGTTGCGCAAGTTCAGCGGCGTCCAAGGGCGGCCGAAACGTGGTTTCAGTGAGCAAGCATTGGCGGCACTCGAGGCCTACAGCTGGCCCGGCAACGTTCGCGAACTCGAGAATAAAGTGAAGACGGCGATGATCATGGCCGAAGGCACGATGATCACGCCGGAGGATTTGGGCCTCAAAGAGGCGACCAGCAGCGAACTGCTCTTCAACCTAAAGGAAGTCCGTACGCGCGCCGAGCGCCAGGCTATTCAGCAGGCATTGACGATCACGGACGGAAACATCTCGCGGACCGCTGAGCTGTTGGGTGTCAGTCGTCCGACCCTATACGACTTGATGGAAAAGTACGGAATGCGAGTGCAGTAATGGCGAGCCTTGAGGATGAGGTCGCTCTCGCACCTAGAGCGCAACCCATAATGGCGCGTAGGCGGATGCGGCTGCTGGTTGCAGCTTGTCTTCTGGCCATGCTGGCCTTGTATTGGCCGACCACCCTCGCTTTATCTACGCTTTGGCTCGACACGGACAAGACAACGTTTACTCACGGATTCATCGTGTTAGGAATTTCATTCTGGTTGATTTTGCGCGATGACCGGCTAGAACAACTGCAGCCCGAGGCGAATCTCTTCGCCGTGTTCGCCTATCTGCTGGGCAGCATCGGTTGGCTCATCGCATATCGCGCCGGCATCGAGACTGCTCATGAACTCGCTTTCCCGGTGATAGCACTGCTTGCAGTGTGGTCGATGTTCGGGATTGGAGCGGCACGGTTAGCGGCCTTTCCAATCGGTTTCTTGCTGTTCGCAATTCCCGTCTGGGATGTGCTCACGCCTCGTCTGCAGGCTGTCTCGGCATCGATGGTTGGGCACATGCTTCATGCGAGCGGCGTTGAAGCTTACGTAGACGGAAACTTCGTCCACATTCCTGCGGGCACCTTCGAGATCGCTGGGGGGTGCAGCGGGTTGCACTTCGTTATGGTCGGATTAGCGCTCGGTGCGCTGTACGGGGAACTCGGCCGCGACTCTCTAAAGACGCGCTCACTGCTCCTAGCGCTCGCATTCTTCCTCGCTGTCGTAGCGAACTGGGTGCGCGTGTACGTGATTGTGGTCGCCGGCCACCTCACAAACATGCAGCACTATTTGGTGCGCGTTGAGCACTATCGCTTTGGTTGGGTCGTGTTCGCTGTGATGATGGGGCTCTTCTTCTGGGTTGCGAGTCGCTTTCCATCCTCCGCTCTCGTTCCGGTTGCGCAACCTGAGACGCAGCGATCCGACCTACCAAAGCGTCGTGCCGCGTATGCCGCCTTCGCTTTGCTGGTTGTACCTGCTTGGGCTGTTCTCGATCCGATAAACCCTGCACCAGCCCCGACAGCCGCGCAGATGCGTCCTGCGCTACACGGCTGGCTTGGGCCCCTGCCCGCAGACAGCACGAGATGGAGCCCCGTATTTGTCGGTGCAGATGTTGAAGATCTCGCGACGTACGAGGATTCCGCCGGCGAGCGAGTGTGGCGATTTGTAGCGGCATATCGGCAGCAGCAGCAGGGCAAAGAATTGGTGGGTTACAACAACCACCTATTCAGTGATTCGGACAGTGTCGTTGATTCTCGTGAGATCTCGCACGGCATTCGCGAACTCGTTTTGCAGGACGGGCCCAACCGCAGTGTGCTCAGATTTTCATATCACATCGGAAATCTGCAGACGGCCAGTGGGTTGCGCGCACAGCTGAGCTACGGAGTGCAATCGCTTTGGTCGGCGCCACTGTCTCGCATCGTCGCGGTACGGACCGATTGCGCGTCCCATTGCGAAGCGGCGAAGTCTAGGTTGAACGCCTTCGCATCAGCACTGTCCGGCGCTCATTAGCTCACGAAGTCGTCGAAGGAAGATTTCAGGATGCACAAGGCGACTTGCTCGTTCATCGTTTTAGCAGCTCTCGCGTTGAATGTGTGTGGCTGCGACGCATTCATGAGTGCGGATCAGCGAATCGTCAGAGCCGAGCGGAAGCGAGATGCAGGTGACGATCGAGGCGCGATCATCGATCTGCAAAATGCACTGAAGTCGGCACCGGACAATGTGAAGGGACGATTGCTGCTGGCTGAACTCTCATTGCACGTAGGGGATGCCAAGGGCGCAGCTAAGGAATTGGATCGCGCTGCTCAATCGGGCGCAAAACCCGAGCAACTCGCGGTTCTGACTGCTGAGACCAAGTTGGCGTTGGATGATGCCGATGGGCTCCTTGCGCAGTTAGATTCCGGCGAGCTCCCAATGTCCGACGCTCAACGGCTGACTTATGAAGGGCTGGCACTGCTGGATAAGGGGCAAAGCGAACACGCACTGGCCTTGTTAGGCAAGGCAGTGGATCGGGACGCGACTTCGGTGCGAGCGCGCATTGGACGCGCACAAGCCTACGCGCAGCTAGGCAGAACCGACGACGCTCTGGGCGAAGTCGACGCAGTTCTCGATGCCGATCGCAAGAACGCGAGTGCATTGCTCTTACGAGGATCTCTGCTTGCTCGCAGTGGGCAATACAAAGAGGCGTTAGAGGCATATCGATCGGCGCGCGACAACGCACAAGGACGGTTGACCCCAGTGGAACTCAATACTGCTCTCGCTGGATCAGCTGAATCTGAGCTGGCGATCGGTGATCTGCCAGCAGCCCATAAGACGCATGCTGAACTCGTTGCGCGAGCTCCGGATGCTCCACTGACCTCGTTCTTGGCTGCGCGCATCGCGATGGCTGAACAGAACTATCCCAGCGCGATCACAAGTGCGCAGAAGGCCCTGACTGCTGCACCTGAGTTCTTGCAGGCCAAGCTGCTGCTGGGCGCAGCACTGCTTGCCAATGGGAGCGCGAACCAGGCGCTCGCGGAACTCGGTGACGTCGTGCAAAAAGATGCCGGCAATGTCGAAGCCCGTAAGTTAGTGGCACAAGCGCAATTGCGTTTGCAGCGGCCGGACCTCGCGATGCAGGTGTTGGCGCCCATTCAAGCGGCCAACCAAGATCCTCAGCTCGACGCGCTACGTGGATGGGCGAGCCTGCAGCAGGGAGAACAGGATCAAGCCATCTCACTCTTGGAGCGGAGTATCGCGGCTCAACCAGATAACGCAAACCTGAAGCTGGATCTGGCGCTCGCGTACTTGTCGTCTGGCGCGAGTAAAAAGGCGGTCGATCTCTTGCAGGGCATGTCTCCGCAAAATGGAGGTGCTCGTCGCGACACGATGTTGATCGCCGCGATCAATGCTGCCAAAGGTAAAGAGGCTGCTCAGGCGGAAGTAGTAAAGCTGGTAGCGTCCCGACCCAAGGATAGTGCCGCATTGTCCGTTGCTGCCGCGTTCGCCTTCCAGCAGCGTGACTTCGCTGCTGCGCGTGAATACGTGCAGCGACAACTCGCGTTGGATCCCAAGAGCATCGGTGCTCTGCTCGCACTCGCACGTGTGGATGCAGCGTCGGGAGATGCCGCGTCGGCTCGAAAGAGCTACGACCAGGTGCTCGCGACCGAGCCCAACAATGCTGAAGCACAGCTGTCGCTCGCGCGGCTGTCTCTGGCGCAAGGCGATCGGGGGGACGCTACGCGTCGACTCGAAGAGCTTCGCAAAAGAGATCCCAAATCCATCGAGTCGCGGTTGCTCCTTGCGGCAGTTTACTTACAGCAGAAGAAAACCAAAGACGCGGACTTGGCGATCGGGGAGGCGCTTGCCGCGGCAGGGGGCGATGCAAAAGCATCGGCAGCCGTCGCTCAGTTATATCTTGAGGTCGGTCGGTATGACGAGGCAGCCGCGAAGTTCAGGGACGCGACAGCACAAGACCCCTCGAATCCGTCTTGGTTGCTCGGCTTTGCACGAACTCAGATGGCGCTAGGCAACTACGCTGCAGCTCGCGAGTGGGCCCAAAAAGCACAATCCATTGCGAAGAATCCTACTGCTGCCACGGCATTGTTAGTCGCACTGGATCTACACGATGGCAAGTCCGACGCTGCTGCCGCGCACGTTGCTGAGTTGCGCCAGGCTCAACCTCGCGACCCAAATGCGGACCTGCTCGAGGGGGACGTCGCCCTAAATCGGAAGCAGTTCGAGGCTGCAGCAGAAGCCTTCAGGCGCTCATACGAGTTGCGCCCCTCGGCAGCAGCTGCAATCAAGGCGTACGGCGCCGCAAGGCAAGCAAAGCTTCGCCAGCCCACTTCGCTCCTCCAAGACTGGGTTAGCCGGCAGCCTCGAGATGAGGCCGCGCGAATGGTGCTGGCGAGTGCATTTGCTGAAGTGGGCGATAACGCGGGGGCGATTGAACAATACGAACACATCGCTCTCGAGTCGAATGCCAGCCCATTGGCCCTCAATAATCTCGCGTGGCTCTATTTCGAGCGAGGGGACAGTCGCGCACAAATGACCGCAAAACGCGCTTTCGATGCTGCTGCGCAAAACCCCGCGGTTGCCGACACGTACGGTTGGATCCTGTTTAAGAATGGGCACGTCGAACAATCACTACCTGTGTTGGAGCGTGCTGCAGATACATCGGCTGCCCCTCCGGATGTTCGTTATCACTACGCTGCGGCCCTGGCCGAAGCGGGACAACGCGATCGGGCTCTTCAGATCCTTCGTCAAGTGACCAGCGCGTCATTTCCGGAGGTTGCCGAGGCACGACGCCTTCAGGCAGAGCTGGAAGGCTAGCGAGAGCATCCAACAGGTGCTGGCCTGGTATTCAACGGTCAGATTACATGTAGGTAAGCCGTCGGTTTTCCTGACAAATCTGCCCTAAAGGATGAGACTTCGGCAGCATCGATGGAAACGGCTATCTGATACTCTTGTCGCAATTCGCCACCACCGCAAACGCGCGCCTTAAGCGTGACGGCCATCATCCATGACTTCGAGTTTTGTTAACTGCTCAAAAGCTGCCGGTAGCCGCTTCCTCGCGTGTGTCTTGGGGCTATTGATGGTTGCGAACAGCTTCGCCGCAACCAAGGCTCAGCCTGCCGCCAATGCGCCCTCTTCTGGTTCGGCCGCCGCTCAAGAGGCGCCTGCGGAGAGCAAGGTCAGCAACGACTATGTCATCGGTCCTGGCGACACAATTCAGGTCTTCGTATGGCGCAATCCTGAGTTGACCCAGACCGTTCCAGTTCGCCCCGACGGCAAGATCACTACTCCGCTGGTGCAAGACATGATTGCGGTCGGCAAGACTCCGACCCAACTCGCAAACGATATTGAAACGGTACTTGCCGAGTACGTGCGCTCCCCGCAAGTCAATGTGATCGTGACGCAACCGACGAGTGCATTCAGCCAGGTTAAAGTGATCGGGCAAGTGTTGAGACCACAATCGATCGCCTATCGCGACGGATTGACGGTGCTCGACGCGGTGCTTGCAGTGGGCGGACTTGGGCCGTTCGCGGCCGGAAATCGCGCCAAGGTCGTCCGCACCGAAAACGGCAAGACGCACGAGATCAAAGTGAAAGTGGGGGCGCTCGTGAACGATGGCGATATGCGTCAGAACATCTCCCTGAAGCCAGGCGATGTAATCGTCATTCCTGAGTCTCGGTTCTAAGACATGCAAGAGCTGCTCGAACAAGTTCTCGATCAAGTTCGCGGTGCGTGGCGCTATCGTCGTTATGCCGTGATCACGGCGTGGATCGTGGCCGTAGTGGGCTGGGCAGTTTTGTTCGCGATGCGCGACGTCTATCAGGCCAGCACGCGAGTGTTCGTCGATACTAAAACTGCGCTGAAGCCAGTTCTGCAGGGCCTGACGCTAGATCAAGACGTCAATGCCCAGCTCAATCTGGTGCGCCAATCGCTTTTGTCCCAGCCCCAGCTTCAGCCGGTGGCGCAGGAAATCGGTTTGGTGGATCCACGCACCATGAGCGCACAGCAGATCGTGCGTGCACTGGACGACATGCGCAATCGCGTCGAGCTCAACGTTACTTCAGCCAGCACCAACACGGCCGATCAGGAAGCGGGCAGCATCTACAGCATCAGCTATAAGGACGTCTCTCGTGATCGTGCGCTTAAGACGGTCGAGATCCTGCAGGCCCACCTCATCGAGAATACGCTGGGTGGTAAACGCCAGGGCTCGGTGAATGCACAGAAGTTTCTGGAGACGCAGATACTCGATTACGAGCAGCGCCTAAGGCAGGCGGAGGATCGTCTCGCCGCCTTCAAAAAGTCGAATGTGGGATTGATGCCGACGGAGCAGGGCGGTTACTTCACTCGCTTGCAGGCCGAGATGGATGCAGTCACGAAGACGCAATCATCTCTCGCACTCGCGACCTCGCGGCGCGAAGAGCTACAGCGCCAGCTCCGCGGCGAGGCACCGGTCGCTGCGGCAGCCGGCATGGTATCGCCTCAGGCGGGCGTGCCAACATCGGGCGGAGATACCCTGTCTCGTATCAAGGAAACCCAGGCTCGATTGGACGAACTGCTGCTGAGGTTCACCGACAAACACCCCGATGTCATCGCGACGCGTGAAACGCTCGAGCAGCTCAAGAAGCGTCGGCAGGATGAGATCGAGGCTCTGCGGCGCGGGGATCCAAATGCTGCGGCAGCAAGTGGCGCCAGCACCAATCCTGTCTACCAGAGCATTCAATTAGCTCTGAATCAAACGGACGTCGAAGTTGCAGCATTGCGCCGCGAGTTGGCTGATCATCAAAAAAATGTGACCGATCTGCGCAAGATGCTCGACACCATGCCGCAGGTCGAAGCGGAATACGCGCGACTGAATCGCGACTATGATGTCACCAAAGCCAACTACACCGCATTGGTCGAACGCTTGGAAAAATCGCGGCTGGGCGAGGAAGCGACAACTAGTGGATCAGTGCGCTTTGATGTGATCGAGCCGCCAAATGCCGGTTTCAAGCCGATTTCCCCGAAGCGCTCGATCATGGTGCTGGGCATCTTGATTGCTGCCCTAGCGGCCGGCGGCGGCGTCGCATATCTCATGTTTCAGCTAAAGCCAACGTTCACCTCAGTGCGCGGCCTTGCACAAGCAACCGGCCTGCAAGTCTTGGGTGCGATCAGTATGTCGTGGTTGGAGCGGGATCGCACCGCGCTACGACGTTCCTACTATCGCTTCGGCGTTGCGGTAGGCGGATTGTTCGTGGTCGCAGTGATCGTTCTGCAATTGAGCCGCATGGGCATTCGGCTGAGCCCGCATGCAGGGGCGTGAGGAAGCGACATGAGTCTCGTCGAACGCGCTCTAAAAAAGCTGCAAGAATCCAGGCAGTCAGTACCGCCAGCGGTCGGGCCGGCTGCTGCTGAGGTTTCACCTCGCACGATCGACTTGGAGCTGCAAAAGGCTTCAGTTCGCGAGTTTTCAACCGCGCCTGCGGTGGTTCAGCTCTCTCCTTCGCGTAGTGATGAAAGGGCAACCAAAATCGTTCAGATCGATCGCAACAAGTTGCGAGAGATGGATTTGCTGCCCCCTGCTGACATGGAGCGGCAGATCGCTAGTCAGTACCAGCAAGTCAAGCGGCCTCTCATCGCCAGCGCGCTTGGACGAGGTGGCGTTGCGATTCCCAACGGCAACATCATCATGCTAGCGAGTGCGTTGCCCGGCGAGGGCAAGACATTCACGAGCGTCAATCTAGCGCTCAGTATGGCACTCGAGAAGGACCTAGAAGTGTTGCTAGTGGATGCGGACGTCGCAAAGCCACACATAAGTCGAATCTTCGGACTGGAAAATGATCGCGGTCTTCTTGACCTTCTGGTCGATGGCAGTTTGCACCCTGAATCGCTGATTCTCCGCACCAGCATCGACAGACTCAGCGTCTTGCCTGCCGGCAAGCGCATCGAAACAGCGACAGAAGTCTTGGCGAGCCCTCGAATGGAAGAACTCGTGCTCCAGCTTGTCGGCGACGGCAAGCAGCGCATCGTGCTATTCGATTCGCCACCTTTGTTGCTATCAACCGAATCGCGAGCGCTTGTTGCAAACATGGGCCAGATCGTTCTTGTTGTGCGTGCCGATGAGACAGTCCAGAAAGCAGTGACTGATGCAATCGAGGCGATTGGCGAAGGGAAGCCGATTAGCTTGGTTTTGAATCAGGCCCACACGCCACCATCGAGTGGCTACTACGGATACGGAACCTACGGCGACCCAGTCGAGCCAACCGACCGTTGACGTAACAAGTCAAACAACTTTAGGAAACCAAGATGAGAAACGGTGGAGTTCTGCCGCGAATCACTGCGGGCGCGGTATCGTGTCTGATCCTTCAGCTTTGTGCGCCACAAGCGATAGCTGAAGATTTGGCCTATGAGGCTAGTCTGGGCGCGGGGCACAGCGACAATATTCTTCGTAATCCCGGTAACGAAAAGAGCGAGAACATCGCTTCGGCGGGACTGCAGTTTTCGTTCGATAAACAGAGTTCGAAATTGCAGGCAGATGCGGTCGGAGATCTCGCGTATTTCGACTACCGAGATAACACTTTCGACTCTCAGTTCGTCGGCAACTTTGCAGGCAATGCGCTGTTCGCCTTCGTTCCGGAACGGTTTCAATGGGTGGTTTCGGACAATTTCGGCCAGGTATTGAGTGATCCCTTCCAGCCGGCCACGCCTGACAACGATGAGAACCTGAACTACTTTACGACGGGTCCCGATGTCACGTTTGCGTTCGGTTCACAGACGCGTTTGCGCGTTGGCGGTCGGTACTCACTGACCTCATACCAAGAAAGCCCGCTCGACTCGGACAGCATTGCAGGGCAGCTTGCGCTTATTCACTTGCTGTCGAGTTCCAGTTCTATTTCTTTGAACGGTCGAGTGGAACAGGTGAAGTTCAAGGAAGAATCCTTGAATGGCGACTACGACCAAGATGACGCATATATTCGATACGAGGCACAAGGCGCACGTACTCGCCTCGGGCTGGACGCTGGTTACAGCCGCATCGATCGCGATGCAGCCACGAATTCCGATGGCGGACTCCTGTTTAGGCTCGATGTGAGCAGGCGGATCTCAGGTTCGTCAGTCGTATTGCTGACGGGTGGTCGTGAGTTCACGAGTTCGGGTAGCGCCTTCGCTTCGACGCAAACTGCAGTCGGCGTGAGCTTAAATGCCGCGCCAGGCCGTCAAACCGTACAGCCTTTCACGCGCGACTACGTAACGTTGGCTTGGAATTTCTCTCGCAATCGTACGGGGCTTGCATTGTTGGGTTCGTGGAACGATCAGTCCTATCAGGACAATCCGGGTCTCGATCAAACAATTACTCGGTTCGGCGCTGAGCTCCGGCGCGATTTGTCACAAACGACTTCGCTTTCGTTCAATGCGAATCGCTCATCAACTAGCTTCGAGCAGCCGGGTGTGGACTACGACGAGGATATCGCAGGCGCGGAGTTCTCTTGGCGGCTGTCGCGGAACGTCGTTCTCGGGCTTTCCTACAACTACTTCCATCGCAACAGCGACTTGGCGACTGCGGACTACACCGAGAATCGGTACTGGCTTCGCATCGGATATGCGCGTGGCACGCCGCGGACCGGCTACTTGCTCCCGACCTTTGCGATAGATTCTGCAACGACCGGAACGTGACGTGAATGCACTCAAGCCCACCATTGTTAATGCAATGACTGTGGACGTGGAGGACTACTTCCACGTCGCCGCGCTTGCGAAATCGATCGATCGCGCACAGTGGGACAATATGGAGTATCGCGTCGAAGCTAATACTCGAAGTCTTTTGGACCTGTTCGAGCAGTCGAACATTCGCGCGACATTCTTCGTCTTGGGCTGGGTAGCACGACGCAGCCCCGATTTGATCAAAGAGATTCACCGGCGTGGCCACGAAGTCGCAAGCCATGGTATGAGCCACAAGCTCGTATTTAACCAGACGCCGGAAGAGTTCTACACCGAAACTCGGGATTCAAAAGCGCTGCTTGAAGACATCATCGGCGCACGAGTCGAAGGCTACCGCGCCTCCACCTATTCGATAACCCGCCGGTCGCTATGGGCCCTCGATGCATTGTGCGATCTGGGTTTCGTTTACGACTCGAGCATTTTCCCGATCAAGCACGACGTGTACGGCATCCCGGATGCGCCGCAGGCCCCGGCTCGAATTCGAGCCCCCAATGGCAAGACGATCGTCGAGTTTCCGATGTCCACGTCGAAGTTGCTGGGCTTGCGCATTCCGGTTTCAGGCGGCGGATATTTCAGACTGTTGCCGTACTCGATTACGCGTGCTGGGTTGAGCAAACTGAATCGAATGGGGCGGCCCTTCGTGTTCTATCTGCATCCGTGGGAAGTGGATCCAGGGCAACCTCGCATTAAAACGAGTGCGCTTTCCACTTTCCGCCACTACACCAATCTCTCGCGCTGCGAAGCGCGTCTAAAGACGCTCATCTCTCAATTCCGCTTCTCGACGATGAAAGACGTTCTCGAGAACCTGAAGTTGGTCGGTACGCACGAAACTACTGAGTCGCCGACGAGCGCGCCCATCTTCGCGTTCGCACGATGAGCGTATCGATCTCGGCTTCAGGTGCGGCAGCGAGCATCAACGTTCGTCGGGATCCGAGTCCTGACTGGGACGCATTCGTTGAGTCGCATCCGACTGCGTCCATTTATTTGAGAAGCGGTTGGAGCTTGCTCGCGCGCGACGTCTTCCGTCATTCGGCCTATTTCTTGGAAGCTCGTGATAGTTCGGGCGCGTTGACAGGTGTCTTGCCGATCGTGCAGCAGAAGAGCGTATTGCTCGGCAACTTCGCCACCTCAGTGCCGTTTTTTAACTATGGCGGCGCGCTCGCGAATGAGCCGGCTGTCGCTCAGGCGTTGATGGAGAAGGGCGCGACGCTGGCGCGAGATCTAGGTTGTGTTTACGTCGAGTATCGCGACGCGCAGGAGATGCCGGGTTCGTGGAGCGTCAGAACCGACAAGGTCAGTATGGTGTTGGAGCTGCCAGCGACCTTCGCGGAATTGTCCAAAAAACTCGGTTCTAAGCTGCGTTCGCAAGCGAAACGTGCCGATCGCGAAGAGCCTAACGTGCAGATCGGCTCGATGGATTTGCTGAGCTCGTTTTACGAAGTATTCGCACAGAACATGCGCGATCTTGGAACGCCCGTCTACCCGAAAAAATTCTTCGCTGCGATCCTCGAGCGCTTCCCCAAGAATACGACCCTGATGGTGATCACGTCGCGTGGCGTACCGGCAGCTGCAGCATTCCTCGTGATCGCGAATGGAAGAGCAGAAATTCCGTGGGCTTCATGTCGAGCCGACATGAAGCCGCTCGGATTCAACATGAAGCTGTATTGGGAAGTGTTGCAGCACGTGTGTGAGTTGAAGTGCTCCGCCTTCGACTTCGGACGCTCGACAGTTAACGCCGGAACGTACAACTTCAAGAAGCAGTGGGGCGCGCAACCCATCCAGCTTTATTGGCATCGTTGGGAACGCTCGCCGCGATCTAACGCCGAACCTGCGGCTGAAGGTGAAGAGCGCGGTTTGATGTATTACGCGACGCAGGTTTGGCGACGACTGCCGCTTCCGATTGCGAATACGGTTGGCCCGTGGGTCAGTCCGAATCTGCCGTGGTGATGATGAAGCGATTCATCAAAAATGTGCTGCAGAGTGCAACCGCCGCGGCCGCACCGATTCGCTGGCGTGCACGTTCAACTCCGGAGCTGCTCATTCTGATGTACCACCGCGTGCTGCCGACGTCACATCCGGCGCGCGAGACTGAACAAGCGGGAATGTACGTTTCGCCTGAGACGTTGACGATGCATCTTGAGGTGCTGAAGAAGTACTTCACCCTTGTGCATTTGGACGACTGGTTGCGTGATGTCGGCGCTGGGCGCACTCCGCCAAAGAACGCCTGCGCAATTACTTTTGACGATGGATGGCGCGATAATTATCAGTACGCGTATCCGATTCTGCTCGAGGCCCAAGCACCGGCGACGATCTACTTGGTGTCGGATCTTGTGGGAACGCGCTATTCCTTTTGGCCGAATACGTTGTCAGCGATTTTATCTGCAGGCCGTCAAGAGCAATGGGAGCGATTGCCCGGTTCGTTACGCGGAATTCTTCCGTCGATTCGCAAGATGACGAAACGTGAAATCGACGAGGTCATCAATCGCTGTAAGCGGTTTTCAGACGAACAGATGCGGTCTGCCGTCGAACACGCAATCGGCGATTCGGCAGAGCGAGATCTGGTCACCTGGGACGAGGCTCGCGAGATGCAGGCCAGTAATGTGATCAGATTTGGTTCGCACACCCGCAGGCACACGCGACTCTCATTGGTCACAGACGCTGAACAGCTCAACGATGAGATTGCCGAATCGGGGCGGACAATTCGTCGAGAGCTCGGAAGCGAGGTGGCAACGTTCTGCTATCCGAATGGGGACACTTCGCTTGAAGCAATTCGCACAGTGAGTGCAAATTACCTGGGTGCAGTGACAACGCATCGAGGTTGGAATACGCCGCGCTCGCAGAGATTCACCTTGAATCGCGTGGGCGTGCACGACGATGTGTCGAATACTCCCACGAGCTTCGTCTCTCGGCTCGCTGGAATAGGTTGACGATTAGACGGGCAACAATTGTCGGCCGCGCTCTAACCAGGAGCCATAGCGCAACACTGTCGAGAGCTCATTCGGAAGGCTGAAGCGCGACAATTTGAATAAGGAATCGGGGTCATCTTTCGCGACTCGATGCGCATAACCCGCTTTCGTGCTGACACTCGCTAGTAACCCTGCCTTACGAGCAATCAGGACATCCCTATCCTCGAAATCTCCCGGACGCCCAGTAGGCCAAGCAAAGATCGGCAACGGATTGCGCAACTCGGCACGAACACGATTCCAAGAAGTTTCGATCTCAATGCGCGACTCGCTCTCATCAAGTGTCGAGAAGATTCGATGACTTACTGAATGAGGGCCGAACTCAACGAAACCGCTGCGTTCTAGTTCGCGAGCTCGTTCCCAGGCTATGGGCTGGTAGTGCTGAGGCGGCTTTTGAGGTATCTGCACGTCTAACTGTTGAGCCAATGCCTTTGCCGCTTCATACGGATTGAGGCCGCGCACAGTCTTGCAATGATTTCTGATAGCTTCCACCGCCTTCGACTGCCCGTCCAACGTACGTAGTTCGAGCGCAAATTCTTTCTCCGCCACTAAAACGCGGTTTATGTGCTCGTTCGCATGTCGGATTACATACGATAGCTGATCGTCCCAGGGCCAACACTGACCGTCCAAGAAACCTGTGATCAAGAATATGGTCACGGGACATTGCATCGAAACAAACGCTTGCTGCGCCATGTCGGCGTGGTCGGCAAAACCGTCATCAAGTGTGAAAACGACCCAATCAGGATCTATGTCTGTTCCCGCACGCCATGCATCTACGAGTGTTCGCAGGGAGACCGTTTTTGCGCCACTATTTCGGAGCGCGTCGATCGCTTCGCGGATGAACGCGATGCTGTGCCCATGAACACCGGTCTCTGGGTTGTGAATCCGATGCAGCATGAATATCGTCGCCCTGTCACGCATGAGAGGGCGAAATAGCGTCCGTGAAAATCGTCCCGTTAGGAGTCGAACAGCCGTGTTCGGTGTCGGCGTTGCCGAAGACATCAACTTATTTTCTTTGCGCTACGTCGCGAATCAATTGTTCATAGGCCTTAAGCATCGCACCCAGTGTATAACGACTTTCAACTCGAGTCGCTGCGCCAGCGACAAGTTTGTTTGATAACTCAACATCGGAAGCGATTTTGTAAACCGCATTGGCCAAAGCGTCGGGATCTTTGACAGGGACGAGTAGGCCAGAATGACCGTCCGCTAAAATTTCTTCGGGTCCGCCGCTGCGCGTGGCCACGACCGGCGTTCCTGCCGCCATCGCTTCGATACAGGCGATAGAAAATCCCTCGGTGCTCGAGCTGAGCACGTAAACATCTAGGCTGCGCATGATTTCCGGAATGTCGCTACGCAGGCCCAAAAAGGTTGCCTTCTGCTCGAGTCCTAGTTCGCGGCGCAATACAAGCAATTCTTCGTGCAGTTTGCCCGAGCCCTCACCTGCTATCACGAATCGAAATCGTTCGGACCGCTGCGTTAGCAACTTGGCTGCGCGGAGAAATACATCGTAAGACTTCGGCTTGCGAATGTTGCCCACTGCGCCAACGAGAATCAGGTCATCGCTAATTCGAAGTTCGGAACGTAGAGGTCGATCGGTTTTTCCATAGAACCGTTGCAAATCCACTCCATTAGGAATGATCGCGCACTGGGCATCCTTGAGTCTAAGTACCGCCTGCAGTGCAGTCTTCAGCTGATTTGAAACGAAGATGGCCTTCGATGACCCGATTCGTACGAGCGCTCGCTTCGCTGCACCGAATCTTTCTTTGCTCGACACATCACTCTGACCGTGCAGCACGCTCACCACTGGAATGCCTAGAAGTTTTCCAGCCAAACTGCAGTAGATCGCAGAGCCATACAAATGGCCGATGATGACATCTGCTTGGCAATCTCGTGCGACCAGCATCAGCTGACGAAGATAGCGAACGTTGAGAGAGCCGCTCGAAGGGATGATGAGCGGTTCGACACTCTTTTGACGCAGCGCTTGTGCTAGCCACCCGTCTCGACTCACTACGGTCGTGACACGAAACGAGCTCGAATCTAGCCCAGTCGACGTGTTCAGAAAAACAGTTTCCGCACCGCCAGGGCCGCCCGTGTCGATCACGTTCATGACGTTGATCACTTTGCGGACCTCAGCCAAGCCTTCAGTTCGAACCATGCTGGAGTAGGATCGCTCCAGCGAAGAATTTCTTGCTTCGTTCGCAGATCAAAAAACGTCGTCATGAAGTCTGCGATAACCTTGAGCCGCGATCCTTGCGCTGGGCCTTGTTTGAGTTGGATGAGCAAGTTGTCAACGTCACCCAGAAGCCAGCGCAAGCGTTTACCGATCGAATAGTCTTGCGTCCCGGGTGTGCCTCCGCGCAAAAGCTGAATTGCCAGTGCAGGGAAGTCGATGCCGCAGTCGATGGCCAGCTGCAACGAACCCCAGAATCGACCGTTGACTTCCATCAAGTACGGGACGCCCTCGTTCGAGACTCGGTATTCGATCATGGCTGGCCCGAACCAATTGACTGATTTCAACAGTCGCTCGGAATGTGCTTTTAGATCTGAATTAGTTGAAGCACTTTCGCTGAGTACACTCACACCTCCGGAGGGAGGTTTTTCTCGAATTCTTTTGTGAGCGAACCAAGCGACCACTTCTCGTCCGTCGGCCAAAGCGAAGACACCGGCACCAGAGCCTGGAATGAATTCTTGCACGAGCCCAGGAATATCTTCTAACCACAGGGCTAGATCGATTGCGCGCTTGAGGTCCGCTTTCGTACGTATGATCGAAACGCTAGTCGAGAAGACTTGATTGCGAGCCAAATAGCGCGACCGACTCGGCTTGAGTACCAGAGGCAGTGGGTGATCCGCTCCGACTCGCCTAAGTTCTTCGATCGAAGACACACGAACTGTTCGGGGAGTTGGAATGCCGAGCTCGATTGCTTTATCAACGAGGTCTGATTTGACGGTGAGAGCTTCATAGCTCGCCAGCGAAGCGCATGTCAATTGCGCTGGCGCTAGCGCATCCCGCTGGTTCACGAGAAGCATCGTTGTGAGATCCGTCATAGGAGCGATAAAGTCGAAGCCTTCTTTGCGTGTGAGATCGATTAAGAAATCGACGAACTCTCGCGGGTGAGTGGCAGGGCTCGGATATGTGAAGCAACGACTGCTACACTTCGAACTGCCAGCCAATGTTCTAACAGCGGAGTCCGCTGTTGCGACAGCGAGTCCGAAGTTGCTTAGGCTTCGAGTTGCGGCGAGTGCGCTTCGTTGTTGTGCATCGAGTACGAGTATGTTCAATCCGGTCGCTGCCACTTTAAGTCCGCTTGAGTGATTGGAATGATTGTGGAACACGCTCCAAGCCTGACCGGAATCAAGAGCTCAGAATCGTCAATGAATTTCATCAAGAATCGATTTGGAAGTTATCGGGGATATGGTAGACACGTCCAAGCATATTTGGCTGGTTATTTCGGTGCATATTCTCTCGCACGTCGAGTGAGCTGGGATCGCGTTGAGCGTCTGGTATTCGTGTGCAAAGGCAACGTGTGCCGAAGTCCTTATGCCGAAATGCGCGCGCGCGCACTGAATCTGCCTTCTATATCACGCGGGCTGGATACGTCGGGTGATACACCTGCGAATCCTTCTGCTTTGCGAATTGGCATGGAACGAGGCTTGGATCTGGGTCAGCATCGCTCGACGAGATACAGCACGAGTGATCTAACTTCGGCGGATCTCATTCTCACGTTCGAGCCCGAACACTTTACGGTCGTTCGGAAGTCCATGTTGCCGGCTGGTTCGCAGGTTTCTTTAATCGGATTGTGGGGACGGCAGCCACGACCGCTCATCGCGGATCCTTATGGAAAATCGGATCAGTATTTTCGAGTTTGCTTCGCCACCATCGATGGGCGGATCAATGCAATCCTGGATTTGATCAGAGCCGCCAGAGAGGGCGCTTAAAAGCGTCGCCGCGCGCCGACAATCATGTGGCATAGCCTGAGTTGCTGCGTAGGGTTGTAGCGGATTGTTGGTGTCGCGGACGTGCGTCGCGTTGACCCTGCCGCGACCCTATGCAACGCTCCTCGCACGTTAATCGTTGGGTAATTACCTGCACTGTCGCAGGTGCCACCAACTCGTAGGACGAGAGGGCTTTCATGCAGCAGTTTTTCCACCGCCGTTCGAAGATTCGAGGCTTTTTGTTAGCCGGGCTGGCTCTTGTCGGTTCGCACTCCTTTGCAGCTGATCTTTTTACCGACAGCTTCGAGTCTGGAAATCTTTCACACACCGAGAATTCTGTTAAGTGGGAGTCGGGAGCCTACACCTCGGTTACCACTAGCGTTGCGCACACCGGTACTCACAGCCTTTTGTTCGCCTACGCCGCAGGAGATGACTCGTGGGCAGAGCAGCGCTTCAATTTGGGGAAGGACTACACGGAGGTGTACATCGAGTGGTACGCCTACTATCCCAGTGGAAAGGAGGGAAACCTTGGGCCTCGTTTCGCGCACTCTGCTGCGTCTGGGCCGAAGAACAACAAATTTCTTCGTATCTGGAAGGGCGATACGAGCGATGGCGATGAAGGGTATTCAAAGTTTTATGTCAAGCTAGGCGCGAGTACTGACCTCTCTGCCTCTGGCACGGGCGACGAAAGAATCTACGGCGAGTACGGCACAGATGGTGGTGGTATGGGTCCGAATGGACCGACGGGTAGTGGCACTTACGCGGGAGGCGGTGAGTCCTTCATTACTGATACTTACCGAGGGCGTTGGATCAATATGAAGGTCCACGTTAAGGTTGCCAGTGCTGCGAACAACGATGGCGTGATCGAGATTTGGCGCGACGGGGCATTGATCTCGTCTGTGAAGAACCTGGCTATCTACCCAAGTGGCGGTACAGGCAACGCGTTGAATGTCGGGTATCTCATGGGGTGGGCAAATGCCGGCTTCGCACAAAACACAAACATGTACATAGACGACGTTCGCATTTCCACGTCTGGCACTGCGGCTGCTACCCCAAGCCCCCCGACGAGTGTCTCAGTTCAATAAGGCGACGCCGAACCCCTGATCACAGATCGCGTTCAGTTGCCTATAATCAGCTAAGCGCTGCTCTGTCCGAGCAGCGCTTTTTTTTAGCGCGGATATTAGGCTCAAGAATGAACGTGCTGTTTATATGGGATGGGGAATACCCCTGGGACATCCGCGTCGAGAAAGTTTGCGATGCCCTCTTGGACGCAGGTCACGAAGTCCATTTGGTGTGCCGCAACCAGTTTAATAAGCCCCGTTTCGAACGATACCGCGGGCTTAATATCCACCGCATTGCTGCGCTTCCCAAGTTCCTTGGGCGGCTCAATTCGGTTTTCACTTTTCCTGCGTTCTTTAGCCCTGTCTGGCTGGCGACGCTGGTCCGCGTAGCCCGCAAGCACAATTGCTCCTTGATTGTCGCGCGCGATTTGCCGATGGCACCGGCAGCGCTTCTAGTGCGCAAGCTCACCGGAGCGTCGGTCATATTGGATATGGCTGAGTGCTATCCGGAAATGCTGCGCTGTGCTTGGCAGTTCGAGAAATTTAGACTTGCCAATCTCGTGGCGCGTAATCCGGCCGTGGCAGATTGGATCGAAAAATTCGTGCTCAAGCGTGTCCAACACACGTTCGTCATGATCGAGGAATCGAAGGAGCGATTACTTGCAAAGCAAGTGCCGCCAGAAAATGTTTCGATCGTGAGTAACACACCTGACCTCTCGCGATTTAAGAGCGAACGACCTGAATCCGGAGTTACTGACGGCTTCGAGTTGGTATACGTGGGGCTTCTGAATCCTTCTCGAGGTGTCGACACGGTTTTGCGGGCCGTAGCGCAGCTACCCGCGAGCCTTCATAACTTCAAACTTCGAGTAATAGGAAGCGGCAAGCATGCGTCATATCTTCGTAATCTGGCTTCTGAGCTGAAACTTCACGAACGTGTCGTGTTCGATGGCTGGGTCGAGAACACCCGAGTTCCAGGTCTAATCGCTCAGGGTTCGGCGGGGATAGTTCCGCACTATGCATGTAGTCACTGGAATACGACGATTCCCAACAAGCTGTTCGATTACATGGCGGCGGGTAAGCCGGTGATCGTTTCAGATGCGATACCGACAGCGCGCATCGTCAAAGAAGTGGGGTGCGGCTTGGTCTATGAAAGCCACGATGCAGCAGCGCTCGCTCGAGCCATCGCGGCGTTATCAGATCCGCAGACGCGTGCGCGCCTTGGCGCAGCAGGACGCGCCGCAGTCGAGGCGAAATTCAATTGGTCGCATGATCGAGCCGTGTTGAATGCGGTGGTGGCAAAATATTCTCTCGCAGCGGGCAAGTAAGTGAGCTCTTCAGATCCAATGCTTTCATTGATTGCAGTCGGCGATGTGATGTTAGGTGATCATCCGGTGTGCTTCGGGCACGGTGTTCGCTCAACGATCGAAAAAATCGGCATCGACGCCTACTTTGGCGAATTCAAAGACCTTTTCGGAACCGCCGACATAGTGACCGGCAACGTCGAAGCCGGCCTTTCAAATGAAGGTTTGGTCTCAGGCAAGCTTGAATCGGAGGAGATGAGAGGACATCCCAGTTTCGCCGCTGGTCTCGCGAGGGTCGGTTTCAACGTCATGACCGTTGCAAACAATCACGCGTTGCACCATGGTCATGCCGCATTCTCGAATACCTGCGATTTGTTGCGCCAGAACAATATTGGGGTGGTGGGTGTTCCCGACGCAAATGGCGCACCGAACAGCTGGCTTTTCGAAAGAAGAGGCATTCGAATTGCTGTAATCGGCTATTCCTGTCGGCCGGAAAAGTACCAGCCCAATCTGCGCTCATACGCTCGCGGCGACGATGATGCGTTGATTCGCGAAGTCGCGAGACTCAGAGGAGACGGCAATCATGTTGTGGTGAACATCCATTGGGGCGAGGAGTATCTGCAGGTCCCTTCGCCAAGCCAGATCAATCTCGGCCGAAAGCTTGCCTGCGCAGGCGCATGTCTGATCGTCGGGCATCACCCCCATGTGTTGCAGGGCTTCGAGAAATACGGTGATTGCTGGATCTTTTACAGCCTAGGTAATTTCAGTTTCGATCATTGGGACCGGGTGGCAAGAGAAAGCATGGTAGTGCAGTGCTCCATCTCCGCCAGAGGTGTCGAGGAAGCGAAGACGGTTCCGGTTTGGATCGGAAGAGATTGGAAGCCGGAAATAGCGCGAAGCGTCACACGCGACCAAATCAGCCGGACGATAGAATCTCTCGCCTCAAGAGTGGGAGAATTCGCGGGCGAGGATCAGGAGACCCTGAGTGGAAAGTATCAGCAGCTCGCAGACAAGGCATACCTTCACTATCGTCTCGACAGCTATCGTTACTTCCTCACTCGGTTGTGGAAGTATCGACCGTCTATCATCACGCAGAGTTTTGCGAGAGCACTGCGTCGCCGCGCGCAGCCAATCGCTCCGTAGGCACTAGTTGACGCCGTGCTCTGTTTTGTTCGACTTCAGAAGAGAGACGACTGACCTGAATTTTCCGTTGCGCTGCCGAGGGATTGCTGCAACCGTTTCGATTGCAATCTCCATTCTGTCAGACAAACGCCGTTGCAATTCCTTTTTCAGCGTGTCGCCAGCATCCTTGGTGAATGTTGCGTCCGGCACGATCAGCACTCGAACTCGGTCGATGTGCGTCTGAATGATTTGAGCCTCACGGATGCCGGATCCACCTTTGAACGCAGGATCGAGCCGTCCGACCTGATTACCCTCTGGAGTGAGGATCACATCGTCCATGCGCCCGTGTAGCTTTCCGATCGCTGGAAATGCACGTCCGCATGCACAGTTGTTTGCTATCGATTCTGCCCGATCGCCGATGAGGTAGCGGACGAGAGGCATCGTGTTATTAACAAAGCCTGTGCAACAGATGTCACCAATTTCCCCTGGAGCGCACGCAGTGCCGTCCTCGCGAAGTACCTCGAGGATGCCAAACTCCGGGTTGACATGGTATGTGCCGTATTCGCACTGAGTGATTAAGGCAGCCATCTCCGCGCATCCGTAGTGATCGCGAACAGGACAGCCAAACGCCTGCTCGATCTCGGCGCGTTGGGAATCCAAAAGCGTTTCAGAGGAGGTGATGACGACCTTCGGACGAATCGCCAAAGAATGCCCGTGTCGATTCATATAGGTGGCGAGGCTCGCGACAGCCGAGGGATATGAATCGATGAAGTTGGGCTTGAATGCCGCGATGGCGCGGACATAGTCGCCCAACCATTGTTCGGATAAGTGATAGGACGAGCACAGCAGTGTGTCCATCGCCGCGTTGTATCTCCAGAAAGGGGGCTTGGCTTGGCTCATCGGGACCAATAGTCGGCCTGCAAAGGTGACGCCACGCTGTTTGGGGTCGACACCGTGCCATCCTAGGTACCTCGCAAAGAACGCGTAATTGCGTTGAATGGCTGCTTGAGTTGTTGCAACCGGAAGCGGTGAGCCTGAACTACCGCTCGTCTGGATGTATGTGAGTTGATCGCGCGCTACGGCTGTAGACACGAATTGTTGAGGCGCACTTCTAACAACATGCTTCGGTAACGTTGGGACCAATCTCGCGAAGTTGTGCAGGCCAATGTCTCGATGTGAGAAACCTTTTTCCCGCGCGAGCTCTTGATAATAGGGAACGTTAAGAAACGCATCTCGAAGCAGATCTTGCAGACGTGCTTCCGTCACCTTTTCCATCTTGGCTGCGTCGAAGCGTTCGCTTGCTGCAAGCTCGCTAGCAAATTGCGGATACGCCCCGCCATAGCGAAGCCGCCTCAGTTTCCGACCATACAGCGATATTGCTGTATTCTGGAGAAAGACTGGTAGGCGGTTATAAACAGCGTCGAAACGTGATGCCATAAAGAGCAGATCCTAACCGCCGCGGCTATTGGTTGAAATCGAAAGATACAGTTCCGCGTAGGCAATCGCTGTGCGGTGAATCGAAAAGTCGGGCGGAAGTAAGCTGGGCCGCTGCTGTTCAGTTCGCTGACGCGAAAGCAAGGTTTTCAGCGGCGGCATGTAGTCCTCAGGCCGCTGTGAACGAACGAGATAGCCTTGGGCCTCTGACTGGATGAGTTCCGGCAGGCCGCCCACGGCGTGGACAAGTAGCGGGGTGCCTATCGACAGCGCTTCCAGTGCAACGATGGGTAGTCCCTCATGGTCTGACGTGAGGAGCAGCGCGTCGAGCGATGCGATGTCAGGCAGACAGTTCGACTGAAATCCTGCGAATTCGCAATTGACGCCTAGTTCTTTAGCGAGCTTTTCTAGCTCCGGTCGCAATGGGCCATCGCCAATCACCACCGCTTCGAGAGAAGTATCGAGCTGACTCTGTGCAAGCGCGGCAATTCTCAGGAACACGTCGACTCGTTTGACCTGCGTCAAACGGCCGACGAACCCTATGCGTTTTTTGTTTGCATGCCCCGTTGTCGTTCCAAGGGCAAGCTCGCGTGCCCTGTTGGCGTCAATCCCGTTGTGAATGACTTTGATGTGGTCCGTGCCGAAGACGGGCACAAGTTTCTTCTTAAGCTCATTCGATACAGCAACCACACAGCGTTGCAATCTTCGGCCCACCCAGTCGTCCAGGCTTTGAAGTGCGCGTGACTTGAGTGACTTGCTAAGCGCCTCTGGAGCGCCGTGGATGGTGCGGGTTGACGGTACTCCGCTCAGTCGGCTTAGTATCGATCCCAGAATGTTTTCTTTGAAACGATGCGTATGCACTACGTCAGGCTGAAACTGGCGAATGATCACTGACAGCTTTCGTGCGCTGCTCCATATGGAGGTCGCACTTTCGGGGATAACGGTGACGGAGATTTCGGCTGCTCGGAGTCGGGCAGCTAGTTGGCCCTCGTTTAGAAGCACTACCGCGCACTTGACTCCTGATCTGTGCAGCTGTGAGACAAGCTCGTAGACCTGAACTTCGGCCCCGGCCCATAAATCACCGGATGCGATGTGTAAAACGCGCGTCGGAACAGAGGATGTAGATTCGACCTCAGGAGCAGGCATTTGATGTGATTCGATGGATTGCAGATCAGTGTGTTGACGCGTTCGAACGTGAGGTCTTAGAGGCACGGTGCAGATGTGCACCAAAGCCTTCAACGTCGGGCTACATATGCCATGATTGGCTAATCGTTCCGCTGTACGCCTGACTTCTATATCTATTGCATGCGCCCCAAGACGGCACCCCCAGTTCCTGTCGAAGAATTCTACGCTCTTCGTCCAAAGGCAGTTTGGCAGCACGTCAAGACTGAGCACTTCTCGTTTTGGATGATCTGCGCATACTTGTTCGTGGAGTATGTGCGACCGCAGTCCATCATGCCTTCCCTCGATATTTTACCTTGGGCCAAATTATTCCTGATTTTGTCCTTGATTGGCAGATTGGCCGATCGAAGTGCGAAGTGGGT
This sequence comes from Pseudomonadota bacterium, assembly GCA_023391335.1. Lineage (GTDB taxonomy): Bacteria > Pseudomonadota > Gammaproteobacteria > Steroidobacterales > Steroidobacteraceae > Steroidobacter. Next base: position 44,682 of record JAEWBG010000111.1, on the reverse strand, counting down.
GTCGGACTCGGCCAATATCTGGATCACCGTTTTTCTGTTGGTGGTCGTACTGTCCTGCTCGATTGCGGTTTATCCTGCATACGCTTGGTCCCACTTCATGGACTTTGCAAGTTGGTACGTCATCTACTTTCTGATCATCAATATCATCTATACCGAAAAGCGGCTGCTGATCTTCATTGCGTTGTTTTTGCTATGTAGTTTCAAGCTCTCTTGGTTCGGCGCCAAGACTTGGACGCTACGGGGGTTCGCTTTCACAACATGGGGTCTCCAAGGGCCACCTGGCTTCTTCCAGAACTCGGGCGAACTCGCAATTCAGATGCTGATGTTTTCGCCAGTCGCATACGAGCTGGCCATCTTTACGAAGCAGTACACGTCAAAGCTAAAACACTATGTGTTCTTGTTGTTTCCGCTCACGGGAGCGATGACAGTAATGGGGGCCAGCAGTCGCGGTGGACAGATTGCGATGGCCTATCAGGCATACCGATCCCTTCTCAAGGGGCGCTTGTCCTTCAAAGTGCTCATCGGTGTGGCCTTGTTTAGTTTTGCCGCGTGGAATCTGCTTCCGGCTGAACAGAAGGCGCGCTTCTCCACAGCGGGCGATGACACGACATCCAAACAACGGCTGCTCTACTGGCAGCACGGCCGCGAAATTATCGAATCGCATCCAGCGCTCGGTATCGGGTTCTTCAATTTTCCCCCTTACTTTGCGGCACACTGGCCGCAGGACCTAATTCGAGGCCCAGCTTTCACGGACAAAGGACTGCCCGTATCGGAATTGCCCCATAACATCTTCGTGCAGGTTGGCACTGATGCGGGCTGCATCGGCCTCGCCGTATTCGGTCTGTTACTTTGGAGAAATGCGTCCGCTGCGCGGGACGTAATCAAAGAATGCAAAAAGCATCCAGAGAGAAATAAGCCCTATGGCCACATAGCGAAGGGCCTCCTGATTGCGCTCTGGGGTTTCATCATCGCCGGACAATTCGTGACCGTGACTTACTACCCCTTCTTCTGGGTCAATCTGGCTCTAACGGTCGCACTGCGCAATATCACAAGGAAGGAGTTCGCGTCCGAACCTTCCTCCGTGCATGCTCATTCATCTGCGATTGCGGCTCAGTCGTGAACTAAGGCGGGCACCATAGTTAATTGCAGGCTTTTCGATTAGATGGAAGCACGCATATGTGGCCATCGACAGTGTGCTGATCGCGACCAGCCATTGTGTGAGCGGTGACTCCTTCGCGAGGACGAAGCAGCCAAACCAAATTGCGATGCAATGAAATAGATAGATGCCGTACGAGTAGTTGGCAATCTGATGCGAAACGCTGTTGAGCAAAGGTTGCTTCGACTGCTGGAAGCGAGGAATCGCAAGACCCACGCACAAGCAGAATGCAGCTTGAAGCGGGACGTTGTACATGTCATTGAGCGCGGTCGCGATCGCTAGGTAAACCCCAAGCAGAAAAATCAGGAAGGGTAGCCAATAAAGACCGGAGAAGGTTCCTTTCACTCTGTCGGCTAGCACGAAAGCGACAACACCACTGATGAAAAATGGCGAAAAGCCAATCACGTTGAGTCGGTCGGAGAGCCTGGGCTGAAGTACCGCGCACCCCAGGGCCAGCATCCAAATCACTAGAATGAGAACGACACGTCTGTTGACGAATCGCAGCGCGAGGAAGATGAAGGGGAGAGTGACGTACATCTGCGCTTCGATCGGCAAAGACCACAACGGCCCCAATAGCGGTCGGCTGAATGTGAGATTGGTCGTCAGAGCAAGGTTGGAGAGTAAATTTCCCCATCCTTTCCAAACGTAGTCTTCCCAAGGCATCGCCGGTACGTGAAGAGTCACGACTGCTAAAACGCAAACGATGCTGAGCGGGAATAGGCGAAACGCTCTTCTAATGAAGAACGCTTGCATAAGCGACCATCCGGAACTGCGGAGTCTCTGCATCGATAAGTTCAGCACCAAAGAGGTGTGAACGAAAAAGAGCAATACACCGAGCCTTCCGACAGCCCAATCATACGGGTGAATTGAAAAGGTTGATTTGTGAGCGATGGTGTCCGCGACGTGGTCGAACAAGACCAGCAGGACTGCAAGCGCGCGAAGTGCGTCGAGATTTGCCGCGGCGTGCGGTTGATCTTCCTTTACTCTCCCTATTGCCGAAAGTTGTTGCTCTTTGGCGAGTACAGGTGGAAACGAGGATGCTTCACCGCTGGAAGAAGCTTCTCGTAGTGCCTCCCGAGCAGGCGTGTTACGCGGCGTCGAGTTTGTCTGCATCTTGAGCAGTCTCACTAGTCCGCGCACCAACTCGTCTAGGTACAGGTTGCAGCACTGTGCGGTACAGATTTTCCACGGCTCTCGCGTAGCGCGTTGCGGAATACTCGGTGCTCGCGATCTGCTGGCCGGTGGCGGCTAACCTGGTTCGTAGCTCTTCATCTCTCATCAACCTTAGAATCGCTGCCGCCAACTCTGCAGTATTTCTTGGATCTGCAATGAGACCGCTACGCTCGTGCATAACGATCTCGGGACCTGCGCCCAGCGAGGATGCAATCACTGCAGAACCCGCGGTCATCGCTTCGATGATCACGAGCCCGAAGGGCTCGGGCTCAACGGACGCGTGAACAACTATCGAACACAACTGATAAAGCGGAGCTGGATCAGCGCTGTAGCCGTACAGTCTTACGTTCTGAGAAAGAGATTCACGTTCAATGAGGCTGCGAATTTCTTTCTCGTATTCATGGCCAAGATCGGAGGCATCGCCCACAACAAGCGCCACCGCATTCGGACAGTCGCGTAGCACGATGCGGAATGCCTCGATGAACTCTTTTTGTCCTTTCCACGCGACCAGTCTTCCAAAAATTCCCACAATGGGCTGATTGGCACCTATACCCAGCTTGTTGCGCAGGGCAATAAGCTTTTCGGGCGGTGCTTTTGCAACTGCGCGTGTTGGATTTGGAATGACGAAGCGCGGTCCCGGGATGACATCCAAATCAGGGCTATGATGTACGACATAGTTGCTGATAGCGATCGCGGCGTTTGCACGTGTCAACGGTTCGTTGCGAGCTTGAGGCGATGCAATCGAACTCGGGGCGTGCAGATGCCAGATGAATGGTTTGCCGAGTTTTGCGCACACCCTCGCGGCTCGATGCGAGTTATTGCTAATGTGGACCAACGCGGGTTGGTAGCGTTGGATTATTTTAAGGAGTCGCCTGCGATAAATAATATCCGCTGGCATTCCGAGAACGGTTGCGGCGTACGCGCCGAGCCGCGCGAATCTTTCATTGATGTCTCGAAAGAATGCGATCACGCGTGCTCTTTTCACGTAGTCGAAGGAACATCGAAGCGGAATCAGCACCTCGTTCGAATTGAACAGCGATTTGAATATCCGCGGTTGCATTGAACTGACCAAAATGGGGACAAAGGCGGAACGATCCAACTCTCCGATCAAGGTGGCCAAAACCACGATCGTTCCCCCGAACGTCGCGGCTTCATCGACGAACATGATGGGGATTGGGGCTTCTTGGGTTTCCATGGAATCAGCTTGGCGAACGAGCAAAGTGCGTTAGCAGTTCAAGCGCGTGCAAAGCCAACACGGCGCAAGCCGTCACGCAGCAGGGTGTGACATGCGTTGCGTTCGGCGCTACCCACTATGGGCGAGAAGTAGATCGCGAGGGCAAGAGCTGCGAGCAGGATGCTTCGATAGGCAATCGATGTAAGTAGAGATTCGGCGGGCAAGAACATCGACAGCCCGAACGCGATAACGCATAAGACGCTTGCTGCAATGATTTTGGTCCAAGGCAGATGCAGTGGAACGAGCTTGTTGGAGGTTCTGTACACCCACCAGAACTCTGTGGCCATTCCAGCGAGCGTGGCAAGACCACCACCGAGCCCACCCCAGAGTGGAATGAGGCCGATATATCCGACGCTGATCACGCCAACTGATATCAACGATGCCCAAAAGAAGTGCCGTGTCTGCTCACTTAAGCGTAACCCGAAGCCGCAGAAGTCGTTCGCAGCTCTGAAGACATATGCTGCGATCAGCGGCGGGATGGCTTTCCAAGCTCCCACGAAGGCAGGATCGGACATCACTCGGATAATGTCGCGACACATCACAGCTAGAGCCGTGCCGATCAGAAGCATCCCCAGCATCATCATTAGGAATACGCGGCCAAAGACCTCGTAGCGGTTTTCCTGTTTATAGGCCACGTATGCTTGCGTGCTCCAAACCTGATCAAATGTACCGTAGACCAGAGAAGTGAGAGCAAACGCAAACCGATACGCTAACGCGTAGAGACCGACCTCGGCTAAGCCCCAGTAGTGCTCAATAAAGAATCGGTCACCGTAGGTGGTATAGAACAGACATAAGCTCGCGAGTGCCATGGGAAAGCCGAACTGAACTAGACGCATGCTCAAGTTCTTGCTGAATCGCAGACCTGTCCTGCGGAACATCCAGAGCGAGATCCCGCCTCCGATCGTTACGCCTGTAATGAGTGTGCTCGCGATCACACCCATTGGTCCCCATCGCAGATGAACGACGAATACGATGTTCAACGTTAGCTGCAAAAATAGTTTGCTAATGCTGATGCTAACGAAAATCCAAGGTCGCTGGAGTGCTCGCAGATAGGCCATCGGAACTGCCATGGTGGCCATCGTCACCAGCGTCGCAGCAAAGATCGCGACGTAGGAGGTGTACTGATCTCCCCCCAACGCTAACCTTGCTGCTGGTTTTGAAACCGCGAGCAGCGCTAGCGCGGCAAGCGCATGGAATGCTACGTCAGTGATCCATGAAGTAGACATCACGGTGCGCTGATGTTCCGCGTCGTCTTTCTCGTGGTAGAGCCGGAAGATGCCGGCATTTACACGCATCCCGAAGATGATTGCGATGACGTCAGCAAGCATCTGCAGCATCTCGAGCAGTCCATAGTCCGCGGGCATCAGGTAGCGGGTATAGATCGGCAGCATGATGACGCTTGCCGCATTGGACATGACGGTCCCGAGACCGTATACCGCTGCACTCGAGAGAGTATTTCTAAGTCCGGCTTTCATTCAAACCTTTGTGTGTGACTAGCTGGGTAAGTGGCGCATTCAGGATGCGCGACCAAGCCGCAGTGCACGCTGCAGATAAATCGAAGACATGCGCACGAACGTGCGCGTCCTCAATTCAAGAATAAAGAATTGCCCGCGCGCGGAAGGCGCGAGACAAGCGAGAGTTCGTGGAGCAAGCATAAGAAAAAACGACGCGCATTCCTTGACGCGAAAAAGCGGCACCCCCAACAACGTCCGTCTGGCTCGCTGATCCGCCAGATAGACGAGCGACGCCGCTATGTCTTTATAGTATTTTCGAAGATACGCTTTGTGCTTCCGCTTCTCTGCAATGACGTGATGAACTGAGATCTTAGGGTTGTAAACCACCTTTGCCCCGAGATCCATCAACGACAGAAATACCTGGCGTTCCTCACCGACAAAAAGAAAACCTTTGGTTCTGCCCAGCTTCGCGTCGAACCCGCCCACGGCCTGCAGTTTTGATTTCGAGCATCCGAAGTTCGCGCCAAAAAACTCGAGCGATCGATCGGTGATGACTCGCATCTCATTCCCGTAATCGAGAAGCGCGTAAGCCGGATTCAATTCTGGTCTGAAGAACGACGGCGCCGGACCGTCCCACTCTGGAACGATCTTGCCGAACACGGAATCGGCGTCGTAGGACTGGATTGTTTGAGCATAAAGGGCGATCCAGTCGGAAGGGACGACCACGTCATCGTCGGTGAAAATTAGAAAATCACCGTCGGCTTCCTCAATCCCGCGATTCCGCGCATTTGACAGTCCTTGCTTGCTCTCGAAGAAATATCGCGTGCGGAAGGGCAACTTGTTCTCGTACTCCTGCCATGCTGCGTGCGTATCGTCCTTGCTATTGTTGTCTATGAGGCAGAGCTCGCACTCAACCCCCTGGGGCACAATGCTGGATTGCAGGCTCGACAACGTCCGACGCAGCGAAGCCGCATTGTTGTAAGTGCAAACGATAACCGAGATTCTAGGTGCAGGCATGCGATCCGCTTGGCGGGAGAGAGTACTGTTAGGTAGAAGCGCCGGAGGCAATGATCAGAGGCTCGCTCATGGTACTTTGCGAGGGTGTCTGAACCCACGACGTGATTCACATTGCATAACTAGGGAACCATTAGAATACCGCGCTTTCGTGACCAGATCGCGATAACGAGCCGCGGAAATCGAGTCGAGCAATGGGATCTATGCTGCCGGGTGTGTTGATTTACTTCCATTGTCCTTCCGACAGCGGATTTGCCATTGCGCGGCTTGAAAAAGTGTTCTTTCGTATGGCATTGGCGCTGACGGGCGATGCGAGTCGCGTGCATTTCGCCTATGCGAAGCTCATGCCGAATAGCACCTATGCTGAGCTGCCTTTGGGCGGCGTGTTCGAGATGGATCCTCGTGTGCGAGATGCGCGATCGCTCACAGCAATCAAGGAACACATTAGATCAAGGAAGATAGTGGCAGCGCTGGGCTTCGATCAGCAACCGGGCTTGCCGATCTTTGATGCCCTGCGGGAAGCGGGGGTCGAGCGCATCGTCTCTTATTGGGGTGCGCCGATGAGCTCGATTAATTCGGGATGGAGATTACTTCTCAAAAAGGTGCAGGTGCGCATGTTGCGGAGTGTGCCCGACCACTATGTCTTCGAATCCGAGTCGATGCGAAGGACGGCGACGCATGGTCGCGGTATTGCTAAGGTCCGGACGAGCGTTGTGTATCTGGGAGTGGATTGTGAGCAGTTCAAACCTGCGCAGGGTCCGTCGACGTACGCGCATGAGGTCTTCAATATACCTCGAGACGCTCACATCATCTTTTATTCGGGGCATATGGAGCCCCGTAAAGGCATCGCAGTGTTGCTGCGCACGGCGCGACTGATCGCAGAAGCCGGACGAAAAGATATTTTCTTCCTTTTGCTCGGCAATCGTCCTGGCGAGATCGACCAATATCGCGAGCTCTATGTCGGAAGCGTTGCGGAACAGCAGATTGTATTCGGGGGTTACCGATCGGATATAGCTCGCCTGATGCAGAGTGCAAGCGTAGGTGTCATCGCTTCTACGGGTTGGGACTCATTCACACGTTCCGCCGTCGAGATGAGCGCAACCGGTTTGCCGTTGATCGTATCCCGTCTGCAAGGTCTGCAGGAAACGGTCGAAGAGGGGGAGACTGGCTATTCGTTTACCCCTGGTAATGAGGAAGAACTTCGCCAACGCATTCTGCGCGTCGTTGGGGATGAATCGCTGCGATCGAAACTTGGTGCCGCAGCGCGGGCCAGGGCGATCAAGTGCTTTTCCGAAGATCAACAGGTCGATGCGCTGAGCCGGATCGTCCGTGGGTAGCACTCACGATCAACGCTCGAGCGTTTCGGAGGTTGAATTAGAGATCGGCTTGAATGCGATCTCAGTTCATACGCCGGCAGCCGTTCGTAGACTCGAGAGTTGGCGGATAACCATGCTATGACTTTTGGACGACTGCCTCCTGTCCGACGCTCGGTCCCATTGCACTACTCGGCAACACGCCTGCGCTCACTCGCAGATGGTCGCCGTTTCTCCGAGCAATTCGTCGGAAGCGGAACGCAGGCGTTGGCATTGGCAGTGCGCGGTGCTCTGCAGGCGCGTCAGGGTCGAACCGATGTCATTCTGCCGGCATATGGTTGTCCTGATCTCGTCGCCGCGACTATTTGGGCGGGCGGCCGACCGGTGCTCGTCGACATCCGTGCAGACGCATGGGGATATAACTTCGATTTGCTGCGCGCTGCGACGGGGCCTTCGACGGCTGCAATCGTCGGCGTGAATTTGCTGGGCGTCGGCGATCAGGCCGCGGCGCTACGCGCGATTGCCGATGAGGCCGGGGCGGCACTCATTCAGGATAGCGCTCAGTACTTGCCTCGCAGCGATCAAGACTGGTGTGGTGACTACGTGATCTTTAGCTTCGGTCGTGGCAAACCATTGAACTTGCTAGGCGGGGGCGTGCTCCTCATGCGCGCCAGCGACCCTCCGTTTGATCTGGAAGTAGTTGCGCGCTCGGTTCCCAATCGGCTCAAAGGGTCGATGCTGGGAGCCATGGCTTTCAATATTCTGACGCGTCCGATTGTATTTGGGATGATTTCCGCACTACCGGGACTGAGTTTGGGTGCCACTGAATTTCACCTTTTGACGACAGTCGTACAGCTGGATCGCGCTCATGAGCAGCGCATACGTGCGGCGTATGAAGTGTTCTCTAAAGGCGACGACTACACGAGTGTTAAGTGGCGGCGCGCAGCCGCGAAGTGGGCACAACTGGGCATTCGAATTGTGCAATGTGACGGAGCATGTGCCCCCGACGACGCGCAGCGATTAAGGCTTCCGTTGCTCGCGCCGACTAGAACCATTCGTGATCGAATAGTCGATCAACTTGAGTCGCGAGGGTTAGGAGCGTCGCGAATGTACGAGCGCGCGTTGAACGAGGTGAAGGCGATACCTGAGATGGTGGCACAGCAAGGACCGTTTCCTGCGGCATCGGACTTCGCGTCTAGATTCTTTACCTTGCCGACTCATTCGCTCGTCAGGCCGCGACACGTCGAAGAGGTGGACGCTGTCATCGCTTCGGTCGCTTGCAGCCGTTTATAGTCCGCTCGCTGATCGATCAGCCCTTGCTTGCGACTCCCAAAGTTCGTAGACGAAGCACGTCCAGATCCGTTGTGCACTCCTGCTCCAGCCGGAGCCCGCATCTCGTTGAACATCATTGAACCAGTGTTCCAGCTTTGCGCGTCCGAACAGGTCGACTGATTTGTTGCCTGTTTTCAAAACGGTGTCCCGAAACATGGGCTCGTTTGTTCGTATCCACCATGACAGCGGCAAATTCATCCCGGATTTCTTTCGACTGAGGAATTCTTTTGAGAGCAGGCCTTTGCGAATGCAGTACTCCTTGATCCGGATCTTCGAAGTCGAGTCATCGATCTTGCGCCTGCCCGATACGGCGCTCCATGTATCGACCAATGTGTGATCAAGAAGAGGGGCGCGGATTTCCACTGCATGCGCCATGCTCATGCGGTCAACCTTCGGCATGAGCATCCACGGGAGATAGGTCCGGTAGTCATAGGCTATACGGCCATTGACGGTATCTCCCATGCTCGCGAACAAATCAGTGCGCTCATCCACAAGCGCATTGACGTGTGCCCTCGAGAACGCGGATTCCAAATCTGACGTATCAAACATGAACTTCCCGACTACGTAGTCTTCGGCGAGCTCTTCTTCTCCACGTAAGATGCGCTTTAGTTGATGTTTGGCTCCGCGTGTACCTCGGTACCAGTTATAGCCGCCAAAGAGCTCATCACCACCGTCCCCGGACAGGACAACCTTGACTCCATTCTCGGCGATGCATTTGGATAACTCATAGACGACGAAAGCGGCAGAGTCGGCAAGCGGCATGTCCATGAAGCGGATTGCTGCCAAGATGTCACTGGTAAACGTGGAACGATCAAGCTCGATCTCGTGATGGACAGTGCCTGCACGCAAGGCGATCTCGCGCGCAAATGGCCGCTCGTCATCCTCTCCGCGCCATCCGAACGAGAACGTATGCAGCGGCTGCGAGCTACTGCGCTGAGCAAGTAGGGTGATTAAACTCGAGTCGACGCCACCGCTCAGCAGAGCCGCCACCGGGACATCGGCGCGCAAACGCGTAGCGATCGCCTTAGCCAAGCTGGTATCGATTTCCTCATCCGATAGTTCGCGATTCTGTCGCCCGTCTGGTCGCTCGTAGTAGGTGAACGCGCGCAGTCCGCGGCTATTGACCTCGATGGCTTCCCCCGGTTGGAGTTGCTTGACGCCGGTGAGCAAGCTCAAGGGCCCTGAGATGTAGCCGGTCGCAAAGTATTCGAGGAGTGCGGTATCGGACTGCTCGGGTCTGCACTCTGCGAACCCCATGAGCGAGGTGAGTTCCGAAGCGAAGTGAATCCGGTCTGCGGTGGTGAAGAAATAGAGCGGCTTTTCTCCGAATCGGTCCCGCGCGACAAATAGCGACTTATTGGTTGCGTCGTATAGCGCAAAGGCGAACATGCCGTTGAGTTTCTCGAGCATGGCTATGCCGTATTGCGCATAGCTTTTGAGAAGAACTTCGGTGTCTGAGCTGGTCGCGAAAGAATGGCCGAACGACTTCAATTCATCACGAAGCTCGACGTAGTTATAGATCTCACCGTTGAAAACAATGATGTTCCCTGTCGGTGCGTCGACCATCGGCTGTTGTCCGGTGGAAAGGTCGATGATTGAAAGCCGATTGTGCGCGGCGCAAAAGTGAGAGCGCTCGATGAAGCCCTGCTCGTCAGGTCCTCGATGAGTTTGCTTGTGCGCGACGATGCGCAGCTGCGCCTTGGCGGCATCGGGTATCGAGCCGCTCGCAGAGAAGATCCCGCTGATTCCGCACACTAGGCTTCTCCCGCTACCTGTTCGGGCGCGAGCTCTAAGCTTTGCGCGTACACACGCTCGATGGACGATGCATAAGCTCTCTTGTTGTGCACGCGCAGGATTTTCTCTTGCGCCTTTGATCCCATTTCTCGGCGAAGTGATTGATCGCAGAGCAGAGTCATCAGCCGATTCGAGATCTGTTCCGGCACTTTTGGATCGCAGATGTAGCCATCGATGCCATCATCGATGAACTCTTTCGGACCCCCGTAACAAGATGCGATGACCGGCGTGCCGCAACTCATCGACTCAAAGATCACACGGCCCGACGGTTCCGGATGAATCGATGCGTGCACCACGACATCCATGATTCCGTAGAGCTCGTACACCTTCTCGATGTAGCCCGTGAAGGTTACGCGATCTTCGATCTGGAGTTCCTTACACAATCTCTTCACCTCGTGAAGATAAGCCACATCGCCATCGGACGTATCTCCAACGATGAATGCTCTACAGTTTGGTATTGCCCTCAAAACCGGCGCAGCAGCGATGACAAATTCCTTTTGGCCCTTCCAGTTCACTACGCGGCCAAAAATTCCGACCACGAGATCCTCCGGCCGTAACGAATATCGCGCTCTAATGTGAGCTCGCGCTGTTTCGCTGAGTACTTCTGGAATAGCAGGCGGCGTCGCCACCTGGATTTTATCCGCAGGAACACCGTCGGCGATTGCCTCGTTCTTCACGAATTCGGAGACGGACACAAAGGCTTTGACGCCGCTCAAAAAGAACTTGCGTTCTATTGCGCTCAGAGGAATGTATCCGCGAAAGAACACAACACGAGATCTTCTTGTCAGCAAAGAAACAATCTCTAACTCGTCGTTGCCAAATGCGTTGTTCAGCTGTACTAAATCCACCCGATACTTGCTGATCAGTCGTGCCATCCGCAAGGCATAAGGAATGTTCAGTAGCAATCGAAGAAGATAAAGCAAATAGATGAGCCCCTTTCCTAGCACTCGCGGCTTGATCCGCTTGAACGCGTCAGCGATCGGGGCGATTCGTCCGTAGTGCATGAACTTTTTTGCAATGACGACTCGCGTGGACTCACTTGCTTCTGCGAGTTTATTTCGGAGCAGCTCCTCGCTGGTGGCGCTCACGAAGATCGGCTCGAAGCGATTTCGATCAAGACCTCTAATCAAGTTCGCGGTGGAGACGATCGACCCTCCGAAGTCGATTGCGGTGTCGACGATGAGTACACAGATCTTGCCGTCTAACATGGAGCTATTAAACCTTCAGAAGACCATTGTGAGCACTATCGCAATCTTCTCAGGCGCTCAGATTGCATCGCACAGTTCGCGTACGACCATCACAATGCCCTTGTCGTATTCTTCGGAGGAAAATCGCTCTCGCGCGAACGTCGCACCGGCAACGCCAAGACGTTGCCGCAGTTCTGGCTGCTCGACGAGAGACAGAAGTTTTGCCTCAAACGACTCGGAATCGGTCGGGTCGAACAACATGCCAGTAATGTTATCTCGAATCGTCTCTCTCAGTCCGGTGCAATTCGATGCCACTACTGGTAAGCCGCAGGCAGAGCCCTCGATGGCGGAGATCCCTAAGCCCTCTTGCTCGGAGACGAGCACGTTTATGTCGAATACGTGCTGATAGAACGGTAACGTGTCGTCCACATAACCGGTCAATGTCACGCGGTCGATCAAATTGAGATCGCGGGCCAGTGAGGAAACACGACTCTCCAGTTCGCCTGTGCCAACAATGCATAAGTGCAATCGGCGGCGTGTGCGGTTCACCAATGCTGCGAATGACCTGATCAAAAATTCCGGTCGCTTGTGTTGCGTCAGTGCACCAACTTGGCCGATAACAATGGCATCCGATGCGATGCCGTATTTTGTGCGCCAGGCCATGTCACGGCCGTTTACCGGCGTAAATCGATTTAGGTCGACGCCGTTATAAATGACCGTTCCCTGGACGTTCGCCTTCGCGCGGGAGTGATCTCTCGTGTACTCGCTTGGGAAGATAATGCGGTCAGCCGATGTCACTCGCCAAAAGTAGTAGTCGCGCTTCATCGCCGGATGGTGAAAGTGGCACAAAACGCGTACGCGCTTACGCGGGGCGGCGGTCACTGCCAGCTGGCATGGCAGGCCCCCGCTACAGTACAAGACGGCAGGTTCGAAGGCGCCGATGAGCTTCTTAAGTGCTTGGAGTTGTCTAACGAATCGAAATATCGGCAGTGAGGTGTGCTTGCCTGAGAGAGTTAATTCCGGAAATTCGAATGGAATAATCCGTGGATTGGGAGTGATCTCAGCTATTGCACGGTCAATGCAAGGGTGGTTGCGCACTACAACAGCCTCGTAACCGTCAGCGGTGAGGGCACGAACGGACTGTATGAGGCACGCCTCTGTACCGCGGATGTGATCGCCCCCGCGATGTAGGAAGAGCACGGTTGTCATCGTTCGCTCGAAAGCACTTCCAGTTTGCAGCTTTACGACTTAAGGATCAGTCGGACTAAAGTTCAGATCGTTTGTGATCGAATCCCGATTATCTTTGGCCTCGATTCCAGAAGCTTGGGATCGCTTCACGGTCTGCGGATTTCAACGTTTCGAGCGCCTCGAGACGCTGTCGAAAACTTTGACACGAGGGTGAAGGTCATCGACACCACTGAGGTGGCCGCCGGAATCGAGCCTCGCGAAGGACTAGTAAATTCTGTCGACGCCGCTGCTGTCATTCTTCCGTGCTTCACAAATATGCTGCCGGGCTCACATGTTATGCGGCAGCGTAGATGTTATGGTTCGATAATAGACTCTTGCGCGAATGACAATTTAGCCCATATAGCGCAGGGAATTTCATCGAGGCGATTGATGGATTGCACAGTGAGCAGCGACCTCGTGAACACCGGTCCAAACAACGTCGCATTGGTCCGTCCATGGACCCAGGAGGAATTTGAATCCTCATCGACGCAATGGTCGGACTTGCTTGCACGCTCCGAAGCCGACCCGCTGTTCATGTCATGGGAGTGGCAGTGGCTTTGGTGGAAGCATCACTGCATTCCTCAAGATAGCGAGCTGTACGTGCTCGCCGGATACAATGACGCGGGAGTGCTGGTGGGATTGGCTCCGCTGTATTTGCATCGAGCCACACACCGCGGTCTGAGCGCGCGACGTTTAGAATCCATCGGTTCAAGCTTTCGCGAGCGAGCGCAAGTCTTCTCGGAATATCTCGATTTGATCATTGATGTTCGCTATGTTGACTCGTTCCTTAAAGCGCTGGGAGAAGTCATTTCAGGCGACCCTCGGTGGAATGATCTCGTCTTTGCAAATACGCCTGTGGACGGGCATGCGGCGCACCTGCTTAAAGTGCATCTGCGAGATCACTATGTTCGCGATGCCGATCCTCTAACCTCTTATAGCGTAGCGTTGCCAGCCGATTTCGCTTCGTATGTGAGCTCGTTGGACTCTGACACTCGCAGACGAGCATGGAATCAGCGGAAGAAGCTCGTTAATCCACAGCTTGTCGAGATCCACGTTGCTCAGGTTGATGAAGCGCTCAATCTAATCGATCGATTCCACAAGCAACGTTGGGGCCAATCGCACTACGTTGGATTCCGAAGGCTTTTCAATAGAGCGTTTGCGCAATTGATGGGGCGACGTGGCGAGTTGCACATCACCGAACTTCATTCTGACGGTCGTCCACTGAACGTGATGTACAACGTTCGCGTTGGCGGAAGGGAATACAACATCCAATCCGGTTTCGACGCGAACGCAGGGAAAGGGATATCTCCAGGATATCTGCATTTAGGATTCGCGCTTGAGCGTGCTTCGGAGCACGGTGTGAAAACCTTCGATTTCTTAGCAGGCAAGGGGCTGAATAGAGACTACAAGCGGGACTTCTGCACCCAGCCAAAGCAGCTCATCACTCTGCAGTCGATCAGAACAAAGGCATTGGCTTGGCTATATCGCGGTTATGACAAGCGATTCATTCGTTCGCTGGGGACACTGGGTCCGCCGATCGGACTGTTGACGGATGCAATGGTCAGCCTCGACTCGATTTCCGAGTCTACTGCTGGCTTTTATTGATCGCGCGGTAGACGCGATAGTCGCGAGTGGACGAGGCCAAAGCAAGGCTCTCGCTCGCATCGAACACATCGTCGTGTACCGGATTGCGATAAATCAGTAGAACTTCACGCGGATCGTCGGCGACTGATTGCCCGATGTTGTCGAGCACCTTGCGTAGCACTTGCGGCCCGAAAGGGTTGTAGAAGAAGCAAATAAGAGGCGTTGTGGGCAGGCTTGCAACTGCTGCGTCTTGGCACCGTAGTTCAATGTTCGGAGCACGACTGCGCGCAGCCGCAAACCTCGCGACGTTTTCTTCCGCCGCACGATTCAATGTCGGTGAAAACTCGATGCCCAATACTCGCTGAAAGGGGAAGTGGGCTGCCAAGATCACAGCGCGTCCTTTACCCGACCCGAAGTCGACAAATGTGAACTTGGATAGATCAACGGGCAGGTTCTTGATCATTCTGAGGAACAGCAGCCTTTGAATCGGTTCGTGTCCGGTCGAATGACTGCCGTGTTCGCCGATGTGATCGGTTTCGTGTGCCTCGACAATGCCGCGAGTGTCGATGCCGTACTTTCGATCCATGGCGTCATCACGCCAGCGTGACCATCGGTTTGCGACGACGCGTGTAGCCTTCGCCAGCGTTTGTGTTGGACCTTCGTGGCGCAGGTGTCTCCAGATCTTTCTCGTTCGGCTCATGGGCTATCGCGATCAATTGCGAATTGCGCGTTTCATGTATCGGGCAGCGGCGATTCCGCGCCTAATCAATGAATGACGATACATCTCGATTTCGAAGATCTGTCGTTGCGATGTCGACCAACGAATGTCGTCTTCGTTTGCGATCGTGCAGTACTCGACGCGTTCAACGTCACGTTGCTCGAACAAATACTGCAGCATGAAATAGTCCAGTAAACGTCCCGGAGCGAACCTGGAGAGCGAATCTTCGTAGCCCGTCTTCAGCAGTGCGAACGTCGCGCCCGCGATGACACCGAACTGCGACGCGGCGAGGTGATCGCCTAAATACAGTTGGAAAATTCGCGCGCGATTTTGGGGCGCGACGCTATGGAGCAAATCGAGATAGAAATTCGTCTCTGCGTCTCCTTTGGATAGCGGCTTGCCCGATTCTCGCTTCCAACCCGTTTCTTCCAATCGGCCGTGTTCTTCGACTGCAGATGCGATTTCGCTAGGAGTTCTCAGAGCGACCAGTCTTGGGCTGAGGCCTTCGGCCTCGACTTTATTGAGCAGCCCCCGCACACTGCGGCGCAAGTTCTTGGATCGTTTACCCCAATATTCTTCAAACGTTCCCGCGATATCGATGCGCACAGCGGTGTGTGTTGCTGATGAGTCCAGGCAACCACTCTGGTCCAGAGGAGGCGAATAGTGCGGATCCCAATTCTTCGCTCTGAGGAACAGCGCTGCGCCAGGTAATGCACGCATCAGAGATGCGAACGGACTCGGCTGCGCGGTTCCATGTCGGTCTTCGATGATCGGTGCCACGGGCAAATGGGCGGTCGACAATACGCGCCACATGCCAAACCCAAACTGCTCGAGCAGGATCGCCGCATCGATGGCGCCGTCTTTGCGTGCGTGGTATCCGAGGTGCACTCGGTGCGGGTCATCGCATAAAACCTTGCAAGCAGCGAATAGGAAATCGGCCTCTAAGGTTGGATGTCTCAGCGCCAAGCGCTGTGCGAGTTGATGCCAAACGGGCGCGCAGCCCCCGATCTCTCTCGCACCGACAATGCGCCACGTCATAAGCGTGCCTGCAGAGTTCTACGCGGCATGCGCCCGTGACCAGCGCCGTTCTTCCAGCTCACGCACTCTGCGCGTCATGTACGAGCCGACTCTGGCTCCTGGCGAAAGTGCAGCCATGGCCCAATAGAGCGTCCACCAAGCACCTGAGGGAGCGAAACGACGCGCTCGTCGCAGGTATTGGAGCGCTTCTGTTCGTGAACCGTAGTCGAGTACCACTGCAGAAGCCTTTAGGCACATGAGCGCATGAAGTTTTCCGACTTCGGAATCGTCCGGGTGGTGCTCGACGAACAGCTCCTCATACAGGGCGACCTGATTGCGCATGAATTGCGCGTAGCCCGATCCGGCTGAGAGATGTCCGGCGGAATGCTTGCGCTGTGCTGGCGCGAGCTCGTGCTTCACGACGCTAGGAACGTTGATCATTGCGGCCGGAAACCGTCTGCAGAGGTCGACCAAGAATTTGAAATCGGCACAGCTGCGTTTGTCTTCGGCCATTGGGCCGATTGCGTCTACGGTCTCGCGCCGCAGCAATAGACACCAAAGTGCATGCAGATGGCCCCAGCGATATGCCTCACCGATAGGGCCCCGATAGCAGTTGGGTCGCTCTGAATCACGGGTCGCGCCGTGCTCGGACGGCGTCCACCAATCGCCAATGGGCTCGCATGAGCTGTAGACGCGCAAGTAGTCGTCGTCGGAGTGACTCGGGAGCGATAGCGAATTCGAGCCGATCCGCCGGGCGAGCGGCGCATAGGATTCTCGAATGACGCAGCGATCCTGCACGCGCTTACCGTTTGAGTTGACCTCGATGAACTCTGTGGCGACGAAGGCGTCGGTGCGATTCTGCGATAAGTGGTCGTGAGTCAGCTTTAGAAAATGGGGCAGCCATTCATCATCGCTATCTAGAAACGCGATGAACTGGCCGCGCGCTTTGGCAATTCCGTGATTTCGAGCCGCAGCTGCTCCTCGGTTGGATTGTTGAACTAGGCGAATCCGAGGATCTGAGCGATCGATGACTTCCGTAGTGCCATCCGTGGAGCCATCATCGACAACGACCAATTCCCAGTCCTGAAACGACTGCGCGATAACACTATCGATCGCACGCCGAATCACGTGGCGACGGTTGTAAGCCGGCAGAATGATGGATATGGCTGGTGTTTGCATGGTTGGGGCGCGCTCAACGATGCGCAGCCTCGCCTGTTACGAGCTGGATTTTCGACGACCCTTTCGACACCTTCAATTGTCGACATGTTTGACAAGTTCGGGATGATCCTTGAGCCATTTGTTTGCGCGCGAGGTACTCATCCAGATCGATGTGATCGCGCTCACGTTTCGCGACTACGGCGGCCTCTAAAATCGAGAACCCTCATCTCTGCACACCTAATGACAGGCTCTGCCACAGCAGCTACAGCATCGGCGGCAAGCGCAGCGACCTATCGCGTCGCTCGTGGCGATGTTGCTCGCGATGAGACTGCCATTACCGGGCTGTGGGCCGCCGGTGGACTGGGGGGTGATCGCACGCCCGACCACGACGCCCTTCGCTACCACTGGTTCTATCACCGCAATCCGCAGGGCCACGCTACTCTGAACTTGCTCTATGCGAATGCGGAATCAGAGCCCATTGGCTGCCTCGGGCTGGGTGCACGCTCTTTCTTTCTGAACGGGTCCGAGCTTGCCGCTGGTGTGCTCGTTGACTTCGTGGTCACCCCTAAGCATCGTTCGGCTTTTCCCGCGCTGACCCTACAGCGCCAGGCGCGATCGACGGGATTGGCGGAGAAGCCCGTCATCTATGGATTGCCCGACACGAAAGCGGTGCCGATCTGCCGTCGTCTCGAAATGCATGTGCAGGGTGAGATGCAGCGCTGGGTTCGCGTGATCGGCAGCCGCCACTATTTTGAGCGCAAGCTCCCTGCGTTGCTCTCGATACCCTTGGCATTGGTGACCGACTGGTCGGATCGCCTGGCCATCGCTGCTCAAGTGAAGGGTCGCGGCTTGCACGGGGAGTGGATCGAGTCCTTTGACGCCCGCTTCGATAGCTTGTGGACTCGCTGCGCGAAGGAAGGACGTGCGATTGGACTGCGCAATCGCGAATTCCTCGAGTGGCGTTTCGGTGCCCAGCCAGGACACTCTTACCGCATCTTCGCAATTACAGGAAAAGAAAGCGGCGAGCTCGTCGCCTATTTCGTGTGCGAACTCTCCAAGAGTAATCTGACGATCAAGGACTGCTTGCACTCTGAATCTCAAAAGACGTTTGCGAAGAGCTTACTGCTACTGAGCGCGGCAGCTCGCAAGCTCAAGTTGAGCGCCGTGAGCGTCGAGTTGACAGCTTCACCTCGCTACCAACAGTCGCTGCGTCGAGCGCAGTTTGTTCAACGCTCGCATCGACCCTTCTTCGCCGTCGTACACGAGTCGATTAGAGAAGCCGCGCAACGCTGCGATTGGTACATCACTTCGGCAGATGAGGACATCTGAAGGATGTGCGGTATTGCCGGCATCTTCAATTTGTCCGATCGGTCGCCGCCGCGACGAGAACTGCTGCGCTCGATGATCGAGACGCTGCACCATCGCGGACCGGATGGTTACGGTTTCTTCAATGACTCACACTGCGGTCTGGCTCACGCACGTCTGAGCATCATCGACATCGCTGGGGGAAGTCAGCCCATTCACAACGAAGAATCGAATGTATGGGTCGTGTTTAACGGCGAGATCTTCAACTTCATTGAGCTGCGACAAGATCTGGAGCGTGCAGGCCATCGGTTTAGCACGCATTCAGATACTGAAGTGATCGTGCACGCGTATGAGCAGTATGGGCTGAGCTTCGTCGATCACTTGAATGGTCAGTTCGCAATCGCTCTGTGGGATCAGAAACAACGACGTTTTGTGCTCGCACGCGATCGAGCAGGAATTCGCCCGCTGTTCTACACCGAATTCAATGGCACGCTCATTTTCGCTTCGGAAGTGAAGTCGCTCTTTGCGGTCGATGGCTTGCCGCGCCGAATGAACCTGAATGCCGTCGGTGACGTGCTCACGTACTGGTCCACGCTCGAGCCGGACACTGTGTTCGAGAACGTCATGTCGCTGCCTGCGGGTCACACGATGGTCATCGAAAATGGGCGTCGTGAAATCAAAAAATACTGGGACTGGACGTTTCCAAGTGCACAGCCGTCGCGCGATCGATCCGTGGCGTCGTATGCCGAGGAATTGCGTGAGCTGCTGATCGATTCGGTTCGGTTGCAATTGCGCGCGGATGTGCCCGTTGGCGCGTATCTCAGCGGGGGCTTAGATTCTTCCGTCATCGCGGCGCTCGTCAAGGTTTACAACAAGGAGCGGCTGCGGACATTCTCAATCGCCTTCGAGGATGCTGAATTCGACGAAAGCGCATATCAGGATGAAATGGCGCGGAAGCTCGGGACCGAGCACACGCGCGTGCTCTGCAAGACTCGAGATATCGCTGCCGCATTCCCTCGCGTTATCTGGCACACAGAAACACCGATCGTTCGAACTGCGCCCACTCCGCTGATGTTGCTCTCAGAAGCGGTTCGTCAGCACGGATACAAGGTTGTGTTGACGGGCGAGGGTGCGGATGAAGTCTTCGGCGGCTACGATTTGTTCAAGGAAGCGAAGATCAGACGCTTCTGGGCAAGATCGCCGAATTCGAAAATGCGGCCGCGCTTACTCGATCGGCTTTACCCATATCTGAAGAATTCTCCGGCGGCGACGCGCGCGATGACCGATCGGTTCTATGCGCAGGGTCTCGACCAGGCGTCCAATCCCTGCTTCGCTCATTTGCCTCGCTGGTCAACGACACATCGCAGCTGGCAGTTCTTCTCGCGCGAAGTTCGAGCATCTCTCGGGGATCAAAATTATCTGGCACGTGCCGAGGAGAGATTACCGAGAGAAGTGGCGAGCTTCCTGCCGATGGGGCGCGATCAGTACGTCGAAGCGCACACGTTGCTCAGCGGGTACCTACTTAATTCTCAGAGTGATCGGGTTGCAATGGCCAATTCGATCGAAGGGCGATTTCCATTCCTAGATCACCGCGTTATCGAGTTTGCGAGCCGGTTGCCTCCGTCGCTCAAGATCAATGGTCTCAACGAGAAATACCTCCTCAAGCAAGCGATGCAGGACCTGCTGCCGGCTTCGATCGCGAAGCGGACCAAGCAACCGTATCGAGCACCAGACAGTCAGAGCTTCTTCTCTGATGGAAAGTCGTGCGATTACGTGGATGACCTGCTCAGCGAAGATCGGCTGCGCAGCGCTGGCTATTTCGATCCGCTTGCAGTCGGCAAGCTCTTCGCTAAGTGTCGAGCCGGTCGCGCCATCGGCTTTTCGGACAATATGGCCTTCGTGGGCATCCTCTCCACAATGCTGGTCGATGAGATGTTTGTGCGGCGTAAGAACGCTGCACCGTCGGCAGTTGACGGTTGGCAGTTGGCGGCCAAGCAGGAAAGCCGCTACGCGAACGTGGATCGCTAACCACTACCACACACTACCGACCTGCCAACGCATTACACCCACGCCTGACATCTCACACTCATTCTGCCAACTGCCAACTGCCAACTGCCAACTCTCAACCGTCAACTGACAACTGCAATGCTTCTCCACGAATGGCTCGAACAACACGCGCGTAACACGCCGAATAAGATCGCATTGGTATGCGAAAACGAGCGCATTACTTATGGTGAGATTGATTCGCGCGCGCAGCGTCTGGCTGCGACATTGCAATCGAGCGGAGTGAAGCGGGGTGATCGAGTCGCGATCTATCTTGAGAACTGCACGGAAGCAGTGATCAGCATCTTCGCCGCGTTGAAGGTCGGCGGTGTGTTCATGCCGGTCAATCCGCAGACGAAGGCAGACAAGCTCACTTATTTGCTCAACGACTCGGAAGCGCGCGTGTTGATCACGAGTGGTGTCCTCTGCGAGATTGCGGCGCATGCGATTGAGAAAGCTCCCAGCGTTGCGGCTTCGATCATCGTGCAGCCGAAGTCGTCGGCTCTTTTGGCAGGTCGCGCCACTATCACGTTTGAGGATGCGACTCGATCGACGAACGAGTTCTCATTGCCGGCAACGATCGATCAAGACCTCGCAAGCATCATTTATACCTCGGGTTCTACCGGAGAACCGAAAGGCGTGATGGTGACGCATCTGAATATGATCAGTGCGGGGACCTCGATC
Organism: Pseudomonadota bacterium; assembly: GCA_023391335.1. GTDB lineage: Bacteria > Pseudomonadota > Gammaproteobacteria > Steroidobacterales > Steroidobacteraceae > Steroidobacter. The sequence goes on along the minus strand of JAEWBG010000111.1, from coordinate 23,289 downwards.
AGCACGTACTTAGGTCTACGCTCGGATGACATCATCATCAATGTGTTGCCGATTGCGTTTGATTACGGGCTCTATCAGATCCTGATGTCCTCGCGGGTGGGCGCAACCGTCGTGTTGCAACGTTCCCTCGCGTTTCCCATTCGAGTGCTCGAAACGATGGTTCGCGAGCATGTGACTGTGCTGCCGGGCGTGCCGACCGTCTTTTCTATGCTTCTCAATTTAGAAAGCTTGCCGACCTACGATTTGAGTGCGCTTCGTATGGTGACCAACACCGCCGCTGCGCTTTCGGAGGCGCAGATTCGCGACATTCGAAAGGCGTTTCCGCAGGCGACTTTGTTTTCGATGTATGGGCTCACCGAATGCAAACGTGTGAGCTACCTGCCTCCCGATCAACTCGATATTCGCCCGATGAGCGTTGGTCGCGGTATGCCGAATGAAGAGGTCTGGCTCGTCGATGAGTCCGGCAAGCGTTTGCCAAATGGATCTACCGGCGAACTGGTGGTACGCGGAAGCAATGTGATGAGAGGTTACTGGCGTAAGCCGAAAGAGACCGCGGAGCGCCTGAAGCCCGGCGATCTTCCAGGGGAGATGTATCTCTACACGGGGGACATCTTCAGAACCGACGCGGAAGGGTGGCTGTACTTCGTTGGCAGGAAGGACGACATCATCAAAAGCCGGGGCGAGAAGGTGAGCCCTCGTGAGGTCGAAAACGTCCTATATCAGCTCGACGGCGTTCTGGAAGCGGCTGTCATCGGGGTGCCCGACCTCGTTCTGGGCCAGGCTGTAAAAGCGTTCCTCGTCCTCAAGCAGGGCTTTACATATTCGGAGCGCGATGTGATCAAGCATTGCCTGTCGTACCTGGAAAGCTTCATGGCACCCAAGCACGTTGCATTCGTGGACGCACTGCCGCGCACGGATACTGGCAAAATGAGCAAAAAGGGGCTGAGCTGAAATCAGGCTGGAGGCTGGAGGCTGGAGGCCTGGAGCAGGGAACAGGGAACAGCGAACAAAAGCGACGTCGACTACACGCTACACATCACACGTAACACCGAATCAGATCATGCAAGACATCAAAAAGACTGTCCGCGCCTATATTCTCGAGAACTTTCTCATGGGCGATGCTGGCGCGCAGCTCACCGACGATCAGTCATTTCTCGATCACCACATCATCGACTCGACGGGCTTCATTGAATTGGTGACGTTCCTCGAAACGACTTACAACGTTCGAATCGCAGATGAAGAGATGATCCCCGAGAACCTGGACAGTCTCGACAACATCGCGCGGTTCGTTGCGAACAAGACGAAAGCCGCGTAAGACCGCCGCATGTCTCCGGCAACCGCCGCTGTGCTCGAGGAAGCGCGCCAACAGCTTGCTGGCCGCGTAGAGTTCCTGCCGGACAAGCCAGAAGAGACACTCGAGAGCACGGTTCGCGCACTGTGGTTCGCAGCGGCTGGTGTGCCCCAATCGGCTGAGGCTGCGTCGTTCGGCGACTTACCTGAGTTGAATGAGACGCAGCGTGTCGCGTTCACAGAGTTGGTGAAGCGGCGGCTCGATGGCGTTCCTCTGTCACATCTCACGCGCCGTCAGCGGTTTATGGGCCTCGAGATGCTGGCGGGCCCAGGCGCGCTGATTCCTCGCAAAGAAACCGAATTGCTCGCAAAGGCGGCTGTGCATGCGGTATCGGAAGTTGCGAGCCGAAAATCGAATCCGATCGTTATCGACGTGTGCACCGGTAGTGGCAATGTTGCGCTAGCAATTGCTCATCACATCGTAACCGCGCGAGTGCGCGGGGCCGACTTGAGCGACGACGCCGTTGCATTGGCCAAGGAGAATGCCAAATTGCTGCGCATGGATGATCGTGTCGAGTTTCGCTGCGGCGATTTGTTGGCGCCGTTCGAGAGCGGTGAGTTTCTTGGGAAGGTCGATGTGCTGACGTGCAATCCGCCATACATCAATTCTGCAAAGGTCGGTTCGATGCCTGGCGAGATCTCGCAACACGAACCTAGGCTGGCGTTCGACGGCGGCCCATTAGGAATCGGTATCCTGATGAAGCTCACGCAGCAAGCACCGAGATTCCTGAGTGCCGGCGGATGGCTCGCATTCGAAGTTGGGCTCGGGCAAGGACCCGCGTTGATGAAACGATTGCGTGCGAATCCTCAATTCACCCATGTCGAATGCCGAGAGGACGATCACGGGGCGATCCGCGTGATCGTAGCTCGATGTTAGCTGCTCGCTCCGCCCTCCAGCCTCCAGCCTCTAGCCTCCAGCCCAAGGATTTCCCGTGTCCATCGCGTTCAACAAAGACGTTCTGAAGTTCGATCAAGGCGCTGAGATCGAGCGCATCATCGCTCGTTTGCGAGAGATCACCCGGACGCTCCACAAGCGCGGATTGATCGTCGCTATCTCCGGCGGTGTCGATAGCTCTGTTTGCGCTGCATTGGCCGTGAAGGCGGTGGGGGCGGCGCGTGTCTGCACGCTTATTCTTCCCGAGCACGACTCTTCAGGAGATAGCGCTCGCCGCGCACATCTGCTGGCGGAGCAGTTCGGGTTGAGCCCGATCACAGTAAACATAGGTCCAGCGCTCGAGACGCTCGGATGCTACGAGGCTCGAGATGAAGCGATGCGTCGCGTGCTGCCCGGTTACGGCGCAGGTTGGAAGAGCAAGATCGCGATCCGCAGTGCGATGCAGGGCCGAGTTAGCCACTTTCACCTTATTGCGCAATCGCCTGATGGGGCCATGCACGACGTTCGCATGCCACTCCAAGAGTATTTGCAGATCGTCGCCGCGACGAGTTTCAAACAGCGCACACGCAAGATGATCGAGTACTACCATGCTGATCGGTTGAACTATGCAGTGATCGGCACGCCGAATCGATTGGAATACGATCAAGGATTCTTCGTGAAGAATGGCGACGGCGCTGCCGACATCAAACCGATCGCACACCTTTACAAAACGCAGGTGTACGCTTTGGCGAAAGCTCTAGGGTTGCCCGAAGACATCACTAACGCACGTCCCACGACGGATACCTATAGCTTGGCGCAGGGTCAGGACGAGTTCTATTTCGCGCTGCCCTATGAGCAGATGGATCTTGCTCTGTGGGCATTCAACCATGGAGTGGAGGCGGCACTCCTTGCGCCTGTCATCGGTATAACCGAAGAGCATGCACGAATGATTTACGAGGACATTCAGGCCAAGCGGCGTGCGACGGCCTATTTACATCGCGGGCCAGTGCTGGTCGAAGATGTGCCGGAAATCAAAGTGTGAGTAGAGCCTGTCTCAGGCAATCAAATGGGGCCGTCTCCATCGCGCCACAAGGGATTCTGAGATAGGTTCTATTGGAGCCACATTCGGTACAGAGCCACACGAGGAGCCGGATCGGGGCTGCTGGTAAAGATATTGATCCAGTAAATCTGCTCCATATCCATCTTCCGTGTGGCCGGCGCGCTTTGGATATCTGCGAGTGGAATGGTCAGCACCTTGCGCTCGTGTGAACCAAGTTCGAAGGAACGATTGAACCGATCGCTGTATTCCTGATTGTGGTGAACATCCTCGATACGAATTGTCAGCGGTAGAATTCGATCGGTTGCATTTGCGATTTCCACGCTCAGGCTCGTGTGGCCCCGCCAGTCGGAATAGGGCTCCGCCAGTCCGATTTGCTTGCGACAAGAATCGTCCAAGTCAACAAGTAGAGCGGCCTCATCCGCGGAAGAGTCGATTGTCGAAAACTCAGTCTTCGCTGCGCAGTCGTACAGGAAGTAGCGATCGAGTCGCGAGCCGAACTGCAATACGACGGGAAACTCGCGATCTCGATGAACGTAAGCAGCAGCGCTCCATGCGACAGGGAATGCCGCCGTCAGGAGCGCTATGCACGCAAGTGCCAACGAGATTCTTCGCAAAAGGTTGGATGCCGGCTCCCACTTGAAGGCGTGCATGACGGCTGCGCCGATGAGCGCTCCAAGCAAATCATGGAACACATCCTCCAGGGACATATCCCTGTGCAGTGCGCCTTGGATGACTTCGATCGCTGCCCCAATGGCAGTGGCGAGGAATACTGCGACGAGATATCGGATTAGCGCCGACCATCGGCACGAGAGGGGAAGGTGACGAAACGACAGCAAGAGTAAAGCCGCGACCGTGCCAAATGCCGGAACGTGAGCGCTGTTCTGTAACTCGCCGACGAAAAGCCCTCGTCCGGGAAGATCGCCGAAGACCACGACAAGTAGGATCAGCAGCAGCGCCGCGGCTAGGCGAATCATGTGTCCAAATATGTGAGAGCGTGAACTATCGTTAGTGCAACATCGCACCGGCAGGAATAAACCGGCGGTATCTCGTACTTCCAACGAACAGCTGCGGATGCGAGCGTCAATTGACCCTGCATGCGCGCACTGCGCCTTAAATTGTGCGCTCCGTGTCGGTTCTTATGGGCAAAGTTTTCTGCGCACATTGTTTGGCCACTTTGCAACATCGCATCCATGCGTTTTGAAAAGCGCCATCACGACCCGCTCGAGTCCGAATCCTAAACATGCGGTGTTGGCGGTCTCTCCATCCGCAGTTTGGATGCCCCACTTCGAACCGAAGTGGTCTTGGTGAAAGTTGAACGAACAGCAGGCAGTCGGTTCTGTTTCGGAGATGACTGGAATCAGGACCTCGAACTTGAGCCGTTGTTCACGCTGGTTGGCCGCCATCATTTTGCCACCGCGTCCGAAGAACGGATCAGCCGCCACATCTGAGTTCGCATCGAGCCCGAGGGAGCGCAGGAGTTCGAGACCACGCTCCAACCACATGTCCCGCCATGCGACCACGTCTTCCGCCGTGCCAGCGCGAATGAACTCCCGCATGCGAAACGATTGCATGCGCGTGGGTTCGACCGAGGGTTCGTGGCGATATGCCCAACCTAACAGCGAGTACAAGCCACCTCCCGGTGGCAGCTTGCCTTTCAAAGTGGGGTAGAGCGGATAACAAATGGCAGGTGTGAGACACAAATCGGTTGCGCCAAGATGTTCAGACCAAGGCTGCCCTTGAGCCGCCTTTTGTGCCATTTCGCGCGCTTCCAGCTCCTTACCGAAGAAGCTGAATACGGATCCGCATAGATGCGGGAAGGATTCGAGATAGTTGTTCCGTTCGATGACCTTGCGGGAAACGACAGGCGGATACGTACGCGTCTCGGCACCGTCATTCTTAGCGATCTCCGAGACAAGATCATTGAAGCGATCGAGGATGTCCTCGAAGGTCGCGCCACGTCCGAATGCTCCCTGCACCCCGACGGGATAAATATGGCCGTGCTTTACGAGTTCTTCGTAGAACTTGATAGGGTCGTAGTCGATCGGCATTGCGCAGTACCTATGCTGGCGCATGCAAGGCGCCAGATGACAAGGAAGTTCTGGTGACTCGCAGTTGCGAGTTAGCTAAGGCGAGGATGGGAACGCATGGCTTCCATGCCGCGCTGCCAAGCAGTCGACATATCGGCGAATATTTCCGTTCCGTCGAACGGACGTTTGGAGTTGGCGGCCCGTGCCCCTTTCAGGATGAAGGTCTTTGCCGTCGCGGCGATGCTTTCAAATGCAGATCGTGCGATGTCCAAACCCGTCACGCCATTTTGTTCCAGCCATTGAAGATTGCGCGCCAATAGTTCGAATCCAGACCCGACCTGTCGCGTCGTGGCGAACGCCCATGCATGGTAATAGGGCAGGCCGCGCGCTTGCATCACACTGAGTTGCTGCTCGAACCTGCGCTTGTATCGATCCACCGGGTTGGAATGCGGCAGCCGTTGGAGATGTTTGCGCCACAAGCTCATCGAAAGCTCAACGAGTTCAGCATCCGATCGCTTGACGAGCCGATCGACCCGAACCGCTTCGGCAAACAGCGGCAGTGCATCTTTGCTGGCGTCTGAGTTCAGACGAAACGTCTGAACGAAATCCTCGCCTTCGAGCGTGAAATAACCTGCGCTGTGGAAATAGCCGAGAATTTGTTTTTCGACGTCCAACTGCGCAATCGTAATCGTCGTCTTGACGTGATTCGTGCGGTAGTCGGTGCCCGACGTATCCGGAAGCCACCATGCGTCAGACTCGGTGCTGATCATTCGTCCGGCTGCTAAGTGCTCTTGCGCGTGCTCAAGCAAAGGTTGCCAAACGTTCAATTCATTTACGTCGATGCCATACAAGTCCCGTAACTCATCGTGCGGTGGCTTGTAGAACGTCCATTGATCGATCTCGAAATCCATCGTCGCGATGAAGGGCATCACCGCGCGCGGCTCAAGTCCCAACGCATGAATCGTTTCGATCCAAACGTCGACGTAGCAGTTCTTGTCGACCCAGATCTGATCTTCCGCGTGCAGGACGCTGCGTCGATAAGTGCCGACGTCCAAGTTAGGGAGCGCACTAATTAGTGCCATAGGGAACTCAACTCCACAATTGGCTGCGCACTTGCGCCGGCCACTTCTCTGGATCGAAGCCGTGATGCTTGAACAAAGCCATCACGATCCGTTCAAGACCGAAGCCTAAGCATGCGGTATTCGCAATAGCTCCGTCCTGGGTCCGGATTTCGAATGTCTCGCCGAAGTGCTCGCGATGGAAGTTGAATGAGCACACGGCTGTGGGATTTTCTTTGGAAATGACCGGCACGACGACTTCGAATTTGAGCTTCTGCTCCTTCTGGCTGGTGGCGAGGACTTTGCCGCCACGGCCGAAGAAAGGGTCGGAAGCTACGTCCGGAGTGGCCGGCAATCCCAGTGAAGTCAATAGATCCACACCACGCTGCAGCCACATGTCTCGCCATGCGACGACTTCGTCGGGTGTGCCAACGCGTACGAATTCTCGAACGCGAAAGGATTGCATGCGGGTCGGTTCTGGCGAGGGCTCGTGGCGGTAGACCCAGTTCAACATGGTCACGAGTCTGCCCCCTTTGGGCACCACGCCGGTGAAGCTTGGATAAACCGGATAGCAGGCTGCCGGATTCAACACGACATCGGTCATCCCGAGTTGATCCCCATACGGCTTGCCTGAGTTGATCGTCTCCGACAGTGCGCGAGCCTGCAGCTCTTTGCCGAAGAAGCTGTACACAGCGCCGCATAGGTGCGGGAACGAATCCATGTAATGGACCTTCTCGAGAATGCGCCGCTCGATGACGGGCGGGAAGGCATACACCTCGGCTCCGTCATTCTTCGAGATCTTGCTGACTAAGGCATTGAAGCGTTCGAGTACGTCTTCGAAGACGGCTCCTCTTCCGAACGCGCCTTGAACGCCGACGGGGACGATCAAACCGTTCTTTACGAGGCCGTTGTAAAAGTCTTCGGTGTTGTATGCGTCGCTCATGACTGGGCTCGCAAAGTTGAGTTAGGAGGGTTAGCCATCCGAGAGGTCATCTTTGAGCACCAACAGCATGGAGGCGCTCTTAGATGCGATGCGCTCGTTGGAAATCATCAACGCGCCGGACAACGCATCGCGGTAGTGGCGGCCCACACTGAATTTCGAATCGTTCTTGTATGCCAGCACGCCCGCGATTAGCAGTGCTTGGTGCACGATGTGGGGCGCCATTTCCGAAGATCCGATCTTCAAGTTGTTCATCTTCAACGCCCAGCTCATCGACAAGAGTTGTTCCATTCCGTTCGAATTTGCGTTTATGGCGTCGAACTCCGCTGCGAGCGCAAGCCAATTGTTGCGCATGGCTTGCAGGTCAGTAGAGACTTTCGCTAGACGATTTGCGGTTGAAGGTACGGTACCGGGTTTGCGGCGCGCCTCCGCACGCACGAATGACGCCGCGCGTCCGACTGCATCAGCAGCGATTCCAGACCACAGTGCAGACCAAAGGATGTGCGAGTAGGGCACCATCGTTTGCGCAGAAGAGTCGGCAAACGATCCCGGAATGATCTGCGCTTCAGGGCCCGACGACTCCAACTTGAATCCAGGGCTGCACGTGCCGCGCATCCCGAGCGTGTCCCATGTCGTGGTCTGGGTCAGCTTGTAGTCTCCCTTGCGAACCAGCACCAGCACCTGATCGCTGTTGGTGGCGTCCGGTGCGCGTCGTGCCGTCACCAAGATTCCATCGGCGTGCGCGCAGTACGAACCGGTCGTTGCATCCTTGTTCAATACGAAGCGGCCATCATTGCGTTCAACGGCGCAAATACTCGATCGCGTATCGCCCGAAGTACCTACTTCTGATGTCATGGAGGCGAGGACATATTGCTTCTCAACGAGTTCGCGCAGGTAGTCACGAAAGAACGGTGTCCCAAGTCCGTGACGGGCAATACAAGCAACCTGGATGTGGTGCATGGCGAGCACCATCGCGCTGGATGCGCAGCCCTGCGCGAGAGAGGCGCACATTGCAGCGAGCTCGCGCATATCAGAACCGGCGCCGCCAAGTTCTTTCGGCACCGCGGCTGAGAGTGCCTTCACCTTCTTAAGAGCTTCGATGCTCTCGCTAGGAAAGCGTGCCTTCTGATCGACGTCGTCGGCGTGCTTCGCAGCAACTTCGGATGCGATGGTGCGGACTTGGCTAAGCAGTTCGTTGTTCATGAGAGCGTCGCGATTAGTCAAAGAACTTTCGGTTGGCACGGAGCGATGCATTGGCTACCGCTCAGTTCGTTGGCAAACATTTCGAATTGTTGAGTCGAATCCTGCAATTAGCAGCACGCGACGTAATGGCTGAGGCCGCGAATTCTAGCTGATCTGACCGCGTCCCGAGCGGTCACATAGTGAGCGCCATCACACATTTGAGGATCTTGCGGCGGTGTCGCGTTTGCACTGTCGGAACCGCTAACAACATGCGCTTTTCCGGAGGCGGCCACTAGTGAACGAAAGGGTGGGTAATCGGAAATTTGTCCGGAAGAGGAACTACGATCCCGAGATATGAGCAAATTCTTTGAGGAACGTGCGCAAAGCTCGCCAGACCACTAGCGGGATTTCGTGTCCACCTTCGAACGGGATCCACGTGACTTTCGCGCCGCTGCGTGCATGGAAATCCTTGAGTTCTGCGCCGGCAGCGAATGACAAGTCCAAATCGTTGTTTCCGTGACTGATGAACACGGGCAAGCCGGCTAACGACCCCGCAAGAGATTGCCATTCGGTAAAAGCGATGCGTGAGCTCGAGAGAAGAATGAGCGCATCCGACCGCAGGCCGTGCAGCACCGCGTCGCAAGACATCATTCCACCCTGAGAGAAGCCTCCGATCGCCAGCCGCGGGCTGCCCATCTTTGCCCTCAATGCATTCGTGAAGGTCCCCAGCTGTTCGCGCAACGCGGGCCTTGTCGTGGGGTATTCCAGATACAAGTCACGAGCGCCTTGGGCGATCTCACGCGCGCGCCGTTCTTCATCGATTGACCACCATGCGCTGCGATCGCCCTCCACGCGAACAGGACCGCGCGGGAAACAAAAGACCAGAGGTAGCTTCAGCGAACGTGCGAAAGGTGCAAGATCCTCGGGACCCATTGAGTAGCCGTGCAGCAGAACAACGGTACCTTGTGCCGACGCAACTTCTCCTATGCAAATCGCATTGAGATCCGCGGCCTCAAATGACCACTCCCGCATCATGCGTCTGCAGTCTGCAGAGCGCCGCGCGGAACGGCTTTGCTCTTCAGGCGAAGAAAATGTTTCTCAAGTAAATGATACGAGGCCCAGCCTGCTAGATAGCTGAGCAGGATGAGCGAGAGCGAGAACAGGATCGGGCGCACAGATCCGCTGAATTGGAGCAAGCGTTCGATTCGAGATCCAAATGCGATCTCGATGGGAAGATGGAACACGTACATCGCAAAGCTATAGCGACCGATTGAGCGCACCCACCCGTAGGAAAGCACGCGTGCCAGCCAGTGTGATTCTCGGTGGATATCAATAGACGCCAGGTTCAAAACTGCAAGCGCAAACGCAAGGGCTAACGCGGGATGGCCAATTGAAAATGTTGCTGCACTGTAAATTTCGTACACGTTCGAAATCACCGCGGCTCCGGCTAGCGCAGCGAGGCAATATGCAAAGGCGGTGTTGCGATGCGTCTGCAGCCAGCGATCTAGCCTTTCCGAGCGCGAGAGCACAGCCGCTGCCGCACCGATGGCAAGTGCGTCCATACGGCAGACTGTGAACATGTACAGAATCTCGGGTCTGGCAGATGACGCGAGCAACACCAGTCGGATGATCAGCGCCGCCAACGCGATCCCCATGCTCGCCCAGATCAAGCGGCGATCGTCGCTCCAGAGCACCAAGAGGGGCCAGGCAAGGTAGAACTGCTCTTCGACCGCAAGCGACCAGAAATGGCTGAACCCCACTACGCTGTGACCGAACGGTTGTGCCCAGTTGCTTAGGAAAGTCCAGAGCCATATCTGGTTGTGAGCACTGTCTAGAAATTCCTTCGACAAGGTTGCGGTATGTGGCAGGACGACGAAGGCGACGAAAAGCGTAAGAAAGTACAGCGGGAAAATGCGCAGAACTCGGCGCTCGTAGAAAAGCCGGAAGTAGTTCGAGCTGGAGCGCGTGTTCAACAGGTTGCGCGTGATTAGAAAGCCGGACAAGACAAAGAAAAGCTGGACTCCAACCCAACCTGCATGCGCAACGATAGCGACCGGCTTGAGTAGAGTGGGCAAGTGTCCGAATGTGTCTGAGTTGTGCGGAATGACAAGAAGAATCGCTAGCGCACGTAGACCATCTAGCGATGGGAGATAACTGGAAGACGAGGTTGGTTGACCAGGGTGATTCACGAGGGTGTACCGGAGCTTGGGCAGGCCAGGTGCAGGTGCTCCGTGAGCACCTCATCCAATCGGCTGCGGTGCGCGCTTGCCGTGAATGTGTGATCCGCACCTTGTACGAACTTGATCGCAATAGATCCGCGCTTCTGAAGTCTTGGTATTAGCGAACCGCCGCCGTTCTTCAAAAGATCGATGCCGGGTTCACCATCGGCAAACACAAACAGCAGATTGACCTGTCGCTTGTCCAAGCCAGCTAGCTCCGTTCCGAGATCATTTGGTAAGGGAATATGCAGGCGCCGCAACAGATCTTTCGACGTGTTCGTCGTTACACCCGCGATGCGTCGCATCAAGACCTGGGCCAATTCGGGAATGTCCACGCCGCCGGTGAGCAACTTCTTCCACGATTCCCAGCGGAAGGCATTGGTCTTGTAGCGCATCACGTCCTGGGCCACGCGATATTCTGGGAACGCCAGGGATTGGCCCTCTTTCCAGTCGAACGTAAGCGGATTGATGCACACCACTGTTCTCAACGGCGCCCCTGCAACCGCAGACTTGAAGCTGTGATATCCGCCGGAGCAGACGCCCATGGCGTGGATGGAGACGTCGCCGAATTGCTTGCGCACGAATTCGGTAGCTGATGCGATGTCCTTGCCTGCGCAGGAGCTGTAGACGATGTTCTCCTTCTCGTCCGGACGCGTTGAGCTGTCACCAATCCCTGAGAGATCGAGTCGAAGGACGCCGATGCCTTGCGCCGCCCACTTTCTGGCGAGCGTCACATAGAGACGATTGGGTCCGATGTGGTGCACGGCACCGGAATTCACGAGCATCACCAGTGCGCGGATGGGTGTCTGTAGTTGTGCAGGTGTACTGAGTACCCCGAACAGCAGTCGGTTGTCGTCCAAGAAGCAGGCTTGCTCGCGTACTGTTGATTTCTCGCCAATGTTCATCAACGCGCTTGCGGTTTGGGGTGCACGTTTGATCGCTGTCGTTTCTGGCTCGCTGCCCGTTAGAGCTTTCAACCAACTCACTGACGATTGCACCATCTCGTGCGGAACGAGCGCATCGTGCGAATCGAGCATCATCTCGACGTACCCCGGCAAGCGCCGGGATGTGAAATGAGCTGCGTGATCGCTCCAGTGTTGGACGAGCGCGGAATTCGACGCAAGATCATTGCGCTCGATGAGCAGAACGTTTTCTGAGGTGCGAGGCAATTTTGTGATGTCGAGTGTCGCAAGTGCTTCGCGCGTCTGTGTTGTGAGCGAGAAGCCAGCTGCCTCAAGCACATCGTCTTGAATGGATGCAGCTGGATTGGGCCGCGCCAGTGACAACGCTCGCAACTCGCGCACATACGCTCGCGCGTTTACGACTGGGGCAATCGCGGCAAGCCCGATCACATCAGGGCGGTCTGCCGATACAGCGGCCGCGAGCGTTGCGCCCATGCGAATGCCGAGCAGACACACGCGACTAACCCCGGTCTGTTCCTTCAACGTATCGATTGCGTGTTGAATGCTAGTTAGCCAAGCCTCCACTCGATCTGTGTCGAAGTCGGTGCCCGCTGAATCCCCGGTGCCGTCATAGTCGAACCGCATTGTGGGGATCGCAGCCTCTGCAGCGGCCTTGGCGAAATGTTTGATTGACCGGTGCGCGCACACCGATTCATAGCCGAGCGGATTGCAAATCACTAAACCGATCGAGGAGCTTTGCTGAGCCGGGCGATGCAGCCAGCCAAATAGCGGACGGTCGGACGGCCCGAAATAGAGCGGTTCGGCTGTCACGTTCATGAACGCATCTCGATCTGAGCCGGCGCGAACCCGTTGAGTGCGGAAACCACACCTCGCACGCCAGGAACGGAAGTTTTGGACTTCGGTTGAAGGTGCACGATCCGGTCTGTGCCAGGAATCAAATCGAAATATTGGTCGTCGCTCATGAATCCGTCGGCGTGAACTGAAACGAAACGCGCAACTCTTTGCGCCTTGAGCGTGAGCTTGTATGAGTTGCCCTCGGCTTTCGCAACCGCGCTGATACCCACATCGCATTTATGGAGCGCGTGCGCTGGCGCTAGCGAATGCGCAGCGGTGCTCACGATCGTATCGGCGATGCCCAAGGTGGCTGCGGCCACATCGAACGCGAGGGGGCCAAATCGATACGCAAACGACAAGTCGTAGAACCCTTCGAACAGTTCGTTGGCCACGAGTTCGATGGTGCTATGAGGCTCAAGCACGAGTTCGCGTTGGCCTTCAGTTACGACAATGTGACCGTCGCGAAGCAACGTGAGCTTCAATGTCGCTGTGAGTTGCTTAGGCGTTTCGTTGGTCACGTGGAGAGTCAGGCCGTTGCAGCCTTCGTCGCTGATGAACACTGCGACTGGCTGTAACACGCGCTTCATGGCGAAGTAGGCGGATTTGGGTTCACCAAATGCATCGATGACACCCCAGCCGGCCCCGGGTACGAGGTCGCGTAAGAACCACACCAATCCGCCGCCGCAGGCAGATCTTTTGCGGCGCCACTCTGCGAATGTTGCGGCCATCACTTCACCGGTGGCGATGCGACCGAGCTGCAGATAGCGATCGTGATCGGAATAGCGCAGGGACATCACGTCGACGCCGAAGAGTTCTTTCACGTAGTGATCGCGGACATCTTCGAAATCCCATCCAGCGCCCAGGTCGCGGGGCGTGCGCGCCTTCCATTCGGGATGGTGAACTCGAAGTGCGAGGTCTTTCGGCATCTTCGCGATGGTTGCATCCTCGGGAATGTTCGCGAACGCGAGACACTCGGAGGCGAATTTCACTTCGGATCTGCGCGCATCCTCGAGAGATCGCAGGTACGCACCGACTCCGTAATACGAAGTGGTTCCAACATTAGGTTGATGCGGGAACGAGCCGCCATGGGCGCTAGAGGGCCAGTACGGCACATACGGGCAGATTTCGTTCGCCAACTTGGGAATGAATTCGTGAAACAACGCCGGCGTCCAGCGATCGCGAGTTGCACCGAACATTGCCGCCTGTTGTTCGACTTCGCTGTTGCCGCACAGCACTGCCAACGAAGGATGCGGTGCGAGCCTATTCAGCTCGTGCCGAAGTTCACGCTCGACGGACGCATCGAATGCAGCATCTCCGTGCGGGAAGTCCATGTTCGCGAACATCAGATCCTGCCAAATCAGGATGCCATTACGATCGCAGGCATTGAGCAGCGCGTCGTCTTCGTAAACCATCGTGCCGCCGATGCGAATCATATTCATGCCGGCATCACGAACTTGCTCGATGGCCTTCCCGTATTCGGCTTCGTTAGCGCGCAAGCTCACAACATCGATGGGTGTCCAACAAGCGCCGCGGCAGAAAATTGGAACCTCATTCACGAGCACGCGAAATTGGCCATCGGTTGTATCGACACGCACGGTGCGAAATCCGACTTGGCCCATATCAAGCCTTTGCACAGTGTGTTCGCCGGCACTGCTCTCGATCGTCAGTTCAAGCTGAGCGGAGTAGAGCGTTGGATTGCCGTGAGTGTGTGGCCACCATCGCTCTGCATTAGGAACTCTCAGTTCGCCGTGAGCGGTTGAGGCGGAGACCGTGAGCGGGTGCGAGAAGCGCTGCTCGCCCATTGAGAGGATCAGTTCCGCACCGAGCACCTTCGCATTCTTGACAGACGCATGTTCCAGGCCGACAACTACCGTTCCGCTTGCACCGTCTACGGACGTGCGAAGCCGAACGTTCGTGATCGCGACTGCATTTCGATACTCGATCCAGACCGGCCGCCAGGGTCCAACTGCTGCCGCAGAGGGTGACCAGCCAGGAGTGCGCCCCAACACAGTGGTGCGAAACCAGCGCAGTTGCTGGTTCTCGATCATTGGAGCCTTCCAGCGAGGGCGCGGCCGTTTTGCGGTGAGAGCCTTATCGAGGCTCCGGAAGCGTATGCACAGAGAATTGTGTTGCTTGAGTCGATCGCTCACATCGACTTCGTGAGCGATGAACATGTTCTCGCTCGAAAGAATCTTCTCGCCGTTCAACCAGACATCGGCCAGCGTTGCGAGACCATCGAGCCCCAAGACGGCCGAGTCGCCAGTGTGTTCGGCAGCGAACTCGCATCGGAACCACCAGTCCTCTGCATCGAAGCGGCGCGGTGGAGTGTCGAAGCTCCACTCGCCGAGCTCCCGCAATGCAGAAGCGGCCGTGCAGGGCACGGTCGCTTCGCGCCAATGAAGGGTCGGGTTTAGCTCACCTGGCGAGCCAAACGCGTCAGGTGCAACAGAACAAAATTGCCAGCCAGTGGACAGCAGCTCGCGGCCCTGCAAGGTCGAACCGCGAATCGGACTGGGCATCAGTGATCTCAATGAATGAGCGTAACGCGCCGCCTTAGGCAGCTTGCAGTTCGCTCAGCGCCGCACTGATCGAGGCGATCGAATTGAATACGTTGCGCTTGAGCATTGCATCGGGGAATTCGACGTCGAACTCGCCCTCGAGTGCCAACATGACGTTGACGCTTGCGTGCGAAGTCATGCCTGCTTGATACAAATCCGCATTCGGATCCAGCGTGTCGGCATCTTTGCTCAAACGGCCATGCTCTTTGAGGATGCCGCGGATTTTCGTCAGTTGATCGCTCATGTTCTTACTCGCTCTCGAATCGAAAAAAGTAACCGTTACGGCATGGCCAAACAGACAACCACGGCAGTTGCATAGTCGCCGTCATGACTCAAGCTCACGCTCATTTCACGAATGCCCGCTTCGGTCGCAGCGGCATGGGCCGCGCCGTGTAATCTCAAAGTGCAAGCGCCGTTTGCAGCGCGTCGCACTTCGATCATCTTCCAATCCAGCCCGACGTCCGACAGCGAAAGCGCCTTGATCGTGGCTTCCTTCGCGGCGAAGCGTGCCGCAAACCGCTCAGCCTGCAATGGCGTACTCGAGCTTGCGTAAGCAATCTCGTCGTCAGTAAACAAGCGTCGAATGAACTTGTCCCCGAACTGCTCGATGGATTCAGCGATGCGGCTGATCTGAACAAGGTCGGTGCCAACTCGCAGGGCACGCGCGCGAAGTTCGGAAGCGTCTTCCGAGCCGGGCTCCATGGGGGCGGCATTTTGCGTGGTCGGACCCATCGACTCAAGCGACTTAACTGTCAGTTGGACTTCTGTCCAACCGGCTGTGCGCAAGTGGAAAGTAATTCGACACAGATCTTGCAGAGCAAGCGCGCAATGTACCTCTCGTAGCGTTGCTCGTTTGTGACCGAAGTCGAAAAGAACCACTTATTCGGGATCGGTGGAGCTCAACAGCAGCGGCAAGCCCGGATCGGTGTTGCGAATGATTGTACGTAGGGCTCGCTTCAGAACGTGGATTTCGCTCGGATCCAGGCTGCGTTCCGCATCTGCTTCGATGGCCTTGGCGGCAGAGACGAGCTCGATGACCACTTGTCTTCCTTTTGAAGTCAGGGTCACGCGAGCGTGAGGATCATAGACGCCCTCAAGCTGCACTAGATCCGCAGCCGCCAGCCCGGCGACGAGAGGATAGGTCACGCGTTTGCCCGTATAAGCGAGCAGGCGATCAAGCTCGGCCACGGTTCGATGATCCGACACGCCAAGCAAACTCATGACGAACCACTGATCTTCGCTCAACCCGCGGTTCTCGAGTTCTTTGCGGATTTCCAGAAACAGCTGATGGTGCGCACGGCCCAACAGATAAATCAGGAAATCTCGGCTGAAACTGCTATTGGGATCTTCGGGTTCGCCGGCGGGCTCATCGCGCCGCTTGTTGACCGCGAGCGCGTATTGCCCTCCGTGAAAGAGCAAAGGTGCGCGGACTGTGTGATCGAATTTCTCCACCTTGCCGACGAAGATCACGTGATCACCGCCTTCGTATTGGAATGCCGTTCGGCACTGAAAGCGCGCTGAGCAATCCTGCAGCAGCGGAACGTTGCCCATCCCGCTGTCGAAAGTGAGCCCGGAGAATTTATCCACGCCAGGGCGGGCAAACAGTGTCGAGAGCGGTTCTTGGTCCGCGGAAAGGATGTGAATCGCAAAGAATTCCGCGGCCGTAAAAATCGGCAGCGCTCGCGAAGTTTTTGCGAGGCTCCACAACACCATCGGCGGATCGAGCGACACGGAATTGAAGCTGTTCGCAGTGAGTCCGACTTTCGTGCCGTCAGGTGCAGTCGTCGTCACCACCGTCACGCCCGTGGCAAACGATCCAAGCGCATTGCGAAAGGCGCGCATTTCTTCTGGAAGAGGAGTAGCCATGGCGCAATAGTGACTTGTGAGTGGCGGATAGTGAATAGGAGCGCTGGGGACTGGTGACTTGTGACTAGTGACTAGGCAAGAGAAAACCAGCAAACGGGCACCGTGGTTCGGGGGCGTGGTTCGGGGGCGTGGTTCGGGGATCGGGATCGTGGATCGGGACGCCGCGTGATCGCCAACCGATAACGGTCAACTGACAACCGTGAAACAGGCGCCCAGGCGTCTCACTAGCGATATAGCGATCTGCTCAAGCTCCCTCTCCCTTCGATGCCCTTCGATGGGAGAGGGTTGGGGAGAGGGTGGAAGAACTTCTTGGATTTCCGCGTGGATGTTGCAAGGAGGAGATGCGGAAGCAATTGCGAGGTCGACGAAGTCGGGGAGGGCCGCGCATCACGCAGTTGCCACGTTCGGGTGACCGCGCAACAAAAAGGCCGCCAGCGGCGGCCTCTTTCCTAGTCACTATCCGCTAGTCACTAGTCACTAGCGTTGCTTAAAGTCTTCCGGCGTCAGCTGATGCCGAGCCAACAGCTTGTAGAAGTCCGTGCGATTGCGCTTCGCTAGACGCGCAGCCTGGCTGACGTTTCCGCCGGTGATTTGCAGGATTTGCGAGAGGTAGTTCCGCGTGAATTCATCGCGTGCTTCATCGAACGAGGGCAGGCGCGTGGGGCCGGCGCCGAGTGCAGCCTGGACGAGTTCTGCGCTGATGATCGGACTGGTCGCAAGTGCGACGTTCTGACGCACCACATTCTCCAGCTGACGAACGTTGCCTGGCCAATCTGCGCTGACCAGCAATTCCACGGCTTCCGGCGCGTAGATGTGGCGCTGCATGCCCGTTTCTTGAGCAACCTTTTCCAAGAAGTGAGAAACGAGAAGAGGCACGTCCTCGCGGCGCTTGGCGAGCGACGGCATTTCGATGTGCACGACATTCAGCCGGTAATACAGATCCTCGCGGAACTGGCCCGCCATGATCATTTGCTTCAAATCGCGATGCGTCGCCGAGATGATGCGAACGTTGATGTTCGTCGCGTCCGTACTGCCGACGGGGCGAACTTGGTTTTCCTGTAGCACGCGTAGGAGCTTGACCTGCAGGCGCATCGGCATATCGCCAATCTCATCGAGCATCAAAGTGCCGCCATCGGCCGCTTGAAAGAGCCCTCGATGTTCGCGAATAGCGCCCGTGAATGCGCCTTTCACGTGGCCGAACAACTCGCTTTCCAGCAGGTTCTCCGCCATTGCACTGCAGTTGATCGCAACGAACGGACGATTACGCCGCGGGCTCGCCTTGTGAATTGCCCGAGCGAGAAGCTCTTTGCCGGTCCCGCTTTCGCCTGTGATCATGACGCGCGCATCTGTACCCGCGACCATATGCGCCTGAGCGAGGCGCTCTTCCATGATCGCGCTGCGGGTGACGATCTCACCGCGCCAGTCTTCAGTTGTGTCAGCGAATCCCGAGACCTTGAGGGCCTTTTGCACCTGATCGAGGAGTTCTTGCTTGTCGACCGGTTTGGTCAGAAAGGCAAACGCACCACTCTGCGTCGCTTGGACGGCGTCAGGGATGGTGCCATGCGCAGTCAAAATGATGACGCGCAAGCCGGGGGCGCGCGTCTGAACCTCTTTGAGTAGGCCGATGCCGTCCATTTGGTCCATTCGCAGATCGGTGATCACCAGATCTGGACGCACACGAGCGAGCGCAGCCAACGCTGCGGCCGCGCTTTCGACAGCTTCGACTTCGTAATTTTCAGCACGCAGACGAATCGTGAGCAGCCGCAGCAGCCCCGGATCATCGTCAACGACTAGGAGGCGGGCTTTGCGTTTCACTTGGGTTGGCATCGCGAGTGCCAGGGGGCGTGGGACTGCGTTCAATGAGGGACCTCTCGATTTCCTTGATCGCATCCAGCTTTTGCTGGGCTTCGGCAAGGGCGCGGCGTAAACGTGCATTCTCTTCGAGTTGCGCCTGCACGCGTTTATCCGAGTTTGCCTGCGACCGGCTGCGGTCGTCGAGTGTCGCCAGCAGCCGACGATTTTCAGCTTCGAGCTTCAATCGCGTTTCCGCTTCTCGCAGCACCACGGCTGCGAGCGTGCGTTCTTCCTGAGTCATTCTTTCGGGGGTCGCGAGCAGGGTTTCAAGCAGGCGTTTGCCTTCACTGGGTTTGCTCGCGGGATGATCCGGAGTCACGAGCGCAACCGCATATCGCAGTGTGCTCATCGTCGTTGGCGCGCGGGTGTATTCGCGTTCGACTTCGTAAAACAGATCGGCTTGACGAGCAGGATCGCCGCTACCGAGTTCATTCATCGTGTCGAGGTAAATGCGAATCGGGCTATCGGCCGTTTGCACAATCGTGCGCGTGGGCTGAGTGTCTTCTGAGCGGCCCAGTCGATCCGCTAAGCCGCAGCTCGCGAGCAGCAACAGATTTCCAGTTATGAGAGCGGCCACTGCGACGACACGCAGTTCGCCAGTTCGTCCATTGAAGCGATTCATGCGCACCTAAGCCGCCTCCGATTCCAAATTCGGAGCGAGCGGCAAGCGCAATCGAAAGTGCGCGCCGGGAAATTTGCCGTCGACGATCTCGATCGACCCACCATGAGCTTGGACGAATTCCCAAACGACAGACAGGCCGATGCCCGTTCCCTTGAGGTGTCCTGCAGTGGGCGCTCGGCCGGAATAAAACGCGTCGAAAATGGCACCTCGTTCTTCTGGCGAAATGCCTGGACCGGTATCCGCTACGTCCAAGGTCAGCATTTCTTTGTCCGCTCGCGCGTGGATGAAGATAGTACCGCCGCGCGGGCTGTATTTCAGCGCATTGGACAACAAATTATCCAGGATCAGCTTGAGCTTGGCTCGATCGGCGTTGAGTTCGACGTCCTGAACGTTCAAGTCCAGGTGCACTCGCTGAGCCAGCAACGTGAGCTGATGCGTCTCGAGCGCGGACTTGATCAACGGTCGCAATCTGAACTGCGAAACTTCAAGGCCCGTATGACGAGCCTGCCAGGCGCTGAACGATAGAAGGTTCTCGATGAGTTGCTGCAGCTTGATGCTGTTGTCGCGCAGGATGCTCGTGACTTCACGCTGCGAACTGTCCAACTCGCCCACGGCACCGTCCATGAGCAGTTCGGTGCCTTCGCGAATGCTGGCGAGCGGTGTTTTCAATTCATGCGACATGTGACGCAGAAAGCGATTGCGCTCTTGGGCGAGTTCGAGCAACCGCATTCGCAGCCACTCGAGTTGTCTGCCCAAATTCACCAGGTCGCTCGGGCCCCGCACGGCGATCGATTTGGAGAAGGTGCCTTTACCGAGTTGGCTGATTGCGTTGTCGATTTGCCGAATCGGTCGCAGCAGCACGAAGGTAAATACGCCGACTAAGGTCGCAGTTAAAAAGATCAGGACCGCGGATTGCCAAAACAGATACCGCTGCGTGTCCGCTGTGGCCGATTGCAGATGCGACAAGCCCGTTTCGATGTGCTCGCTGGTCGCGGCTGACAACTGAAATGCGGAATCCCACATCGGCGCGACTGCCTCCACAGCGTCCTTCAGCGCATCCGGGTCAGAAGGCGAGCGCACGAGCAGCGCGTTGTCGATGCGATGCAGCGAATTGCGCAACGTGGCGATATAGGTCGCTCGCACCGGATCGTTGGACGCGCCCTCGATGGTTTCCAGCGCGGTGAGTAAACGCTCGCGGCTTTCTCGATAGGCCTCGAGCAGGTCCGGATCGCTCAAGACCTGATACAGCTTGGTACTGCGTTCGATCGCGGCAATGACTTGGAAGAGTTGCTGCGTATGGTGCGTCGTCTCTACACCGCTGCGTACCAGGGATGCGCTTTCAGTCGCTAGCGCGCGTACCTTGGTGGCAGCGATGACCACCGCCAGCAGCAAAGGAATGGAAACCAGTGCGAATCCGGTCAGCAGCAGACTGTAAAGGGATTTGGGCCGGGGCCAGCGCATGACTGTTTAGGCCGGGGGCTGGAGGCTGGAGGCTGGAGCTAGGAACAACTGTTTCATTTGCGAGTCGCGGCTGAATTGCGGGCGCCATCCTAGCTTCGCATTGCATTAAATCAAAAGTTGCAGCGCAGGGGCCGAGCCTCTAGCTCCATTCCCCAGCCCCCAGCCTCCAGCCCAGTTCTATTAGTTCTTCTGCAGCTGCGGCTCGCGCTGTAGCCGGCGTTCCCATTCCAATTGGGAGCGGACAATTTCGTCCAGGTTGTCGTACTTCGGTGCCCACTTCAGCACTTCGCGAACTCGCTGAGCTTTGGCGATCAAGGACGGTGGATCGCCGGCTCGGCGTGGGCTCTCGACGGTCGCGATGGGTTTGCCGTTCAGTTTATTCACTGTGGAAACCACTTCCCGCACGCTGTAGCCGTGGCCGTAGCCGCAGTTGAGCGTCACTGATGACCCGTTTGCGCGCAAATAATCCAGTGCATTGATGTGGGCGGTGGCGAGGTCTTCGACGTGAATGTAGTCGCGCACGCCGGTGCCGTCTGGCGTGGGGTAGTCGGTGCCGAAGATTTCCAAATGTGGGCGCTTGCCGACCGCGACTTCGCAGGCGACCTTGGTCAATAGCGTGGCTTTCGCCGTGGATTGGCCGATGCGCCCGGCGGGATCGCTTCCCGCGACGTTGAAGTAGCGCAGCACGACGTAGCGCAGTGCCGATGCTGCAGCGAGATCCTTCAGCATGTATTCGCTCATCAGCTTGGACATCCCATACGGATTGATCGGCTGCTTGGGACTGTCTTCGGATGCGGCGCCTCCCTCAGGAATGCCGTATACAGCCGCCGTCGAGGAGAACACAAAGTGCTTCACGCCTGCTTCTTGGCAACACTGCAGCAAGCTGCGCGTTGAGCAGGTGTTGTTGCCGTAGTACTTGAGCGGATTGGAGACGGATTCAGGAACGATCGTATGAGCCGCGAAGTGCATCACCGTATCGATCTGATGGTCGCGCAGTACGCGGCTGACCAATTCACGATCACCGGTGTCACCGACGACGAGCTCGCCATGCAACACTGCCGAGCGAAAGCCGGTGGAGAGGTTGTCGAGTACGACGACCTTCTCCTTGCGCTCGCCAAGTTGCCGAACCACGTGGCTGCCGATATAGCCGGCGCCGCCGGTGACGAGAATGGACATGCGGTTAACCTTTGTACGAAGTGAAAATGAATTCTAACAACTCAGAGTCGAATAGGCCGGGACTTCATCCTCGGTCGCATAATGATGTTGCCACCGCCGCCATCATTGCAGTGCTTATTGCGCATGGCACCTGTTTGAGATCCTGCTACAAATGACGCGCGCCCAACACAAACCGAATCCGCACCCTTATGAGCAGTTGACGCCCGACGTCATCATCGCCGCGGTCGAATCGACGGGTCGAGTGTCCGATCGTCGCATTTTGGCGCTCAACAGTTATGAGAACCGCGTCTATCAAGTGGGTATCGAACAGAGCACGCCGCTGGTCGCGAAGTTTTATCGTCCCGATCGTTGGTCCGATGCCGCGATTCAAGAGGAACACGGGTTCGCGCTGGAGCTGGCCGCTGCCGAAGTGCCGGTCGTGCCGCCGCTCGTGCGCGATGGCAAGACGCTGTTCGAGTTCGAAGGGTTCCGCTTCGCGCTGTTCGAACGGCGGGGCGGCCGCTGGCCAGAGCTTGGGACGCAAACCGAACGCGAGTGGATGGGGCGCTTTATGGGCCGCATTCACATGGTCGGTCGCCGGCAACGTTTCAGGCTCCGCGGCCGCATCGATGTGCATCGTCTCGGGGATGAGTCGCGCAATTTTTTGCTCGCCGAAGGTTGGATTCCGCCGCATCTGGAAGCAGCGTACGACTCGCTCACGGCTGATCTGCTCGAACACATTCGGGCCGTGTTTGCCGGAGCGCAAGGCTTCCGTGAAATTCGTCTGCACGGCGATTGCCATCGCGGCAACGTGCTGTGGACCGACGAAGGTCCTCACTTCGTCGATCTCGATGACTGCCTCATGGGTCCCGCCGTTCAAGACTTGTGGATGCTGCTCTCGGGCTCGCGCAACGAGATGGGCGAGCAGTTAGCGCAATTGCTCGATGGTTATTCCCACTTCGCCGATTTCGACCCGGGGGAACTGGCGCTGATCGAAAGCCTGCGAACCCTGCGCATGATTCATTATTCGGCCTGGCTCGCGCGTCGTTGGAGCGATCCGGCATTTCCAAGTGCATTTCCCTGGTTCGTCGAACCGCGTTATTGGGAGAACCAAATCCTTTCGTTGCGTGAACAACTGGCGGCGATTCAAGAGGGGCCGATTGAGTTGCGGTGAGGGGGATGGATCGGGGTTCGTGGTTCGTGGATCGGGAGGTCGTGGGAGGGCATTGCTGAAAACTGTCAACTGATAACCGTGAGCTGGGAACAGGGAACAGGGAACAGGGAACAGGGAACAGGCAACAGGGAA
>JAEWBG010000051.1 GCA_023391335.1 Pseudomonadota bacterium | reverse complement strand
CCAATGCCGCGAGAGGCAGGATGCCGGGAGCGGCCGTTCCCTGTCCTTCTGACCGCCAACTCCCAACCGTGAACCGTCAACTCAATAGAACCCCGTTTGTCTTATCCGTGCGCCACCGGTAGCATCTGACCCAAGCTCCCATTAATAAGAGTGTCCGCATGCATAAAATCGTCCTGCTGTTTGCGCTTGCCTGCCTCCCGATCCTAACGAGTGCCGCCGATACGCCGAGCGAAACCAAGATCTATAAAGATGAATCGCTCGCTCGAACTCCGCCGATGGGGTGGAACAGTTGGAATACCTTCGCGTGCGACATCAATGAGGCGCTGATTCGCGAGACGACCGACGCGATGGTCTCATCGGGAATGCGCGACGCGGGCTACATCTACGTCAACATCGATGACTGTTGGCACGGCCAACGCGACGCTCAAGGGTTCATTCAACCAGACGCCAAACGCTTTCCGTCAGGGATGAAAGCACTGGCCGACTACGTGCATTCGAAAGGCATGAAGATCGGAATCTATTCCGATGCGGGCGAGAAGACGTGCGGCGGTCATCCCGGCAGCCAAGGGCACGAATTCCAAGATGCCATGCAGTACGCGAGCTGGGGCATCGATTATCTGAAGTACGACTGGTGTAGCACGGGCGATCGCAATCCCGTGGAGGCGTACCGCACGATGGCGACGGCACTTCGCGCGACCGGCCGCCCCATTGTTTTCAGTATTTGCGAATGGGGCGATCACAAACCTTGGACGTGGGGCGCGCCCATCGGGCATCTGTGGCGCACGACAGGCGATATCACCAATTGCTGGGATTGCGTGGTCGGCCACGGCAGTTGGTTTTCGAACGGCGTGATGCGAATTCTGGATAAGCAGGAAGAACTTCGCCAGTACGCTGGGCCAGGACATTGGAACGATCCGGACATGATGGAAGTCGGCAACATGGCGAACAGCAACGAGGATCGTGCGCACTTCGCGATGTGGGCAATGCTGGCCGCACCGCTCATTGCCGGCAATGACGTTCGCAACATGAGTGCGTCGACCCGCGAGATCCTGACGAATCGCGAAGTGATTGCAGTCGATCAAGATGCGCTTGGCATTCAGGGCTTCCCTGCGAAGAAAGAAGCCGGCGTGGAGATTTGGGCGAAGCCGCTCGCGAACGACGAGTGGGCCATTGCCGTATTAAATCGCAATGCCGACCCTCGCAAGGTCACGATCGATTGGGCGACGGACACGATCGAGGATGCGCAGTTCCATCGCAATCCAGAATTTCAATCTCACACCTATCGATTGAGAAATCTGATCTCGCACGCAACGGCCGGGACGACGGCTCAGCCGCTGCATGTAACAGTGCCGGCTCATGACGTTGCGATTTATCGTCTGCAACGTGTCACGACGCCAAACACTCAATAACCAAACGGTTTCGATCCTGCGTTCCCGCGCGGCAAATGTTTGTTTGCGAGGGGCAGCACGCACGTTATATTCGCCGTCGATATTTCCTTGGCGAACTGTCGATTCAAAGAAGCAGACGCGGCTCGCCCGCGGTTTTTGGGGGATTTTTAATGCGATTCGATTGGCCAACTGCATCGCGCTCTGCGATGCCTCTTCGTTTGCTGTCCATGCTCGTTTGCTTACTCTCATTCGCAACGAGCGCTTTCGCCGCGGAAACTGCATTGCTCAATCGCAATGGGAGCTACGTCACGGTCGAGCCCTACGCACCGAACATTGTGCGCGTCACGATCAGCACCGACAAAGACCTCGCGCTCGCGCCGGCCGGATACGGCTTCATTGCGAAGCCCGATGATCGCGGGTGGGAACACACGTCGAGCAACGGTGCTGACTTCTTGCGCTCCAGTGCGTTGAATGTCGAGGTCGTTGCGCAGCCCTATCCCGGACCGCCTTCGCAAATGGAGCGCTACTTCGCGCCGTCGCTGCCGCCGGTTGCGATTCGCATCAATCGCGCCGATGGCAAACCGCTCGTCACAATGACGGGATGGGAAATGGCGCCGCATGTCGTGAATGGGGAGAAGACCTTCCGTGTCGGCGCTAGCTTTGCCGCATCGGCCGATGAGCACTACTACGGCCTCGGTCAAAACCAAGAAGGCATTCTCGATCATCGCGGCCGCACGATCGATTGTCGCCACTATTACGATGCACCGCATGGCGAACAAGTTTGTGTTCCGTTTCTAGTCACGAACAAGGGTTACGGCGTGGTTTGGGACAATCCGTCCGCCACCACGGTGACACCAGGCTTGAGCGGCAAAACCGTTTGGCATTCCGAAGTCGGCGAACGCGTTTCGTATTTTGTGATTGCCGGCGATTCGGCCGATGACTTGTACGCGGGATATCGACTCTTGAGCGGCACCACTCCGCTACCACCCAAGCCGGCATTCGGTTACATCCAAAGCAAGGCGCGCTACGAGAATCAGCAGCAAGTGCTCGACGTCGCGAAAGGCTATCGCACGCGCGGATACCCGCTCGACATCATGGTCGTCGACTGGTTCTACTGGACGCGGATGGGACAGATGGATATCAATCCACGCGACTTTCCCGATCCCGCCGCAATGAATCGCGAACTTCACGACGAAGGCATCCACTCGATGATCAGCGTGTGGCCGCGCTTCGAAAAGGAATCGCGCTACTTCAATTACCTGGCGACGAAAGGCTGGCTTCTCGCCGACAAAGACGGCAAGCCGGTCGATGGGCTTGCATTTCGAAGCGATCGCGCCGGTGCTTTGCTCGACAGCACGAACCCCGAAGCTCGCGAATGGTTCTGGGGACAGATTCGCGACAACATCGCATCGCAAGGCTTCGATTGGTTTTGGCTGGATGAGACCGAGCCCGATCTCGTACCGGATGGCTACTTCTACAGCATTGGCTCGGGCGATCGGTATCACAACCTCTATCCGCTGGTGCACACATTAGGCATCGCAGACGGATCGCGGCGCGACCGTCCCAACAAGCGTAACGTGATCCTTGCACGCGCTGCCTACATCGGTGCACAGCGCAGCGGTGCTCTGTTCTGGTCCTCGGATATCGAGCCCACGTGGGAAGCGCTGGAGCGGCAAATTCCGACCGGACTCAACATGAGCGCCTCGGGCATCGCGTATTGGGGCAATGACATCGGCGGCTGGCAACCGTTGCCCGCGACCAGCAACCCGGCGCATCCGCCTTTGCTAGATGGAAGCGATGCGAAAGATGTGATTGGAGGCTATAGCGACTATCCGGAGCTCATCACGCGCTGGTATCAGTACGGTACATTCTTGCCGACGATGCGCGCGCATGGTCTTCGCAAGTCGACCGAGGTGTGGGCCTACGGCAAACAAGCCGAAGCGATCATCGCTCAGTATTTGAAACTGCGTTACCAACTGATTCCGTATCTCTATTCGCTCGGCAAACACACATACGACACCGGTGCGCCCATCATGCGGCCGCTGTTCATGGACTTTCCGAACGATGCGAAGGTCGTTGGCATCGGCGATGAGTACATGTTCGGCCCTGCCTTCTTGGTCGCACCTGTCGTCGAGCAAGGCGCGCAGAGCCGCTCCGTCTATTTGCCGGCCGGCAGCGATTGGTATGACTTCTGGACCAATCAAAAGCTCAAAGGCGGCCAAACGATCGACGCGGCAGCACCGATCGACCGCATCCCGCTCTTTGTGCGTGCCGGATCCATCGTGCCGCTTGGCATCGATATCCAAAGCACGGCCACTGCACAACCGCCCAAAGAGATTCGCGTGTATCCCGGCCGCGACGCTTCATTTGCATTGTTCGACGACGATGGCCTGACTTACGACTACGAGCGCGGCAAAGGCACCACGACGCTACTGAACTGGAGCGATGCGAAGGCCGAGCTGTCGAGCAAGGGCAGCAAGAAGGACCAAGAGTCTTTACGCAAACTGCTGGTCGTCGTCCGCTAGAGCCGCAACGCATGACAGAAGAAGTCGAAACAGCAGAGCGCAAGCGGGACATCTCGAGCCCCAGCACCATTCACGATGTGGCGAAGGCTGCCGGCGTTTCAGCGCGTACTGTTTCGCGCGTGATCAACGATTTGCCGCGCGTCAGTCGCGAGACGCGCGAGCGAATTCAGCAGGTCATTCGCGACCTGAATTTCAGTCCCAACATGCGAGCGCGCGCACTGGCGAACAGCCGCTCGTATTTGTTGGGCCTCGTGCACAACGATCCGAATTCGGAGAACGTCGATCAATTGCACCGCGGCGTGTTCAGGGTCTGCGTGGAGCACCACTACGAAGTCATCGCGCATCCGCTCGAATCGGATGGGAACATCGTCGAGGACGTGTTGAGTTTCGTGCGGCGCTCACGCGTCGATGGCCTCATCGTGATGGCACCTTCGTCCGAAGACGACGCACTTGCCCGTGCGTTACACGAGAATCGCATTCCTGCTGTTGCAGTGGCCGCCGCGCCACGCCCTTACTACGACTTGGTTTTGGTTTCGCGGGAGCGCGATGCGAGTTCGCAAGTAGCCAAACATTTGCTGAACCTCGGCCACCGACGCTTCGGGTTCATCTCCGGGCCGCTCGATCAAATCTCAGCAAGAGAACGTCAGGAAGGATTCTTCGGCGCACTCGCGAATGCGGGCGTCGGCATCGCTCCCGAACTGATCTGCGAAGGCGATTATTCATTCGAATCGGGTCTCAAATGCGCCCGTCAGCTACTCGACCGCAGCGCACGGCCAACCGCCATCTACGCATGTAACGACCGCATGGCTGCTGGCGTGCTGCAAGTTGCATCCGAACTGCGAATCCAAGTGCCGGAACAGCTATCGGTCGTGGGGTTCGACAACGCTTATCTCGCGTCGGTGCTGAACCCTGCGCTAACGACGATTCACCGCCCGATGAATGAAATCGGCTGTCGCGCAGCCGAGTGGCTCGTGGATAGGCCCGCCCGAGCCGATGGCCCGCACACGCCGCAAACCGAGCTTGTCGATCTCAAACTGGTGGAGCGGCGCTCCACGGGCAGGGTCGCTGGTCCAGACAGGCTGTAGGCTGTAGGAAGAAATTCAGATCGCTTCGCGAACGAATGACTTCTCAGGCAATGGATGTTTGTTGGCGCTTGCTCGCAAACTCCGCCAGCGTCGTCTCGATCGCTTGCGAGTTCACCGGCTTGGTGAAGTGCCGGTCGAAGCCAGCCTGCTTCGCGCGTTCCTTGTCTTCGTGCTGACCCCAACCGGTCAGCGCAATCAGCAACGCTGATGCGCCCCACGGTTGCTTGCGGATTGCCTCGGCCAATTCGTAACCCGTCATACCCGGCATGCCGATATCGAGCAGCAGAACGTCCGGTCGGTGAGCATTCGCAACCTCGAGCGCTTCGGTGCCGCTATACGTCACCCACACTTTGTGGCCGGAGACGCTCAAGAGCATGCGCAGGGAGTCTGCGGCGTCGCGATTGTCGTCCGCGATGAGCACTTTGCAAGTCGGTCCCGCAGGGACCTCGATTGCTGGGCGTGCAACGTTCGGTTGCACGTCCAGCACCAGCGCGGAATGCGGCAGATGAATGATGAACGTGCTGCCCTTGGTCACGCCTTCGCTGCGGGCCTCGACGGTGCCGCCGTGAAGCTGAATCAAACCCTTGACCAGCGCCAAGCCGATACCGAGTCCTCCCTGGCTGCGTTCGAGTGCGCTTTCAATCTGCGAAAACATCTCGAAGATCTTTGCGATGGACGTGGCATCGATGCCGATTCCGCTATCGCGCACCTCGATCGTCAATCCCGAACGCGACACCTCAGCGGCAACTTCAATTCGACCGCCCGGATCGGTGTACTTAGCCGCGTTCGTCAGCAGGTTCGATAGCGCTTGAGCGATCCGCAGCGGATCGACGTTCAAGTCGACGAGCTCCTCCGGCAGCCGCACCGACAGCGTGTGCTGCTTGGCATCGATCAGCGGACGAGCAGTTTCAACCGCGGTTGCGACCAGTTTGTTCAGGCTGACGATTTCCTTCTTCAGCCCCAACCTGCCGCGCGTGATGCGCGAGACATCCAACAAGTCATCGAGCAACAACGCCATGTGCTCGACCTGCCGCGCGATCACTTCCCTGCCCCACTGGCGCTGTGAATCGTTGGCAGCAGGAGCTTCCAGAATGCGAGTGGCATGGCGAATCGGCGCGAGCGGATTGCGCAGCTCGTGCGCCAAGGTCGCCAGAAATTCGTCCTTGCGACGGTCCGCATCGCGTAAGGCTGCTTCAGCCGCCTGGCGCACCTGCACCTCGTCGCGCAGCGATTCGTTGGATTGTTCGAGTGCAATGGTGCGAGCTTGCACCTCATCGAGCATGCGATTGAACGCTTGCACGACGATGCCGATTTCGTCCTCTGTGGTTTTGGGCGCTCGCAACGAAAAGTCGCCGCGATCGACGACTTGCCGCGCAACTCGGGTGATCGCTTCCAAGGGCACGGTGATCACTCGTTGAAGTGCCGCACTCAGCAACAGCGCCGCACCCAAACTCACCGCAGTGATCAAGGCGAAAATGCCCAGGTAGGCGCGGACTCTTCCCATGACGTCGTATCGCGCACGCAGATACAGCGTGCCGAGCACCTCCTTGTTGTGTTCGATCTGCTGGATGACTTCGACACGCTCGCCGGAAATCACGATGCCTAAGGTCGAGTCCTTGCGCAGCGGCGGCGGCGCGACTTGGCCTTCCTTTACGTACTGCGCATAGAGCTTACGATTCGGCGTGTAGAGCGCGGCTGCGAGCACCGCTGGACGAGCTTGCAGCGCCGCCAAGTTGCGTTGCGCGGTTTCGTGGTCGTCGAAGGCGAGCGCCGGGCCCGTCGAAAGCGCAAGGATGCTCGCCTCCGTCGCGATGTCCGACGCCCAAGAGGTGCGATACACCGACAGGTCGTGGACCAGCATTGCGCCGCCCGATAGCAGCAGGACGATCGCTGTCGTCAGCAACACGATTCCCACCAGCTTGCCGCGAACCGAGTTGCGCAATCGCGCCGTCACGCGTCCGCTGGAAGGGGCTTCTTTCGTGTTCAATGACGCCTCGGTCACGGGAGGAATTCACTACCGAGGCTAGCCAGGCGCGGGATACATAGCGGGCTCAGTTCATCGTCAAACGGTCGCCGTTCGCAGGACGTATCCGAGCGTTGGGGAACGCCACGCACGCGCGCGGCAACGGACAGCAGTTCCGAACTCACCTTGAGGCCGGCGCGCTCGGCTGCGTTCAATGAGATTTCGAAGCGCACCCGTCGGTCCACCAACATGAAGTTTACGACACCACCGTCATCGAGTCCTTCGCCGCTATCGGTGACCACCAAAACGTGCTCTGGAACGGCATTGATCAGCGCGCGAACGTTGCCGCCGTACTCGGGACCGATGTACAGCATCTGTGCCGAACCAAGCTCTTTGATGGAGCGAATTTCCTTTACGCGCGCCGGCATCCCCTTCACGTCGTGACCGGGCAGCACTTTCGTCAGCTCATCCGCTACCGCTGCACTGCCGATCACTGCGATCGTGAACTGACCGGGCGCAGCAGCAGCTGATGGCCACTCGATATAGCCAGTGAAGCGATACAGAAACGCGGCCTTGATGGCATCTTCGCGATATTGATCGGCGGCCATGGCCGGCACTGCAGTTGCGCATAGAGCAACCAGCACGTAAACGATCCTAATTAGAATTCGCACGGGTTGGCGCATCAGAATGTCCACCGTGCTTGGGCGAAAATGCGACGCTGAATGTACAGTCCATGCGCTGCATCGATTTCGAGATGACGTTTGTTCAGCAGATTCTGTCCGCTAAGCGAGATCTCCCAATGTCCCGCCGGACGCCATGCGAGCGAGGCATTCAGCTCATAGTAACTGTCGAGTGCGGGCGACGGCAGTTCATCGACATAGCGCAGCGTTGCATCGAGGGTAAGCTGCGAGCTCAGATCCGCCGATGAGGTCAGCGTCGCCTGGTACTTCGGATCATTGCCGGATTGGCTCAATCCTAAGAATCCGCTCGTCGAGTCGTTCGAGACCTTCAGGTGATCCTTATTGATCCATCGCAGACCCGGTGCGAGCCGCCAGCCGGGTGTTACCTGCCACTTCGCCCAGAGTTCCGCACCGTATGTGTAGCCTTCCATGCCATTGCCCCACATCAGCGGCAAGAAACCCGTCGCCGGGTTGACTTCGATCGTTCTCAGATCCTTGTAATCGTCGTAGAACAACGAAGCGGATAGCGAAAATGTGGCCGACGGCTGGATGCGCAGACCCGTCTCGAATGCGTTTACCTTTTCCGGTTTGAAATTCGTATCGCCGGTGATGAACAGCACGCCGGATGGAGCTCGCTCCATCACGTCGACATCGAACGGCGTAGGCGACCGGATAGCGCGCGAACCGGCCAGCCACCACATTACGTCGTTGCTCACGCGCCAAGCGAGACGCACATCGGGCAACGGATTCCATCCTGAGTAAGGATCGCGCTCGCCCTTGAGTCCAAGGGTCAAATCCCAAGCGCGAGAGAGACTGATGGTGTCTTGTAGAAACGCATTTCCCAATGTCAGGGTCCGGCTCTCGGGTTCGAAGATTAAAGTGGCCGAGCTGTTGATGTCATAGCGATGGACGCGTGCACCGAGCCCCCACACTAGCCGATGCGCGCCGGAAACGGTGTTGTTCTGCAATTCGACATCGAACGTGTGCAGCTTAAAGCCGACACCGCCGACCGGTTCAGTTCGGCTCTTGTAATCGTAGTAACCCTGCAACTGCCATTCGCCTGTACTGGTCCGATGCTGCCAACGACCGAGCAGGTTCGCGCCCTTCACAGAGCGATCGCCGGCATCGATCTGCCCCTCAGTGCCGCGATATGCATCGCCCTGCGCCGTGTACGTGT
The DNA here is from genome assembly GCA_023391335.1 of Pseudomonadota bacterium. Lineage (GTDB taxonomy): Bacteria > Pseudomonadota > Gammaproteobacteria > Steroidobacterales > Steroidobacteraceae > Steroidobacter. The sequence goes on along the minus strand of JAEWBG010000051.1, from coordinate 106,427 downwards.
CGTCCGCTCCAGTCCAATCAAGCCGAAACCCCAGCTGGCTCTTGCGCCAGTCGTCGCCTGCATCGCTGCCATCCTGCCGCTCGGATGCGTCGCGCTCGAACGCTTTAGCGTAAGCGCGCATCGCAAGCGAACCGCTGATCTTCGTTCCGTAACGAGCGGCGGCTGAGCGTTCGAAATTGCCGGCGCCCATGCTGACCAACGATTGGTCGGTGAGATAGGCCGGGCGCGTGATGATGTTGATTACGCCGTTCATGGCGTTCGCACCCCAGAGCGTGGCACCCGGGCCGCTGATGACTTCGATGCGATCGATGTCCTCGAGGAGCACGTCCTGCGTGTCCAGATACACTCCGGAATACAGCGGCGAATACACGCTGCGGCCGTCGATCAGAATTAGGAGTTTGTTAGAAAAGTTCTGGAACGTCTCCGCACCAGCGAACCCACGCGCCCCCGCGACATAGCGCGAGGAGTTGTACTGGCTCATGTGCAGATTGGGTGCTAAACGCAGCGCCTCCGGAATGCTCGTGACGCCGGAACGGATGATGTCATCGTGAGTGATGACGTATATCGATGCTGGCGCTTGACGCAGCAGCTCGGAGGACTTGGAGACTGACGTGACTTCAAGTTCCGACAGTTCGCGTAGCGACAGATCAGCAAGGTGATCGACAGATTGCGCATCGGCGAGCTGTCCCCATCCGCTCGTTGCAAGGGACAGGACGAGGATGCTGGTTGCACCCGGAACTCGGCGGCGACGCGAATTTTTCTTCAGCACCATTGAGAGGCGATCCGGCAGCCAAACTCGAAAACGGGCGCGCATTGTACAGGCAGATCGGCGTCTGCCGAACTCGTCGCAGATGCTGGTGGCCACTATGCGCGAATCCTGCTAATGAACAAGCGTGCGACGGACGCGAATCAGAGTTCCCCTGAAAGACTGGGATGACAGTCACACCCTGAACGCTGTTCTGCCACTAGCTTGGCAGGCGCGTGTGTGCGTGCGTGCACATCGATGAAAGGCCCTCAATTGCCGAGGCGCAAGGCACTCACTTGCAGTAGCTTAGCGCGATGACCTTCTGGCACGGGCTCCTAGTCCTCACTTTCATTCATTTGTTAGCAGCGGCCTCACCAGGCCCGGATTTCGCGTTGGTGACTCGGGAGTCGATGATCGCGGGACGTCGTGCTGGCATATTGACGAGCGTCGGCATCGCGCTTGGCCTGGCGGTTCACATTGCCTATTCTGCGGCAGGTCTCGCGGCCCTCATTGCACATTCCGATCGCTTGCTGCTCGCCGTAAAAGTTTTGGGAGCCGCCTTCCTGTTCTATTTAGGAGTGAGCGCTCTGCGTCCACACCATGCGCAGCCGCCGCCTCAAGGTACGGACACCTCGGATGCACCCAGCACGCAACGCTCCAGCTTTGTCGCCAAAGGTTTCCTCTGCAACTTACTCAACCCGAAGGCGCCGCTGTACTTCGTTGCGCTGTTCACCGCGGTCATCCCGTCGACGACCCCAACATCGACGCTTGTCGCCTACGGCACTTGGCTCGTCGTCTTGCAGTGGCTTTGGTTTGCCTTCGTCGCAAGCGTGTTTTCGCATGCGCGAGTACGCGCCTACTCGGCTCGAGCACGGACGTGGATCGAGCGGTTCTTTGGAGTTGGGATGATCGGGCTCGCAGTGCGGCTTGTGTGGTCAGCCGTGCGCTCCTGATTTACTGCGCCGAGGTTTTTTCCTGCTCGAGCCGAGCATCGAGTCGCTGTTGGGCTGAAGCTGCGTAGTTGGCGCAGGCGTTCGTATCGATCAATCCGTCGGCATCGCCTGCATTGCGCTTCTCTAAGCGAGCCCAGAGATCAGATCCTTCCGGGTGAGCTGAGACGAGGATGTCGCACGGCAATGCCGCGACCATTCGAATGCTGTTGCGCAGATCTTGGCCCGCCGACGGATAGTTCGCATCGCCGGTGAAACGAAATCCATCCGAAGAGACTGCGTTCAAGCTATCTGCGTAGACGAGATTCAAGCAGCGCGCGCCCTCGCAGCTCTGCCATGTCCAGCTCGTTCCGCCTGGCGTGTGGCCTGGCGTGAAGTGCGCCGTAACGCGCAACGAGCCGACGCTCAGTTGTTCGCCATCGCGCAGCACCTGTGCCTTGCGGATCAGTGGCTTCATCGGGAGGATCGTTGCGAACTGCGGATCTTGCTTGTCGCTGTGACCCGAATCGAGCGTTGCCTTCGCCCATGGGCTTGCAGCAACTTTCGCGCCCGTCAGCTTCTGCAACTCAGCGATGCCGCCTGCGTGATCGAAGTGCGCATGCGAATTGACGATCCATTTGATGTCTTTGAGCTTGAAACCGAGCTGCTCGATGTGACGACGAATCAGTGGCACCGACTCGGGTAAGTCGCCATCGATCAGGATGTGCCCTTTGTCGCTGGTGATGAGCACCGACGAAAGCCCGTGGGTGCCGACGTAATACGAATTGCCGAACAGCTTGAACGGCGCTTGATCGACGTTCCATGTCGTGCGTGCATCAGCCCATTGATCTGTAGCGGCACCTGCGCTCGCACTCAGGGCAATGGAAACAGCGAGCGTGAAGAGTGCTGCGCGCATAGTCATGTCAACCAGTTCACCAGTCCATCGATGGATGCAGGAGATGGAGTGCCTGCGTTGAGCACCGTTCCGAGGTACAGAAACGCGACGATGTGATCTTCGGCCGCAAATCCCAAAGTGCGCTTGACGTTCGCGTCGACTGCACCGGCGCCCGTTTTCCACATCGCTCCGTATCCAAGGGCACTGGCGGCCAAGAACATATTCTCGACCGCAGCCGCGACCGCACAGATTTGTTCGAATTCGGGAATCTTTCCAGCAGTCACGTGAGCCGCAACTGCAACGATGGTCGGCGCTCGCAGCACTTTCGCGCGTTCGCCATCGAGTTGCGCATCGGTCGCTTGCGGCTGCTTTGCCTTGAGCATGTCAGCGAGTGCATCGCCAAGGCGCTTGCGAGCATCGCCTTCCATGACCGCGAAACGCCACGGCCGCAGCCGCCCGTGATCGGGCGCGCGAGTGCCGGCGCGAAGAATCTGCTCCAGATGCGCGCGCGTGGGCCCCGGCGTCGACAACTTGACTGCCGAAGCGCGCGACTCGATAGCATCGAGAATGTTCATGGCTAATCGATCCTTCGCACTTGCATTGCCAGATGCAAACGATCGCCACGCGGTGTGCACATTGCGATGTCTACGCCCGAGCCCATCGGCCACGTGCGCGCGAGCGCTTGCGAGGGCAAGTACACCGGCAATTTGAATTGCGTATCGACTTGGATCTTGCCGCTCGGCAAATGCGGTTGAGCCGATCCCAAGCAACGGCCCATCGACCACATACCGTGCGCTACGGCTTGTTTGAATCCGAACATTTTCGCGGTACGCGCGGTGAGATGAATGGGATTGAAGTCGCCTGAAACCTTGGCGTAGCGCCAACCCGTGTTCTCGGCGATCTCGAGCGACTCTGTGCTCGTCCCCGTTTCGGGATGCGAGGAGCGCTCGATGCCCCCACGCTTTGCTCCTTCCTTCGGCGGCGCATTACCGCGCGCAAACATCGTGCTCACCTCTTGCCACACCGGCACGCCGTTTTGGGTGTACGTCGTGGTGAAGTCGTATTCCTGACCGATGTCTGTGAACCGCGCAGTATCGAAGAACACCCGCAACGCGAGTGGTGCCCGAGGCTCAACGTTGCCCAACACACGGATCGTATTGCGCAGGTGAATCAGCCCCAGCACTTTGACGGGAAAATCGCGTGCGATGAAAAGCTGCATATGTAACGGCATCGCCAGCACATGCAAATAGGCCGGCGGAATGCCGTTAGCATCGCGGACCCCGCAAATCTCCCGATACTGCTGCAGGTGTTTGGTCGAGATCACGATCTTGCGAACGTTCAGTTCGATCGGTCGAATCGGCGTATCGGCCGGCGCGATGTAGGGCTTCTTGCCCAACATGACTCGAGCGTACGCCGGCACCATCGAAGGCAACGAAGCAAAAGTTTGCGTGGTCGGAGCTGTCATCGAAAATGGATGTCAATGCTTTGCAAGGTCTGCACGGCGAGTCCGGCAGGTCTTCCGTCGCCGATCCTGGGCGCCGGATCAGTCCCAGGTACGGGTCGATTCAGGGCACTAGGGAACGACTTGGTCCACGATGATATTCAATGTGCCGGCTCCGTTGGCAAATTCATAGGTCGCTTCCCCGTAAAAGTCCCCACTCTGAGCCACTGGAGCGCCGCTGCGGGAAATGCGCGCAACCACTTGAACCTTGGGAACGGAAGCGATGGTGCGCGTTGGAAGCATGGCATCGCGTTCCGACAACTCGACCGTCAAAGGCGCCTCGCTCGAGCTATGCCGCTGAACCGCGAGCGGCGGTCCGCCACCATTGGGGTCGCGTGCCAGCACGAACAACGGCAGCGGCGATGCGAGCTGCTTTTGGATCGGCGGTGCGATCGCGACCGAGACACGAATTGAACGCTGCTCGCTGGCAGGCGCTGCGTTCGATGCTGCTGCCGGCGCGCCCTCACCTAACTGTTCGTTGATGTCTTGAATTTGCCGCTCCAGCACGGCGCGCAGTTGCGGCGGCGGATTCTGCGCAATCAGACGTTGCAAGCGATCGCGGCCCACTCGCAAGTCCCCGCGCATCAGCGCAGAGATGCTGCCGTACCACAGCGCTTTTGGATGATTCGGCGCCTTCTCGAGGGCTGCAGCGAACAAATCACCGGCTCGGCCCTGTAACGAGGTCTCATCGCTCAGCGCCAACGCTTCACCCAAAGCGATCATCGCGTTGACGTCCTGACCATTGGTCAGATCGAAAGCGCGTTGGAATGCATCGACGGCCTTCGGAGCCTGCCCCATGGCGATGTAAGAGCGCCCGAGCAACATCCAACCATCGGCATCGTGCGGATTGTCTTTGAGCTTCGCTTCCAGATCGCGCACGCTGCGTTCCATCTCTTGCGCTTGGGCCTGCTGAGCCTGCGTGGACTTCCAATCCCAGTTGCTCAAATGTGCATAGAGCGCAATCGCGAGCGCTGGAATTGCGACGACGAGCGCGATGCTGGACAGTCGCCGCTCGAGCCGTGTTTTCGCACGGTCGTCGACACTACTCTCGCGAGGACGCAGCAGCGGTAGGAGCAGCCAGCCGAGCGCGACTGCGACCATCAAGGCGCAAAGTACGATGAAGAGCGTCACGATCTTTCGTTGGTTGTTAGTGTGATGTGCTCATCGAGATGAGCAACGTGATCAATTCTGGCTCGGTTCATTCTGAATAGATTCGTCCAGACCCGGATCGTTCGGATCGGTCTCCGGAAGCTTGGATTTCCGCGCGATCGTGATCGCCGCTATCGCGCCCCCAGCCAGCAAGAACAACATCGGCGCCCCCCATAGCAGCAACGTGCGCGGCACGACGGGCGGCCGATATAAAACGTAATCGCCGTAGCGATCCGTCATGAACTTGAGAATCTCCTCGTCCGATTTGCCGGCTCGCATCTGCTCGGCGACTCCTCGACGCAGGTCTGCGGCCAGCGGCGCGTTCGAATCGGCGATCGTTTCGCTTCGACACACCAAACAACGCAGTTCATGGGTCAAGCGTTCGTAGCGTGCCTGAAGCGCTGCATCTTGAAATGCCGGCGCCGTATCGATGGCGAGCGCCATCGCGCTCCATAGACACAGCACAAAGATGGAGACTCGTTTCATCGCGACGCTCCGACGGCCGGCACGCGTTTCAGGAACTCGTCCTGCCACACATCGAGCGTCATGGGGCCGACATGCTTGTACAAAATCGTGCCGCGACCATCGACGAGAAAGGTTTCCGGCGCGCCATACACACCCCAGTCGATCGCGACTTTGCCGACGTCATCGAATGCAACTGCGCTGTATGGATTCCCCAATTGCTTCAGCCATCGCTGCGCCTTCGGCCTTTCGTCCTTCCAATCCAACCCGATCAAGGGGAGTTCTCCGCGCTGCGCGATTTGCAGGAGAACAGGATGCTCCTGACGACAAGCGATGCACCAAGTGCCCCACACGTTCAGAACGTATGGTTTGCCTTTGAGCTCGGCGGTGCCAATCGTCTTGCTCGCATCTTCCACCAGGGGCAGTTCGAAGGTCGGAGCAGGCTTACCGATGAGCGGAGACGGAAGCTCGGATTTGTCCTTTCCCAATCCGACATAGAAGAATGCAACGAGCGCAGCAAAGATCGCGGCCGGCAACAGGTAACGCCACACGATCAAACTACCTTCGCTTGCGCATCGCTCGCAGCTGCTTCACGGGCGGGCACGCGTTGGCGATAACGGCGATCGCACACTGCAATGAATCCGCCGAGCGCCACGACAATCGCGCCGAACCAAATGAATCGGACCATGGGCTTGTACTGCAGCCGCAAGCTCCACATGTTCGGACCGATCTGCTCACCCATCGCCACGAACAAATCGCGCCCCCAACCGGCATCGATGCCTGCTTCGGTCATCGGGTTGGTTTGCACGCGATAGGTGCGCTTCTGCGGATGCAGGACGGCGACTTGCTTGCCGTCCTTCGTGATCTGAATTTCGCTCTCGATGGCATCGTAATTCGCGCCTGCGACATTGCTGAGTTTGTTCATGGTGAACGTGTACCCAGCCACTTGCGTGCTCTGCCCCAATCCCAGGCTCAGATCCGTTTCCTGTTTGTACGACTGCACCGTCGTCGCACCGATCACAAAAATCGCGAGACCGAAATGCGCTACACACATTCCCAGCACGCTCGCCGAGAGCGAGTGGCCTTTGCGAATGCGTTCAACGGGTTCAATGAGGGCCGATCCGGCGACCCAGAACGCGACGAGATATCCCACGATCGTCAACGCTGAGTGCCATCCGTACGCGATGCTCGGCACCGCAATGGCTAGCAGCAGCGACACCGCGAACAGCACACCAAGAATCGACTTAGTGCGGCCGAACGATGCGCGCTTCCATTCCGCATGCATCCCAGGCGCAAGCAAGAACATCAGCGGCAGCATCGGCATCAAGAAGAACGCGGTGAACCAAGGCGCCCCGACGGAGATCTTGCCGAGCTTCAACGCATCGAGAAACATCGGATACAGCGTACCGAGCAAGACGGCGGCCGTGGCCGTCACGAGCAGCACGTTGTTGAGCATCAGAAAGGTTTCGCGCGAGATGGGCGAGAAACCCGCCGTCGATTTGAACAGCGGTGCACGCCAAGCGTACAAGCCGAGCGCACCGCCGACGCATGCAGCTAAGAAAATGAGAATGAAAAGTCCGCGACTGGGATCGCTCGCAAAGGCGTGAACCGATTCGATCACGCCGGAACGCACCAAGAACGTTCCGAGCAGAGAGAGCGAGAACGCACCAATGGCGAGGAGCAACGTCCAGCTCTTGAATAAGCCACGCTTTTCAGTCACCGCCAATGAGTGAATCAGAGCCGTGCCCATCAGCCAAGGCATGAAGGACGCGTTCTCGACGGGATCCCAGAACCACCAACCGCCCCAGCCGAGCTCGTAGTACGCCCACCAACTGCCAAGCGCGATTCCGAGCGTCAGGAACATCCAAGCGACAGTCGTCCAAGGCCGTACCCATCGTGCCCACATCGAATCGAGTTTGCCTTCCAACATTGCGGCGATCGCAAACGCGAACGGCACGGAAAAACCGACGTAGCCGGTGTAGAGCATCGGCGGATGCATCGCGAGCGCCGGGTCTTGCAGCACAGGATTCAAATCGCGCCCGTCTGCAGCAGCCGGCCACAACCGTTCGAACGGGCTCGAGGTCGTCAGAATGAATAGCGCGAATCCGCCGCTAATCAGTGCAAGCACACCCAGAACTCGGCTCTGCATCGCCTGCGGCATCGAGCCACCGAAGCCTGCGACTGCGAGCGTCCAGATCGAGAGCACCAACATCCACAACAACAGCGAACCTTCGTGCGCGCCCCACACGGCCGCGAATCGATAGAACATCGGCAACGCTGAATTCGAGTTCTGCGCGACGTAGAGCACAGAGAAGTCGTTCTGCAGAAAGCTGTACGCGAGACAGCCGAACGCGAGCGCGGTGAACACAAATTGTCCAGCCACCGCACGCGGCGTGACGGCCATCCAATGCGGCCTGCGCAACGCGGCACCCGCCAGACCGAAGAACGCCTGCGGCAGCGTCAGGCAAAACGCCAGGATCAACGCGAAGTGGCCGAGCTCTGCAATCATGGAATTCTCCGCGGAAGACTACGGCCCGCTCGCGGGTGCTGTGGCAGCGCCGGGATGCTGGCTTTCGTATTGCTTCTTCAAGCTGTCCGCGACTTGCGGCGGCATGTACTTTTCGTCGTGCTTCGCGAGCACTTCTTCGGCCACGAACTCGCCGTTCGAGTTCAAGCGGCCACGCGCGATGATGCCTTGACCTTCGCGAAACAAATCAGGCAGCACACCCGTGTAACTCACTTTCACATCGTGCGCGTAATCCGTGAGGACGAAATGAGCTTCGAGGCTATTCGGCGGCCGCTGAAAGCTGCCCTTCGTCACCATGCCTCCGACTCGAAACGTACGATTCATCGGCGCCTTGCCGGCCGAGACATCCGAAGGCGAGTAGTAGTACAGCAGATTGTCCTGAAATGCCGAGAGCGCGAATGCCACGGCCGAACCGACGCCCAGCACGATCAAGGCAACGAGCATCATGCGTCGACGTCGTGGTGTCATGCACTTTCCCCTTTCCGAGTCTGTGCCCTGCGCTTCGCATGCAACAACGCTTGATCGCGATCGCGGCGAGCGCTCCACAGATTGCCGATCAGCACCAGCGCGGTGATGCCATAGCAGCTCCAGACGTAAGCGCCGTAGCCGCTCATATTCAAAAACTCTTTCACGGATGGACTCCGGCGACCGACTCGCTCAGCCATTTGGCATCGCGTTCGCGTTTCAAGATCTCTGCACGAACTCGATCGCATAGGACTGCCAAGAAGTACAGGATGAAGGCGACGAGCATGAGCAAGAGCGGCCACAGCATCGAGGAATCGATTGAGGGCTTCGCGAACTTTGAAATGCTGGGGCCCTGGTGCAAGCTGTTCCACCAGACCACGGAGTATTTAACGATCGGGACATTCACCACGCCGACGATCGCGAGGATGGCACTGGCTCGATCGGCCCGCTGCGTATCATCGAATGACGCTCGCAGCGCCATGTAGCCGAGGTACAGAAACAGCAGGATCAACTCGGAGGTCAGCCGCGGATCCCACTCCCACCACGTGCCCCACATGGGCTTGCCGTAAATCGAGCCTGTCAGCAGTGTGATGACAGTGAACCAAGCACCGATCGGCGCACACGACGCGGCGACGGCGTGAGCGAGCTTGATCCGCCAGATCACACCCACCCCCGCCGCAATGGCCATGCTCGTGTAGACCATCAGTGAAAGAATTGCCGCCGGCGCGTGGACATAGATGATGCGAAATGCGTCCTTCTGCTGGTAATCGGGCGGGACGATCACCAGGCCGCCGTAAGCCGCGACCACCATGGCAAGCAACGCCGGCCAAAGAAACCACGGCCGCAACCGCTCTGCAGTGCGGTATGCGTAGGGGGGCGAACTGAGCTTGTGAAACCAGAGCCACATGGGTAGCGGTTAGCGGTTAGCGGTTAGCGGTTGGGAGGAGATAAGCAGCTCGAACTCAGAGTACTCACTGGCGGCCGGAGTGCACGCGTGCGCAAATGCGAACGTACGAGAAGTGCGACAGATGACAGCTTGGGACTCAATTAATTTCATTTCAGAGTGGTCTTACTAACCGCTAACCGCTAATCACTTTCCGGCTCAGCTTTCCACACTAATCCGCATCGCCGCCGCCATCGCCCATGGGCCGAGGCTTACGAATAGCAGCAGCATGGCGGCCAGCAAGTTTAGCGGACCGGCCACGGTCTCGCCGTGAATCGCCAAATCGATTGCCCGAGCGCCGAAAATCAGGGCTGGCATTTCAAGCGGCAGCACGAGCAACGCCAGCAAAACACTGCCGCGGCGTACAGACACCGTGAGCGCAGCGCCGATGGCGCCCAATATGCTCAAGCATCCTGTCCCCAGGGCCAACGATGCCGCCACGACCGGCCACGCGCTGGGGGATAATCCGAGTCCGGTGCCTACCAACGGCGCCATGAGCACCAGCGGCAAACCGGACAGCAGCCAATGTGTTGCGGTTTTCGCGAGCAACAGGACCGAAAGCGGCTGCCCCGACAGCACCCACTGCTCCATCGTGCCGTCTTCGACATCAGGTCGAAACAGCGACTCCAACGCGAGCAGCGAGGACAGCATCGCCGCGACCCAAATCACGCCAGGGGCGATTTGCCTCAACTGCGCCAGCGCCGGACTAATCGCCAACGGAAACAGGGTCGTGACCACCACAAAGAATATGAGCGGCTGCACCACCTGGTCCCAGTGACGAACGGCCAACCGCAGGTCACGGGCCATCACCACGCCCACGATGCGCATCAGTCCAGGAGCCGCTCGCACTAATGCAACTCCATCGTGCGTGCTGCGCTTCTACCCTGCAGGAGCAATTGGTGGGCAGCAGTGAGTACCATCCCGCCGCGATTTAGGTGCTCCGCGATGCACTGCTCCACGATCGCAATGCCCTCGCGGTCGAGATTGGTGATCGGCTCATCGAGAATCCAAAGCGGCGCGTCCAGCAAGACGACCCTCGCCAGTGCCACTCGCCGCTTCTGTCCCGCGGATAACGATCGGACCGGCAGAGCTGCACACTGAAGTACGTGTAATCGCGCCAGGGCGGACTCAAGTTGATCTTGGGTCACTTCGTGCCGAAGTTGGACGCTGGCCCGCAGATTTTCGATCGGCGTGAGATCGGCTTTGAGTGCGTTCAAGTGCGCCAGATAAGCAAGCGAGCGATTGAAGTCGTCGCGTGTCTTGAAAATCGAGAGGCCGTTCCACAGCACCTCGCCCGTTTCCATCGGCAGCAAGCCCGCGATACATCGTAAAAGGCTCGTTTTGCCGATGCCGTTCGCGCCAACGATTTGCAGCAATTCGCCGTCTCTCAAGTCGCACGAAACACCGCGCAAGAGATGCCGTTCGCCGCGCCACAAATGCAGATCGCGCACTGCAAGCGCAGCGCTGCCCGAGGAAGCGGCAGTGGGTTCAATCATGTGCAGGCGGCGTCTAATTTCTTCTAGCCGCAAAGGCGGCGATAGGAGGCACGGCAGTGTATCAGAGGCACTCGGAGCGACGAGTCGCCGCCAAAATCGGACCCACGAGCGCTCCCTGACTTGGCTACAATTCGCGCCCATGCCCGGGTGGCGAAATTGGTAGACGCAAGGGACTTAAATGTTTGAGCACCCGATCGGAAACGGTCGGTGTGAATGGGGTCAAATTCGGGGAAACAGTCCACGGTTGGGTGACTGCAATCCCGAGCTAAACCTTTCGAAGCGGTTAGCGGTTGGCGGTTAGCGGTTAGTAAGACCGGCGCGAATTTGCGGCGCGACTCGAGATGGGAAGTGTAGAGACTTGACGGCCCCTGCCTAACCTCGCGATGCGAGCACGGCAAAGAGAAAGTCCAGACTCCAAATGAGCTCACCCCTCAGCAGCGAAAGCTGTAGCGAGTACGAAAATCCCTCGGAGGAAACTCCATACCGGTTCGATTCCGGTCCCGGGCACCAGGCGCAGCTTCGTGATGAAGTGATGGAGTGATGAAATGAAGGGCGCAGCTTCGCGGATCTTGTAGGCACTTCAGCGCGATACGAGGACGGCGCAGGCTGCGACGTCGCGGGTGAGATGAGTTACACATTTCACCCCTTCACTTCATCACTCCATCACGCGTCCTTGACACACCAAAGTCCGGCCCTAGAATATCGCCCCTCTTCGGGAGCGGCCCAAAGCTTCGCGAAGTGATGCGGGAATAGCTCAGTTGGTAGAGCGCAACCTTGCCAAGGTTGAGGTCGCGAGTTCGAGCCTCGTTTCCCGCTCCAGTTTCTCGAACAAACCCCGGGTTCGTCCCGGGGTTTGTGCTTCAAAGCAGCGGAACGTCCGTTCCATGCTCGCAGGCCCGCCTAGGCTAGGTGGCAGAGTGGTCATGCAGCGGCCTGCAAAGCCGTCTACGCCGGTTCGATTCCGACCCTAGCCTCCACTGCGTCGCAGTGATTCCTCTAGCCGACGCTTCTCGTCAAATCCGGCCAAGCCGCTCGCAGGTACACAACCATTGACCATAGGGTCAGTGCTGCAGCCACCACCAAGCAGTACACCCCCAATTCGAAGGCAGGAAGAATCCAAACATCGCTGCGAAACAGCATCAGGGACAAGCCGGTCATTTGAAAGATCGTTTTCAGCTTGCCCATGGATGAAACGGCGACCTTGCCGCGTGCGCCCATTTCCGCCATCCATTCTCGCAAGGCCGAAATGGTAATTTCGCGGCCGACGATCACGGCAGCGGTCAACGTGATCAGCACATGCGGATTGAATTTCGAGTATTCGAGTTCGTTGGGAGCATGACCCACCAACAGAATGAGCGCCGTGGCGACCATGAGCTTGTCGGCTACTGGATCGAGAAACGCGCCGAGCGCCGAAGTTTGGCCTAGCTTTCTGGCGAGATAGCCATCAAGAGAATCCGTGATGGCAGCCAGAATGAAAACGATGGCCGCTGCTGGGTTGGACCAAGGCTGCGGCAGATAAAACAAAATGACTACGAGCGGGATCATTACGATCCGCGCCATCGTCAGAACATTAGCTATCTGGAAACGCACCGCGGCATTCTAAGTTGTTTTCAGCCGCTAGCGTGCAGGGTGTCGTAAATCGACTGGGCCAGGCGCCGGCCGATGCCGTGTACCTTCGCCAAGTCGTCGACTCCAGCGCGCACCACTCCTTGTAACCCGCCGAATTGGCGCAGCAATTCGCGGCGCTTCCGTGGCCCGAGTCCTGGGACGGTTTCCAGAACCGACTGCGTTCGAGCTTTCGCTCGACGCTGTCGATGGCCCGTAATCGCAAAGCGATGCGCTTCATCGCGGATGCGTTGGATCAAATGCAAAGCCGGCGAATCCGGCGGCAAAACGATCGGTGTGTCGCTGCCGACACTAAACAATCGTTCCTGGCCTGGACGACGATCGGCCCCCTTCGCGACACCGATCATGCAAACCCCTTCGATCTCGAGTTCTTTCAGAACATCGACGGCTTGCGCCAACTGATTCGGTCCGCCATCGATGAACAGAATGTCGGGCATCGGCGCTTCACCCTTTTTGATACGCGCGTAGCGACGTGACAGCGCCTGGCGCATGGCACCGTAATCGTCTCCAGGTGTGAGGCCCTCGATGTTGAATCGACGATAGTCGCTCTTCAGCGCACCTTCTGGCCCAAACACCACACAGGATGCGACCGTGCGTTCGCCCATCGTGTGACTGACGTCGAAACATTCGAGACGTTTCGGCGTGCTCTGTAGATGGAAAAGCTTTCCCAGCTCTTCTAATTGCTCTGCGCTCGTCGCCTCCGTTGCACGGCGCATCTTCAGGCCCACCTCCGCATTTGCACGCGCCATCTCTAACCAACGAGATCGAACACCGCGCACGTCGGTGCGAATCCGAACGCTGCGTTCCAATCTTTGCGAGAGTGTTTGCTCCAGCAAATCAGCATCTTCGATCGGTTCATTGATGATGATCTCTCCGGGTGCATCGCGATCGAGGTAGTACTGCGCCAAGAAACCGGAGAGCAATTCACCAGCTTCAGCGATGCCGGGCCGCGGAAAGAAGTTGCTGCTACCTAGATTGCGCCCTCCTCGCACAAACACGATCGAGACGCAGTGATCCGATCCATGCGTGACCAACGCGACCGCATCGATGTCTTCTGCAGCACTGCGAGTCACCGATTGGGTTGAGTGAATCGCCTTGATGCCGTTGATTTGGTCCCGCAGCCGCGCCGCTTTCTCAAACTGCAATCGCGCGGATGCCTCCTCCATGCGGGTTGCCAGATCTGAGATGAGTTCTTGCCCGCGCCCTTCCAAGACCTTCATCGCATCGGCCACATCTTGGCGGTAGTCCTCAGGCGAAATCAGTCGGACGCACGGGCCGCTGCAGCGTTTGATCTGATGTTGCAGACACGGGCGCGAGCGATTGGAGAAGAAGCTGTCGCTGCACGGTCGCAGTAGGAAGAGCTTCTGCAAGAGCAGAATCGTTTCGCGGGTTGCCCGCGCATTCGGATACGGACCAAAGAATCGGCCTGGAATCTTGCGACTGCCTCGATAAAAACTAATGCGCGGATATTCGTGCTGCGTCGTGACGTATAGATAAGGAAAGCTCTTGTCGTCCCGAAGCGTGACGTTGTAGCGCGGGCGATGGCGCTTGATCAGGTTGTACTCGAGGAGCAGCGCCTCGGTTTCCGAGGCCGTCACCGTGACTTCCACATTGGCGATCTGCGAAACCATTGCCATGGTTTTCGCCGCTTGCGCCTTGCCGACAAAGTAACTCGTCAATCGATTCTTGAGATTGCGAGCTTTGCCGACATAGATCACCTTCCCTTCCGCATTCAGCATGCGATAGACGCCAGGGCGTTGGCTGACGTTGGCGAGGAAAGGTTTGGAGTGGAACGACATGCAACTTAGTGACTGGTGACTTGTGACTGGTGATTAGGAAGAGAAGAAGAGAGATCGCGGCGATCTGCCTTCATCTCGATTCCGGCAAGTTCGCCAAGAGATCCTTCGCTCGGGCGAAGACTCGCTCAAACATTTCATCGGTGAGGCGCCGGGTCTGGGTGTTGTAGCGACTGCAGTGGTATGAATCGAGCAGCACGTGGCCGTTCGGCAAGTTGTACTCGGCTGCGTGTCCGAACTTGTAGCTCGACGGCTTCAATTCAAGAGCGCGCAGGATTGCGTTGTGAGCGATGGATCCGAGTGCCACGAAGATGGTGGGCCCACCTACGCGTTGAACCTCCGCGCGTAGGTAGCGATTGCAGGTGTGGATTTCAGCCGGCAACGGTTTGTTCTGGGGCGGAACGCATTTCACCGAGTTGGTGATGCGGCAATCGAGCAACTTCAAGCCATCGTCTTTTGAAGTCGACGCCGGTGCGCTCGCGAAGCCAAACTTGTGCAGCGTGCGATAGAGCAGAATGCCTGCGAAATCTCCGGTGAATGGTCTGCCGCTCGCGTTGGCGCCGTGCAGGCCGGGCGCGAGTCCCACGACGATGACGCGAGCATTGGGATCGCCATATGGCGCCACCGGCGCCGAGTAATAAGTCGGGTACTTGTCGCGGACTTGTTCAAGAAAAGCCGCGAGCCGCGGGCAGGCGGTGCAAGTGCGATCGAAAACTTCGCCATCGGAAGGCCAAAGGCCGTCGGGAAATTGCTCGAGCGAACGCGAGCGAAGTGGAGCAGCTGACATGGCAGCGATTTTATTTCATCGCGCGGTGGAAGTTGTGGAATGCTTTCGCTTACACCGCATGTGACCGACATGACACCGCCCACATCATCGTTGCTGTTGCTCAACAAACCGTTTCAGGTGCTCACGCAATTCACGAGCAAGGACGGCAAACCGTGCCTAGCGGATGTCATCAAAGCGCCGGGCATGAGGCCGGCTGGACGCCTGGATTACGACAGCGAGGGCCTGCTCTTAATCGCCTCGCGACCGCAGCTTCTCAGCGTTCTGACCAACCCGCAGTTCAGAACACCTAAGACGTATCTGGTTCAAGTCGAAGGCAGCGTGAGTGAGGAGGCGCTGGAAATACTTCGCCGCGGTGTGCAACTGGCTGACGGACCCACGTTGCCCGCCGACGCCAAGCTAATCGAAGAACCCCAATGGCTCTGGCCACGAAATCCACCGATTCGTTATCGGCGTGAGATTCCCACCAGCTGGATCGAACTCACGATTCGCGAAGGGCGTAACCGCCAAGTCCGCAGAATGACCGCGGCGGTGGGCTACCCTACTCTGCGCCTAATTCGCTGGTCAGTCGGCCCTTGGACGCTCGACGGCCTGAAACCTGGAGAAATCCGTTCGGTCGACGAGAGCGAAGTTCAGCGGTTCCTCGCTGAAAAACGGCGCACCGCCGCTCAACTTAAGTCCCCGTATCGGCGATCCGCTTCTCGCGCATCACGACGATGAACACGCCGAGCAGTGTCAACGCGCCGCCCAAGAGCATGCGTGTCGTGAGCTGATCGTTAAGCAGTGTCACACCAAAAAACACCCCGAAGATCGGGGAGAGCAATGTCACGGGCGACAAACTCGTCACTGGATAACGGCTGATCAAGTAATACCAGCCGGTGTGCGCGATCATGCTCGAGAAGAGTGCCGTGAAGAGCAGGCACGACCACGCGATGAGTGTCGCATCGGTGACTGCGGAGGCTTGGCCGCTCTCGATGAAAAAGCTCAGTAACAGCAACGTGGGCGCGCCGGTAACGCCGATCCAGGCCTGCAACTCGAGCGGCTTGATGTTGGTCAGGCGTTTGATGCAAATCAGACCGTACGAGCTGATCAAGCAAGAGACAACGACCAGCGCAAAGCCTTGCCAATAACTCGCCACGCGCGGATCGAACCCGATGATCACGATGCCGGCGAATGCCAAGACAATACCCAGCGTTCGCTTCCAGCGAATTCGATCGCCCAACAGCCAGATCGATAATAGCGTCGAGAACGGCACGCTCATTTGAGTCGCGATTGCGACGGTCGAGGCGTCCTTGGTCATCTGAAGCCCCATCATCAACAACGCGAACGCAGCGGGACCTGTGAAGACTGCACCGAGCAGCAGATTCTTCATCTGCCCCGGATGGATGCGCAGCATTCGAAATAACAGCAAGCTCAACAGCACGAAGCGCAGGGCGGTGAACAGAATGGGCGGAATCTGCGCCACGCCAATTTTCGAGGCGATGAGATTCAGTCCCCAAATCAGATTGATGATGATGAGGAAGATGAGATCGCGGGCCGCGAGCGAAGTCGGTTCGCTCACGTGCGGAGTGCTGGCTGACATGCGCTCTGGAACTTTGCGCTTTGAGACTTATTGGGCGAAGCGCTTTTTGATATGGGCATACAGTGCACGAATGCACTGCGGTTCACCCCCGACCGGGCGGCCCGGCCGTTCCTTGCCGTTCCACGCGTAGAGGTCGAAGTGCGCCCACGAGCGAGTTTCGGTTACGAATCGGCGCAAGAACAGCGCTCCGAAAATTGCGCCAGAAAACCCCGAGCTCGATACGTTGTTCACATCCGCGATCTTGCTCGAGAGTTCGTCTTCGTAAGAAGACCACAAGGGCAATCGCCATGCCGGATCCGACTCACCACTTCCGGCTTGTAGGATCTGATCGGCCAGTGAATCGTCATTCGAGAACAACGCCGGCAACTCTGGACCCAATGCCACTCGGGCCGCACCCGTAAGCGTCGCCATGTCGATCAATAAGGCGGGATGCTCTTCATCCGCCAATGCGAGTGCATCGCAGAGGATCAAGCGGCCCTCGGCGTCGGTATTGCCGACTTCAACACTGAGGCCTTTTCGAGTACCGATCACATCTCCAGGCCTGTAGGCGTTGCCTGCAATCGAGTTCTCAACGCATGGAATGATTACTCGCAGCCGCACAGGCAGTCTTGCGTCCATGATGAGTTGTGCGAGCGCGAGCGTGGTGGCTGCACCGCCCATGTCCTTCTTCATCAGCAGCATCGACGCGCCCGGTTTGATATCCAACCCGCCGGTGTCGAAGCACACGCCCTTCCCTACCAACGTCACCTTGGGATGCGTGGACTCGCCCCATTCGAAATCCACCAGCCGGGGCGCGACGGCGGCGGCTCTGCCAACTGCGTGTACCGCCGGGAAGCGCTCACGCAGTAAATCGTCGCCGATGACCTGGCGATGACGCGCACCGTGTCGTCGCGCAACTTCAATCGCCGCCTGCGCGAGTGCTTCGGGGGAAAGATCATTGGCCGGCGTATTGATGAGATCTCGCGCCAGCGTGGTGGCAGCGCGTAGGCGTTCCACCTCTTCGCGATCGGCATGCTGCGGCCACCTGAGTCGCACAACACGGGGCGAGGCGGCCCGCCGATATCGCTCGAACCGGTATTGGCCGTAAGCCCATCCGAACGCGAGTTGGGTGGCGGAGTTCGGTGGGAAAACGTCAGTGAAATGGTAGTCGCCTTCGGGTAAGCGATCCGACAACGCCGCGGTCGTCCAACAATTCAGTTCTTCGCGCGATTGGCGTTTGCCGAGTCCCACCACGACTGCGGCTGGTCTTCCCTGTTGGCCCGGAATGGCCAGGTGTTTGCCACGTTCTGCTTTGAAGGTATTGAACGCACACCAGTTGCGCGTCGCTTCGCTCTGGCCGCCGCGCCAAGCCTCGAGGTCATCTTCGTACAGCAGATGAATAGGAATCGAGTCCGAGCGATCGTCTGCTGAGAACATGCGACATATTGCCGTGAATGAGGTGCGTGCAGAGTAACGCGTCGATAGACCGGTGCAAGCGGGCAAGACGAGGTTCACCGTTGACGGTTGGCAGTTGACGGGCCGAGCAAAGAGAAAGGCCACCACCAACGCGCAGCACGACTGTCATGATCACGGCTGGCTTCCAATCTCTGACCGTCAACGGTCAACTGCCAACCGCTCGCTCGCCCTGTTTCTCCCTTGACAAAACGAGCGTCCATATGGTGCTATCCGCATGATTTTTCAGACGCTCTCGCACTCTTAAGCTTCATGTTTCCCGTCGCCGCTCTTGAGATGTCCGTTGCGATTCCTCGCCCGGCGCTCGAAAGGTGCAGCCGCGTATCGGGCACGTCGCTGAGAACGCGATGTGAAAGCGGCGTCTGGGGCGTCGGCTAGGGACACGAATTCACCAATACGGAACCCCGCACCGGTCACGCCGAGGCGGGGTTCTTTGTTTTCTCTTACTTCAAATAGAAACGCTTCAGGAGCGCAAATGCAGATCTACTCGCAAAAGGACGTCAATAAGAAAGCCCTCAAGGGCGCGCGCATCGCGATTCTCGGCTACGGCAGCCAAGGCCGCGCACATGCGCTGAATTTGAAAGACAGCGGATTTGACGTCGTCGTTGGGGTACGCAAGACCGGCGAGAGCTGGGCGAAAGCGAAGAAGGACGGCCTGCCTGTCGCCGAGCCGACCGAGGCTGTGAGGGGCGCGCAGTTGATTGCGTTCCTCACTCCCGATCTCACGCAGAAAGATCTGTACAAAGAAGTGATCGGCAACATCGCTCCGAAGTCGACGATTCTGTTCGCCCACGGCTTCAATGTTCACTTCAAGCAAATCAAGCCGCGCAAAGATATCGATGTGGTCCTGATCGCGCCGAAAGGCCCTGGCGATCTGGTGCGTCGTCAATATCAACAAGGCCGCGGCGTGCCCTGCTTGCTGGCCGTGTATCAAGATGCAACACGCAATGCGAAGGCCAATGCCCTCGCCTACGCACACGGCATCGGCGGCACACGCGGTGGCGTGATCCAGACGACGTTCGCGGAAGAGACCGAAACGGATCTGTTCGGCGAACAGGCAGTCCTCTGCGGCGGCGCAACCGAACTCGTCGTCAAGGGCTTCGAGACGCTCGTTGAAGCCGGCTATCAGCCTGAGGTCGCTTACTACGAGTGCTTGCACGAACTAAAGCTCATCGTCGACCTGCTGCACGAAGGCGGCATGGCGAAGATGCACAAGTTCATCAGCGAAACCGCCAAGTACGGCGATCTCACCCGCGGTCCTCGCATCGTGAATGCCAGCACCAAGCGCGAGATGAAGAAAGTCCTGAAGGAAATCCAGCAGGGCAAATTTGCGCGTCAGTGGATTAACGAGAACAAGAAGGGCCGCAAGAAATATAACCAGCTGATGAACAAAGACTTGCGCCACAAGATTGAAAAGGTTGGAGCGAAACTGCGCGACCGCATGCCTTGGCTGGAGGAAGCTCGCTAAGACAAGCGGTCTATCAACCAGCACCGCTGATGGAGTGAACGCATGCCCCACGATCCCAATCGCGTCTTGATTTTCGACACCACGCTGCGCGACGGCGAGCAATCGCCGGGATGCAGCATGTCGCAGGATGAAAAACTGCGCGTCGCGAAAGCACTGGCCGAGTTGGGAGTGGATGTGATCGAAGCCGGCTTCCCAATCGCCTCGCGTGGCGATTGGGAGTCGGTAAATTCCATCGCGCGCGAAGTTGAAGGCCCGATTATCGCGGGCTTGGCTCGGTGTAATCGCGAAGACATCGAGCAAGCTTGGAAGGCGCTCAAGGATGCATCGCGTCCACGAATTCACGTGTTCCTGGCGACGAGCGCAATCCACCGCCAGTACAAGCTCAACATGGCCAAGGACGAGATCATCCGCATGGCCGTGGAAGGCGTGAAGATCGCGAAGAGTTTCTGCGAGGACGTCGAGTTCTCCCCGGAAGATGCGTCCCGCACCGAGCTCGAATTTCTCGCACAAGTCGTCGAAGCCGTCGTCGAAGCGGGTGCAACGACGGTGAATATTCCTGACACGGTCGGCTACACGGTGCCGCAGGAATTCCAAGAGGTCTTTTCTTATTTGAAGCGCAACGTGCGCGGCGTGGACAACATCGTGTTGTCCGTTCATTGCCACGACGATCTCGGCATGGCGGTCGCGAACAGTCTTGCCGCCGTGAAGGCCGGTGCTCGTCAGATCGAATGCACGATTAACGGCATCGGCGAACGTGCAGGCAACTGCTCGCTCGAAGAAGTTGCGATGGCGCTGAAGACTCGAGAGAGTTTCTTTAACGTCTCGACCGGCATCCAGACGACCCGCCTGTACCCTACCAGCCGCTTGGTTTCCCAGATCACGGGCATGCCGATTCCGCGCAACAAAGCGATCATCGGCGAAAACGCATTTGCCCACGAGTCGGGCATTCATCAGCACGGGATGCTCAAGCATGCGTCGACGTACGAAATCATGCGTCCGCAGGATGTCGGCTTATCGCGCACGAATCTCGTGCTTGGCAAACACAGCGGTCGTCACGCTTTCCGCGAACGCGTGAAGGAACTTGGCTTCGAGATCGATGAAGCCGAGCTCAATCGCTTGTTCGAAGAATTCAAAGCGCTTGCGGACAAGAAGAAGGAATTGTTCGACGGCGACATTGAAGCGCTGGTGATGCGAGCGGAAAGCGGCGCCGATATTCCTTGGTCATTGTCGAGTTTGAAGGTCGATACTGATTCCACCAATCACGCGACCGTCTCGCTCGAACTCCTACATACGAACGGCCGCACCATCACGCAGCAAGCCACTGCAGAGGGTCCAGTCGACGCAGTCGTCAAAGCAATCGATGCTGCGACTGGAACCTCCGTGCAAGTGCGCAAGTTCGAAGTGCATAGCGTATCTGTTGGCGAAGACGCACAGGGCGAAGCTCTCCTGACTGTCGAGCACAACGGCCGCAGTTATCGCGGCACGGGTATCAGCACGAACATCATCGAGGCAGCGGCTCGCGCCTATTTGGAAGTCATCAACCGTATCGAATCCACGCGTGCAAGTGCACAGCGAACGGGTGTGGAACGGACTCAAGTAGATCGCTCGGTCATCTCCGCGATCTAAGTCCAACCCGTACAGGAGCTCTGTCATGCCGATCAATGCTGCCAAGCACATCTGGTACAACGGCAAATTGGTGCCGTGGGAAAAGGCGACCGTTCACGTTCTCGCGCATGCGCTTCACTACGGATCCACTGTATTCGAGGGCGAGCGCGCCTACTCCACGCCTCAAGGCCCAGTGATCTTCCGCTTGAAGGATCACACTCGCCGCCTGTTCGATTCCGCGAAGATCTATCGTCTCGACATTCCCTACACGCAAGAACAAATCAATACCGCGTGTAAACAGATCATTGTCACGAACTCGCTCAAGAGTGCGTACCTGCGTCCCTTCGCATTCCGCGGCTATGGCGAGATTGGCGTGGCCCCCAAGACTCCACCGCCCGTCGATACTGTTGTCGCGGCGTTCGAATGGGGCGCTTACCTGGGTGCCGAAGGATTGGAAAACGGCATCGACGTATGCGTGTCTTCTTGGCAGCGACTTGCGCCAAACACGATTCCCGCACTGGGCAAGGCCGCTGGCAATTACCTTTCCAGCCAACTCATCAGCATGGAGGCGAAACGTTTGGGATTCGCCGAAGGCATTGGCCTCGGCACCGACGGCAGTGTGAGTGAAGGCGCGGGCGAAAATCTGTTCGTCGTGCGCGACGGGATCATCTATACGCCTGCCGTGGCAAACTCGATTCTGCAAGGCATCACGCGAGATACGGTCATCACCTTGGCCCGTGCACATGGGTTCGAGGTTCGCGAGCAAGCGCTGCCGCGCGAGTTCTTGTACATCGTCGATGAAATGTTCTTGACCGGGACGGCAGCGGAAATCACGCCGGTTCGTTCAGTCGACCGAATTACGATCGGCAGCGGCAAGCGCGGCCCGGTCACCGAAGCTTTGCAGTCAGCCTTCTTCGGACTCTTCACCGGCAAAACACCCGATCGTTGGGGTTGGCTGGAACGCTGCGATGTTGAGACACCAAGCGAAGCCGCAGTGGGCACCTGAACACGATTCGCAACGCCGCATTTCAAAACTCAACCATAGGCCATCACCGCACGCGATGACTCGTTGCCGAACCTTCAAGCCACGGTTCGGCTCCAACGGGCATTCTTTCGTGAGTAACGGTCGCAAGCAAAGTCGATGAACGCCAAAACGCTGTTCGAAAAGGTTTGGGAGCAACACGAAGTTGTTCCGGAAACCGCGGATACTCCTGCAGTCCTCTACATCGATCTCCACCTCGTTCACGAGGTGACATCGCCGCAGGCCTTTTCGCTACTGCGCGAGCAGGGCCTAAAAGTGCGACGCACCGATCGAACGCTCGCGACGATGGACCATTCCACGCCCACCGATCCCGACGAAGTGTTCGGTCGCATTCCGATCAAAGTGGAATCGGCTGCGAAGCAAGTGAAGCAGTTGGAAAAGAACTGCCAGGAATTCGGCATCGAACTCTTGGGTCTGGGCAGTCAGGAACGCGGCATCGTTCACGTCATCGGGCCCGAGTTGGGCGCGACGCAACCGGGCAAAACCATCGTCTGCGGCGATAGTCACACGGCAACGCACGGGGCATTTGGCGCTCTCGCCTTCGGCATCGGTACGACCGAGGTCGGCCAGGTGTTGGCGACGCAATGTCTGTTACAGCGCCGTCCGAAGACGCTTGCGATCGAAGTCAGCGGCGAGCTACGCGAAGGCGTAACGGCGAAGGACTTGATTCTCGCGATCATCGGCAAGATCGGCGTCTCGGGTGGAACCGGGTACGTTATCGAGTATCGCGGCTCCGCAATCGAAGCATTGTCGATGGACGAGCGCATGACCGTCTGCAACATGTCCATCGAAGCGGGTGCACGCGCCGGAATGATCGCACCGGACGAGACGACGTTTGCCTATCTCAAAGGCCGACGCTTCGCGCCACAAGGCAAAGCGTGGGATGAAGCGGTTGCTCGTTGGCGCAATCTCAAAACCGATCCTGGTGCGAAATTCGACCGCGTCGTCGAGTTGGACGCATCGAAACTTGAACCGATGATCACCTACGGCACACACCCCGGCATGGTCGTGCCGATTTCAGCGACTGTGCCCGAGCGCAAAGAGGATCCCGTGCATGCGAAGTCGCTCGCGTACATGGGATTGCGAGGCGGCGAACCGCTGATCGGCAAGCCCATCGATGTAGTGTTTGTCGGCAGCTGCACGAATGCGCGCCTTTCAGATCTTGAGCTCGCAGCACGCGTATTGAAGGGACATAAAGTTGCGAAGGGCGTGCGCATGCTAGTCGTTCCGGGATCTCAGCAAGTCAAGCGCGATGCCGAAGCTAAAGGTCTTGCGAAAATCTTCCAAGATGCAGGTGCGGAGTGGCGCGAGTCCGGCTGCTCCATGTGCATCGGCATGAACGGCGATGTGGTTGCAAACGGCCAATATGCCGTCAGCACCAGCAATCGGAATTTCGAAGGCCGCCAAGGCAAGGGATCGCGCACACTGCTGGCAAGTCCCGCTACCGCAGCAGCCGCGGCGATCACAGGCAAGGTGACCGACCCGCGCGAATACTTGAACACTACCCAACTCAAATCGGCCGCTCACTCGTAAGCCATCATGCAACCGATTCGAATTATTGAATCGCGAACGGCCGTATTGCCGTTCACGAACATCGACACCGATCAAATCATCCCCGCGCGCTTTCTGACGACTACGACCAAAGAGGGTCTTGGCAAGCTCGCGTTCTCCGATTGGCGCTACAACCCCGACGGTTCGCCTAAAAGCGATTTCCTTCTGAACCGTCCCGAGGCTCAGGGGTGTGAGATTTTGGTCGCGGGACGCAATTTCGGTTGCGGCTCTTCGCGCGAACATGCCCCCTGGGCGCTACGAGATTTCGGCTTCAAAGCAGTCATCAGCACTGAGATCGCCGATATTTTTCGCAATAACTCACTGAAGAACGGGCTGCTCCCGATCGTCGTCGATGAGACGACTCACGCATGGTTGCTTGCAAATCCAGGTGCAACGGTTCGTATCGATTTGGAGTCGACTACGGTCACGTTACCGACCGGCGTGTCCGTCAAGTTTCCGATCGAAGCATTCGCGCGTTATTGCTTGCTCAACGGCATCGATGAGCTGGGCTTCTTGTTGAAGCAGTCGGATGCGATTGCACGCTTCGAACAGGCACACGTATGAGCTCAGCCAAAGCACGCATCGTTGTCCTGGGCGGCGATGGCATCGGTCCAGAAGTCACGCGTGAAGCGGTGCGCGTACTGGAAGCGATAGCACAACGATTCGGACACACGTTCGTTTTCGAACAGCATTTGATCGGCGGCGCTGCAATCGACGAAACACAGTCGGCACTGCCCGCCTCCACTGTCTCTGCATGCGGCACTGCCGATGCGGTGTTGCTCGGTGCAGTGGGCGGACCGAAGTGGTCCGATCCCTCTGCGAATGTGCGGCCGGAACAAGGCCTGCTTGCAATTCGAAAGGCGCTCAACTTGTTTGCGAACTTGCGCCCTGTCAGCGTACATCCGGCGCTCCTAGATGCATCTCCGTTGAAGCCCTCCGTTTTGCAGGGAACGGATATCGTCGTGGTCCGCGAACTCACTGGCGGCATCTACTTTGGCGAGAAGCATCGCACTGCGGATTCGGCGAGTGACTTGTGCACGTACACCGTCGAGGAAGTTCGTCGAGTCACGCGGGTGGCGGGTACGTTGGCAATGGGCCGTCGTAAATCGATTGTGTCCGTCGATAAGGCAAACGTACTCGAAACATCGCGACTCTGGCGCACCACAGTGGAAGAAGTGCTGCGTAGCGAATTTCCCGAAGTGAAATTCGAACATATGCTCGTCGATGCCGCAGCAATGCACCTCATTCGCAAACCTGCGTCCTTCGACGTCATGCTCACTGAGAACATGTTCGGCGACATCCTTACCGACGAAGCCTCGATGCTTGCAGGGTCTCTCGGCATGCTGCCCTCAGCTTCCTTGGGCTCCGGCAAGCTGGGTCTCTACGAACCGATCCACGGCTCCGCCCCGGACATCGCAGGCAAAGGCATCGCAAATCCGGTCGGCACGATTCTGAGCGCCGCCATGCTCCTGCGGCACTCTCTGAGCCTCGGCACCGAAGCGCAAGCTGTTGAAAAAGCTGTGAGTCAGGTGATTTCTGACGGCCTGCGGACGGCCGATCTGGCCACTTCCGGCAAGCCTGTGTCGACCCGCGAGATGGGCGACGCGATTGTCAGCCGGATTCTGCAGTAATCATCTAAGTCTTTGATTTTTATGGTCTGGGGGCCAAGACCCTCAAGACCAAAATTTTCTTGCCCACTTCCCGGGCAGACCGGTTATGATCGTCCTCGCGCCGGGTTAATCTCCCCCGTCGCCTCAGGCCTTCGGGCAAATCTCCATGTCTCGACCACTACGGTCGAGGTGTCTTTGGTGGAAGCGGGACTCATGTCGGGTTAGTCCCCACGGTAGGTATCGGCGTTGTCGGTATCGCCACGACTGCAGTTCTCAGTTGCCACATCCAAGGCCGGCCTAACCGCCGGCCTCTTTTTTTGCCCCCGAGTTAGGCGATGAGTGCTGCGCGTTCGAGCGCAGCACGAATGTCGACAAGCAGATCTTCGACAGCTTCAATTCCAACGGATAGTCGCAGCAATCCATCAGTAATGCCGGCCCTGCGACGCGCATCGGAATCCATAGCCGCATGAGTCATCGTCGCGGGATGCGCGATCAGACTTTCAACACCGCCCAGCGACTCAGCAAGAGAAAAACAGCGTAGTCCCTCAACGAAGGCACGCACTTGAGGCAAACCGCCCTTGAGTTCGAAGCTCACCATCGCGCCGAATCCGGTTTGCTGCGTCTTCGCCAACTCGTATTGCGGATGCGACGGCAGTCCCGGAAAAAAAACTCGTTCGACGACAGCATGCTGCTCAAGTTCGCGAGCAAGTTGCGTTGCATTTGCACCGTGAACGGCGAGTCGCGCGTGCAACGTCCGAATGCCACGCAGCGTGAGATAGCTATCGAAGGGCGCACCCGTCACGCCGATACAATTCGCCCACCAGACAAGCTTTTCGTGCAACTCGCGCGTCGCTGCAACAACAGCCCCGCCTACGACGTCGCTGTGGCCATTTAAATATTTCGTTGTCGAATGAAGGACCAAGTCGGCGCCCAGGCTCAGGGGCCGTTGCCAACCCGGAGACAGGAAAGTGTTGTCGACCAACAGCAGTGCACCTGACGCGTGAGCGCGCTCCGCCATTGCGCGAATGTCGACCAGCCGCAGCAATGGATTACTTGGCGTTTCTACCCACACCAGCTTCGGCTTCTGTGCAAACGCCTCAGCCAGCGACTTTTCATCGTTCTGATCGACGAACAGCACGCGACACGAACCCCGCTTGGCAAGGTGCGTGAACAATCGATACGTACCACCGTAGCAGTTATGCGGTGCCATCAGCAGTTCGTCCGCCGACAGCAATTGAGTCACGAGCGTCACAGCAGCCATGCCCGAAGACGTGACGACGCCTCCGGCCCCACCTTCGAGTTCAGCGATTGCAGCACCTAACGCATCACGCGTCGGATTGCCGGAACGTGTGTAGTCGTACGAGCCTTTTTCGCCAAAGCCTTTGAATGCGTACGTCGAGGTGAGATGAATTGGCGGCACGACCGCGCCATGCTGCGTATCCGTCTCCAGAGCTGCGCGGACAGCGATCGTTTCGGGCGAAGACTTATTCATGCGTGGAGAGCATTGGCGAACACGCTTCGAAGCGCTTCGCTCTCTTTCAAGAAGGCGTCGTGTCCATAGAGAGACGACAGTTCGATCAATTCAGCGGGGCCTGCAAGCGACTGCGCTAGCGAACGCATATCTGCAATCGGCACGAGTTGATCCTCGCGAACTCCTACCAACGTGGTCGGCACATTGATTTGCGCGGGATCGACTCGGTGCAGATCGATGGACTCTGACAGACACACGAACGCTTCTGGAACGTAAGTGGCCGCATATGCGTCACCGCGTGACAGTAAATAGTTTTCGACAGGGAACCGGAATTGCCCGTTCACGCGCTGAGGCTCGCCCGAAAAGCGTTTGGCGAACTCATCTGAGCTGCGATACGTCGCCATGGCAAGCGCGCGAGCGAGTCGCAAGCCTTCGCCGCCATCGCCCTTCTCCGCCGCATACCTCACGATTGCACGCTGCACGCTGCGCCACGCCGTCGACATGGGATGCGATCGGTGCGCGGCACTGATGGAGACGAGATGACGAATGCGATCCGGATAGCGCTCCGCAAACGCGAGCCCAACCATGCCGCCATAGGACGCACCGACTAGAAGCTCCAACTCCGAAATCTGCAGGTGATCGAGCAATTGCCTGAGCACCTCAGCTTGATCGTAGGCGCTGATGGACGGGAAATCTGTTTGGCCACGCCGAGGTCCTGTCGTCTCGCCGCTGCCACCGAGAAAATCGATGCCGAGGATTTGAGTTTGAGCGGTGTCGAGTGCCAGCCCTGGGCCTACCACCTCGTGCCACCACCCTTTCAACTGCCCGTCGCTTGCGACGTTGCGTCCGGCAGAAATGCCGCCCAACGCCAACACGACCGGTCCTCCGGCATTCCCGATGAGCCTCCATGCGAGTCGAGCGCCATCTAGCCGGCCGCCAAAGTGCAGATCGAAGGCACTCAGTTCTAGAACACCCTCGCGCAGGTGAACGCCTCCCTGAGCGGAAGACGCAGACGTGGGCGATGCCGATTCGGCACCGGGCAAAGAACTCATGGAACAAGGCACTCCGTTCGACACCGGCTTACCGCCGGAAGGGCTCGCACATCGCAGAAACCCTACGGATGCCCGTAGTGGGAGGTCGCCGTGACCGACCGCAGAGCGCGGTTCCACAGCAACTCATCTGTCGGGCGTGCGAGTTGTCGCACCGTCCGCAGGAGTTGGCACCTTTTCGAAGTGGTGAGCTTCGACGGTTGCCCCGGCTTCAAAGGGCCTGACCCTCAACCGGTCTCGATGAGCGGAACGAAGTGTAGGGAGGGGTCGGTGGAGCGTCAAGGAACGCCAGATGGAAGGACGGACGCTGCGCGTCAGGACGGACTGTCGTCAGGAAGGATGCTCTGCATCAGGAAGGACTAACGTCAGGCCAGAGCCGTCTTCGTCTGACCTGCCAGTAGGCCTTCCTGACGCGATGGCGTCCCACCTGCCGTTAGGCCTACCTGCCGGTCAGCCGCAGGCGGCGATCGGCCCTCGCCGTTGTCTTCCACGTTGTGCCAGTGTACTATCGCGCTATTACATTCATACGCGTCTTGCGTTAAGTTCAATCCCATGAAAGAGCATCGAGCAGTGACGCCCCGACAGGAGGCGCTGGCAGAGCGCGCGCTGTTTGCGGCGATTCTCACGTTGCGCACCGTGGAGGAATGCCGATCTTTCTTCCGTGATTTGTGCACGCCGGCGGAGTTGCAGGCGCTCGCAGACCGTTGGGCCGTGGTTGGATTGCTGCAAGAAGGCGTGCCCTACCGCGAGATCTATCGCCAGACAGGCGTCAGCGTAACCACGATTGGACGCGTGGCGCGGTATCTCACCAACGGCAATGGCGGCTATTCGCTTGCTTCAAGCCGCGTCAAAGAAGCGCGCCCAGGATAAGACATGATCGACAAAGCTACTCGACTCAAAGTTGCCCTGCAGAAATCCGGGCGACTCACCGACAACTCGTTGGATCTGCTCGTCCGCTGCGGGCTGAAATACAGCCGCGGCAAAGATCAGTTGATGTGCTACGGCGAGAACATGCCGTTGGACATCCTCCTCGTTCGCGACGACGACATTCCCGATCTCGTGCAACAAGACGTGTGCGATCTCGGGATCGTCGGCATGAACGTCATCGAAGAGAAGCGCCTGGCTTTCGAAGCCCGCGGAGTGAAGCCGCTATTCGATAAATTGATGACGCTCGACTACGGGCGTTGCAGATTGTCCATCGCTGTGCCGGATGGCGTCGAATACAAGGGCCCAAGCTCGTTACGCGGCAAAAGGATCGCGACGACCTATCCAAACATTCTCGGCCGCTACTTGCGCGACAACGGCGTCGAAGCTGAGATCGTCACATTGTCGGGCGCTGTCGAAATCGCACCTCGCCTGGGCCGCGCCGACTTCATTTGCGATCTCGTTTCGACGGGTTCGACATTGATTGCGAATCACTTGTGGGAAGCGGAAACGATTCTCGAGAGTCAGGCCGCAATCATCTCGACACCGGTTCCAGTCAGCGCAGAAAAACAGGATTGGATTCATCGCATCAAAATGCGCATCGATGGCGTGCAACAGGTCAAGGAGAGCAAGTACATCATGCTGCACGCGCCGCGAGCCAAACTGGCAGAGATCAAGAAGCTGCTGCCCGGCAGCGAATCGCCAACGATCATGCCGCTCGACGGACAGAATGAAAAAGTCGCCGTTCACGCCGTCTGCCGCGAGAACGTCTTCTGGGAAACGCTCGAAAGCTTGAAGAACGCCGGAGCGAGCGCGATTCTCGTCCTGCCCGTCGAGAAGATGCTCGCATAACCGATGAAACCTTCGATCTTGATTTGGGCGCAACTAAGCGCGGAGCAACGATCCGCGACCTTGCGGCGCCCTGCTCAATCCGCCGCCGACTCGATGCGCGCGACCGTTGCTGCCATCGTCTCTGATGTGCATGCGCGAGGCGATGCAGCCTTACTCGAGTACACGGCGAAGTTCGACAAAGCCGAACTCACGTCGCTCGAGGTCTCAGCGCAGGAGTTTGCAGCGGCTGAAAGCGTACTGAACGCCACGCAACGCGCTGCGCTACAGCGTGCTATCGACAACGTGCGGCGCTTTCACGAGGCACAGCAGCGAAAACCGATTGCGCTCGAAACTTCACCTGGCGTTGTTTGCGAACAGCACTACATTCCGATTCAGTCGGTGGGTCTGTACGTTCCAGCAGGCACCGCTCCCCTGCCCTCTGCAGCCATTATGTTGGCCGTGCCCGCGGCGATCGCTGGATGCGAACAACGAATCATGTGCACGCCGCCGCGCCGGGATGGCGCTGCCGATCCGGCAGTACTCGCCGCAGCCAAGATGTGTGGCATCACACGCGTGTTCAAAGTCGGCGGTGCGCAGGCGATTGCCGCGATGGCCTATGGCACTGCATCCATCCCGAAAGCCGACAAAGTATTTGGGCCGGGCAATGCGTGGGTGACGGCAGCGAAGATTCTTGTAGCCAACGATGCGGAAGGTGCCGCGCTCGATATGCCGGCAGGCCCCTCGGAAGTTTTGGTCATCGCGGATGAATCAGCACGTCCCGAGTTCGTCGCAGCCGATCTGCTCGCGCAGGCCGAACACAGCGGGGATGCACAGGTGGTGCTACTAACGACTTCTGCATCGCTCGCGGACCAAGTGGCTACAGAGACGCTCGCACAGATGAGCCGTCTCGATCGCGAACAAACACTGCGGCAAGCAATCCAACACTGTCGAATCATCGTTGTCGACTCGTTGGAGATGGCCTTCGATGTGAGCAATACCTATGCGCCTGAGCACCTGATCGTCCAAGTTGCGGAAGCTCGACGCTGGTTGAATCGCGTTCGCAACGCAGGTTCTGTGTTCCTCGGCCCTTGGACGCCGGAAACGATGGGCGACTATTGCAGTGGCACGAACCATGTCTTGCCGACTTACGGTTTTGCTCGCGCGTATAGCGGTTTGTCGCTGGTGGACTTCATGAAGCGCATGACGGTTCAAGAGCTCAGCGCCGACGGACTACGCGATTTGGGCCCCACCGCCATCAGCATCGCTGAACTAGAAGGACTCGATGCGCACGCGAATGCCGTACAGGTTCGTCTGCGTGAGCTTGGAGCTTCCACATGATCAAAATTTTGGAGCGTGCCCGACCCGACATTTTGGCGCTGCAGCCGTACCAGCACGCAGCGTGGGAGCCTTCGCTCGAGCGCATGCACGCGAATGAGATGCCGTGGCGTGCAGATGGCGATGGCACGGGTGCCGGACTGAATCGTTATCCTGAACCGCAACCCGCGGAACTCGTCGAACATCTCGCGAACCTCTATGAGGTTGAGCCCGACAACGTACTGATCGGTCGCGGCAGCGATGAAGGCATCGACTTACTAGTCCGGACGTTTTGCCGCGCCGGTCAAGACAGCGTGGTGATTTGCCCGCCGACGTTCGGCATGTACAAGGTGTCGGCGCGTATCCAAGGCGCGGGTGTCATCGAAGTTCCTCTTCTTAGAGAGCAAGGATTTGCGATAGACGCACGTGCGGTTCTCAGCGCTTGCACCGACGCAGTCAAACTAGTGTTCGTTTGTACGCCGAACAATCCGACTGGCAATGCCCTCGACCGGACAGCAATCGAAGATCTATGCGATGCGCTTGCTGATCGTGCTGTCGTGGTGGTGGATGAGGCATATATTGAATTCGCGGGTTTGCCAAGCTTGAGCGATGCGCTCGAGCGCTATCCGAACCTCGTCATTCTGCGCACGCTGTCGAAAGCTTATGCGCTCGCCGGTGCGCGTTGCGGTGCTGTGCTCGCACATCCGGAAATCATCGATGTGCTGGCTCGAGTCATCACGCCCTACGCATTGCCCACGCAAACGATCGAATCGGTGCTCAAGTTCACTGATGCAACCCACGTCGAGCAAGCCGCCGAGCGAATCGCGCGCATCAAAGCGGAGCGCACTCGCCTCGCCGAACAACTGGCGCGCCTGCCCTTGATTCGCAAAGTTTGGCACAGCGATTCCAACTTCTTGCTCGTCGACTGCATCGACGCCGACAGGGTGCTGCGTAGCGCTGCAAGTGTGGGACTCATTGTTCGCGATCCGCGTTCGCAACTCGGCCTTTCCACTTGCCTGCGCATCTCCGTCGGCTCACCTGAGCAGAACGATCGGCTCTTGCGCGGCATTGCTCAAGCCACTGGGGCCGCAGCATGAGCGGTCAGAAGATCCTGTTTCTCGATCGCGACGGCACGATCATCATTGAACCGCCCGATCAGCAAATCGATAGCCTGCAGAAGCTGGCCCTGCTCCCTGGCGTGATCCCTGCCCTGCTGAAACTCCGTGATGCTGGCTTCAAGTTCGTGCTGGTGAGCAACCAAGACGGCCTCGGCACGCAAAGCTTTCCGGAACACACATTTCGCGAACCGCAAGACTTTCTGCGCAGTCTGCTTGCCTCCCAAGGCATCACCTTCGAAGCTGAGTTCTTCTGCCCGCATTTCCCGAAAGACGAGTGCGAGTGCCGCAAGCCAAAGGTTGGTTTGCTGAAAGATTTCTTGAGCGCCACCTCTATAGATCGGGCTGCCAGCGCAGTAATCGGGGATCGCGAAACGGATCTGCAGTTAGCGAAGAACATCGGCGTACGTGGCATTCGAGTGCAGCACAACGGCGCGCCGGGTCTCACGTGGGATGAGATTGCCGCCGAGCTCACGCAAGTCCAACGCACCGCGAGCGTCGAACGTAAGACGAAGGAAACAGACATTCACGTCAAGGTGAATCTAGATCGCGAATCGCCGATCCACATCACGACCGGACTGGGATTCTTCGATCACATGCTCGAACAGATCGCACGTCACGGCGGCTTCTCGCTCGAGCTCACCTGTAAAGGCGACTTGCACATCGACGAGCATCACACGGTCGAAGATTGTGCGCTCGCTTTAGGCCAAGCCTTACGCATCGCCCTCGGAGACAAGCGCGGCATTCATCGCTATGGCTTCCTATTGCCGATGGATGAGGCGCTCGCTCAGGTCGCGATCGATCTCTCGGGACGCTCCTATTTTGTTTTCGAGGGCAAGTTCGGCCGCGACTCAGTCGGCCAACTTCCCACCGAGTTGGTACCGCACTTCTTCCGTTCGCTAGCTGACACGCTCGGTGCGGCAATCAACATTCGTGTCAACGGCGAGAACACGCATCACATGATCGAAGCTTGCTTCAAAGGCGTCGGCCGCAGCTTGCGGCAGGCGATTCGCATCACCGATCGCGAACTTCCTAGCACCAAGGGGATGCTGTGATGCGCCTTGCGATCATCGACAGCGGCGGCGCAAATATCGCCTCACTGCGCTACGCGATCGAAAGGATCGGCGTGGACTCAGTGCTCACCACCGATCCCGCGACGGTTCGCAACGCTTCGCACGTGATCCTGCCCGGCGTCGGGGCTGCTGCCGATTGCATGGGTCGCCTGCAGAGCGCTGGCCTCGTCGATACGATCCGCTCTCTCAAACAGCCGGTTCTCGGAATCTGCGTTGGCATGCAGTTGCTGTTCGAGTCGTCGGAAGAAGGCGAAGTCGAATGCTTAAAGATGCTTCCCGGGCGCGTTCGCCGCTTCGTGGAACAACCGGACCTGCCTGTGCCGCACATGGGCTGGAATCAACTCGAGTTCAAAACCGAATCACGCCTGCTGGAAGACATCGTCCCAGGAGACTACGTGTACTTCGTCCACAGCTATCACGCTGAAGTCAACGAGATGACGCTGGCTCAAGCTGTGTATGGCAAGCCTTTCTCTGCCATCGTTCAGCGTCGGAACGTCTATGGCGCACAGTTTCATCCGGAACGGTCGGCGCGCATCGGCTCTCTTCTACTGCGCAACTTTCTGCGTTTGTGAGCCCACCATGGAGCTGATACCTGCCATCGACCTGAAAGGCGGCCGCTGCGTGCGGCTCTACAAAGGCGACTTTGCCGCGGAGACGGTTTATTCGAATGAACCAGCTTCGATTCTGCAGAAGTACCGAGAGCTCGGAGCGGCACGCGTTCACATCGTCGATCTGGACGGCGCCAAAGATGGCACGCAAGCAAACCTTGCGACGATCGAAGATCTCGCCAAGCGAGCAACGATGAAGGTGCAAGTCGGTGGAGGACTGCGCACCATCGAACGTGTCAAACAGCTGCTCGATCGGGGCGTCCAACGTGCCGTCATCGGGAGCATTGCGATCAACGAACCTCAAACGGTGATTGGCTGGTTGGATAGCGTTTCTGCAGATAGCTTGGTGTTGGCGCTCGATGTGCGATTGGATGCGAGCGGGCAACCCTGGCTAACAAGCCATGGTTGGCTCGAGACATCCAACGTTTTGTTATGGGACGCCGTCGAACGCTTCGCGGCTCGCGGCATGCGCCACGTGCTGTGCACGGACGTCTCTCGCGATGGGGCCATGACGGGTCCCAACCTAGATCTTTACGCCGACGCAGTACGACGCTTTCCGAACGTTCAGTGGCAAGCATCCGGCGGAGTTTCCAACGGCGCCGATCTACACAATCTTCGTCAGTGCGGCGTGGCGGCTGTAATCAGCGGCAAAGCCATGCTCGAGAATTCCATTCCAGTTGAGGAGTTGCGGCCATTCTTGCCAAACGCATCATCCCCTGCCTAGACGTACGCGACGGCCAAGTCGTCAAAGGCGTTCGTTTCCGCGATCACGTGGTCGTGGGCGACATCTTGGAACTCTCGACTCGCTATCGCGATGAAGGCGCCGACGAGCTCGTGTTCTACGACATCACGGCCAGCCCGAGCGGTCGCTCCGTCGATCGCAGTTGGGTGCGTCGTATCGCACGCATCCTCGACATTCCGTTTTGCGTCGCCGGTGGAATTCGCAGTGTCGCGGATGCAGAAGAAGTCCTGGGCGAAGGTGCAGAGAAGATATCGATCAACTCGCCCGCTCTTGCGGACCCAGAACTAATCTCCCGGCTCAGCGCTCGCTTCGGTGCGCAATGCGTCGTCGTCGGCATAGACAGTCAAACCGTGGATGGCGATTACCACGTCTATCAATACACCGGCGATCCGGAGCGCTCACGCAATACTGCGCGGCGCACTTTAGATTGGGTTCGCGAAGTACAAGAACGCGGCGCCGGCGAGATCGTGCTCAATTGCATGGCGAGCGATGGTGTGCGCAAGGGCTACGACATCGCACACCTCGCAGCCGTGCGCAAGATCTGCAATGTACCGTTGATCGCATCGGGCGGCGCCGGAACTCCTGAGCACTTCGCACAAGTGTTCTCCGAGGCTCGCGTAGACGGAGCACTCGCCGCAAGCGTGTTTCACAGCGGGACCATCGCGATCCCAGCACTGAAAGACTTTTTAATTCGCGAGCACATCGAGATCCGACCATGAAACTCGAACAGGTCGAGCACTTAGCTTGGACAAAAAATGACGGGCTCCTTCCAGCCATCGTGCAAGATGCCCAGAACGGGCAGGTCTTGATGCTTGGCTACATGAACCGAGAGGCGCTCCGCGAAACGCTCACGAACAAGCGCGTAACGTTTTTCAGTCGTAGCAAAGGGCGTTTGTGGACTAAGGGTGAAACGTCCGGTCACTTTCTCGACGTGGTGAGCGTCGCACCGGATTGCGATAACGACACACTGCTGATCACCGCACGCGCTCACGGTCCCACGTGCCACACGGGAACCCAAAGCTGTTTTGGGGATGAGATCAATGCGAATGCACGACAGCTGTCGTTTCTGAATCGTTTGGAGTCGGTGATCGCCCAACGATTGGCGGATCGACCTGAAGGCAGCTACACGGCTCGGCTTTGGGCACAGGGCCCCACTCGCATCGCTCAGAAAGTCGGCGAAGAAGGCGTGGAAGTCGCGCTTGCGGCCGTGACGCAGGCCGATGATCGACTGATCAGCGAGTCCGCCGATCTCTTATTTCATCTTGCACTACTACTGAAGAGCCGCAATCTCTCGCTCAATGCCGTTGTGCACGAGCTCGAGCGCCGCCATGCGGCGAAGCCATAGGCGGCAGTGATGGAGTGATGAAGTGAAAGCGCTGCGCACGTGAAGCGCTTCCATAGACTCAGCGCAACGGAAAGGGATCAAGAGCAACACAGAGAGCACATCACATAGAGCACAATCGACCAGAGCCAAGAAGCACGATTCCTACATTGTTTGTGCTTGTCGAAAAGCTTCTTCTTTGTGTCCTTTGTGTTTCGTCTGTGATCTTTGTGTTCCGTCCTCGTTCCTAAATCATGAACTCCGCAGCTGGCTCTCTCAGGTTGTAATGAGAACTCATCGCGCGACCGTACGCGCCGGCAGTGGCGATGAGCAGCACGTCGCCTTCTTGAGTCGGCGGCAGCAATCGATCGGTGCCGAGCACGTCGCCTGATTCGCAGATTGGGCCAACGACATTCACGACTTCCGTCGCCGAATCGCTCAAACGCGTGAGATTCAAGATCTCGTGGTGTGCACCATACAGCGCAGGACGAATGAGCGAATTCATCCCGGTCGCGACGCCGACGTATTGCACTTCGCCTTTGCCCTTGAGCTGCGTCACGGACGCGAGTAGCACGCCCGCTTCTGCAACGAGGTATCGACCGGGCTCGATCCACAGCTTTAGATTCGGGTGCGCCGACTTGAGGGCTTGCAGCGCCACACCGAAATCCTCGAGCTGCACACCTTGCTGGCCAATGCGCTCAGGCACGCCGAGCCCACCACCTAGGTCGAGCGTACGAACATCTTTGAATCGCGTCACCAGCTGACCGAGGGTTTCACCAACAGACTTCCAGTTCTCGACATTGAACACACCGCTGCCGGTATGAGCATGCAATCCCACGATCTTCGCTCCAGCCGACTTCGCGAGCCGTTCCAACTCATCCATTTCGAACAACGGCACTCCGAACTTCGAATGCACACCGGCAGTGCGCACCTTGTCGTGGTGACCGCGGCCGTAGCCCGTGTCGATGCGCACGAAGACTTCCTTGCCCTTGAACAGCTCGGGCCAGGCCTTGAGCGGATGCAAATTATCCAGCGTCAGCGCGATGCCTTGCGCAAGCGCCCACTCGTACTCCGATTTCGGCGCGAAATTCGGCGTGAACAAAATGCGTTGTTTGTCGATGCCGGAGAGCGTCTTGAGAACATGCTCGACCTCCGCCTGCGACACACACTCGAATCCCAAGCCTTCGCCGGCGAAGAGCTTCAGGATTTCCGGATGCCAATTCGCCTTCAACGCGTACAAAACATTGTCGATGCCCGGCAACGACTTCAGTGAACGGGCGCGTGCCTGCAATGTAGCCTTGTCGTACACGAACGCGGCGCCGTGCTTGCGACCTAGATCGAGCAGTGCATCGCGGCGTTGCTGCCACCAGTACTGCGAATCCGAGAGCGACTTCTCTTTCTTGCCGTACAGCTCTTCCCACGTCGGCCCAAGCACACGGTCAGCGGTCATCTTGCGAATCGCAATCTCATGCAGACGCGAGACGAGACGATCGCCCTGCTCTTCATCGATGACGAACGTGATGTTGAGATCGTTGGCGGCCTGGGTGACGAGATAGATCTTCTGTTCTTCGAACAATCCGAGCGCGTCACCCAATCGATGCAGGATCGCTCGGATGTTGCGTCCCACGAGGCTGACGGCAGCACACGGCCCGATGACCTGCACGCGACAGATCTTGGACAAATCGCCGACGAGTGCATCGAGAGCCGTCTTGTCCAACGTGTTCGCCGCAGGGTCCAGCGAAACAGTGACGCTCGTCTCCGACGTAGAGACCAA
Organism: Pseudomonadota bacterium; assembly: GCA_023391335.1. GTDB lineage: Bacteria > Pseudomonadota > Gammaproteobacteria > Steroidobacterales > Steroidobacteraceae > Steroidobacter. Next base: position 68,577 of record JAEWBG010000051.1, on the reverse strand, counting down.
GTCAATCGACATACCGTGATCTTTGAACACCTGGAACGCGTCGGCCAAGAAGCCGACGGAGTGCCACATTCCGACCGTCTCCATCGAGATGAGCGTGATGTTCTTCTTGATCGTGACGGCTTTGACTTGCGCGGCGCCATCGCCGCCGTGCGCGGTGATCACCGTGCCTTCGAGCTTCGGCGTCTGCGTCGCGTACACGTAGAGCGGAATGTTGTACTGCTTCACCGGCATGATGCAGCGCGGGTGCAAGACCTTTGCGCCGCTGCTGGCGATTTCTTGTGCCTCATCGTACTCGAGCGCCCGAAGCAATCGTGCCGTCGGCACGGACCGAGGATTCGCACTGAACATGCCTGGCACGTCAGTCCAAATCTCCAAGCGACGCGCACCCAGTTTTGCGGCGAAGTAACTACCTGAGGTATCCGACCCACCGCGACCGAGCAGCACCGTGTCGCCGTTTTCATCGCTGGCGATGAAGCCCTGCGTGATCCAGACCGCACCGGCGTCAGTCCACTTCGATTGCAGGCTCAAGTCCGGCTCGAACGAACACGTAGCCGAAAGATAACTTGCACGCGCTGTCGCATTCTTGCGCTGCTCGGACTTGAGTACCGTGCGCGCATCGACCCAACGAACGTCGAACTTTTCGGCGGCCAAGAACGCTGCGCCCAGGCGCGTTGCGAGCAGTTCACCCTGCGCCATGACGCGCGCGCGCACGCGCTCGCTGACTTCGCCGACCAATGCGATGCCGGATGCGATTTGCCGCAGTCGTTTGAATTGTTCTTCGAGTTCCGGACTGGGCACCACACTCAGGTCGCGAGCGAGATCGCGGTGGCGTTGCTCGATCTGCTCCATAACCGGCTGCCAATCGCCGTTGAGTGCCAAGCTCAGCAGTTGTTCGAGCCGATCGGTAATACCGGACAACGCTGAATGCACCACGACTGGCCGCAAACCTTCCGCAAGGCGGTCACGAAGGACCGCGGCGATGTTCTTCCAGTTCGTGACCGAGGAGACGCTCGTTCCGCCGAACTTCAACACCACCCACGGCGACTCACCGCGCGCGGACACCGACATGCTCATTTGATTTCCCCAGGATGAAGCGCTCTAGAGCGCGCAGTCGAGCTATTCCGCGCCTAGTTCGGACGCTCGAGCTGGTGAACGACGGCACCGGAATCAAACCGATGCCTCAAGAAGCCAGGATTACTCTTCTTCTTCGAAGTCTTTCAATTCTTTCTGTAGCCGCCGCTCCGCCAACACGTCCTCGAGTTTGCTCCAAGCGGCCTTACCCTTCTTGGCCGCAGCATTCGCGCTGGGCCGTGCTCGGCGGGCGACCGGATCGATGAAACGATCGTAGCTCTGATCCTCGTCGCTCTCGGCAACGAAGTCATCGTCGAGATCGAAGTGGTCGTCGTCTCTCTCCACCATGATGATTCCTGAAAAATTCCTGTGAAATCAAAGGGATCTGGGCCGATGGGGATCGGCGGCCTGCGGACTATATACGATGCGCTGCGGTTTTCAATGGTTCCGGGAAGATTCCGGCAACCGCCTACTTGGAGAGTGAAATAGGTCGCGAGTTCAGGCGATCGGCGCGCGCGAGTCCGACGCCAACTTACTGATTTGTAATGGTCACGGGTGCGCCGCGGCCCAGCCCCAAGCCTTCAGCGGCACTCTGCTCCGCTCTTGCGATTTCCACCACGCCAAACGAATTGATCAGAGCGAGATAGTCGCCCGGTTTCGCATCCCCATAGGTTCGACGCAGCGGAAACGAGTGGCCTCCGGTGCGAACGAGAGGTGAACCGAACGGCCGTACCAATTCGGCATCGATATTGGTGATGAGATTGCCGAAGTGATCGATCGTGATGACCACCCCGGTGACGTGATCTGAAGCGACCGCCGGATCATCGACCCAGGAGGGAATCCATTCCTGAGTGAGCGGACCCAACTCCTCAAACGCGACGCGTCCGGCAGCGAGCTCCGCACCAATCGGGGCAAAGATATCGCGACCATGAAAGGTGGCACTTGGAGTCGGCAGTCGGAGCTTCGACTGTAGGCGCGCCAGATCGACAATGCGCACTTGGGCATCAGGTGTACGCGAGAGAATCGGCGCTAGCAGGCCATTGTCCGGCGCCAGGAACGCATGGCCGGCCGCCGAAACCGCGATGATGTCGCGCTTCGTGCCGACGCCCGGATCCACCACCGCGACATGCACCGACCCGCCAGGAAAATAGCCAAACGCACGCGCGAGCCAGAATCCCGCCTCTGCAGGCCAATAGACCGGAACTTCATGCGTGACGTCGATAATGCGCGCACTGGGAAAGTGCGCCAGGATCTGGCCCTTCATCGTCGCGACGAACGGCCCCTGATGGCCAAAGTCAGTTGTGATGGTGATGACGCCGCAGGGTTTGAACATAGGATGCTGCGATTAACGCGGTGTGGCGGTGATAGGTGGCGCTGGCGATGGTTCGGTTTTGGTCATCCACCCTCCGGTGAAACCGGCGCGCTCCAATCCTCGCCGCACATAAGGATTGCGTTTCATGATGTTCCACACCAAACCGCTGCGATAGTTTTCGATCATCGCAATGATGGGACCTTGGTCGATGCCCAAGTAATCGTCCGCTACCCAACCTAAATTTTCGATGACTTTGCCATGGCGCAGCGGCGCATCGGTAAAGGTGAAACTCGGATTGACGGCATCGAGAAACCCGAACGTCTGATAGAGATGCTCGCCATAGCGGGCACGAAACGCGTGAATGCTGGGAATCGCGATCTCAGGCGCAAAGGCGATGGAAGCCACCGCTGCGGTGGGCGCGATCGTACCGTCATCCACAACTCGCGGCGCTGCCGTTCCGCGTGCGGTGTAGCTGAAGAAGCCGCGCTCTTCGCCATAAAACTCGTGGACCATATCGACTGGACCGTCGCTCGCGGTCAGCCCCCAAATCTCGCCGTCGTACCCGCGCCAACGCATCGGATTTTGTTTCGCGTACTGTCGCTGCGCGTAGGCTGCGCGCCGGCTGTTCTCGAAATAATCCATCCCTTTGCTGCGCATGTACTCATCTTGGATGCCGCGAAAGTCGATCCACACATGCGAGTACTGGTGACCGAACATCGGGCCGAACGAGAGAAACTCCTGGCCTTCGAACGTGCCCCAATGATCCTTGTACGTTTCCGTCCACGCATTCCAAGCACCATCGGAAAGCGGATAAGTCGGCGAGCCGAGGCCCAAAATGTACATCAACATCGCCTCGTTATATCCGTGCCAGTCGAACGGAATGAACCCGCTCTCAGGACGCCAACCAAGGAACATCGCAGGCGAACGTAGCTGTGCCCATGACCATTCGACCTTGCGATACAGCAGGTCGGCGAGTTCGCGTATTTCACGCTCCGAGCGGATGTTTTGATCGAAGTACGATTGCGCCAGCAGCACCCCTGCCATCAACAAAGCAGTGTCGACGGTGGACACTTCGCAGCGGCGAAAGCGCAGCCCATCCTGCATTTGTAGAAAGTGATAGAAGAACCCGCGATAACCTGCATAGCCGGTTTCATCGATTCCGTGCGGCAAGCTCGCCAAGAACCGCAGCGTTCGCAAGGTGCGAATGCGAGCGCTGTTACGCGAAATGTAGTGCCGCTCGGAGCCGATCACGTAAGCGGTTAGTCCAAAACCAATGGCGGCGATGCTCGATGCTGATTCGCTCGGGAAACGATCCGGGATCAGCCCATTACGCCGCCCGGCAGTGCGCCAGAAATAACGGAAGGTCCTCAGCTCCAGATTGTTGACGACCGGATCGAGATCGCGTTCGGTTTTCGCCACAGGTCGCGCCCCCTGCACCACGATGTTCGGAATGGCGGGTGTTTCCGCTGCATGCGCAGCGACGGGCGCGAGCACGAAGAACGAGAGCATCGCGTAACTGGCGAGCCTGCAGCGCAGCTCGTCGAGCGACATTTACACCGGACTCTTACGTTGTGTCATGGCGAAATGTTAACAGCGCATCCGCCTACACAGCAGACCAGAAACGTAAATCGGGTTAATGCCCAGCGGTGCCGCGACGGCTTCCGCAGCTGGCGCTATTTCCAATTCACGTTGAACGACAACTTGAACGTACGCGTCGGCTGGTAGTACTGCGTCGGATCGCCGAAGTTCGGGTTCGGGCCGTTGCCATCGCCACGCCAATTGTCGAACCCGGCGGCGTTCTCTGAGTTGAATACATTCAGGATGTCCGCCCGCAACCGCACCTGCAGATCATCGGAGAACGTCGACCAGCCCTTTTCAAGCGCGAGATCGAACTGTTTGTACCCCAAGGTGCCGGACGGTTGGAAATTGTGGAAGTAGCAGTGACGCCCATCTTGCGGGTCGACGTTGAAGCAATCGATGGCTTCGTATTGCAGCGGAGTCGACAGCGTGAGCTTTGCCGACAACGTCATCTCCCACGGTGCATCGACAATTCCCGTGGCGACGAGTCGATGTTTCGGAATACCCGTCGAGGTATGCCAGCCAAAATCACCCACGGTCGGATAGTCAAAGATGTAGTGCTCATCCGCTTCTGCGGCACGCGTGCGGTTTTCGGTCGCATCGGTGAACGTGTAAGCGAACGTGGCACTCCACCCCGACTCCCGCGTGTATGGCTTCTCGGCTTGCAGCAAGACCATCTTTGATCGCGTTTCGATACCATTTCGTCCGATCAACAAGGTGCCGAGTCCCGGCAGACCAAAGCCCCAGGGCTGCGTGCCCCAAGTCGAATTCGGCTCGAAAAATGTCCCATCAGGACGTCGGTTTCCAAGCAAAAACACGATGCCGTCCTTCGAACGGATGTAGGACAGCGTTGCGGTCGTGTTCCAGTCTTGGTTGCCAATCGATATGCGGTTGCGCATGCCTAGGCTGTACTGATCGGAATACGGCGTGCGCAGATTGTTATTGATCAAATCGACCTCACGCCCGAACGAAGGATTGCTTGCAACGAGCGCTTCCAAATTTGCGCGATCGAAATACGCCGGGTCCCAAGGGATGCAGTCGGTTGCGCCGGCATTGCAGGGATGGCCGGGTGCGTCGAACGTTCGCGTGTAGGTTGGGAACGTGCCCTTCGATTGTTCGATGGCGAGATAGTCGAAAACATTGCGGTCGTACGCGCGACCCGCGCCCGCGAAAATCACATGTCGCTCATCGCCAAACAAATCGTATGACAGGCCCAGTCGCGGCTGAATGCCGCCCGTGAACGCGTCGCGATTGTTGCCGGTGCTGATGTAGTCATTGATGTCGATGCCGCCAAGCGCCAACGTCTGAGCATAGGTTTGCCCCGCGGCAGCATTGGGATCCTGAGAATTGATCGCAGCGACCACATCGCCCGGCGTCACGTAGTTTTCCCACGCTGGCGTGCGTTCGTAATCCCACCGCACACCGATGTTCGCGAGCCAGTGTTCGTTGATTTCCCAATCGTCCTGCAGATAAATGCCGAACTGTTTGTTCGTCGATTCGATATTCGGATCCGGAACGCCCGGCAGTGGCGCGCCGAATTCCACGCGATACGGAATCGATGTGCTCGTATTAATGTCGTAATAGAACTGCGGGTTGTAAGGCTGCTGCTCGAACGCATTCATCTTGATTTGTTTGTACTTCAAGCCGGTCTTTACGGTGTGCCGTCCGGCCCAGTCGAATGCGTTGAACGTCAGATCGTCTTGAATACTCCAGCCCTTCTGCGACTTGCGCTGAAAGTCAGGTCCGCCGCCGACGCGCAAAACAACATCGTCGCGGTTTCCCGTCGTGAGAATCTGCCCAGGGGCATTCGTTTTCGGACGTGGATTGAAGCTCGCATCTTCGTACGTGAGATGCGCGTCATTGAGAAATCGATCCGCGCTCAATTGATAACGCAGATCTACACGCTTTTCGGTGTTATCGCGTGAGGTCGCATATGGATCCGAGGTCTGATCGCCGACGCTCGTGATCTCGCTTTCGTCGCGATATTTGAACGTCAACTCGAGTAGATGCGCGTCTCCAATACTCCAGTCGATCTTGCCGAAGAACAGATCTTCATCGAACGGCGTGCTCGTCGGCCCCACGAACTGATCGAAGTTTGGAAGCGATGCAATGCCGCGGCCATAGGTGACGCTTTCCGGCGATTCGAATGTCTTCGCTTCGTACGTCAGGAAGAAATGCATCACGTCGCGGATAATCGGCCCACCAAATGCCACGCCATACTGCTCTTGAGTGGACGGCACCTTTTTGCCGGCTTTGGCTTCGATGGGATCTGCGGCGCGCCAATTCTCCGAAGTGCGGTCCCAAAATCCATCGGCTTCGAATTCATTCGTGCCTGATCGAGTGGCGGCCACGACCGCAGCACTGCTCAATTGATCGAACTCCGCTTTGTAGTTCGAGGTGATCACACGATATTCGGCGATCGCCAATTGCGGAAAGGGATTGCCGCGCGTCGCGGTCTGCCCGCTGATGCCGCCGCTCAACACGTAGTTCTTTTGCCCCACCCCATCGATAAATACATTCACGCCGTTGGCAGATTGCGCGCCGCTGCGCAGTTGACTCGTCGAACCATCGGGGCTGTTCACTAGCTGTACGCCGGGAACGATGTCGGCGAAGGCGAGAAAGTTGCGCGAGTTCTGCGGCAGCGCCTGAATCTCGCGAGTCGTTACGTTGTATGCGACTTCCGACGTGCGCGTTTCGAATAGTTGCGTTGCTGTCACCGTGACGGTTTCGACGGGCGCCTCGCTCGTCGGCGCCACATCTAGGTCGAGCGTCGCTGTCTGTCCGACTTGCAGAATGACGGTGCGCGACGAGGTTTGTCCGCCAGCGTTCACATCGACGCGATACGTGCCGGGCGGCAATCCTGGAATTGCATATGCCCCACCGGTTGCGCTCTGCACGGTGCGTGCAAATCCGGTTTGAGTATTCGTCGCCGTGACTGTGGCGGGCGCACTGTCGGGCGCATGAACTTGCCCGCGCAGCGTGCCGCTTGCAGTTTGTGCTTGCACGACGAGTGTCGTGCAAAGTAGTCCGCTGGCGAATAGAACGTGTCGCATGCCGCGACGAAGTGCAGACGATCGGCCGTGACTAGAACGCGACATGACATTCCCTCGTGCAGATGGCACAACTTCGCGCAACGGTATCGACGCAGCGAGAGTTCCCTCGGGTACTCACGAGGAAGTCGGAGGTAAGTACAACCGCGTACCGCGGGACTCAAGACGCGTAGGACCGCGACGGATCGCTTCGCGATCAGGACGGACTATCGTCAGGAAGGATGCGCCCGCATCAGGGGGGACTGGCGTCAGGTCAGATCCGGGCCGCTCTTCTAGTCACAACCCATCAGCGACTTTCACGCATTGAGCAGCTTTCATCCCGTGCACGTGTCCGGTGCGGGGCGACGCTCTCATTTCTTCCCAAAGCCAATAAAAATGCGTGCCCGAGGCGCCATTGAAATAGCCAATATCAGGTTCTCCCCGTCCTTGTGGCCTGTATCGCATAGAGATACGCTCCATGATCAAGAGCTTCCGTCACGGCGGTATTGAACGATTTTTTCGCACTGGCTCCAAGGCTGGCATCCAGCCGAAACACGCAAAGAGACTTCGACTGCAACTCGGTCAGCTCGATGCGGCGCTTGGCCCTGATGACATGAGCCGTCCAGGATGGCACTTACATCCACTCAAAGGCGAGTTGGATGGACATTACGCGGTGTGGCTCGATGAGAATTGGCGACTGACTTTCAGATTCCGGGGCGGGCACGCCGAATTGGTCGACTACCAGGACTACCACTGAGGGCACGTTAATGGCGCAGATGCATAACCCCCCGCATCCGGGCGAAGTGCTTCAAGACACGATCTTGCGGACGATGACCGTCACTGAACTCGCAAAACGTCTGGAAGTCTCGCGCGTCGCTCTGTCGCGCGTCGTAAACGGCCGAGCGGCCGTTAGCGCTGAACTGGCGATTCGCCTGGCTGCAGCGCTAGGTGGCGCAGCAGAGTCGTGGATGCGAATGCAAATGTCGTACGACTTGTGGCAGGCGCAGAAGAAACGCCGCCCTAGAATCAGGCCGATAGACACGAAGCGTGTGGCCTGATCAGCGTATAACGCATCGCGCAATGAGCTTCGAGTTTAGTGGTTCGTGACTCGCGGATAGTGGCAATTCGGACGGCGATTGTGGATGCGCAGCGCCGGCCTTCCAGTCACCATCCGCTAATCACACGGCGCGCCAGCCGAATTGGTGCCCCCGGCAGGAGTTGAACCTGCGACCTACCGCTTAGGAGGCGGTCGCTCTATCCACTGAGCTACGGGGGCGTGAGGTAGTGACTGGTGACTAGTGACTCGGACCGACTACGGACTGGATGGACTAGGGACCGGTGCATAGTGAATAGCGTAAAGGCGATTTGGCGCGGTGGTGCTAGTGATGATTTGCTAGTCACGATCCGCTATCCGCTAGTCACTAGGTTAGAAGTTGGTGGAGCCGAGGAGGATCGAACTCCTGACCTTCTCATTGCGAACGAGACGCTCTCCCAGCTGAGCTACGGCCCCACCGATGGAAGGCGGCGAATTGTAGCACTGGACTTTCCCGGAGCAAGCCACGCCGCCGCGTACTGTCGCATTGCTTGCCCGGCCAGCCGCTTTCGGCCAAGGTGCGCTGGTCCGCAACGTACGGACTCAAACCTGGGGAACAGCGATGCTAGGAGCCTATTTCAGAACAGCGAACGGGCTGCTTGCCGCCTGCCTTTTGGCATTCGGGCTTGCACCTGCCGCCTATGCAGACGAAGAACAATCGAACCAAGAGGAACAAACTGCAACCGAAAAACCCGATCCCGTATGGGAAGCCGCAAGGGCGGCGACCGTCGAGGGTCCGAGCACCATCACACTGCGCGACCAGGCGCAACTGAACCTGCCCGCCGGATTCCGCTACATCCCCGCCAAGGAAGGTGCCGCATTGATGGATCGCATGGGTAACCAAACCGACGACAACTTCCTCGGGCTGGTGTTGCCGGCTGAACAAGGCCAATGGTTCGCCACGCTCGATTTCGAACCTGCCGGTTACATCAAAGATGATGATGCCAAGGATTGGGACGGCGATGAGTTGCTCAAGAACATCAAAGAAGGAACGCTGGCCGGCAACGCCCATCGCAAAGAGCTCGGCGTGCCGCCGATCGAAGTGACTCGTTGGGTTGAATCGCCGAAGTACGATTCCACTTCGCATCGCCTGGTTTGGTCAGCCGAGGTCCGCGACATCGGCGGTCAAGACGAAGATCCCTCGATCAACTACAACACGTACGTACTCGGTCGCGAGGGGTACATCTCGCTCGACCTGGTCACGGCGGCATCGAACATCGAGAGCGACAAGCCAGTAGCACACCAGCTGTTGTCCTCCGTCGATTTCAACAGCGGCAAACGCTACACCGACTTCGATTCATCGACCGACAAGGTTGCGGCTTACGGATTGGCCGCATTGATCGGCGGTATTGCGGCAAAGAAGCTCGGATTGCTGGCGATGGTCGGCCTGTTCTTGGCCAAGTTCGCGAAGATCATCTTCATCGCCATCGCGGGCTTCGGCGCGGCAATCGCCAAGTTCTTCAAAGGTAAGCGCAGTACCGAACCGAGCGCCTAAGACAATCTAGAAGTGGCGAGGCGAATTCTCGCTTCGTCACTTCTCTCCCACTACGGTGACGATGATTTCGCGCGAGTGTCGATGCGCGCGATGCTCCCAAACATAAACGCCCTGCCACGTACCGAGAGCAAGCTCGCCATCGATGATCGGCACGCTGATGCTGCTCGCCGTGAGCATGTTCCGGATGTGCGCCGGCATATCGTCGGGACCTTCAGTGTCGTGCTCGTAATCCGGGCTGCCATCCGGCGCGACGCGGCGCATGAACTTCTCGAGATCCCGTCGCACCGCCGAATCCGCGTTTTCGGTGATCAAAACCGACGCACTCGTGTGACGAATGAACACCGTGCACAACCCATCCTTCACGCCCGATGCGCGCACGCACTCGGCGACGTCTGTCGTGATCATGCGAAATGTGCGCGCTGCGATGTCGAACGATAACGTCTTGTGGAACACCATGATGAGTAACAGGCAATGGATAGTGAGGATGTGAGGCTGCGCAGTGAGGAAGTGAGCGACGGGTCGAAGAAGTAGGTAGTTGGATCCGCGTGGACGGTTGATCTAACGCCCGTGCGCCACTACAGGTGAGGTGACGTATTCCGCACGCTACGCCATTTCACCTCATCACTCCATTACCTCATCAGGGCGTCCCGCTCAATACCTCAGCCGCACCACGCGCGTCTTCGAGATCTGTGGCACAAAGATGATGAACATCGTGTCGTACTCGTCGTCTCGCAGCGTCACCTTCTCTCCGCTCAAGCCTTCGATCAACTGCGGGATCGTGTTCGTGCTTCCGGCAACCAATACATATTCGCCGCGATGTTCGTGGGTGATTCGATGGGCCAGATCGCCCCAGGTGCCGCTGGGGATCAGATTCACGGGGAGCGCCAACGTTTCGGATAAGGGCGTGACAGTCTGATGAGTGCGACGGAATTCGGACGCGAAAATCGCATCGATCGCACGGACGGGCTGCGCTTGCGACAACACCTTTGCGAGATGAGCTGCACGCTCGCGGCCTTCGACACTTAACGCCGGATCAGGATCATTGCCGGGCTCGGTTTCCCCATGCCGCACCACGAACACGACCGTGGTCGCGCGCGCGTCGAACAACCACGCGGCCGCGGCAACCAGAGCAATGAAGAGAATCACCGGCAGCAACAGCGGGAAGAAGAACGGCCGCCGGCGCATTTTGTCCAGGTCTCGATTCATAGGCGGCGGATGATAGCACTGCCCGATGACAGGACAGGTGCTCCCAGCCGCGATGATCGATTAAGACCGAAACAACCTCGTGTATTGGGTTTCGTGGCATCGAGGGAAGCACCCACATGCGGTGCCAGGTCGATCTTGTTAATGATCAATAGATCCGACTTCATGATTCCCGGGCCGCCCTTGCGAGGGATCTTGTCGCGTGCGGCCACATCGATCACATAGAGACAAGCGATGATACGACGCGACCGGTGGGTTCCCGGCATGGGCCAAATGAGTTATCCAATGCGATTCGGCGCCACGACTCAGCTAAGCTTAGGATCGTCGCTCTGCATCGGAGTTTCTTATGCAATCCGCCTTGCGCCGCTGTGCCCCGTTGATGCTCTCGCTAGTACCCGGTTTCGCGTTCGCGCATCCTGCAGCCGATCACGCAATCGGTTTTGTTGCCGGAATCGCCCATCCATTTGGCGGATGGGATCATCTCCTCGCCATGGCCGCAGTTGGCATGCTGGCAGCACGACTCAAGGGTCACGCAATTTGGCTGCTCCCGCTCGCTTTCGTTTCGATGCTCGCGTTCGGCGTTTGCATCGGACTCGGCAACTCACCTTCGGTCATCGTCGAGATTGCAATTAGCGCGTCCGTTGTGGCCTTCGGCCTGCTGCTGGCGGCGAAACAGCACGCGAACGTAATGGGGGCGGTCGCCCTTGTCGGTACATTCGCACTCGCTCACGGATATGCGCACGGGGCGGAAGCATCCGTAGGCACTCAGGTGACGTCTGTATCTGGAATGCTGCTCGCTAGCGCCGCATTGCACGTCGCGGGAATCGCAGTCGTTGCGCTTCTGAGCCGTACCGACGAGCGCCGCAGTGAATCGCTGGTCCGCTTGACCGGCACAGCGGTAGCGATTGCAGGCACTGCAATGCTGATCGGTTAGTGACGACGCGGGTCATACCCCTCGACGAACGAACGTGCCTCGATGATCGATCCGCGAGCACTGCCACCCGCAAGTGCGATGAGCTGACGATAGTAGTCGGCGGCGCGATTCTCGTTTCCTGATGCGCGAGCTGCTCGAGCGGCACCAAGGGTGCTATTGAATCGTCGCGGGTATGACTTCAGTGCAGTTTCGTACGCGTCCAAAGCCTCTTTCGGTCGGCCGGACTCCATGTACATGTCACCCAGCAGTTCATACGCAGGGAGTGTCGGCCCAGGCGTTACGGGATGCTTCGGCGTTGCGCTCTCTAATTCAGCGGCCTGCCGAAGTAGCCGCACTGCGGACTCCTTCTCTGAACGCTCGTAGGTCACACGCGCATTCAACTCGATGCTGAGCAATTGTACGTTGCGCGCAAACAGATCTTCCCCACTGGCACGAGCGCGCTTCTCTAGTTCCTCGATGCGAATAAAGGCAGCCCTCGCGCGCTCGGCATCGCCGGTTCGAGCCGCACCATAGCCACGCGCGAACTGCGCGATGGCTTCAGGCCAAATGAACTTATCCCAATCTACCGAGCGAGGGGTGCGAGGCTGGATGTTCGCAGCTTCACTCCACGCACCACGCTCGAGCGCATAGCGCGATTGCGTAGAGGCGAGATGGAATGCGGTTTTGAAGGAGGGTTCAAGTTTTGGCACTGCCTGCAAGCGCTGCACCTGCGACAGCGCTTTGGCGTCATCTGCCTCCTGAAGATAGGCGTACACAAGATATTCGATGGCGTGCGCGAACTCGTCCCAGATGAATTCGCCTTTTTCACCAGCTGGATATGCGAGCGCCGCATCGGCTGCTTTGAGATTGCCTCTGATCACGCCGTCCCAGTCGCCTAGCCTCGTATAAATATGAGTGGGCATGTGCAGCGCGTGCGGATTGTCGGGAGCAATCTCTTCGTACTTGCGCGTGACATCGAGCAACTCGCGCTCGCGACCGGGCATGTCGTTCGCGTGAACCAGATAGTGCATGACGCCAGGGTGGTCGGGATGTTGCTGCAGAATCTTCGTCAAGATTGCAGCGGATTCATCGGCGTGTTCGCGCGTGTTCGCGTTCGAAGGTGTCGTTGCCAAATGTGCCAAGGCGTAGAAGACCGCAATCTCAGTGTCATTCGGCATCCGCGAATAGGCGTCAGCGGATGCTGCCTCCCATCGGCGAACACGTAACCAGTAATCACCGGATTGCGGCTCCGTAAAGAACGCTTCCGCCGCTGAGACGAAGAGCCGTTCGCGCTCAGTCGGTAGGCCGAGCGATTTGGCCGCTTGAACCTCATCCCATCCGCGGTTGAGCGCAACCGGCGAAGGGCGCGTTGGCCAGAGCGGCTGAAACAAGGTCATCGCCACACCCCAATGGGCCATCGCACAGGTTGGATCGTCGTCGACTATTCGTTCGAACTGCTGCCGCGCCTGCGGATAGGTCATGTGATGCAGCAGCACCATTCCCTTGTTAAACGATTGCCGTGAGGACTCGCGACACGAGATCGGGAAATCGACGGCTCCATGCTGCGTGTGCTGTTCGTGGGCAGCCACCTGGGCGGCAACACCGCCCGCGAGCAGGCCGAAGACGACAAAGCGAGCGTACTGGACCATCGCACCCTCCGTGCGAATGGACGCTAATCCGGAACGCCGATGGACGCAATCGTCCGTCAGTAGCAGTTGAACCTAATCGCCGAGCGCGGCAAGCGACAACTCGAGCGACAACTTGAATATGGATGTTCGCTGTTGGCTGCGGCCATCAACGTCTCTTCCGAGCCACCTTCTCCTCGAACCTTTTCCGATCGATCACGTATCTCTCATGTCGACCTTTGGAAATGACGTCGACACCATCATGCGCCTCCACGTCGAACACTAGCTTGCGACCCACTACTTCGATGAGCTTCACTCGCGCGGTCACTTCTAAGCCAGGCGGAGTCGCTGCCTCGTGACTCACATCGATGTGAGTTCCCAGCGTTTGCTCGGCCGGCCAATCGATATGCGGATTGATCGCTTTGATGCACGCCCATTCTAAGAATCCGACTAAGAAGCCGGTCGCGAATACTTCAGGCATCGCCACAAATTCTTCGGCTTCCGGATACAGATTCGGAACTGTCTTCGAGCTCGGCACCACGAGCTTATGTTCGTAAGTAATGCCAGGTTGCAGCGTTTGTCTCATGAGCCACCACGGCAGCTAGGCGACGATGATCTGCCTACGAGATCGCAAATCGCACGCGTGACAGTCGCGATGTCCATGGGCTTTTCGCATCTCGGCATATTTTGGAACCGAATCGGAAATTGCGAGACGTCGTACCCGGTCGTGAACAGCATGGGAATGTCACGACATGCAAGTAGATCGGCAGCGGGGAAAACCGAGTGGCCGCGAAGGTTGACGTCGAGCACTGCCACATCGATGCGCGACTCCGCACTGATGAGCTCGAGCGCATCCGCAAGCGTCCCGACTGGGCCCAAGACTGTGGCGCCCAGCGCGATGAGCTTGCCATGAAGCTCGTACGCGAGCACGTACTCGTCTTCGACGATGAGCACGCGGCAACCGTTTAAGTTGACTTCAGGCAAAGTGGCGCTCCTGGCCGGCAGCCGAGACCGGCATGGAGATCGTGCAATGCACGCCGTCGGTTTCGATGTTGTAGCTGGTCTTGGCGCTGAGTTGATACGGCAAGGCGCGCTCGATCAATTCACGGCCATCACCGCTTCGAGCCGCGACGATCGACGCAGGGATTTCGACATTGCGCTCACGCCAATCCACATGGAGCCATGGGATTCCTCCCTGACCTCGCGGCTGAAACTCCCATTTCACATCGAGATGACCCTGCGGCTGGCTGAGCGCACCGTACTTGACGGCATTCGTTGCGAGTTCATGAATCGCCATTGCGAGGGTCTGAACCGTCGAGGATCGCAGCGGCACGTCGGCGGGCCCCTGCAGAGTGACACGGTCCGTTGCGTCCGTCATTGCCTCGATTTCCGTTCGGATTAGCTCATCGAATGTCACTCGATCGCGCTCATCCAGGCGGGAGAGCAATCCTTGGACGCGCGCGAGCGCATCCAACCGATCGCGAAAGTGATCGCGGAAATCATCGAGGTTCTCGCTGCTTCGCAAGGTCTTCTCCGCCATCGCCCGGACGATGCCCATCAAGTTTCGAGTGCGGTGCTGGAGTTCCGCAACCAGGACCTTTTGGCGATCCTGCATCTCACGCAGCTGATGCACGTCGGTTGAGGTGCCCAGCCATTCGATGATGAAACCGCTCTCGCTTCGCACCGGTGTGGCACGCGTCTGAAACCATCGGTATTCGTCCTGCGCTGCGTGATAAATGCGCCCTTCAAATTCAAGAGCACCCGCGTCCATGGCCCTTTCCCAGCACTGCAGGGCGCGATCGCGGTCATCGGGATGCAGCGCTGCGAGCCATCCAAACCCAATGCTGTCCTTCAGGCTCCGACCGGTGTAATTCGTCCATTGGGGACTCGACCACGTCCATTCGCCGCCGTCCACTGCACGCCATACGAGTTGTGGAATCCCTTGCATCAACGTCTGCAGACGCAATTCAGTTTCGCGCAGCTCTGTCATGTCGTGACCGATGCCACCTATGAACGTGACGACACCGCTTTCATTGGCGATGGGAAAATCGGTGTTGCGAATCCAGCGTATCCCCCCGTCGCTGGGGCGCTTGATCCGATAGTCGAACGTCACGTGTTCGCCGGCTCGAACCCGATCCATCGCCGCGCGTGCTCGATCGCGGTCCTCGTCAATGACTAGATCGAGCCAGCTGCGGTAGTTGTCGCCCATCATCGCTTCCGTTCGACTGACGCCATAAATTTGCTCGAATGCGGGCGTGAGATACTGCCATTGCAGTCGCGTCGCATCGCGAATCCAAAGTATGTCTTGGGAAGCCTCGCCGAATTGCCGTAGGCGTTCCTCGTTTTCTTCCAGCCGCCGACGGGTCTGCACTCGCTCGATGAGGTCCGCCGTTTGTCTGCCCAATATATCTACGAGGCGCAGTTCGCGTTCAGTCGGCGTATGCGGAATACCCCAAAGCGAGGACATCATTCCAAGGACTTGACCACTTCGTGACACCAATGGCGTGGTCAGAACGGCACGAATACCTAGGCGACGATACGTTTCGCGGCTTGCCTCGGTGGTGACAAAAAGAGGATCGTCAAGATCGGAGACGACAGCGCGTATGCCGCTGCGCAGAGCGGCACCGCAGACCGTGCTGGATTCCGCAGTGACCCGGCTCCAAGTTGCTTTCGCTGCATCATCGAAACCGCGAGCTGCGAGCAAGATCAGCTGACTTGCGGCTGGTTCGAGCATCTGCAGACTCGCCGCCTTGCATCGAATCATCACTGCAAGCGCATTGAGAATCTCATCGTACAAATGGTCGACGTTTCCCTCTTGGATCAGTTCTGTGCTGATGAACTGGAGGCGCTTGGATTCCTCGAGTGCACGGTGTTGAACGATGATGATCGACGCCGTACGCGTGAGTGTCTTCGCCAACGCCAAATCGTCAGCCGAAGGCGCGCGCGGCTCTACAAAGTAGGTCGCGAAGGTTCCCACGAGTTCGCCGGTCGTCGTTTCCACCGGAAAGGACCAGCAGGCACGATAGTTGAATTGTTCGGCCAGCCATAGCCATGGCTTCCACTTCGGCTCCTCGCGCACATCCGGTGTTATCACCGATTGACCACTACCGACGGCCAACCCACACGCGAGCGAATCCGCACCGATCTTGAATCCATTTACAGCCTGCGCATACGCCGCTGGCATTCCGATGACGTGAGACAACGCCTCGCCCGTTTCATCAGCGATGTAGAAAGCGCAACGAGCTGTGGAATCGAGTTGCTTTAGAGCGGTTGCAATCAGAATACCGAGAGACTGATCCAGCGGCGCACCGTCGATCGCAGCCTTGAAAGCGTCGTTCAGCCCAGCAAGCCAGGTGTCTTTCATGAGTGATGAACCCGCGTGCTGCCGCAGCCGCAGCGAAGGCCGAATGTGAGTCGTTGGGGCTCGCTTGGTGTTCTCGATCCAAACTATAACCCGATGCAGCACTCGAATCGCTTCGTACGAAGTCGCTCGCGCCGTTGAGATCCCCTGATCGCCTACGCGTCTTTCTCTAGTGGCAGTACGCGATGCGCATGCGCAGCGACCTCGCCCGGTGCGCATCCACACAGCTCAAGACATGCCGTTGCGGCTGCGATCCAGCGGCATATCGATGGTGCACCGCAGACCTTCTGCGTCATGCTCCAACGAAGTCTTGGCGCCGAGCGAGTAAGGCAACGCTCGTTCGATGAGTTCGCGACCATATCCGCGCCGCGATTCCAGTTTTGCGTCCGGCATTTGTCCACCCGCTTCGATCCACTTCAGCGCCAGATGGTCGGTTTCCTGATGGCCGTACGTACACCAAGTCACGGAGAGTTTGCCGTCGTGACGCTCGTTCGATAGTGCGCCGTACTTACGCGCGTTCGTTGCCAACTCGTGCAACGCGAGTGCGATGATTTGCACGACGGACGGTCGAATGCGTACGGGCGGCCCCTCTAAATGCACACGCTCGGGCAACTGCCTTGCCCCAAGTGCATCCAGTTCCATGCGAATCAATGCTTCGATCGTGATGCGCTCTTCATCCGATCGAGATAACAGCCCCTGTACTCTCGCGAGTGCCTCCAAGCGATGGCCAAACTTTTCGCGAAAGGCTTCCGTAGGTTCGGTGACCTGCATGGTTTGCGCCGCGATTGATCGAACCACTGCGATCAGATTGCGAGTGCGATGCTGGAGCTCCGCCACCATCACGCTCATACGTTCGGCGGTTGCTTTCTCCTCGGTGACGTCCTGACTGATGCCGCCGATTCGCTGAACGTGACCATTGGCATCGCAGAGCGGAAAGTCGGTGTTTCTAATCCAGCGGATTTCTCCATCGCCGCGCTGAATTCTAAATTCATGGGTGACGCGTTTCCCTTCGCGAACCCGCAGAACATTCGCGATCGTGCGTTCTCGATCTTCCGGATGGATGAATTGCGCCCAGGTCTCCGGATCGTTGGCGTCGAGCACTTTATTCATTGGCACGTTGTAGATGTGCTCGATCGCGGGACTCACGAATTCCCAAGCGAAGGTGTCGGCATTGCGGATCCAAATGATGTCCGACGACGCTTCCGCGAATTCGCGGAAGCGCTGTTCCATTTCGAACAACTGCGCCTTGGCCATCTCGTCTCTGAGGCGCAGAACTTCCTCTTCCGCTTTCTTGCGCTTGGAAATGTCGGTCGTCGTCGTAGCCACACCATCGCCAAGCTTCACGACCGATTGATAAAACCATCCGTCGAACTGCTCATGCACGTAGCGCCACTCGCCCTGATGCGGTTCACCGGACTCAGTCACCCGCACTAACGTGTCGAAGATCCCCACCGGGATCACTCCGGGATTATTTTGCAGCAGGCATTTCCCGATGACGTCGCCAAGGAGTTGCTCTGACGTATGGTTGTTGAGTACCCACCGAAAATCGACGATACGGCCTCGATCGTCGCGCACAGCTTCGAACACCTGGATCATCTCCATAGTGCTGTCCATAGTGGCCTGTAAGAGGTCGCGGTTTCGTTTCAGCTCCTGCGTTCGCTGCCGAACCTGATGCTCCAGTTCAGCGCGGTACCGCTCCTCAGCGTCGCGCAACTTGTCGATGGCTCGGTGCCGCTCCGTCACGTCCCGGCCAGCACCGAACCACTCGAGAATTTCGCCATGGCTGTCGAGTATTGGTACAGCACGCGAAAGAACCCAGCCGACTCCCCCATCGGCGAGGCGGACGCGATGTTCCATTTCAAACACCGTCTTAGTACGAATTGCGTGGTCGATGGCAGCAAAGATCGTCGGGCGATCCTCACTCAGCAGATAGTGATCAGCCCAGTTTTGAATGGGCTCGACGGTGTCCGCCAGGATGTCGTTACCATCGAGCTGATACATGCGTCCCCAATCGGGGCTCATGCGGTAGATCATGTTCGCGCCGGCGGTGACTAGAGCGCGAAATCGCGCCTCGCTCTCTCGAGAAGCTTCTCGGGAGATCACTGACTCAGTGGTTTCGATGATGGTGCCGATGAAACCCAGAACCTTGCCGTTGCTGCCTCGAACGGGACTGTAGGAGAACGTGAAGAACGCCCGGTCGCGCCCATTCGAGCGATCTATTGAGAGCGGAAAGTTTTCGATGAACGCAGGTTCGCCGGACAAGGCGCGCTGTGCAAACGGACCGATCGTGCTCCACGCTTCGCCCCAAATATCTGAGAATGCGCAGCCGAGCGCATCGCTCTTCTCGCCGAGAATGGTGCGGAAAGGTTCGTTGTAGATCGTGACGAGATCTGAGCCCCACACGAGCACGGCCGGAAACCCATTGGCGAGCACGAAGCCAACGGCGCACCTCAACTCCTGGGGCCATGAGCCCATGCTTCCAAGCGGCGTGCGATCCCAATGATGATGCAGGACGCGTTGCGCCATGTCGGTGCCCGGCGGCAGCCAACTGGAATCCGAGAATGGACGGCCCAGCTCTTCCTGATCCACGCAGTCGCTCCAACCTGCTTCGAGGGTGCTGCAGTCTCGTGGGATCCGTGCACTTCGTCCAGACCCATTTGCTGCCGGGGCCTGAATACTTTTTCATGCGCCCGCAAGTGCCCTTGCGACTGGATCAGCAGGATTCGATTCGCATCGGACAATAAAAAAGGCGCTGCAATTGCAGCGCCTTTCTGTCCACCGAGGAATGCAAACTGTTAGCGGCGAGAAGATGCCCCGAGCAAGTTCAACAAGCTCAAGAACATGTTGTACAAGCTGACGTACAGCGTGATCGTCGCCGTGATGTAGTTCGTCTCACCGCCGCGCACGATTTCGCTCGTTTGATACAGCATGATGCCGCCGCTGACGATGACGAACAGTCCCGACACGACCAGCGACAGCGTCGGCAGATGGAAGAACACCGCAATCAACCCCAGTACGAACGCGCCGATTGCGCCGATCGTCAGGAATCCGCCCATGAAGCTGAAGTCCCGACCGCTCTTGATCGCGTAGGCCGAAAGCCCGAGGAACGCCACGGCGGTTGTGCCCAGTGCCGTCATTACGATCTGACTGCCGTTCGGAAGCGCCCGGACGTACAGCTCGATGATCGGTCCGAGTGTAAAGCCCAAGAATCCAGTCAGTGCAAACGTCCAAAAAATACCCCAAGAGCTATTACGGGTCGCACTGACCGCGAACAGCAATCCGAAGTAGATCAGGATCGTGAACAAGCCCATCGGCGGTGCATTCACCGCCATCGCAACGCCCGCCATGAGCGCGCTGAACAACAACGTTGCGCCGAGCAATAGATAGGTATTCCGCAGAACCTTGTTCGTCGACAATGCCGACGGACGAGCTGAGCTGACTACAGAACTGGGATAGCGATCCATAAACACTCCGCAAACGTGAGACTGAAGCTTTGGACCGGCGGGACCGGCCGAGTTCCCTACATGGGGATGAGGCGAATTCTATCAAGCGGCCTGGCGCCGCACGTACAAGAAAGATTAGGACGCAAGTGCTTGTTCCGTGAGCCCGAAATCAGCAGAATGCGCGTCCTTCGAGCGCTCCATTACAAACACTTCGGAGAGGTGGCAGAGCGGTTGAATGCACCGGTCTTGAAAACCGGCATCCTCGCAAGAGGATCGTGGGTTCGAATCCCACCCTCTCCGCCAGAACCGAGCTGGCTCATCGATTCGCGCCCAGTCCCTACGCGCACCGGTCTTGACGAAATTGCCGGGAGCAATTTCGAACAACACCGAAGCATGGTTCGGTGTTGGCCCCAATGGGGTGAAGGGCATGGATAGCCCGGAATATAAACCGGCATCGGGGCAACCCGATCGTGAGTTCGAATCTCACCGCTTCCGCCAGAAATGAAAAGGCTCCTCAATGAGGGGCCTTTTTCATTTCTGAGGTGAGATTGAGAACTCACGAATAAGTGAGTTCGACAAAATCCGTTCTGACACGGAGTTTGGACAGCGCTCAGCTGGCGCAACCGCGCGCCGGCCAGGGATGGCAAAGGCGCATATCTCACCCCTTCCGCCAGATACAAAAAGACCCTCCTCGCGAGGGTCTTTTTGTATCTGCACTGGGTGCGATGGAACTCACGAGGTGAGTGAGTTCGACAAAACAGCAAGATTCAGATGGGTCCCCGCCTTCGCGAGGACGACAGGGAGAGTTCTATTTTGTCCGCATGTTCACTGACTCGACGAGTCGTACCCGACGCAACGCGTCGCTAGTCCTTCTCGCTCGCACCGCGAGCCGTCGTCCCTCAATTCTTCCCCCACCCTTGCAACTTGCTCGCCTGCTTCACCCAGGCTTTGAAGTGCGGTTCGTCAAGTGCTCCATCCTCTTCAATATGCACGTAGCGCGTGTTCTTGCTCGTGGAATCGACGGGCGGAAGCGGATTCAGTGAAGCGCCATTGAAGAAGGCGACTTTGATGTACTTAGTGAACGTATGAATCGCAAGGAACCAACCTTTCCCTGTCATCCCATACATCGGCGAATTTCATTTCACCGCTTTGCGAACTCGCGGAACGCACTTCGTCACAAGCGCATCGACGCGGCGCACAGCATCGCGCTTCCAACCCGATAGCGCATCGATATATGCCTGCACCGGCGCATCGCCGTCTGCCTTGGCGATTTGGGGATTCCCTCCAGAAAGGATCCGCGGCTTTTTAGCTTGCGCCGACGCGATCGGTTTCATGACCTTTCCGCGTGGCGGGGTTGCGGCGGCAGACTTCTTTCTGCCGTCTTGCTTTGCTGGAGTACTTTTGGATTTTTTCATCTCCGTGCCCTCCGCGTTCTCCGTGGAGAAATTCCTTCCCTCCTTCTTAACCCCGTGCTCTCCGTGTCCTCCGTGTGAAATCCGGCTTCTTCTCTTATGCCTTAATCTCCGTCAGCCCACCCATATACGGCAGCAGCACCTTCGGAATCGAAATGCTGCCATCCGGCTGCTGATAGTTCTCCATCACAGCAACGAGCGCACGCCCAGCAGCAACACCAGATCCATTCAGCGTGTGCAGCGGCTCTGGCTTGCCCGTCTCAGGATTGCGCCAGCGTGCTTGCATGCGACGAGCTTGGAAGGCTTCGTAGTTGGAGCAAGAAGAGATTTCGCGATATGCGTTCTGCCCTGGCAACCAGACTTCCAGGTCGTAAGTCTTCGACGAGCCGAATCCAATATCACCGCTGCTGAGCGCAACGACCCGATACGGCAGCTCCAACCTCTTGAGCACTTCTTCCGCATTCTTGGTGAGCAACTCATGTTCGGCTTGCGAATCCTGGGGCTTGGACAAGTGCACCAGTTCGACCTTTTCGAACTGGTGCTGACGGATCATGCCGCGAGTATCTTTGCCGTAAGAGCCTGCTTCTGAACGGAAGCACGGCGTATGCGCAACGAGTCGCATCGGCAACTGGTCAGCTTCGACGATCGTCTCGCGAACGAGATTCGTGACCGGCACTTCAGCCGTAGGAATCAGATAGAGATTGCTCTCGCCTTTCACCGCGAACAGATCCGCTTCGAATTTTGGGAGCTGACCGGTCCCCGTCAAAGCCTGCGCATTCACAAGATAGGGAGCGTAGACCTCTCGATAGCCGTGATCTCGTGTGTGCAGATCCAACATGAATTGAATCAGTGCGCGATGCAGTCTTGCAATTGGGCCGCTGAGAACGGAAAAGCGTGCCGCGGCGATCTTTCCCGCCGCCGCAAAATCGATCTGTCCCAGCTTTTCGCCCAGTTCAACGTGATCGCGCGGCTTGAAATCGAATTTGCGCGGCTCGCCCCACTTGCGAACCTCCACGTTTGCCGATTCATCGCGACCGTTCGGAACGCTGTCATGGAGCAGATTCGGGAGTCCGAGCAGGATGCCGTCAAGGTCAGCCTGTACTTTGCCCAACTCCGCCTCAGCCTCAGCCAATTCCTTGCCCAAGTTCTCGACTTGCTGCAGCAGCGGCGCAATGTCTTGTCCCTGCGCCTTGGCCTTTCCGACTGTCTTTGCGTGTGTATTGCGTTCGTTACGCAATTCGTCGGCGCGGACCTGCCATTTCTTGCGCGACTCTTCGAGCGCGTTCAAGCGTGCAACATCGAGAACGAAGCCGCGACGTAGCAGATTTGCAGCGACGGCATCAGGATCGGAACGAAGGAGTTTCGGATCGAGCATGGAGAGATAGTGACTGGTGACTAGTGACTGGTGAATGGTGAATGCTAATAGTGACAGGTGACTAGCGAAAAGTGGCTAGCCAAGTGCCGACAATGATGATGCTGGACAATTAGTGAGGAGGATTCGCCACATAGCTTGGTTTTGACACCCTCTCCCCAACCCTCCCACATCGAGGCCCATCGAGGGGGAGGGAGTCCGATCCCCGAACCACGAACCCCGAAATCACGCCGGCGGCGTCCGCTTTTTCCTCTTCTCCAGCGCCTCGGCAATCTTGATCTCTAGCCCTCGCGGGACAGGCCGGTAGTACTGCTTCTGCGGCATGCCATCGGGGAAGTAGTTTTCTCCAGCGGCATAGGCATCGGGCTCGTTGTGAGCGTAGCGATAGCCCTTGCCGTATCCCAGCTCTTTCATCAATCGCGTGGGCGCATTACGAATGTGCAGGGGGACTTCGAGCGAGCCGAGATTCCTCGCATCTTCCATTGCTTCGCCGAACGCGACATACACGGCGTTGCTCTTCGCCGCACAAGCGAGAAACACGACCGCTTCTGCGATGGCAAGCTCGCCTTCGGGAGACCCGAGACGTTCGTAGATTTCGCAGGCTTCGAGGGCCAAGGTCTGACCGCGAGGATCCGCGAGTCCGATATCTTCGAAAGACATGCGTAGCACGCGTCGTGCGATGTAGCGCGGATCGCAACCGCCATCGAGCATGCGCGCTAGCCAGTACAGAGCTGCATCCGGATCGCTGCCGCGTACCGATTTGTGCAACGCCGAGATTTGGTCGTAGAACGCTTCGCCTTGCTTGTCGAAGCGCCGCAATCCGCCGCTCGCGACTTCCTTGACGATGCTCTCATCGATACGCGGCGGTTGATTCCCACCTGCGAGATCGATCGCGAGCTCCAGCATGTTGAGCGCTCGCCGTGCGTCGCCATCGGCTGCTTGGGCTATAGCATTCAGCGCTGCGTCGTCGGCTTCGATGGCTTCGGTTTGTTTGGACAGCGCACGATCCAGGACTTTGCGCAGATCTTCAGCTGTCAACGCTCTGAGCACGTATACGCGCGCTCGCGACAGCAATGCGTTGTTGAGTTCGAACGAAGGGTTCTCGGTGGTCGCTCCGATGAAGACTAGCGTGCCGTCTTCGACCCAAGGCAAGAAGGCGTCCTGCTGAGCCTTGTTGAAGCGATGCACTTCATCGAGGAACAAGACCGTCCGCTTACCCGACTGCTCGCGCGCTTCTCGCGCTTGTTCGGCAGCCGCACGAATGTCTTTGACGCCGGCCATGACGGCAGACAGCGCAATGAATTGTGCATCGCATTTCTGCGCGACTAGCCGTGCGAGCGTGGTTTTGCCCGTGCCTGGCGGACCCCACAGAATCATCGAATGCAGGTGGCCGCCTTCGAGCATCCGGCGCAGCGGCTTGCCGGGGCCGAACAAATGCGACTGTCCGATGTAGTCGTCGATGGAAGTAGGACGCATGCGATCCGCAAGCGGTCGCACGCTCTCGTCCTCACGCGTGTTCACGCCTTGCGCACCACGAGCGATTCGATGCGCTGGGTCCATTGGCCCAGCCCTAGCCACGCCAAGGTGAGTCCCACAATGATGCCGGTTGAGTTCGCGAGCACGTCGCGCACGTCGGCTTGGCGGCCCGCATGCATCACGTACTGGCCGAATTCAATGAATATGCCCAACACCAACAAGCCAAGTGCAATCACCCAATAGCGCGTCCGCGGATAGACGCCCGCAAACCACAAGGACAAGAGCGTGTACGCGGTGAGGTGTTCGACCTTGTCGCTCATGCCCGTAGCGGGCAGATCCTTGCCGGGCAGCAAACAAATGAAGATCGTGAATGCGACAGCCAACCAGCCCATCGCGACCCAGAATTTCGGATATTTCAATTGAACGGTGGCCATTTGCTACTGTTTCGACGCGCCGGACGCATCGCCAATCACATCGGCGCCGGGCGGAACGGTGAATGTGAAGCGCGAAGGATCGAGCGGCGGATTGCGTTCGATCTGCGTGAACTCAAGGCTCGTCGTTTGACCGAGCTTGTCTGCAAGCTGCATCGCGCGCAGGTTCTGACCTTCGAATCCGAGCCGCACCCATTTGAAATCGGTGTCTGAACGCTTGGGCTCCATACGAATCCAGTCGATGCCGTTCTCCTTGGTGACCTCGCGCACGATGAAGTTGTCTTCGAGCTTGCCTTCGCCGCTCAAAAGCATCGCGGGAGTTGCGGACAACGTGTCATCCAAACGGCGGACAGTGACTTGTTCCAAATCGCTGTCGTACAACCAAATGCGCGTCCCGTCTGCGACGATCACTTGTTCGTTCGGCTCACGATAGTCCCAACGAAATCGATTCGGCCGCCGCACAGCCAACGTGCCGCTCGCCTCTTCGACCACTTGTCCGGTGCGATCGGTGAGAACTTGATGGAACTGCGCCTGCAAGCCTTGGAGGTTGCTCAAGAACGCTTCCACGCGTGCGCGCCCCGCAGCCAGATTATCGGCGGCAAAAACATGCGCACTGACGAGGGCTAGCGCGAGCAAAGCCGCCTGAGCGAGACGCAGCGAAGATTTCAACATCGATTTATTCTTCCGGCGGGGGCGGTGCCAACACCTCGCGCGAACCATTCGACTGCAGCGGACCGACGAGTCCAGCCGCTTCCATCGTTTCGATCATGCGAGCTGCGCGGTTGTAACCGATCTTCAAGCGGCGTTGCACACCGGAGATCGATGCTTTGCGGCTTTGGACGACGATCTGCACGGCTTGATCGTAGAGCGGATCTTGTTCGCCATCGCCGCCTTCGCCGTCAGCGCCACCTTCTTCGCCTGAAATGCCAGGCAACGGCGTGCTTGGACCTTGCAGGATTTCATCCACGTACGCCGGCGGACCGGATCCTTTGAGACCACCCACCACCCGATGCACTTCTTGATCTGAAACGAATGCGCCGTGCACCCGATTCGGCACGGAGGTGCCCGGCTGCAAGAACAACATATCGCCGTGCCCGAGCAATTGTTCCGCACCCATCTGATCGAGAATCGTGCGCGAGTCCACTTTCGCGGATACTTGGAACGCGATACGGGTGGGAATGTTGGCTTTGATCAAGCCCGTGATCACGTCCACCGATGGGCGCTGCGTGGCAAGAATCAAGTGAATGCCGGACGCACGTGCCTTCTGCGCTAAGCGCGCGATCAGCTCTTCGACTTTTTTGCCGACGATCATCATCATGTCGGCGAGCTCGTCGACGATCACGACGATGAACGGCATCGGCTCGAGGAATGGGATTTGATTCAAATCCCCTTCCGGACCCAGATGCTTCATGAGCAATGGATCGCGAATCGGCTGACCGGCCTCCTGCGCTTCCTTAATCTTGCGATTGAAGCCCGCGAGATTTCGCACGCCCATAGCTGCCATCAATTGATAGCGTCGCTCCATCTCGGCGACACACCAGCGCAGCGCATTCGCCGCTTCTTTCATGTCGGTAACGACGGGCGCCAACAAATGCGGAATGCCTTCATAGACGGAAAGCTCCAGCATCTTCGGATCGATCATGATCAGGCGCACTTGCTCGGCCGTCGCCTTGTAGAGCAGCGAAAGGACCATCGCGTTCACGGCTGTGGATTTACCGGAGCCGGTCGTACCACCCACCAACAAGTGCGGCATGCGCGCAAGATCGGCGACGACCGGCGCACCGCTGATGTCTTTGCCTAGCACCAATGCCAGCGGCGAGGACATCTCATCGTAAGTCTTGGATTTGATGATCTCGCCGAGCGTCACGAGCTCACGTTTCTCGTTCGGGATTTCCAAGCCGACGGTCGACTTGCCCGGAATGACTTCGACGATGCGAACGCTGATCGCGGACAGCGCTCGTGCCAAATCTTTCGCGAGATTGCTGATCTGGCTCACCTTCACGCCCGGTGCAGGACGCAACTCGAAGCGCGTGATGATCGGCCCGGGGTGAACCTCGACCACTTCCGCTTCGACGCCGAAGTCACGCAGTTTCAGCTCAACCAAGCGCGACATGGCTTCGAGCGCTTCAGATGAATAGCCGAATTGCTGTTTCGGCGGATCATCGAGCAACGAAAGCGGCGGCAATCCTTGCGCAGCTGGCTTTTCGAATAGTGTGACCTGACGTTCTTTTTCGACGCGTTCGCTCTTTTCCACCTTTGGCGTGATGGGCTCGATCTTCGGCGGCGGACGCTTCGCGACGCGCTTCTGCTCTTCGCGGATGACTTCTTGGCGCGCTTCTTTGACTTCCTTGCCCGCTTTGATTTCGCGTGCGGTATTCACCCGAGCGGTGATCCAGTCGAGCACCCTGAGGGTCCACCTGCCGGTGCGATCCATCAGCTCGATCCAAGACACGCCCGCAAAGAGCGACACGCCGGCAAGCCACAGGGCCAGCAGCAACAAGGTGGCGCCGAGGAAGCTCAAGCCAGATTGCAGCCCGTGGCCGACGAATGAGCCCAGCACACCGCCGGCCGAGCTCGGATACGTCTTCGCGGTGAAGTGCAAACTTGCGAGCCCGCAGCTCGTCACTAGTGTCAGGAAAAAGCCGATACCGCGGAACACGAGCGTCGCGCGCGACTGGCCTTCGGTCTTGTCGCGTTGCTGGTAGAGAACCCAGCCCGCCAGGCCGATCATGATTGGAAACAGAAATGATGGCGCGCCGAATAACAATACGAGCAGCCCGGACAAGTGCGCGCCGAGCGGACCGATCAAATTGGAAACGGGGCCGGGTTCACCTGTCGTCGCAAACGATGGATCGTTCCGGTCATAGCTGATCAGGGCAGCAAGCACGATGAGTGCGAGCGCGCCGAACACCCAAAGCGCGCCTTCGCGCAATGAGCGTACGACCGTCGAACCCAGTCGCATGCCCGTCCGAGCTTCTGCTGTTGATGCCAAGTGGTCTGCCTCGAAGTGTGGTCAGCGATGCGACTAACTGTCAGGAAAGCACGCTAAACGCATGATATCGAAAAGGACACTCAGTCCGTCCCCGAAGTTGCATCTGAACTTAAATTCCAGGAAAGACACTCGTGCCGCAAGGCGCCACTCGGCGGCATTGAAGTCATCTATTTGGCGAGCACATTAAGGTGCACATACCATTGCGCCCTCTCATGAAGGACGACGCCCCGCGCCGCCGGAGGAGATGGCGGCTACTTACTTAACCGCTGGAAATACGTTTCGAATCGATAGGAATCATACATGAGCAATACGCGTCACTCTCGCCTCGTCATCTTAGGATCCGGACCCGCCGGCTACGCCGCAGCCGTGTACGCCGCGCGAGCCAATCGCAGTCCGCTGCTGATCACGGGGCTCGAGGAAGGTGGACAGCTCATGACGACCACCGAAGTCGACAATTGGCCGGGCGATCCCCATGGCTTGACCGGCCCCGGATTGATGGAGCGCATGCGCAAGCACGCGGAACGCTTCAATACCGAGATCGTGAACGACCACATCAACGCGGTCGATTTATCGCAACGTCCTTTCAGGCTCGAAGGCGATCGCGGCATCTACACGTGCGACGCACTGATCATCGCGACGGGCGCCACAGCGAAGTACCTGGGCCTGCCGTCGGAGCAAGAATTCCGCGGGCGCGGCGTCTCGGCCTGCGCCACCTGCGATGGCTTCTTCTTCAAGAACCAAAACGTGGCGGTCGTCGGCGGTGGCAACACGGCCGTGGAGGAAGCGTTGTATCTGACGAACATTGCCTCGCACGTCACGCTCGTGCATCGCCGCGACACATTGCGAGCCGAAAAAATCCTGCAGCAGCACCTCTTCGAACGCGAGAAAGAGGGCAAGGTGCGATTAGTGTGGAACCACAACGTCGATGAAGTGCTTGGAGACGATAGCGGCGTGACGGGTCTGCGTGTCGCGCCCGTAGCCGGCGGCACGAAACAAGATATCGATGTCGCAGGCGTGTTCATCGCGGTGGGCCATGCGCCCAACACGCAACTCTTCGAAGGCCAGCTTGAAATGAACAACGGCTATCTCGTCGTGAAATCCGGCTTGAACGGCAACGCGACGCAGACGAGCGTGCCGGGCGTGTTTGCGGCTGGCGATGTGGCGGACCACGTCTATCGACAGGCTATCACGTCTGCCGGAACCGGCTGTATGGCTGCATTGGATGCCGACAAGTATCTCGATCAAATCGATGCCGAACAGAAGCGATAGGTTCGTCACTCCGGCTCAGCGAACGCGAAGGAAATGACCGCGCGGTTCATCCGCTCGATTGCTGACGTTCCGCGCGCTTCATGGAACGCGCTGGTCCCGGATGGCTGGCCGTTTGTTAGACATGAGTTCTTGAACGCGCTCGAGACTCACGGCTGCGTCGGTGGCGATACTGGCTGGGAGCCGGCGCATCTCGTCATCGAAGACGGCGGCGAGCTGGTTGGCGCGCTGCCGCTCTATCTGAAAGTTCATTCCTGGGGTGAATTTGTCTTCGACTGGAGTTGGGCACGGGCCTACGCGCAAGCGGGCATCGAGTACTACCCCAAGCTAGTGAGCATGGTGCCGTTTACTCCAGCAACCGGGCCGCATCTATTGGTGGGCAAAAGTAACGAACGGCGCGCGCAAGTCATCGCCGAGCTCATCCAATTTGCAAAACAGAGCCATGTTTCGTCCGCTCACCTGCTGTTCTTGAATGAATCGGATCGTGACGCACTGAATGAGCGGGATTTTCTCTGGCGTAAGGATTGCCAATTCCACTGGTCCAATCGCGGCTACGCGAGCTTCGATGATTTCCTCGCCACGTTCCGCGCCGACAAGCGCAAGAAGGCGCTGCGGGAACGACGTCGCATCAGAGAACAAGGAATCGAGTTCCGTACCGTCTACGGCGAAGAAATGAATGCCAAGCTTTGGAACGTCGTGTTCGGTTTCTCGGCCGCAACGTTTGCGGCGCACGGCAACGAGCACTACTTGAATGTCGGGTTCTTCCGCGATGTAGCCGCGGCTTTACCTCGCACCATCATGGTGAAAATCGCCGAAGTCGAAGGCACGCCGATCGCCGCGGCGATCTTCTTTCGTAGCCAGGACACGCTGTACGGACGTTACTGGGGCGCCGCTGCGGATTTCCATAGCCTGCATTTCGAGACGTGCTACTACCAGGGCATCGAATACTGCATCGCCGAAGGACTGCAACGCTTCGAGCCCGGGACCCAGGGAGAGCACAAAGTGCCGCGTGGATTCGAGCCGACGACGACTTGGTCGGCTCATTGGATAGCGGATCCGCGCTTCCGTCGCGCCATCGCTGAGTATCTGCAGCGCGAGCGAGACGCGATTGACCAGTACGCCGAACAGGTCAAAGAGCATGTGCCGTTTCGTCGCAACATGGATCTCTCGCTGGAATTGAAGTGAAAGGCACGATCGCGTGGCTGCACGAGAACGATGCGCCGGAAGCATTTCCGCCGGTCGAAGCCGCATTGCGCGAGCCCGACGGTTTGCTCGCTGCCGGCGGCGATCTATCTACTGCGAGACTGCTTGCCGCCTACCGACGCGGAATCTTTCCCTGGTATTCGCACGGGCAACCCATTTTGTGGTGGTCGCCGGATCCGCGCGCAGTGCTCGTGCCTCAAGAGATGAAAGTCTCGCGGAGCTTGGCCAAGACGATCCGCAATCGCGGCTTCGAAACTCGAATCGATACGGCTTTCCGCGATGTGATTCGGGCGTGCGGCAGTTCGGAGCTGCGTCCGGGAGGAACCTGGTTGTCGCCAGAAATGCGAGCTGCCTACGTCCAACTACATCGACTTGGATATGCGCACTGTGTGGAGACATGGCTCGAGGATGAGCTTGTGGGGGGACTGTATGGCGTCTCGATTGGCGCGATGTTTTTTGGGGAATCGATGTTCAGCACCGAGCGTGATGCATCCAAGGTCGCATTGAAGCGCTTGTGCGATGAACTGATCGCTCGCGACATCCAGCTGATCGACTGCCAAATGGCCACGCCGCATCTGTTCAGTCTCGGTGCAAAGCTCATCCCGCGGCGTGAATTCATCGTGCGGCTGGCGACCCTAACCGCCGAAGATAGGTGTTGGCCCACACCTACAACCTCGGCGCCTTGATGGGAACTACCGCTTAGCGCCTTTCGTAAGGTGAACCCGCGCCTGGAGCATGCATTAGGAGCTTTCATTGCATTGCCCCTGCCCTTTATGCACAATTCGCGCGCTTTCCGCCTCCAGTTCCCGCCAATTTAAAGAGAGTGCATGTCGAAAGAGGATGCAATTCAGATGGAAGGGCGTGTGGTCGACACGCTTCCGAACACGACGTTTCGTGTTCAGCTCAACAATGGGCACACCGTCATCGCGCACATCTCAGGAAAGATGCGCAAGAACTACATCAGAATCCTCACGGGCGATCAGGTCACCGTCGAGTTGACCCCGTACGATCTGACGAAGGGCAGAATCATTTATCGGGGACGGTAAACGGTTGGCAGTTGACCTTCGCGGACGCGGATGGTTGGCGGTTGACTGTTTACGGTTTACAGACAGAACCGAACAAAAAAGGCCGGCATTGCCGGCCTTTTTTGTTTCTGACGGTCAACTCTAAAGCAGTCGACCGTTGGCGGTTTTCTGACCGCCAACCGCCAACTCTCAACCGTTAACTGCCCTCCAGCAGTGCCTGCTCGCTATCGGCTCTGGCTTCGACCTTGATCTGATCGTCGCCACCCACAGTGACGAAAGCGTGTCCGCCACCGCTCAAGCGGCCGAATAAGAGTTCTTCCGCCAGCGGACGCTTGATCGCTTCTTGGATGACTCGCGCCATCGGCCGAGCGCCCATCTTCGGGTCATAACCCTTGCGAGCGAGCCACTCGCGAGCGGTATCGTCGATGTGCAACTGCACACCCTTCTGCTCGAGCTGCGCTTCGACTTCCACCAACAGTTTGTCGACAACTCGCTGAATCGTCCGCGGATCCAAGCCGTTGAACTGGATGATGCCATCCAAACGATTGCGGAACTCCGGAGAGAACAAACGCTTGATCGCCTCCATGCCGTCAGTCGTGTTGTCCTGCTGCGTGAATCCGATCGACGGGCGGCTCATTTCAAATGCGCCTGCATTCGTCGTCATGACGATGATCACGTGGCGGAAGTCGGCTTTGCGTCCGTTGTTATCCGTCAGCGTGCCGTGATCCATCACCTGCAGCAGCAAATTGAAGACGTCGGGATGCGCTTTCTCGATTTCATCGAGCAGCAACACCGAATGCGGATGCTTGTTAATGGCCTCCGTCAGCAATCCGCCTTGATCGAAGCCCACGTATCCTGGAGGCGCGCCGATCAGACGCGAGACGGTATGACGCTCCATGTATTCCGACATGTCGAAGCGGATGAGCTCGACACCGAGGGTAATCGCCAACTGACGGGTGACTTCCGTCTTACCGACGCCCGTGGGACCTGCGAACAAGAACGAGCCCACTGGCTTGCGTTGATCGCCGAGACCCGAGCGCGACATCTTGATCGCTGATGCCAGCGTTTCGATGGCCGCATCTTGGCCGTAGATCACCAATTTGAGATTGCGCTCGAGATTGCGCAGCACGTCTTTGTCGGACGTGGAAACGTTCTTTGGCGGAATGCGTGCGATACGAGCGACGACGTCTTCGATCATCGGTGTCGTGACCGTCGTCTCGCGCTGGCCTTCCGGCTTCAAACGCAGACGCGCACCGGCTTCATCGATGACGTCGATCGCCTTGTCAGGCAATTGACGGTCGTTGATATGGCGCGCAGCGAGCTCCGCAGCGGCGGTGAGCGCATCGTCTGCGTATTTGACGTTGTGATACTCCTCGAAGCGTGAACGCAGGCCGCGAAGAATTTCGATCGTCTCGGGCACGGACGGCTCAACCACGTCGATCTTCTGGAAGCGACGTGCTAGCGCATGGTCCTTCTCGAAAATTCCACGATATTCGGTGTAGGTCGTCGAACCGATGCAACGCAGCTCGCCATTCGCGAGTGCTGGCTTGATGAGGTTGGATGCGTCCATCACACCACCGGATGCCGCTCCCGCACCGATGACCGTGTGAATCTCATCGATGAACAAGATGGCGCCCGGATTTTTCTTCAGTTCGCTCAATACGCCCTTGAGGCGTTTTTCGAAATCGCCACGATATTTGGTGCCCGCGATGAGCGCTCCCATGTCGAGCGCGTAAACCGTGCTGTCGCTGAGCACTTCGGGGACCTTGTCTTCCACAATCATGCGAGCAAGACCTTCGACGAGCGCCGTCTTACCGACACCCGCTTCGCCCACGAACAATGGATTGTTCTTGCGGCGGCGGCAGAGGATCTCCACGGTGCGCTCGACTTCGTGTTGTCGACCGATCAACGGATCGATGCGCCCCTCCATCGCGAGCTTGTTGAGATTGGTCGTGTACTTCTCGAGAGCGGTACCGCCTTCGGCCTCGCGTTCGGCTTCGGTTCCCGGTGCGGCGTCTTCTTTCTCGGGCCGGTCTTCGCCGATCTTGGTGAGACCGTGCGAGATGTAGTTGACGACGTCCAGGCGCGCGACGTCCTGCATCGACAGCAAGTAAGCAGCGTGCGAATGCTTCTCGCTGAAGATCGCGACGAGCACGTTGGCTGCCGTCACTTCCTTCTTGCCGCTGGACTGCACATGAAATACCGCGCGCTGCAAAACCCGCTGGAAGCCCAGCGTGGGTTGCACTTCGCGGTCGTCGTCATCTTTGAGACGTGGAGTTGTCTGGTCAATGAAGTCTTTCAGGTCCTTGCGCAGGCGCGCCACGTCGGCTCCGCACGCTCGCAAGATCTCCCGGACTTTCGGCGTATCCACGATCGCGAGCAACAGATGCTCGACGGTCATGAACTCATGCCGCGCTTCGCGTGCCGATTGGAACGCTTCGTTGAGACAGATTTCGAGTTCGCTGCTTAACACTGAACGGCTCTACCCTGTTGCGGTTTAACCCGTATGGGTGGGTACGGTTCGTCACGCCAGATGCGTGGCAAGCCGCGCTTTCGGTTGTCGGTCCGCTCCCACGACCGATGGTCGGTCCGTGTATGAGACTCAGCAAAGGGGGGTGTTGGTTCCGCGCCGTTGCTCAAGTCTCTTCCATGGTGCACAGGAGAGGGTGTTGATGTTGCCGGGCGTAGGTCGTGACCTGGGCAACTTTGGTCTCGGCGATTTCGTATGTGTACACGCCGCAGACGCCTTTGCCTCGGGTGTGAACCTCCAGCATGACGCGCGTCGCCGTCGTACGGTCCATGGAAAAGATACTTTCCAGAACGTCCACGACGAACTCCATCGGAGTGTAGTCGTCGTTCAGCAATACGACCTGGTACAGCGGTGGTTGCTTGAGCTTCGGCTCGGCTTCCTCAGTGACCAGCCCGCGTTCATGTCGTGTGCTCTCTTCCGCCATCTAACGTCGACGCTTTGCCAGTTGAAATGCTTTATAGGGTGGAAAGCTGGACATTACAAGGCAGCATCCAACGCAATTTGTGACGCAGTTCAAACGCAGTTCAATCGCCGAAATTCTCGCAGCGTACCTTGCTTGTCATCGCAGACGTTCAAGCTCCTTTCGATGAAGCCGCACATCAAATCGTCCAGCCGATGTGTGGGAACACGAATCGCGGTCAGCGCATTCCGACGCACCGCACTCGCGGTTATCCAGATTCGGGCCAACAGATTCGAGCTCGGAGATTCGGGCATTGGCGACAGGTTTCAATGCAGCGTGATGGGTATATCTTGGCGCGCCTTGAACCGGCCGACCGGGAACCGGTCCTAAGCGTTGCGGCAGCGCCGTAATCGCGGCCGATTTCCGGACATTTAGCCAGCCGGAACAATCCCTTGTGACAAACTATGGCGACTCTTTATCATGCGCGGCGCAGCTTTGGCGCTGGCAATAACGAATCATTCATGAATGCAAAGTCGGCAGTGCTCACCCACGTGCGACCCCAAACCTCGCGTTTGTTGGGCGTTCGCTTGGTATGGGCCGGGTTCGTTCACACCAGCCGGCCAGCGCAGTGCTGATGTCACTTTCAACCACCCTGCGCGAATTTCAGGAGCTCTCGCCGCAGCAGTGGCTTGAGCGCGCCACCCGCACGCTGCCGCGAGTGCTGGCTGTCGTTCTGATCATCGCGATCGCTTGGGAATTCGTACAAATCACGTGGCTCCTGCTCGAGCCGAAGCCAGACACGAATCCGATCACGATCACGCCCTCAACCACCGCGTTGAGCTCCAAGCCGAAGAGCGTCGACGTCCCCGCGATCGTGAATGCGCATCTGTTCGGTGTTGCGCAGGCAGAGGCGGCTCAGAACCCGGAAAACGCACCACCCTCTCAGGCGAACCTCGTGCTGAGCGCCGTGTTTGCAGCAGCGGATCCTGCCAAGGGCATGGCGATCATTGGCGAGTCCGCACAGAACGCGAACGTCTATGCAGTGGGCGACGCAGTCCGGCCTGGAATACGGCTGCACCAAGTGTATTTCGATCGCGTGATCTTGGATCGAAACGGCCAGCTAGAGACGCTCGCATTGCCGCGGGAACTCGCCGCCGGGATCATCAATCGTCCCGCCGCGCCGGCTCCGCAGAATCAGGTGGTCGAAAACATCCGGCGCATCGCCGAAACCAATCCGGCCGCGTTGGCCGAAATCGTGCGTCCGCAGCCCGTGTTTGCAAACGGCGTGCAGCGCGGTTATCGCGTGTACCCCGGTCGCAATCGGCAGCAATTCGCTCGCCTCGGATTGCAACCAGGCGACCTCGTGCTTGCGATTAACGGGACGCCTCTCGACGATCCGCAGCGTGCGCCCGAGATCTTTAACACCATGGGGAGCGCCGACCGTGTAACAGTGTCGGTCGAACGTAACGGTCAGACTCAGGATCTTACGTTGAACTTTGCGCAGCTCAGCGTGCCCGATCCGAATGCGCCGCCTGACCCAAAGCCGTTCGATCGGCCGCTCAAGCCGATTCCACCCGACGATCAAGACTGACCGAATGAGAACACAGCCCAAGGACCGTCAATGACGATCTTCGCGATACCCAACGGGCACCGAGTCGCTCGACCGACCCAGCACACCAAGCGCCACTGGCTCGTCCTTGCCGCGCTCTTCGTGTGCGCCACTGTTTCGGCTCAGCAGCCTACGGCGAATCAGGGTCAACCGACGATCACGCCCTCATTTAGAGACGCAGATCTGTCGCGCATTATCGAGGCAGTCAGCACCATCACCGGCAAGACATTCATCGTCGATCCTCGCGTGCGTGCGCAGGTGACGATTCTTTCCTCGACGCCGATGTCGCCGGACGCTTTCTATCAAGCGTTCCTGTCGATTTTGCAGGTCCACGGATTCGTCGCGGTGCCTTCCGGCAATGTCATCAAGATCATTCCCGATGCGAACGCGAAGCAGGTTCCGGGCGACGATCTACCCGATCACGTCAGCTCGACCTCGGATGAAGTCGTGACGCAAGTGATCGCCGTGCGAAACGTCAGTGCCGCGCAGTTGGTGCCGATCCTGCGCCCCTTGATTCCGCAGTATGGACACCTGGCGGCTTACCCAGCCTCCAACATGCTGATCATTTCCGATCGCGCGGCGAACGTGAATCGCATGATGCGCATCATTCAACGCATCGACCAGCAAGGCGACGAGGACATCGACATCGTGCGCCTTGAGAACGCCAGCGCCGGCGAAATCGTGCGCGTCGTGAACACGCTGTTCTCCGGTCCCGGCGCACAACAGGAAGCCGGCAGCGCGGCGGCCAAACTCGTCGCGGACGATCGCACCAATAGCGTGTTGATCAGCGGCGAGAGCTCGCAACGCCTGCGCCTGAAGACTCTGGTGACGCATTTGGATACGCCGCTCGAAAGCGGCGGCGATACGCAGGTTCGTTACCTGAACTACGCCGATGCCGAAGAAATTGCCGGCAAACTGAAGGAGCAAGTTCAGGGCATCGTGCAAGCAACGCCTGGCCAACCTGCTCCTGCCGGTGGTGCCGCCGCGGCAGATCGCAGCGTGACGATTTGGGCCGACAAGCAAACCAACGCGCTCGTGATCACGGCGCCGCCGAAGGTAATGCGTCAAATCATGTCCGTGATCGACAAGCTCGATATTCGACGTCTGCAAGTGCTCGTCGAAGCCATCCTCGTAGAAGTGAGCGCCAACAAGGCAGCGGAACTGGGAGTGAACTGGGCAATCGATGGCAGCGACTCGAGCGGCAACACCGTTCCGATCGGCACCTTCAACCAAGACGTAGGTAGCGCCAGCATCGGCAGCATCGGCGCGGCCATCGCGCAAGGCGGTCAAGCCCTCGCGACGGGAATTCCGAAGGGACTCACGTTGGGCGCCGGTCGCTTTCAAGATGGCGCCGTGAACTTTGCAGTGCTGTTGCGAGCGTTGCGCGGCGATTCGAGCACCAACATATTGCAGACACCTTCGGTCATCACGTTGGATAACGAAGAAGCCGAAATCAAAGTTGCGCAAGAGATTCCATTCGTCACCGGTCAATACACGAGCGGTGGCGGCACCGGGACGAACAACAACGGCATCGTCAATCCGTTCCAGACCATTCAGCGCGAAGAGGTCGGCACGATTTTGAAGATCACGCCGCAGATCAACGAAGGCAACGCCGTCATGCTTAAGATCGAACAGGAATCTTCGGGCGTGAGCCAAGGCGTTCAAGGCGCCGTCGATTTGGTGACGAACAAGCGCACCATCACGACCAAGGTGTTAGTCGAAGATGGCCAAGTGATCGTGCTCGGCGGATTGATTTCCGACACCGCACGCGAAGGCGAAAATCGGGTGCCAATCTTGGGCTCCATTCCACTCATCGGCGAATTGTTCAAGACGCGCAGCGGCACCAAGGAGAAGAGCAATCTGATGGTGTTCATCCGCCCGACGATCTTGCGAGATGGCGTTGCAGCTGCGTTCGAAACGAATGCCAAGTACAACGTAATGCGCGATCAGCAGCTGGCTCGCCGCAAGGGACGCGTTACGTTGCTGCCTGGCGAACGTCAGCCACTGCTGCCTCCGATCGAGGAGCTCTCGAAGTATGCCGACCCGACAGCGGGCGAAGCCCCACCGGCACCCGGCACAGTTCCGAAAGTTCAAACCGCCCCACTGAAGGAAGGCTCACAACCACAGTCGCAATCCGAGCCTCCGCAAACTCAGAGCACGCCTGCGCAACCTGAAGCGCGACCGCCCGACGTGAAGTCACCGGATTCGGCGGTCGATCTGCGCCCGCATGGAGAATAGCTACGCATGAGCACCGAGGCTCCGACTCGGCCGGCCGACGCGCCAGCACCGCAGAACGCGAACCAGCTACTGTCGTTCGCTTTCTGCAAACGTCACGGCGTGCTGATCCAAAAGGTTGAAAACGGCGTTGCAGAAGCCGTTTACCGTGCCGGTGCACAACCGGCGAGCGTGGCGGAGGTGCGTCGCGTACTGGGAATGCCTTTGCAGTTGCGCCGAGTCGATGCCGAAGCATTCGAACAATTGCTGCGCGCCCAGTACGAGGGCGGCACGAACACTGCCATGCAAATGGTCGGCGGGATGGAAGACGACACCGACCTTGCGCACCTTGCCCAAGATCTTCCCGAACCTTCCGACTTGCTCGAAAGCGACGATCAAGCGCCGATCATCAAACTCATCAACGCGATCCTCACCCAGGCGGTCAAAGACAACGCATCGGACATTCACATCGAGCCGTTCGAAAATCGGCTCGTGGTGCGATTTCGCGTCGATGGCGTCTTGCGCGAAGTTCTGCAGTCCCGGCGAGCCGTTGCTGCGCTCGTCGTGTCGCGCATCAAAGTCATGTCCAAGCTCGACATTGCTGAAAAGCGTTTGCCCCAGGACGGCCGAATTTCACTGCGGGTCGCAGGCCGCGCTGTCGACGTCCGTGTTTCCACGATTCCCGCCGGCCATGGCGAACGCGTGGTACTGCGCTTGCTGGACAAGCAAGCCGGGCGCCTGGAATTGGAATCCTTAGGCATGGATCCGCGCACGCGGTCCATGATGGATGAACTCATCCACAAGCCTCACGGCATCATCCTGGTCACAGGCCCGACGGGTTCCGGTAAAACGACCACGCTATACGCGGCGCTGGAGCGCATCAACGACAACACGCGCAACATCATGACGGTCGAAGACCCGATCGAGTACTACATCGACGGCATCGGCCAAACGCAGGTGAACACCAAGGTCGAGATGACGTTCGCGCGTGGGCTGCGTGCGATTCTTCGTCAGGACCCGGATGTGGTGATGATCGGCGAAATCCGCGATCTCGAAACGGCACACATTGCCGTGCAAGCCTCGCTCACCGGGCACTTAGTGCTTTCAACGCTTCACACCAACACGGCGGTCGGTGCCGTGACCCGATTGCGCGATATGGGTGTCGAGCCATTTCTGCTCTCATCCAGCTTGATCGGCGTGTTGGCGCAACGCCTCGTTCGCGTTCTGAATCCAGCCACGCGCGAACCGTATGTCGCCGGCGATTACGAACGCCGGCTGCTGAACATTCCTGCCGATGCACCCTCACCGACTCTGTACCGCCCGTCATCGGATGCAACGCAAGGATTCAAAGGCCGCACTGGCATCCATGAACTGGTGCTCGTCGACGATACGATGCGGACTATGATTCACGACGGCTCCGGCGAGCATGAACTCGAACGTTACGCACGCACGCTCACGCCGAGCATTCGCGACGACGGCCGCACTAAAATCTTGTCCGGTGTCACGACGCTTGAAGAAGTGCTGCGGGTGACGCGAGAGGATTGAGCTTGAGGCCGGCTGGAGACTGGGGGCTGGCGGCTGGGGCTCGGAAATCGAAACAAGATTGAGGCCGTGGCGGATGACAGACGTATTTCGTAGGTTTCCCATTCCCGCGCAACAATCGCGCAACCGGCCCGTAGGCATGAGAAATCCGTTCTACCTCCAGCCTCCAGCCTCCAGCCTCCAGCCCTCCTCGTAGCTATGGGCGCCTTCGAATACACAGCAGTCGATGTTTCCGGACGCGAACGCAAAGGCGTTTTGGAAGGCGACACTGCGCGGCAAGTGCGTCAGCTTCTGCGCGACCAGAACCTGCTTCCGGTCAACGTTCAAGAAGTCTCCCAGAACGAGAGCAAGCGCGATCGTGCGCGATTCAGTTTCCGTCGCGGCGCATCCCCAGCCGACCTGGCGATGATGACGCGCCAGCTCGCGACGCTGGTTCGTTCTGGACTGCCGCTCGAAGAAGCGCTGCTCGCCGTTTCAGAACAAACGGAGAAGCCGCGCATTCGCAGCATCATCATGGGCGTGCGCGCGAAGGTCATGGAGGGCCATCCGCTCGCTGACGGTTTGGCGGATTTTTCAGCGGTGTTCCCTGAGCTGTATCGCGCCACTGTCGCTGCGGGCGAGCAATCGGGACATTTAGATACGGTACTCGAGCGCCTTTCCGACTACACCGAAGCGCGCGAGCAACTGCGCAGCAAAACGATCAACGCGATGCTCTATCCACTGATGCTGTTCGTGGTGTGCATCGGGATCGTGTTCCTGTTGCTCACGTTCGTCGTCCCGAAGATCGTGGTGCAGTTCGAGAACTCGAAAGCGCAATTGCCTTTCCTCACGCGCGCGCTGATCGGCATTTCCGATTTTGTGCGACAGTACGGCTGGATTATGGCGATCCTACTGTTTCTAGCCGGCTACGGCTTCAAACGTTGGCTACGTGATCCCGCCGCGCGCCGCCGCTTCCATGGCTTCTTACTGCGCGTGCCGCTCGTCGGTCGCGTCGTGCGCGGAACGAATACCGCGCGGTTTGCACGCACCTTTTCGACGCTGACTTCAAGCTCCGTTCCGGTTCTCGAAGCATTGCGAATTGCCGGTGAGGTCGTGACAAATCTACCGATGCGGGATGCAGTGGAAGATGCCGCGGCCCGCGTCCGTGAAGGAGCCCCTATCGGTAAGTCGCTCGGTGCGCCCAAGATCTTTCCGCCAATGATGATTCACTTGATCGCAAGCGGCGAGACCAGCGGCGACCTAGAAGAAATGCTGGACCGAGCCGCGACCAATCAAGAACGCGAGATGGATTCGATCCTGGGCGCAGTCGTCGGGTTGCTCGGGCCGTTGATGATCGTCGTCATGGCAGGGTTCGTCCTACTGATCGTGCTCGCAATGCTCCTGCCGATATTCCAACTCAATGAAATCATTGGCTGAAGTTCAGTAGCCAAGGATCTTGGCCTGGCCAAGCTGCAGGTCGCGCGAAGCAATACGTTCGTCACATCTTGCGCGCAGTACCGAGCATTGCCCTATTGATTGTTTGCCACTGCCTGTCGATATACTCGCGCCGTTCCTGCCTTCATTGATTCTTAGCTGCGGTCCTGCATCGATGAGCGAGAAGCCGGAAGCCGACGACTTCGAAGACGAAGAAGATGGTGCCGCCGTCGAATCTGAAGATATCGACGTCGACAACCTCATGAGCGACCTGGACAAGCGTAAGAAGAGCGCTGCCAAGGTTGGCGAACCTGCCTGGAGGCGCCTCGAGCGCATCCGCGAAGAACGAGAGACTGCTCAGCAGCTCTCAGACTTCGATGACTACGATCTCGACGAACCTGGAAGCAAACGCGCCAAGCGTTGATCGCTCTCCCAACTTTGTAAGTGCTTCTACGACGCAAGCTGCCGTTCTTGCAGCCGCATCTGCGTTCGGTACACTGACTGGATGGATTTACAGAGCAAGCTCGGCATTCTCGCGGACGCGGCAAAGTACGATGCCTCATGCGCATCGAGCGGCTCTACTCGGAAAGATTCCGCGGGCGGACGCGGCATGGGATCAACTGGCGGAATGGGGATTTGCCACAGCTACGCACCGGATGGCCGCTGCATTTCCTTACTCAAGATTCTGCTGACGAATTTCTGCATCTACGATTGTCTTTATTGCATCAACCGTATTTCGAGCAATGTGCAACGAGCGCGCTTCACGGTCGATGAAGTCGTCAAACTCACGCTCGATTTCTATTCGCGCAACTACATCGAAGGGCTGTTCTTAAGTTCGGGAATTATCCGCGATGCCGACTACACCATGGAGCAATTGGTCGCAGTTGCGCGCACGCTCCGTATAGAACACGACTTTCGCGGCTACATTCACCTCAAGACGATTCCCGATGCGAGCGATGAACTGAGCGCGGAAGCAGCGCGATATGCCGATCGCGTAAGTATGAATGTCGAGCTCCCGACTGAAGCGGGTCTCAACAAGCTCGCTCCCGAGAAAGATGCACAAAGTATCAAGCGCTCGATGGCACATTTGCGCGAGCACATCGATGCCGCGAAAGACGAGGCTAAGCGCTCGCCGAAAGCACCTAACATTGCGCCGGCCGGCCAGAGCACACAGATGATCGTCGGCGCAGACGACGCCACCGACGCCGCAATCATCGAAAAGAGCGTCACGCTCTATAGTTCCTATCGATTGCGCCGCGTGTACTACTCGGCGTTCAGCCCGATTCCGGACGCATCGACGCTGCTTCCGGTTCGCCCTGCTCCGCTGATCCGCGAGCATCGGCTTTATCAGACCGATTGGCTGCTGCGCTTTTACGGCTTTCGTCACCAGGAACTGTTCGAGCGCACCGATGGCATGCTCGATTTGGATGTGGATCCCAAACTTGCGTGGGCGTTGAAACACCGCGAACAGTTTCCAGTCGACATCAATCAGGCGCCCCGAGAACGATTGCTGCGAGTACCTGGTCTCGGTCGGAAAGCCGTCGAGCGAATCATTGCGGCTCGCAAATTGCGAACGATCCGAGTCGACGACCTACGCAAACTTCACGTGCCGGTCAAACGCGTGTTGCCTTTCGTGAAGGTCTTGGGGCACACGAATTCGCGATTGCTTGACAGCGAATCGCTGCAAAGCATGCTGCGGCCCGAGCCGGAGCAACTCGGACTCTGGGGTTAGCGTGCATTGGGCTGGCTTGGGTGCGAACGCGTCTTTTGAGGACTGGCGCGACGCCGCCAGACGATTGCTCAAGGCTGGCGTCCAGCCGCATGAAGTCGA
Organism: Pseudomonadota bacterium; assembly: GCA_023391335.1. Taxonomy (GTDB): domain Bacteria; phylum Pseudomonadota; class Gammaproteobacteria; order Steroidobacterales; family Steroidobacteraceae; genus Steroidobacter. Next base: position 25,738 of record JAEWBG010000051.1, on the reverse strand, counting down.
TTGGTCTACCTCAGGCTCTGGATCCTTATTCGGTCTAAACGAAGCGCCGCTGGAGCCAGCATCTTCATCGATTCGTGTGTCGCGCGAGTTTCTGCGGCTCGCGATGCTGGCGAGCCTGCACCACGATTCCACACGTTTCGCGGTCTTGTATCGATTGCTTTGGCGCACGCAACGCCAACCGCTTCTGTTGGCGGACACACTCGACCCAGATGTCGACCGGGTGGCGCGAATGGCCCAGGCAGTGCGTCGTGATATCCACAAGATGAAAGCATTTGTGCGCTTCCGCCAAATCGTGACGGATGGCATCCACTGGTCCATCGCGTGGTTCGAACCCGAGCACCACATCGTAGAAATCACCGCTCCCTTCTTTGCAAAGCGGTTCGCCAACATGCACTGGGCAATTCTCACACCCGAACGCAGCGCGTACTGGGACGGCACCGAACTGCGCTTCGGTCCGGGCGCCATTCGCAGCGCTGCGCCGACGGACGACGCGTCCGAAGATCTTTGGCGTACGTACTACGCCAGCATTTTCAATCCGGCGCGTCTGAAGGTGCAGATGATGCGCGGTCAAATGCCAAAGAAATATTGGCGGAACTTGCCTGAGAGCGAACTCATTCCTGGGCTAATCGCCCAATCGCAGGAGCGAACACTCTCTATGTTGAATCGCCAACCCACGCATGCGCCCACTCGAGCCCGGCGACGCGTTGTCCCCGAAAAGCCCAGAAGTGCGGACGAACCAGGCCTCAACACGCTAGAGGCCTACGCGCTCGAGCAACGCAGTGCCGCGACTGTCCGCTGTGGAAGAACGCCACGCAGACGGTCTTCGGCGAGGGTCGTACGCGCGCGCAAATCGTGTTTGTCGGAGAGCAGCCGGGGGACCAAGAAGATCTAACAGGCAAACCCTTCGTCGGTCCGGCCGGCAAGTTGTTGGATCGCGCACTCGTCGATGCAGGCATCGATCGCAAGGCGACCTACGTGACGAATGCGGTCAAACACTTCAAATTCGAGCCGCGCGGTAAACGGCGGATTCACAAGAAACCGAATGAAATGGAAATCGCCGCGTGTCATCAGTGGCTGGAGCGCGAATTGCAAATCATCAAGCCCGAAGTGATCGTCGCCTTAGGCGCAACTGCGGCGCGCGCGGTATTCAATCGTGCAATGGCAATCGAAAAAAATCGCGGCCACATCGTACGCGATGAACGAAGCACGGCAGCCAACACTGATTTGTTCGTCACAGTGCATCCGTCGTATCTGCTGCGCGTTCCGGACACGGATCGCGAGTTGGCATATCAACGTTTCGTTCAAGATCTCAAGTTGCTACGCCGGTACGCCAAAGCGTGATCACGCAAATGGGCCGTCTAACGACCTCACGTCTACCCCGATGGTAAGAAGTGTGAACGCGTTCTCTTAGAGCACGGAATGCGGCTCTCGTCGCCCTCGGACAACGGTTAAGATTCCGCCCGAGCAGCGGGGATGATCATTACAACCGGGGGCCATTCAGACATGCATCGAACACATTTGACCGCGATCGGCGCGGCGTTAGTCCTTTACGGCATCGGCGGTTGCCAAAAGCAATCCGCCTCAGAGACTGCAGCACCAGCCGCAGAAAACAAACCTGCAGCAACGACGGCAGCCGATCCCGCGAAATTCATTTCGCAACCGCTAGTGACGGAGATTTACACCGCCGATCCGTCGGCGCACGTCTTCCAGGACAAGCTCTACATTTATCCATCGCACGACATCGAAGCGGGCGTTCCGCAAGATGATTTGGGCAGTCACTTCGCGATGCGCGACTACCACATCCTCTCGATGGATACCGTCGGCGGTCCGGTCGAAGATCACGGTGTCGCTCTCGACATCAAAGATGTGCCATGGGCCGGGCGCCAAATGTGGGCACCCGATGCCGCGGAAAAAGATGGCAAGTACTACCTGTATTTCCCTGCTAAGGATAAGCAGGACATCTTCCGCATCGGCGCCGCAGTGAGCGACAACCCCGCGGGGCCGTTCAAAGCGCAGCCGGAACCCATCAAGGGTAGCTACAGCATCGATCCCGCCGTATTCAAGGATTCCGACGGCAAGTACTACATGTACTTCGGCGGCATCTGGGGCGGTCAGTTGCAGCGCTGGAGAACGGGCGAATACAAGGCCGAAGACACCTATCCCGCGAACGATCAGCCAGCGCTCGCACCGAAGATCGCGCGCTTAGGCGATGACATGGTCAGCTTTGCTGAAGCGCCCAAAGATGTGGTCATCCTTGATGAGAATGGCAAGCCACTCACTGTTGCAGACAACAATCGCCGTTTCTTCGAAGCCTCATGGATGCACAAGTACAAGGATACCTATTACTTCTCGTATTCGACCGGAGACACGCACTTCCTCGCGTATGCGACGGGCAAGTCACCCTATGGTCCGTTCACGTATCGCGGTGTGTTGCTCCAACCGGTCCTCGGCTGGACGAATCATCATTCGATCGTGGAGTACCAAGGCAAGTGGTATCTCTTCTATCACGACACTCAGCTTTCCGGAAAAACTCACCTGCGTAACGTGAAGGTGACGGAACTGAAGTATCGCGATGACGGCACGATCGAACCGATCGATGCTTATCTAGGCGACTGATGCTGGTTTGCTGCGCGGGAGTCACTCCCGCGCACGGGGATGTGATAAGTGAAAGCGAGCTCCGCTCACGCGAGAGCTCCGCGTGAACTGCGAAACTCAGTGGTGAACTGCGCCGTTCACGCGCGCATCGCTTTCACCGTTCACTCATCACCTGGATTAGTGCGGCGGCCGAAAATCGATCCGTTGTTCGGACGGCACGCAGTAAATATCGATGGGCTGGGTCCGGCCACGAAGCACCAGTGCGGGCAGCGACATCGCGCCGAGATAGATCCCGCCGTCTTCCAGCGATTTTCTCACCGCATCTGAAAACAGCATTTCGCCCGCACGTGCACGCTGACCTAAGCGCGAGGCGACATTCACCGTATCGCCGATGATCGTATAGCTCATGTACGAAGGGGAGCCGACGTTTCCCGCGATCACTTCGCCGACGTTGATGCCGATCCCGAGCCCTGTTTCGATGCCGTGGCGATCGCGCCAGCGCTGCGCCAATTCGTTGAACGACTCCAGCATGCGTCGCGCCGCATAGATGGCGCGCACCGCTCCATCGCTTTGCTCGATTGGAACCCCGAAGCCAACCATCAAGCTGTCGCCGGCCATGTTGAAGACCGTGCCGTCATACTCGAACGTGATGGATGTCAGCAGACTGAAAAATTCGTTTAGAAGTTCTACGACTTCATTGGGCTGGAGCTGTTCTGACAACCCCGTGAAGCCTCGCATATCGGCGAACAGTACCGCTGCATGCGCTCGTATTTGTCTTCCAGTGACCATGGCGTCGCGCAGATCCGGATTCGCGAGAATCTGATCGGCGAGCTTCGGCGAGATATACCTGCGGAATGCGGCACGGATTTGTTCTCGATGCGCTACCTCGATTGCCAGTTGGTCGGCAGCCAATTGCCTTCTTGCCGCGCTCACGCGCAGGAGCGCCCTCACTCTGACGAGGAATTCGGCGCGGCGAACATGATGCAGCAAGAAATCATCGACGCCCGCTTCAAAGGCGACACGTCGTGCACGAGCAGAGCGGGCAATCGCCAGCAGAGGCACAAACCCCGTCGCTGGATTGGCTTTTACGATCGAACACACGCTTGTCAGTGCAGTGAGATCGTTGTCTACGTCGACGACGATCAGATCGGGCACGCGCAACGTGATCGTCCCCAACACATCCTCCGGACCGACGACTTCATCGATTACGATGTCGGATGCTTCGATCAACCGGCTCAGCAACAAGCGACTAGCCGGTCCGGCTCGGACGAGCAGCGTGCGGAAATTCGGAGCGCTCATGGCCTCTTCTAATTCTTCACCAAGGTAGCCAAAAACTCGCTGACCGAGGTGGATTCTAGTCGATTTCGATCGCTGAAGATCAGCTTGATCGCCTCGCACTGACGAGCGGAGAAGTGGGCGGCAATGGAGGCCTCGAACTTCTGGACCAGTATCGGCATGCCTTCCGCGCGACGCTTGCGGTGGCCAATTGGGTAGTCAACCGCAACCCGAGCGGTCGAGCTGCCGTCCTTGAAGAACACCTGGACCGCGTTGCCAATGTAGCGCTTATCGGCTGCATAGTAATCTGCGGTGAACTCGGGGTTCTCGCGCACGACCATCTTCGATCTCAATATGTCGATTCGAGCATCGCGCGCGACGTGCTCCTCATAGTCCTCGGCCGTCAGACGACCGAACAACAGCGGGATCGCCACCATATATTGGATACAGTGATCACGATCAGCAGGGTTCGCCAACGGGCCCGTCTTATCGATGATGCGTACACCTGGCTCCTGGGTCTCGATGACAACGCGCTCGATAGCGTCTATGCGATCTTTAACCTCGGGATGCAACGCCATCGCAGCTTCAACGGCAGTTTGCGCATGAAACTCGGCAGGGAAAGAAATTTTGAACAGCACGTTTTCCATCACGTAGCTACCCAGCTTTTGCGCGAGAACGACCGGATTGCCTTTGAACAGGACATCCTGGAAGCCCCACTTCGGCGCCGACAGCGCCGATGGATAGCCCATCTCCCCGGTCAGCGCGATGAGCGCGTGGCGGACTGCACGACTCGTCGCATCGCCCGCCGCCCAACTTTTTCTCGAGCCGGTATTCGGTGCATGACGATAGGTCCGCAACGCGCCACCATCGATCCAAGCATTTGAGATGGCGTTGATTACCTGCTCACGAGTGCCGCCCAGAATTGCAGTCGCTACTGCAGTGGACGCAACGCGCACGAGCAGCACGTGATCGAGACCGACCCGATTGAAACTATTCTGCAGCGCCAGCACACCTTGAATCTCATGCGCCTTGATCATCGCTGTCAGCACATCGCGAACGGTTAACGTGCGCTTGCCATGCAACGCATGTTGGCGAGCGAGATAGTCCGTCACTGCGAGAATCGCACCGAGGTTATCTGACGGATGCCCCCACTCCGCGGCGAGCCAGGTATCGTTGAAATCGAGCCAACGCACCATCGCGCCGATATTGAAAGCCGCCATCACCGGCTCGAGTTCGTATGACGTACCTGGAACGCGGGCACCACCCGGCATGGTTGCACCGGGAACGACCGGACCGAGCAGCTTGGTACACGCCGGATACTTCAGCGCCTGAAAGCCGCAAGCCAGCGTATCCATCAAACAGTAGTACGCCGTTTCGTAGGCAGCCTCGCTGCGCACCTCGTACGAGAGCACGTAATCGGCGAGGTCAACGAGCAATGAATCTGGATCGGGACGAACAGCAGAAGAAGAATGTGACATGGATAACTTAACGAATGGCGCACAGCAAATGTCGCCTAATCTCTCTCGCTCAAGGGGATGAAGCGCCTATTGTCGGGACCGACGTAGTTCGCACTGGGCCTGATGATCTTGCCATCGATGCGTTGTTCGATGACATGCGCGGCCCAACCCGTCACTCGGGCGATTGCAAACAACGGGGTGAACATCGCAGTGGGAACGCCCATCAAGTAGTACGAAACGGCGGAATACCAATCGAGATTTGGAAATAGATTCTTCGTTTCCTTCATCACCTCCTCCAATCGTTCGGCAATGAGGAACATCTTGGTGTCGCCGGACAAATCCGCCAACCTGCGGGCGACTTCGCGGATCACTTCGTTGCGCGGATCGCTGATCGTGTAAACGGGATGCCCAAATCCCATGATCACTTCTCGATTGGCGATGCGCTCACGGATATCGTCTTCGGCTTGATCGGGGGAGTCATAGCGTTGCTGGATATCAAACGCCATTTCGTTTGCACCACCGTGCTTCGGTCCGCGTAGTGCGCCAATCGCGCCTACGACACTTGAATACAAATCCGCCCCGGTGCCGGCGATCACGCGCGCCGTAAAGGTCGAAGCATTGAACTCGTGTTCGGCATAAAGCACGAGCGAGGTGTGCATGGCGTGGACCCAAGCCATCGACGGCTGGCGTCCATGCAGCAGGTGCAAGAAATGTCCGCCCACTGAATCGTCGTTGGTTTGGAGATCGATGCGCCGGCCCTGCGCGCTGTACCGATACCAGTACACCAGCATCGAGCCAAGGCTCGCGACCAAACGATCGGCGATGTCGCGTGCACCACTGACACTGTGATCTTCTTTTTCGGGGAGCACGCAACCCAGCGCCGAGACGCCGGTGCGAAGCACATCCATCGGATGACTCGCGGCAGGTAACTGCTCGAGAACGCCCTTAACTGCCGCCGGCAGCTCGCGCATGCGATGCAGTTTGTCTTTGTACGTGCCGAGTTCCGATTGGTTCGGCAACTTGCCGTGAATCAGTAAGTACGCAACTTCTTCGAATTCGCAGTGGGTCGCGAGATCCTTGATATCGTAACCGCGATAGTGGAGATCGTTCCCGGTGCGTCCAACGCTGGAAAGTGCGGTGTTGCCCGCGGCGATGCCAGAAAGTGCAACAGACTTCTTGCCCCGGCCTTCAACTGCTTCCGCCATTGCCGCTCCTCAGGGGTTAGACTTGCCGAATAGACGATCTAACTGCTGCTCGTAAGCGTGATAGTCGAGAACCTCATACAGTTCCGCGCGCGATTGCATTCGGTCCACCACCGCGCGCTGCGTACCGTCGCGCCGAATCGCTGCATAGCATTCTTCTGCTGCGCGGCTCATGGCACGGAAGGCTGACAATGGATACAGCACCATACCGACGCCTGCGCTAGCGAGTTCAGTAACCGTGAATAAAGGCGTCTTACCGAATTCGGTGATGTTCGCCAGCACGGGAACCGAAAGGCTCGAGGTAAATCGGCGATATTCGTCCAACGAGGTGAGCGCCTCTGCGAAAATCATGTCCGCGCCGGCGGCGACGTATTGGTGGGCTCGCTCGAGTGCAGCGTCGAACCCCTCCACCGCATGCGCGTCGGTACGCGCCATGATCACGAACTGCTCATCGGAACGCGCATCGAGAGCGGCCTTTAGGCGGTCGATCATTTCCTGCGCGGGCACGAGCGCCTTGCCTGGGCGATGTCCGCAACGCTTTGCCGAGATTTGATCTTCCAAATGCATACCGGCAGCACCTGCACGAATCAGTTCGGCACAGGTGCGCGCGATATTGAATGCCGAGCCCCACCCCGTATCCGCATCCACCAACAAAGGCAGCTCCGTTGCGGCGCAGATGCGGCGCACGTCTTCGCACACATCGTTCAAACTAGTGAGGCCCAAATCCGGCAAGCCGAAGGACGCGTTCGCAACGCCAGCCCCCGACAGATAGATGGCTCGAAACCCCGCTCGTTCGGCGAGCAGCGCACTGTAGGCATTGATTGCACCCACAACCTGCAAAGGCTTTTCCTGCGCGAGCGCGCTGCGCAATCGAAAACCTGCCGAGGCTGTCATCGACTCTCCGCGATGTGAGACTTCAAGCATCGTAACCGAGTCGAACGGACGATTGCCATGCCGCAAAAACGCAAAGAGCCGAGGGTTTTCACCGCTCGGCTCATGCGCTCCAAACACCGCAATCGAGTACTTACGCGACAGCCACCTGGATCTTCCGCGGCTGAGCCTTTGCTTGTTTCGGGATCGTGATTTCTACGATCCCATTACGGCCGGTGGCATGCACCGCAGCTGTATCGACCGTATCCGGCAGCGTGAATCGTCGGTGGAATCTGCCCTGGGGCCGCTCGAGCCGGCGACGCTCGATCTCCTTGGCTTCGACTTCCACTTTGCGCTCTCCGCTGACGGACAGCACACCTTGATCCAACGTGATCTCGATTGCGCTGACGTCCACACCCGGAACATCCAAACGCAGCACGAACTTGTCCTTGTACTCTTCGATGTCAGCCGGAGGAACCCAATCGGCCGTGGCGGCCGAACTCACCGCCGACTCGGAGAAATCGCGGTCCAGATAGCGGCTGATTTGACCATGCAACTGATTCAAGGCATTCCAAGGCTCGTAACGCAAAAGGGCCATGACAAGACTCCGTGTTTTCCAATGTGAGGCGCATCGCGCCCGATGCACGGTAGATATGGCGAGGCCTCAAAATTTCAAGAGCGCCTTAATTCAGATGCTTTCGGTCATTCGCTACACTGCTTACATAGTCCATGGTTGAGCCGCTCAATTGAAACAGTTCGCTTGGTGTTTGCTGTTGGCGCTTCTAATTAGCCCGTCCGTTCGGGCTGCGGCGGAGTACTACGACACCGAGTATCGGCTGGAGATTCGGCCCGATCTTCACGTGATCAAGGTCGAGATCCGCCTCAAGGGCGAAGAGCTCCCATCGCGTATCAAGTTCAAGATAGATCGCAATCGCTATCGCAACTTCACCTCGACCGACGCACTGCACACCACCGACACCGAACTCGAATGGACACCGCAAGGTAAATTTTCGCGTCTCGAATATGAATTCGTCGTCAACCACGAACGCAAGCCGCGCGGCTTCGACTCTCTGCTAACGGATAAGTGGGCCGTGTTTCGCGGCGAGAAGCTGGTTCCGCCGGTAGCGGTCATGGCGAAACGCAAATTGCACTCGCGCGCCGCGCTCATCGCCACCTTGCCGCCCAATTGGTCCTTCATCACACCCTACGCAGGTGCAACGGAAAAGATCATCAAGTTCAACGATCCCCACAAGCGTTTCGATCGACCCGAGGGCTGGATGCTGGCGGGGGAAATTGGCACTCGCAGCGAAATCATCGCCGGCGTGCAAACGACCGTTGCCGCACCCACGGGTGACGGTGCGCGGCGGCAAGATGCGCTCGCCTTCCTGAATTGGAATCTGCCGAAGCTGCTGGAGATCTTTCCGCAGTTTCCGCGCCGCTTACTGATCGTCTATGCGGGCGATCCAATGTGGCGAGGCGGATTGTCAGGACCTGCTTCTGTATTCCTGCATGCGGACCGACCACTGATCAGCGAAAACCGCACCAGCACCCTCCTCCACGAATTGGTACACGTCGCGCTGGGCATTCATGGCGATGAAGAAAGCGACTGGATCGTCGAGGGGCTCGCAGAGTATTACTCGCTCGACACGTTGGCTCGTTCGGGCACGATCGGCAAACAGCGCTACGAAGAGTCTCTGCGATCGCTGCAGAAGTGGGCAGAGCGTTCGCCCAATTTATTTGCAGCCAACTCGTCAGGCGCAACCACCGCGCGAGCGGTGATCGTGTTCAAGGACGCGAACGAGGAAATTCGTTCGCTGTCGCATGGCAAAGCGAGTTTGGACGATGTCGCGAGACGCTTGGCACAATCGGGTGGCGAGGTGACCTTGCAAGCGCTGCAGAAAATTGCAGCCGACGTCGCAGGGCAACCAGTCGCGGCGCTGAAGCGCGAGCGACTTATGAGCGCGCCGCAGAACGCTGTACCAACTCGGTAATCTTGATCGCAGTCTCGAGGGCTCTCAGCCCATCTTCGCCGGTCACGATCGGAGCAGTGCCGCTGCGAATCGCGTGCAAGAATGCAGCGATCTCATCGCGTAATGCGTCGCCCTGATCGAACGTATCTTCTTCAATCGACACCTGTGCAGGCGACTCGACAGGCGCAGCATCCTTCTTGCGGATCACCGTGAGGATCTTTTGCTGCATGTCGATCGACAGATAAGCGTCGTCCTGGAAGATTCGAATCTTGCGTTCCTGCTTCAAGCTGATGCGGCTAGCGGTCGTGTTGGCAACGCAACCGCCGGCGAACCGAATGCGCGCATTCACAATGTCGATTTCGCCCGAGAAGACTTGAGCACCCACGGCATCGATGCTCTCGATGGGCGTGCCGACCAGCTCTTGGATCAAATCAATGTCATGGATCATCAGATCCAAGACCACGCTGACATCGCTGCCGCGCTGCTTGAACGGTGCGAGCCGATGCGATTCCACGAACCGCGGGGTTCTCAGCTTTTCTGCCGCAGCACGAACCGCCGGGTTGAAGCGCTCGAGATGTCCGACCTGCAATACAGCATGGTTCCGCCGCGCAAGTTCCACCAGTTCGCGCGCTTCGGGAACTGTCGTCGCTATAGGTTTCTCGATCAGCACGTGGATGCTTTTCGAAAGCAGCTGCGTGCCGATCGCGTGATGCAAGGGCGTCGGAACGGCGAGGCTCACGGCATCCACCTGGTCCAGAACCTCCTCCACCGTGGCAAATCCAGGAACATTGAGTTCCGCCGCCACTCGCGTACGCGCTTCAGCATTCGGGTCCACGATGCCGATCAACTGCGCGTCGGGGAGCTGCGCATACTTTTGCGCATGGAATCGTCCTAAGTAGCCGACCCCGATCACCGCCGTGCGCAACGGCTCAGACGCAGAACGTGAATTCATTAGCCACTCTTAATGTTTGCTAGATGTTTGCCAGCTCGCTGCGGGCATCATACATACGCACTGGCCCACCGATCTTCCACGGCCCACTGATCTTTCACGGTAGTTGCGGCTCGCTGCATCAACGGCGAATATGCGCGCCCACTTCTCTCGAGCCGACATGGACTCCGCCATCTCTGACACCCCCTCAGCCACGCCGTCTTCCCGCACGCGCTTCGAGGTGATTTTCGCGAGTGTTTGGTTAGCGGTCGGACTATTCCTGCTCCCTGCCGCGATCTACGTGGTCGGGACCCTCATGCTGGGCCCCTACAAGCCGGGTGCGGGACTGATCCAGTTCTACGGCGATTTCTTTGCCGATCTCGCCGCCTTTTCGTTACGGGCATGGATCATTGCCCTCGGGCCACTGATCATCGTTACGGTCGTCCGTCTGCTTTTTGTGGGCCTACCACCGCGACCAACCGCCACGGAGAGCGCACTGCCTCCCGTCAAGGAAGAACCGCCTCGCGAGGCGCCGAAAGCTCGGACAAGAGTGGAGCCGCGCATCAGCTCTGAATAGGAGCAAGGGCAAACCGTGATGGCTGTCACAGACTGGACACGTCGGGAAAATGACGGCTGGAACAGCGTGTAGGCTCCGCTGTCACAACTACAAAGATCCCTTTGATTTGGCTTACGTTTCCGGGAAGTTAGATTATGTGGTTTGGGAAGTGGTTTAATCGCCACCGCGACGAGGAGAATGACGAGCCCGCGCGGTTCAGCGCCCCGCAAATCGTCCGTCCGCCAGCGCAAGACTCGACCAAAACTCCCGCGGCGAGCTCCAAGCCCAATCCGCCCAAGCCGGCGAAAGGCTTCGATCCTTACAACAGCGGCGCATTCGAACGCCGTAATGCCTGGGAACGCATCCCCCGCCGCTGAGTCCTATCGCAAAGGAACGCGCGCTCGCCCATTTGTCGCATGGGCATTTGGGGGTTTCCCCCATGTCCGCCTCTCACTTTGGCCAGTACAACAGCGCAATACCCGCTGTCGTCAGCCACATTCCGCCTTGTGCGATGTGCCTCCAGGGGAGTTGTTTCAAAGTAGCGAAAAGACTCCCGCCGGATGCGCCCAGCAGCACGAGGAAGGCAGCCTCGCCGCGTAGCAAGGCACCAAACTCGCTGTTCATTTCCGGATGTTGTCCCTTGAGAATCAGGAACACGATCAGAACTCCGGTGAGTCCGAAAGTGATCGCGGCAGACGAGCCGAAGATGATCGCATTGATAACTGCAAAAGGTTTCATGTCGCTTGATGGTTCATTGGCCGCACTATTCCCGTACTTGATTGGAGTGCAGCGTCTCTCTAGCCTTGACTCTACAATCGCCTGCTGCGCGGACACGGGAGTTCGCGCGCTATCTCCGATGAGGAATTGAAACAGTGTACCAGTCGCCCGTCGCCTCTCCTGCTTCCGCCGCTCGGCGCCACCTTCGCTTGATCTTCAGCCTGCCGGCCCTTGCAATTGTCTGCGGCCTCCTAGCAGGCACCGCTCAAGCGCCAACGGCCAAGGCCGTCGCGACGGTTAGCTCGCAGGACCTTTCTCCGACAGAACGCCAACGGCGCGTCAGCAAGCTTGTGAGTAACGTGATCGAGCGCTCGCACTATCGTCAGTCGCCGATCAACGATCCAGTTTCTTCATTGGTCCTCGACCGCTTCATCGAACAACTCGATGGCTCGCGTAGTTATTTCTTGGCGAGCGATATTGCCGAATTCGAACGCTATCGCTATCAACTGGACGACGCCGTTGTCGCCGGTCAACTCGAACCCGTATTCGCCATCTTCAATCGTTTCCAAGAGCGCAATCGCGAGCGCGTCGAACACGCGTTGCAGCTGCTGAAGACCGAGCCTGACTTTACGGTCGACGAATACTTCGAGTTCGATCGCAGCAAAGCGCCCTGGGCAAAGAGCCAGGCGGAGCTCGATGAGATTTGGCGTCAGCGCGTCAAGAACGACGCCGTGTCGCTGATGATGACAGACAAGACTTGGGCCGAAACCCGCGACATTCTGCACAAGCGCTACGAACGCGTCCTCAAGCGCACCGAACAGGTGACGAGCGACGATATCTTCGAAGTGTTCATGAACTCGTTCGCACACGTGTTCGATCCGCATTCGAGCTACTTCTCGCCGCGCAATTCCGAGGAATATCGGATTCAAATGAGCCTTTCGTACGAAGGCATCGGTGCGTCGCTGCAACTGGTGGACGATTACGTTACGGTCCTGAACGTCCTTCCAGGCGGCCCCGCTGCGGTCAACGGAACGCTGAGCGCGAACGATCGGATCATCGCCGTTGGTGAAGGTAAGAGCGGCAAGCTGGTGGACGTCATTGGCTGGCGCCTAGACGATGTGGTGCAAATCATCCGCGGCAAAGTCGGGACGACCGTGAGACTGCAGGTTCTGCCCGCAGGCGCTGCGCCGGGTTCGGCAGAAAAGACCATCGAGCTGGTGCGCAACAAAGTCACGCTCGAGGCTCAGGCCGCTCAGAAACAAGTGCGCAAGGTGAAGCGCGGCGACACCGAGTTGTCGGTCGGCATCATCAACGTGCCCAGCTTCTATCAAGACTTCGAAGCTAAGTCCTCAGGCGCTAAGGACTATCGCAGCACGACGCGCGATGTTCGTAAATTGATCGAGGAACTCAAGCAACAGGATCACATCAGCGCGTTGGTCATGGACCTGCGCGGCAACGGCGGCGGTCATCTCACCGAAGCCACGGGATTGTCGGGCCTCTTCATTCCAGGCGGCCCCGTCGTGCAGTTGCGCGAAACCGGCGGTCGCGTCGAAGTACTAGATGATCCCGAGCCCAATGTCGCCTGGGATGGTCCGCTGATCGTGCTCGTCGATCGCTTCAGCGCATCGGCGTCGGAGATTTTCGCGGCTGCCATTCAAGACTACGGCCGCGGGCTCATCGTGGGTCAACAAACCTATGGCAAGGGTTCCGTACAGAATCTGTATCCGTTGGATCGATACGCGCTCGGACCCGATCCTGGCTTCGGTCAGCTCACCGTCACGATCGGCAAGTACTATCGCGTGACAGGTGAAAGCACGCAGCATCGCGGCGTCCAGCCCGACATCACGATGCCGACGTCCATCAGCACTGAAGAAGTCGGCGAGAGCACGCGCGAGAGTGCGTTGCCGTGGGATCGAATCCGCCCCGTCGACTTCGGCAAGGAGAATGGGCTAAGCGAGGAAGTGCCTGTGCTGGAGCAGAATCACGAACGACGGATTGCAACCGATCCGGATTTCCGTTCCTTGCTGGCGGATCTCGATGCGTTCGAAAAGGTTCGCGCTCAGAAGAAGGTGTCGCTCAATTTGCAGGCGCGCAAAGCCGAACGCGAGCAAGCTGAAAAGGAACGTCTCGCTCGGGAGAATGCGCGGCGCGGAGCCCATGGCGAGCCGCCCGTTGCTAAGCTGACAGATCTCGCCGGCAGCGAGCCGCCGGATGCCGTGCTTGCCGAGACGACCGAAATCGCCGCTGACCTGAGCGGCATGAAGAATACGTACCTGACCAAGCTGAAGACGGAAAACGATACGCGCCAGCCTTGAGCGCCCGTGTCCTGCAGCTATGCGTTGAACGGCCTGCGTATGCACTCACAGTGCATACGCAGTGCACCGTGGGCCGAGCCGTAGTCGAATGTCAGTGAGGTGCTCGTCAACGGCCACAGAACCCAAATATGAACTTCGGGCTCGCCAGACAAGCAACTGCGAAGATTAGCTCTAAGGATGGGCTGCGACGGACGCAGCGAAACGATGGCCGCGCTCGACGCAATAGTCGAGCCACTTGTTCAGCATGACATTGCGCAGCCACCTATCGCCTAAGGCCAGCGCAAGTTCCGATCGAAGCGACGCAAGCAGCTCGTGCCGATGCCAACGAGCACATGCCTGCGCTTCTGCCAATCGCGCGTCGTGATAAATGCGAATCTGCAAATCCGGATCCGCTAGCGAATTCCCATCGGGCAACTCGAACAGATAGGTGAGCGTGAGCGTCGTGGTGTAGCGGCTGCGCTCTTCAATGCGCAAATGCAAAGGCAGATCCCCGCTGACCTCTGAAATCGTCTGTTCCGGAATCGTGTGCAGATCTTCAATGAGCCAGCCGAGGCGGATGTAGTTGCTCTCGTACAAAGACATCAGACTGACGAAGCTCGCCGGCCGCGAGCGCCAGCTCACTACGCAATTGGTGTCGGTTTGTAGCTCATCGACCATCATGGCCCGACTATAACACAGCAGTTTTTCGCGTCTGCCCGTCGCTTGAGACTTGCGTCACGCACGGGAATTCATGCTGCTTTCCGTTCTATTTGCTGGTTCGACCGGCCGCTGTTCGTGTACACAAGATCAAGCACGCAATCGAAACAGCGACGCCCTCATTGCTCGCTACGAGCAGGCGTGATAACAGCGAGAAACTTTATTCCTTTTGCCAAATGAGCAGCCGATTGCGAGCCGGCATCGAGTAGTCGGCGGCGTAAATCATGTCGCAACGACGTGCGATCGCAATCAGAGCTTGATCGTCGCGTATCCCCATCGACGGATCGCGCGCTCGCAACGATTCGTCGAACGCTCGATTCGACTCGCTGGTGAACTTACCGTCGCGATTGAATGGGCCGTAGAGAAAGAATACACCGCGTCGTCGCAGCACACGCCCCACCCCCGCAAACATGTGGACGACCGATTCCCAACTCATGATGTGAGCGGTGTTGGCGCTGTATGCGTACTGCACATTGCTGAAGGGCCAGTCGGGATCGCGAACATCGAGGGTGATCGGACCACTGATATTGGTGAGCGCGGATTCTTCGATCCAGGCAGCGATGCCCGCGTGATTCTCTTCGAGGTCTGTCGCGACCCAACGCAAATGTGGCATCGCCGCCGCAAAGTGGACCGCGTGCTGCCCCGTGCCTGCTCCAACTTCCAAAACCGTGCCGGGCGCAATCATCCATTGACGCAGCACCGAGAGGATCGGATCGCGATTGCGCTCGCAAGCCTCCGAGCGAGGTTTCATGACACGCGCAAAAAATGCGTCCGGTAATGCGCCAACTCGCGAATCGAATCGTGAATGTCGTCGAGCGCCAAATGGGTCGAAGTTTTCTGCATCCCTGCGAACACTTCAGGCGCCCAGCGGCGAGCGAGTTCCTTCAGTGTACTTACATCGAGGTTTCGATAATGGAAGTAGCGTTCGAGCTGGGGCATTTCGCGAGCCATGAAACGTCGATCCTGACAGATGCTATTGCCGCACATTGGCGAGACTCCCGCGTCGATCCACTGCGCTAAGAACTCGAGCGTCTGTCGCTCCGCTTCTTCCACCGTGATCGTACTCGCACGAACTCGCGCTGCGAGACCTGACGAGCCGTGCTGGCGGCGATTCCAATCGTCCATCGCTTCCAGCACCGAATCCGGCTGATGGATCGCGAGCACAGGTCCTTCAGCGAGCACATTGAGATGCTTATCAGTCACCACGGTGGCGATCTCGATGATGTGATCCGAATCCGGCTTGAGGCCGGTCATTTCCAGATCGATCCAGATGAGTCGTGAAGAGTCTTTGGCGCTCACGTTGATCTCGCGGTCGGGGGTGCGTTGCCCATGATACCAGCAGACGCTAAGCTGCCTGACACCCTCCTGCGGATCGTCGAATGCACTGGTTCACCGAGCTTTTTGTAGCACTCCTGATCGGCGCCACGGTCATCAGAAGTTGGCTCAATCAACGACAAATGGCGGCGGTGCTCGTTCACCGCAATCAGGTTCCAGGACCCTTTACGGATCAAATCGATCTCGCCTCGCACCAAAAAGCAGCGGACTACACCGTAGCGCGCGGACGCATCAGCCGCTGGGAAAACCTCTGGGATACTTTGATCGTACTCGCACTCACGCTGGGCGGCGGCATCGAGGCGATCGATGGACTCTGGCAGCAAGTCGGTTTGCCTGAGGTATGGCACGGGACCGCCGTGGTCCTTTCCGTTTTGCTCATCGTGTCCGCCGTCGGACTCCCGTTTTCGATTTGGCGGACGTTCGGAGTGGAAGCCCGCTTCGGGTTTAACAGACAGACGCCGGCGCTGTTCATTGTCGATCTCATCAAAGGATTGGTGCTAAGCGTGGTATTGGGTGCGCCGCTGCTCTTCGTAATTCTGTGGTTGATGCAAAAGGCCGGCTCGCTGTGGTGGCTCTATGCGTGGATCGTGTGGGTCGGGTTCACCGTGCTCATCACATGGGCTTGGCCCACGTTGATCGCTCCGCTCTTCAATAAATTCACGCCGGTTCAAGACCAGACGTTGCGCGAGCACACCGAAGCACTGATACAGCGATGCGGATTCTCTTCCAAAGGTGTGTTCGTGATGGACGGCTCGCGCCGATCGGTACACGGCAACGCGTACTTCACTGGCGTCGGTCGCAACAAACGAATCGTCTTCTTCGATACGCTGATCGAACGGCTTGGAGTTGCGGAGATCGAAGCGGTGCTCGCGCACGAGCTCGGGCATTTCAAATTGCATCACGTGCGCTCACGCCTGGTGTTGTCGCTCGGTCTAGGCTTGGCTGGTTTGGCCTTGCTCGGTGCGCTTGCACGCTGGCCACTCTTCTACACTGCACTCGGCGTCAACATGCCTTCAGCGCATGCTGCGCTGCTGTTGTTCATGTTCGTGCTGCCGGCGTTCACGTTCTACTTCACCCCGCTCGGTGCTTGGTGGTCCCGCAAACACGAATTCGAAGCCGATGAGTTTGCGGCTCGCTATTCGAATGCCGAGACGCTTGCCGATGCACTCGTGAAGCTCTACCGCGACAACGCGACCACGCTTACACCTGACCGACTACACTCTGCGTTCTACGACTCTCACCCACCTGCGCTGATTCGCATCGCAAAGCTGCGGCAACTGGCATCGCGCTAAACCATGAATCCCACTGCGTGCAACGAATTCGCCGCGCGAGTGGTGGAATCATTCGGACGGCGTGTCGTAGTTTCAGACGCTCAAGGCAAACGCGAACCCGCCGAGATGTTCGGAAAACGCATCTCCTGCGTGTGCGGCGATGACGTTCTCGTTCGTGCCGCCACATCGAACAACGACGTCGCACGCGTCATCAAAATCGAGCAGCGTCGCTCGCTGTTCGCACGCACGGACAGCAGAGGCAGAACCGAACCTCTGGCCGCCAATCTGACCGTACTGGCGGTGCTCGTCGCCCCGCAGCCCGAGCCGGACTTCTTCATGATCGATCGCTACTTGGCCGGCGCAGCGCTGGCTAGCGTCGAAAGTTTTCTTCTGGTGAATAAAGCGGACCTGCCGAGCGATGATTCCTTCTCACGCAGCGTTGGCGAGTACGCTGCGGCGGGATACACGGTCATGAGCATCAGCGCCAAAAAGCTCGACTCCGTCGTCGAACTACAAACGCGTCTACATGATCAACTCGCAATGCTGGTTGGCCAATCAGGCGTCGGAAAATCGACGTTGACCAATTTGCTTGCACCCGCTTCTGCTCGCCAAACCCGCACGCTCTCCGACTCGACACAGGAAGGCCGGCACACGAGCGTTTCGACAGCGATGTTTCAGCTTCCCACCGGCGGAGAGCTGATCGATTCTCCGGGAGTTCGCGATTACGCGCCTCCGCTCGTCGAGGATGCGATGGTGCAAGTCGGGTGGAAGGAGATCATGGCTGCGGCGCCAAATTGCCGCTTCAACAATTGCTTGCACCTTCGCGAACCCGGCTGCGCCGTCACGGCAGCAGTCGCTGCGAATGAAATCTCTCCGCGCAGGTACGAAAGCTACAAACGCCTGGTGAATATCATGCGCGGCCTCGCGCCAGAGTATGAACGCCGACGCTGAAACCAAGAGATATTTCCACGGAGGGCACGGAGAACACGGAGAGAACAACAGAAAGACGTTGAAAGATGTTTTTCTATCTCGTCACTCCGTGTACTCCGCGTTCTCCGTGGAGACCAATTCTTATCCTATGGATCGGCGGCCGGCCAACGCATGAGCCAGCGTGCCGCCATCGACATACTCGAGTTCGCCGCCAACAGGTACGCCATGAGCAATGCGGCTCGATTTCACATTGAAGCGGTGCGCCAATTCTGAAATCACGTGGGCAGTCGCATTGCCTTCAACGGTCGTATTCGTCGCCAGGATCGCTTCGCTCACTTCGCCGGTCGCGAGTAATTCCTCGAGTTGCGAGAAACCCAATTCGTCGGGGCCAATGCCATCGAGCGGCGAGAGATGGCCCATCAAAACGAAATAGCAGCCGCGGTAGCTGCCGGATTGCTCGATCGCCGCAACATCGGCCGGGGACTCGACAATGCACAGCATCGTGCGATCACGAGTGGGCGAAGCGCATATCGGACAGAATTCAGCCTCGGCAAACATGCGGCAGCGTCTGCACCGCCCTACTCCATCGACCGCTTTTTGCAATGCATCCGCGATCGAGCTCGCCGCATTCCGATCTTTTTCGAGAAGATGAAATGCCATGCGTTGCGCCGACTTCGGCCCCACACCAGGCAGAGCACGCAGCGCTTCGATCAAGCGCAACAACGATGGCGGATAAAGCTGCATCGAGTCCGACTAGAACGGGAGCTTCATGCCGGGAGGCAGGTTCATGCCACCCATCAGGCTCGACATTTTTTCTTGGGTCGTGCGTTCGACCTTCTGAACCGCATCGTTCACCGCCGCCGCGATCAAGTCCTCGAGCATTTCCTTGTCATCGCCGATCAGCGCAGGATCGAGCGTCACGCGTTTGACTTCGTGCTTGCCCGTCATGACGACTTTCGCCATGCCGCCGCCCGCCTCTCCAGTCACTTCCAACAGCGCGATTTCCGCTTGAGCGCGCTGCATGTTGGCTTGAAGCTGCTGCGCCTGCTTCATCAAATTACCGATGTTGCCTTTCATGTTTGCTCCTGTGATTCGCGATTCGTTGCTGCGGCGTAAACCGCTCGCCGAGCATTACTCGTTGGGTCGAATGGATTCTGGCTGCACGGTGGCACCGAAAATATCCTGCATCGCGCGTACATTTGGATCGGTCTCGAGCGAGTTGCGCGCATTCTGCAGACGATCTTCGGCAGCTGCTTTTTGCTGACGAGCAGGCGTATCGATATTCGCAGGCTCGAGCGAAAACTCCAGTCTTACCGGCTCGCCGTAGTACTGACTCAATCCTTGACTGAGCTTTTCTTCTTGCGCGGCGGTTCTGAAGTGCTCGCCCTCGGGATCTAGGTGCAGATGCACCCGATTACCTTGCTTGCCGACCAACGCGCAGTGGACCGCGAGTTGACGCACCATACCCTGCAGATTCATTGCAGCGAGAATGCTCGACCAATCCGCGTTGGGTGGCGGTGGCGCTTTCGGCGCTGCAGGCGCTGCTGATCTCGGCTCTGCAGCTCTTGTTGGCGAGCCGGAAGAAGACGCGACTGGCGCGCTCGAAGTGCTAGCTCTTTGTGCCGCTGGCGCGGCGGATGCAGCACGGGCTGGTTGTTCCAGATCGAATGCCAGCATGCGCAACAGCACCATCTCGAAACCGCCGCGAGCGTCGGGCGCTAACTCGAGATCGCGACGCCCAATGATCGCGATTTGGTAAAAGAGCTGGACATCTTCCGGGCTAAACGCCGCGGCAAGGCGACGATACGTGTCGATGTCTTCGGCTTCATCGAGCTGCAGATCCGGCACCGCTTGCAGCAACGCGAGCTTCTGCAACAGCGCCGCAAGTTCCGCAAGCACTTCGCGGTAGTCGGGAGCACGCTCGTCGAGCTGCTCTACGCAGCTCAGCACCTGCTTCGCATCGCGCGTCTGCAACGCGTCGAGCAATCGAAAAACCTCGCCGCGATCCAATGTGCCAAGCATCGTGCGTGCATCGTCGGCCGTGAGTTTGTCCCCGCCGAATGCGATTACCTGATCCAAAAGACTCAGCGCGTCGCGCATACTGCCTTCGGCCGATCGAGCGACCAGGCGCAGCGCTTCCGGCTCGAACTGAATGTTCTCGGCTTGTGCGATTTCAGTAAGGCGCTTGTAGATCATCCCAGGCGGGAAACGCTTGAGATTGAACTGAAGGCAGCGCGACAGCACGGTGACCGGCAACTTCTGCGGATCGGTCGTTGCCAATAGAAATTTCACATGCGGCGGCGGCTCTTCGAGCGTCTTCAACAACGCGTTGAAGGAATGCGTCGAGAGCATGTGAACTTCGTCGATGAGGTACACCTTGTATCGACCGCGTGCCGGCGCGTATTGAACGTTGTCCAGCAACTCACGGGTATCGTCGACCTTCGTTCTGGAAGCCGCGTCCACTTCGATCAGATCGACGAACCTTCCCTCGTCGATTTCACGACATGCGCTGCATTGCCCGCACGGCGTAGGAGTCACACCGGTTTCGCAATTCAGGGACTTGGCCAGAATGCGAGCGATCGTGGTTTTGCCGACGCCACGAGTCCCAGTGAACAAGAACGCATGATGGACACGCCCCGTCTGCAGCGCATTCATCAACGCGCGCATCACGTGCTCTTGGCCTGCCAGCTCCGCAAAACTGCGCGGCCGCCATTTGCGGGCTAATGCGAGATAGGACATGGAGTGACTAGTGACTGGCGGATAGAGGATACGGGTTCGGAACCGAAACTTTACACGAGTAGTGAGCGGGCCCCTGCAGTTCAGTGCACGCGCCGGCAATTTTCTGACTATTCACGATCCGCTATCCGCCAGTCCCTATTTCATCTGGAGACGGCCCGCGCCGGCACCTCTCCGGCGCCCGATATCACCGTTACCGTTGCTCCCTTCCGGGCCTGGCGGGGTTCGCGGCTAATCGTCGCGGAGAAACCGACGCGAGCCGCCATAGAAGCGATGCGGATTTCTGCGTGCGCTTGGAAGCGCGTGAGGGCGGCGAATATAGCAGAGGAACGTGATGGGGTGATGAGGTGATGACTAGGAAGTGACGAGTGACCTGTGACGCATGACGAGCAGACCCACCGATGCGGCCGACCTCGTTACTCCAGCCAATCCTCAGCCTCGGCCCCGATACCCGGGCACGCCTTGATCGGGAATCCAGAGATCGGCAGGCGGCTTGCCGGTCTGCCAGAAGACATCGATCGGGATCCCGCCGCGTGGGTACCAGTATCCGCCGATACGCAACCAGCGCGGTTCGAGGAACTTCACCAAGCGAGCCGCAATCGCGATCGTGCAATCCTCATGGAACGCACCGTGATTGCGGAACGAGCCCAGGTACAGCTTCAGGGACTTACTCTCCACGAGCCAACGCCGCGGGACGTAGTCGATTACCAGATGCGCGAAGTCGGGCTGCCCAGTCACCGGACAAAGAGAGGTGAATTCCGGTGCGGTGAAGCGCGCGAGATACAGCTTGTCCGGATGCGGATTCGGCACGCGATCCAGCTTCGCCTCTTCCGGAGACTGCGGCCATTCCACGGCACGGCCGAGTTGGGCCGCTGCAGAACCTTTTTTCTTGCGAGTCGCCATGGCGATAAACGGGCTACAAAATATCGGATGCGTGATCGGCCAACCGTGAACGCTCGCCACGCATCAGCGTGATATGCCCGGCATGGGACCACCCGCGAAACCGATTCACGACGTACGTGAGCCCAGAGGTTGTCTCCGTTAAATACGGAGTATCGATCTGCGCAATGTTGCCCAAGCACACAATCTTCGTGCCTGGACCCGCCCGAGTAACGAGCGCCTTCATTTGCTTGGGCGTCAGGTTCTGCGCCTCATCCAAGATCAAGAAGCGGTTCAAGAACGTGCGTCCGCGCATGAAATTCAGCGAGCGAATCTTGATGCGGTTTCGCAATAAGTCATTGGTGGCAGCGCGACCCCAATTGCCGCCTTCTTGGCTCTGCGTGAGGACTTCGAGATTATCCATTAGCGCGCCCATCCACGGCTCCATTTTCTCCTCTTCCGTGCCGGGCAAGAAGCCGATGTCTTCGCCAAGAGGAATCGTCACGCGGGTCATGATGATTTCGCTATAGCGATTGCTTTCGAGCGTTTGCGCGAGGCCTGCGGCCAATGTCAGCAGGGTCTTGCCGGTGCCCGCCGGGCCTAGCACGGTAATGAAATCGATTTCGGGATCGAGCAACAGATTCAGGGCGAAGTTCTGTTCGCGGTTGCGCGCTGTGATGCCCCAAATCGTGTGTTTGTCGTTGCGATAGTCGCGCACCAATTCCAGCACGGCACCTTCATCGTCCATCTTGCGAACGATGGCTTCCACGCCGTTCGCTTCTGGCTGATACAAGAACTGGTTGACATGCCACTCGCGAACCATCGGCCCTTGTACCCGATAGTAAGTGCGCGCCTGCTCCTGCCACGAGTGCATGTTCTTGCCATGCTTCTCCCAAAAATTCGCCGGCAGCTCCAAGGAACCGGTGTACAGGAGATCGGCATCTTCGATCGTCTTGTCGCTGAAATAATCTTCAGCTTGGATGCCGATAATTGCAGCCTTGATGCGCAGATTGATGTCCTTCGACACCAACGTGACGCGCGCATCTGGGAATTCACGTTGCAGCGCGAGGGTCTGACCCAGAATGGCGTTGTCCGCGCCTTTTCCGGGAAGCGTGTCCGGAAGCCCGCCGCTCAGTACCTTCGTTTGGAAAAATAGCCGCCCGGTTGCAAGCTTCTTGCCGCCATTCGTGTACTTGGCGCTCGGCAGTTCGAGACCTTGATCGATTTGCACCTTCGTCGCGTTCGCCATGAGCTCGTCGAGAAACCGGCTCACTTGACGCACGTTGCGCGCTGCTTCCGATAAGCCCTTTTTGCCGGCGTCCAGCTCTTCGAGCACGATCATCGGCACGTAGATATCGTGCTCGTCGAACCGAAATATCGCCGTCGGATCGTGCATCAGCACGTTCGTATCGAGAACGAAAATGCGCCGCTGCCGCGAGCTGCGACTGGTAGTCGCGCGCTTGCGTTCCGGAGTTTCGACTTGGGTCATGAGGGATGACTTTGCTCTTGAAGAGAACTAGAGATCTTGCGCAGCTTCCAACACCTGCTGCGCATGGCCGGGCACCTTCACCTTACGCCACTCCTGCCGCAGCACGCCGTCAGCATCGAAAAGAAACGTGCTGCGTTCGACACCCATGAATTTGCGACCGTACATCGACTTCTCGCGGATCACATCGAATCGAGAACAAATTTCCCGCTCCGGGTCGGCGAGCAGATCGAAGGGAAATTTGTACTTGGCTTTGAACTTCTCGTGCGATTCCACGGTGTCCGGCGAAATGCCGACGATCTGTACGTTGGCTTTGCGAAATTTCGCGTGGAGATCGCGAAATGCCTCCCCTTCGCTCGTGCATCCCGCGGTGTTATCGCGAGGATAGAAGTAGATCACCAGTTTCGAGCCGATCGCGTCCTTGGATCGGAAGGTTTTGCCGCCGGTAGCGGACAGCGAAAAGGCAGGAATCTTCTTGCCGAGGGCGACCGAGTTGCCGGCCATGCTATTTGCGATGCTCCTGAATGGACTGTCTCAAGACTTCACCGGTTCCAGTATCGCGTCAAGGTTGAGTTGATCGCAGAGGTCCATGAATTCTTCGCGCAACGCAGCGATGTGAATCTTGGCGGGAACGTGGATGACCATCTGCACCGAGAACATCGGCGCGCCGGTGTGCGCCGCGGCGTAGCTGCGCGTGTTGAGTTCTGCGATGTCGATGCCGCGTGCGCTAAAAAATCCTGCAAGGTTGTAAACGATACCGGGCTGATCCAATGCGACGACGTCGACCGAATAGGTCACGACGTCCTTGCGCTGGGGCTTCTGTTCGGTACGCCGAACGCTGACGGTGATGCCGCTGGAGTCGCTCAGTTTTTTCAGCTCTGTTTCGAGCTTGGCCAGCGTGTGCCAGTTACCGGAGACCAGCAGCAGCATCGCGAATTCGTTGCCGAACGCGTTCATGCGGCTGTCTAGGATGTTGCCGGCGCAGTCGAGCACCACGCGGGTCAAGTCGTAGACGAGCCCAGTGCGATCGCTGCCCAACGCGGAGATAACAATCAATTGCATCGATTCGAGCTGTCCTGGAATGGGCAGCCAGTTTACAGACATCATGGCGGGGGCGAAACGCCGAGCGCCCGGCCGTAGACGTCAGCTTTCGCTTGCGCCAGCTGTGCAGCGACCAGTAGGATCGCGGCCATTCAGCAAACAGGCGCGAGTCGGCTCCGACGGGCGAGCGACGTCTCTCGAGGCCGCAGATCTCCTCTATCGGCTCTTACATCTCTAGCAGTTATTTCTCATGTTCAGCGGCAGTATCGTCGCGCTCGTCACGCCTATGCAGGCGGATGGCGCAGTGGATTTCGATGCACTTGACCGATTGGTCGAATTTCACATTCAACAAGGCACCGACGGCATCGTCGCTGTTGGCACCACCGGCGAGTCCGCCACCCTCAGCGTCGAAGAGCACATCGAGGTCGTCCGTCGGGTCGTGCGGAAAGCCGCCAAGCGCATTCCGGTCATCGCCGGGACTGGCGCGAACGCGACCACCGAGGCCATTGAGCTGACTCGGTTGGCCAAGGACGCTGGCGCAGACGCCTGCTTGCTCGTCACGCCTTATTACAACAAGCCGACGCAGGAAGGCCTTTACCTGCACTACAAGGCCATCGCCGAGGCCGTTTCGATCCCCATCATCCTGTACAACGTGCCAGGTCGCACAGCCTGCGACATGAAGCCAGAGACAGTGGCCCGATTGTGCGATGTCCGAAATATCGTCGGCCTCAAAGAAGCAAGCGGCTCGATGGAACGCAATCGTCAGCTAGTCGAGCTGGTCGGCAAAAAGATCGACCTGCTGAGTGGCGACGACGATCTGGCCGTGGACAGCACGCTTGCGGGCTTCAAAGGCGTGATCACCGTGACTGGAAACGTCGCACCCCGACAAGTTCACCTCGCCATTGCCGCAGCACTGCGCGGCGATACCGATGAGGCCCATCGCCTCGATCAGCCTCTGCGCGCCCTGCACCGAACGTTGTTCCTTGAAGCCAACCCGATCCCCGTGAAATGGGCGGTCGCACGGATGGGTTTCATCAGCGATGGCATCCGCCTCCCTCTGACCGTCCTCGCGAAGCAGTTCCAGCCTCAAGTCCTGGACGCAATGCAGGCCGCAGGAATCGGATTTGCCTGATAGAATGCGCGCCCTCTTGGGGTGTGCACTTGGGTGTAGGGTGTGAGGTGTAGTGCACGTCGCGGACCTGACACACGTTACACCTAACACTTCACACGGTTGCGGATACGTGGCCGAGTGGTCGACAAAATTGCCGGGAGCAATTTTGAACACCGGATCGAAAGCGAAGCACCGATCCGATGGCCCTAACAGGGCGGAGCACATGGACGTGCGGAGTAAAGCGCTGGACTGGGTGAGGTCGGATGTCTTTGCGAGGACACTTAACGTGTCGTCGCACCGACCGAACGACAGTGCACGGACGCACTGGCTGGACAGTTCCGCAGGGATGCTCGCTATGATGCGATATG
>JAEWBG010000011.1 GCA_023391335.1 Pseudomonadota bacterium | reverse complement strand
CGTCGGCGCAGGTGTTGGTGTTGGCACCGGAGTCGGCGTCGGCGTTGGAGTCGGTGTAGGCGTCGGCGTTGGAGCGGGTGCCGGACTTGGAGCCGGAGTCGGAGCCGGAGTTGGGGCCGGAGTCGGAGTCGGAGTCGGAGCCGGAGCCGGAGCCGGAGTTGGAGTCGGCGTTGCAGGCGGATTTTGTGCTCCTGTTTCGGGGCTGCCGCCACCGCCGCCACCACCACCGCCACCACCGCAGCCGGAAACTAGCAATGCAGCAGCAATAGAGAATGCCCCAAGCGATTTAATGCGTCCGATGTTCACGGCTACTTTGTCCGTTTGCTGACCACCGCATACCAATGTCCGTCCGACAAACCGAGTTCCGGCTTTCGATCGGCCGCGAGTGGAGATCGGTCAACAAACGCGGCCTCAACATTCATTCGTAGATAAGAAACCTACAAACGCCGCAGCGCGTTAGTGCCGCATGCAAGCGAGCCGAACGAAGCGCCGCGAGTTGGATGAATTCCGCGCCGAAGAGACTTTCCACCGGCGCGAATGGATGGTGCAGCGCATGGGTTGGCTAGTGCTCGCCTTGCTGCTCATCGCGGCTTGCGCCGGGTTGCTAGGCAACGGTCCGCTCGCTCATCAGAGGATCGCCACACGGACGGGACTGCTACTTCTAGATCGCTTTGCGCGGCGCGATGGTCCGACACAGTGGAGGGTCGAGCCCAATGCCGATGCGAACGAACGTGCCGCTCTCAAGGTGCGGATCAGTTCCCAGCTACTAGAGCATTTCGAAATCGTGGCGATCACACCCAACCCGGTGGATCAAGCGATCTCAGCGAACTCGGTCGTGTTTACCTTCCACGTCGTTGCACCCGGTTCGCACATCGTCTTCCATGTGGAGCCCCAACATGTGGGCTGGAATGCGGGGCAGTTTCAGATTGGAGACTCTGCGCCGGTTTTGGTTCGGCAATTCGTCTATCCCTGAGCGAGGAGCATGCTATGGACTCTGTAGTGCGCGCGACCGTCGTTTATGCAGTATTGCTGATCCTGTTCCGATTGGCGGGTAAGCGCACGCTTGCCGAAGTCACCACGTTCGATTTCGTATTACTGCTGATCATCAGCGAAGCCACTCAGCAGGCGATGGTAGGCAGCGACAACTCGATGACGAACTCGCTGCTGCTCGTCGGCACGCTCGTGGGACTCAATATCCTGATGTCGGAGCTAAAGCAGCGTTTCGCGGTGGTCGAGCGCGTGCTAGATGGCATGCCGCTGCTGATCGTCGAACACGGTAAACCGCTGCAGGATCGAATGGCGAAAGAACGCGTCGATGTCGACGATGTGCTCGATGCGGCCCGCGAGTCGCATGGACTCGAACGGCTCGATCAAATCAAGTACGCAGTGCTCGAGCGTAATGGCAAGATTTCGATTATTCCGGGTGAGTGAGGGTGCGAGTAGGGAAACGGGAAACGGCCGCTCTCGGCGTCCTGCCTCCGCGGCATTAGCACATCCATGTGCGTCAGGAACGGGAAACCAGAAGCCGGACGTGGAGTTGGGGCGGAATCACTCGCCGTCGCCTGCCAACGGTCAACGCGGCACGAGTTGGGGCTTGGCACTCGGGAGAAGGATCGGGAACACTCTGGTTGCCAACTGCCAACTGCCAACTGCCAACTGCCAACTGCCATGAAACCGAAGATCGCCGTGATCATCGCGCTTGTACTCGCGTGCCTCAACGCCTTTGCCGATCAAACCTTCTCAGCGGAGGAATGCGGTGTGTGGGCGCGAGAGCGTAGTTTTGCCGATACGGTCGAGCATCACGATGCCAAGGCATTTGCCGAGCACATTCACCCCGGCGCTGTGTTCGGCGCAGCTTCGCCCAATCCGCAGCGCGGACGCGATGCGATCGTTGAAGGATGGAAGTCGATCATTGAAGGCACGACGGTCACGCTGAAATGGCGTCCGCAGTATGTTTCGATCGGCGCCGATCCGAATATCGCAATCAGCCGCGGACCCTTTGTTCTTGAGGCAAAAAGCGAGCAGGGCGTCTCAATCTACAAGATCGGAGAGTTCGTATCCGTGTGGGTGCGCAACGATGCGAAGTCTCCCTGGGTGGTGTTGTTCGATGGTGGTGGGCCACCGCCTACGACTGTCACTGAACAAGAGGCGTCGCGCCACCTGAACGCAGCGCCTTCGCAATGCCCGCGCACATAGCACAGAGCGCGTAGGGATCAAGCTGTCGCTTCTTGCCGCATACGCTGCAGTGCGCGACTCCACAGTACGAGCTCGTCCAACATGACTGTCATGCCCTGTGACATCGGCGGATTCGGTTGGAACAATTGATCCTCACCGATGAACTGCGGGAAGTTCGGAACCGGAACCACCTGCGGTAGTGGGTGCACGTTTAAGCTTGCCAGTAGCTGCCGCAAAATCTGCGCGGCGCGCAGACCTCCAGAAATCCCTCCATAGCTGACGATTCCTGCTGGTTTGCGGCGCCATTCCAACGCCAAGTACTGAATGGCATTCACGAGCGCCGCTGACGGGAAGTAGTCGTATTCCGGAGTGATGAAGACGAACGCATCGGCGGCGTCCACGATGGCGCTCCAGCGCTTGGAGTGTTCGTGCTCATACGCCTTCAGCCGAGGGTGTGCGTCCTCGTCGAGCAACGGCAGATTGACTTCCGCCAAGTCGACGAGCGGAACTTCGAACCCGCCGTGCTGAATGGCCGAGTGCTGTACCCAATGCGCAATGGTTGGGCTGATGCGCTTCGGTCGCGTGCTGCCGATGATGATCTCGAGCTTCATTGCCACGGTTCAGCTCCTGCGGAGGGTGCAGGACGGAATCCGTGAGTGCGCACGAGGTTCCTTGGCCTGGAGCGATTCGGATGATTCGGTTTCGAGCGAGGAACACGGATGCTCTGTGCGAACAGCGCCAAATCGCCGTCCCAGCCAGAAGCTCAGCGCGCGCGATCGGTGGAAAGGCGCACGACGTTGGATCGAGTCGTTTCCTCGGATTCTTCTGCCGACGCAACGATGCTGCTCACCGAACCGCGGTGCGATCGAAGGAAGTCCACGAAGCTGGCAGAGCTCAGCGGGCGGGCGAGCAAATAGCCTTGCACGAAATCCGCACCGACGCGCTTCAGTGCAGCGAGTTGCGCCTTCGTCTCCACACCTTCGGCAACGGTCATCTTGCCGAGCGCGTGCGCCATCGAGGCGATGGCTTGCAGGATTGCTGCAGCACGCTCAGTCGAATCGCTGTCTTTCACGAACGTGCGATCGATCTTCAGCGTGTCAGCTGGCATTTCGCAAATCGCCGCTAGGGATGAATAGCCCGTGCCGAAATCATCGATCGCGATTCTTACTCCTGCATCGCGCAGTTGTTGCAACCGCTCGTAGATTTGCGCCGGATTGGAGGCGAGCGTCGATTCGGTGACTTCCAATTCCAGGGCCCGCGCGGGCGTCCCGGTCGAATCGAGAATGGTGAGTACGAGGCTCACGAAGGTGGGGCTTCGCAGTTGTCGAACCGAGACGTTGACGCTGATGTGATCGACCTCGATGCGCTCACGCCGCCACTGCTGGAATTGCAGGCAAGCCTCGCGCAGTGCCCATTCGCCCAGCCTTTCGATTAACCCGCATTCCTCGGCGATGGGGATGAACACCGCGGGGGACACTTCGCCGAATTCCTCATCGGTCCAACGCGCCAGTGCCTCGACGCCGCAAATCTGCATGTCGCTGATTCGCACCTTAGGTTGGAATGCCAGTTGCAGTGATTTCTGATCGAGCGCGCGGCGCAATCTCTGCTCGATGTTCAGTCGATGCATGGCCTCGCGATCCATGCGTTCCTCGAAGAACACGATCTGCGCGCCGCCCGCCGCTTTGGCGCGATTTGCAGCGATGTCCGCATTCCTGAGTAAGGTCTCTGCAGATTGCGCGTCGTTCGGAAACAGCGCGATGCCAAGCGAACCTTGGACCGAACAACTGACATCGCGAATCGTCAGCGGCTCGCGCAGCGCCGCCTGG
The DNA here is from genome assembly GCA_023391335.1 of Pseudomonadota bacterium. Classification (GTDB taxonomy): domain Bacteria; phylum Pseudomonadota; class Gammaproteobacteria; order Steroidobacterales; family Steroidobacteraceae; genus Steroidobacter. The sequence goes on along the minus strand of JAEWBG010000011.1, from coordinate 53,250 downwards.
ATGCGCTCAGCCATCAAGCGCAGCTGATGCTCGACGAGATTGTGCGTGATCACGATGAATTCATCGCCCCCGATGCGGGCAACAGTGTCGCTGTCGCGGACCAAGGAGGCGAGTCGCGATGCCACCACTTTGATGAGTTCATCGCCGGCCGAGTGACCGAGCGAATCGTTGATGGTTTGAAAGCGATCCAGGTCGATATAGATCAACGCGAGCTGTGTCCCTTGGGCGCGCGCGTTGATCAATGCGCGCGCGAGACGATCCGAAAACAACTGACGATTCGGCAAACCCGTCAAGCCATCGTAGTAAGCCTGTTGAATCAAGGCGCAACGCCGCTCTTCACTGCCGAGCGCGACCGCAAATCTGCTCGCGAAGGCACGTGCATGTCGCAGCTGCCCCGGGCGCGCCGCGCTTGAGGAATTGACGAAGATCAGCGCACCGCGAACATTGCCGAGCACTTCAATGGGAATGCGGCCGGTTCGGTCCGACTTGCTCTGCATGAGCGCTTCGAGTCCATTTGCTTGATCGTCCTGCGTCAACAATCTGTGCAAGAGATCCTGATCGCCATCCATGCGGTTCACGCTTACGTAGGAGGTGTTGCGAGATGCTCTGTACATGCAGATATCTCCGCCGCTTTGCACCGCGACGATCACCGCTTGCGCGCGCAGCAACGTGGGAAGTTGCGGTAGTACTGCTTGCAAGAGTTCATTCACCGGCGGGTCGCGCAAAATCATGCGATCGATGCGCGCGAGCAGGCTCATCAGGCCGAATTGGTGGCCAAGGTTTGCGGACATGCGATTGAAGACATGCGCGAGCTTGCCGAATTCATCGTCGCTTTCGACCGTGACTTGCTGATCGAAACGCCGCCGTCCGATGTTCTCCGCTGCCTTCGCAAGCGTGGCGAGCGGGCGGTGACTGCGACGCAAGTACACGACCGTGAGCAGCGAGGCGGCGAAGATGATGCCGATCGTCGCGAGCGGCAGGATGCGTTTGAAGTCATCGACCGTGGCTAACGCGGAGGCTGCGTCCTGCGACGCTTCGATCGTCCAATCATCCGTCCCAAATCGCGCGCGCAAGAACAGGGCCCAACGCGCTCGCAACATGTCCGACGCTGCAGAAGTGGAGGCGCAGTGAAGGACATCCGCGCCATGCCGTACGCACAGTCCGACCGTCGCGCTCGCGACCGCATCCGTGTCCCACAAGTAATCAGGATCGATGTCGGCGTGGATGGTCAGCGAGGATCGATCGTTTGCACGAGTCAACGAAATCGTGGGACGTGCTGCGCCGGCCTCGTGAGTTATTTCGATTCGCGAGGCGGTGCTGGCCGAACCGCTCGATTGGGCCAGTACGTTCGTCACGTGAAATCGCTTTGATTGCAGCGTGTAGAGCTGCTCGACCGAGAGCTTGCCAGCTAAAACGAGATCAGCCGCGTGGCTCAGGTCTTCGTCCGTGTCCTTGAGTCTCTCGAACAGCAGAAAGCCGAAGTTCTTCGCGCGGGTGAGCAGCTCTTCGTGCGCACGCCGCTCGGCTTGTTTCGAGACGTACGCATTCAGCGAAATTGCGGCGATGATCGCCGGCAGCGACAGGCACGCAGCGAAGATGAGAAATGTTCGAGTGGCGACTCGAGAACCCAGTCCGGCCAGTTCCCAAGCCTTGCGCATCAGTAGTCGCTCGCCAGGCCGATGAACGAACCGTCGCGTGCCCAGATCACGTCGTCGCGACTGGCCTTTGCGGTCAGCGGCGGCACGGATTTCCCATCAGCGCCCATGCTGTACAAGTCGAACTCGCTATTGAGCGGATGCAAGTTGTGGTCTTTGCGAATCTTGCCGTTGATGCCGGGGACATTCGAGTTGAAGTTCAGGAACTGATACGGATGGCCCCACGGGTCTTGCTGAGGAATTCCCGACAGTTCGCTCAACGAATCGGGAAAGTCCCCGTGCTGAGTTCGATACTTTTCCAGCTCCATCGAGATCCGGCCCAGGTCCGCGATGCATGCGACGACGCGTTGGTGTTCGATGATCTTGCGGTAACTGGGCACCGCGATGGCGAGCAGCACTCCGGCAACTACCCCGACCATCATCAGTTCGAGCAGCGTGAAACCGGCTGCGCTTCGCGCTCGAGACCGTGAAAATTGGGGGCAAGCAAGCATGCTGGTTCCATTAAACGCCAGCTGCAAAGACGCCAAAAAAATCGCTGGTCGCGCTTACACAAAATAAGCGGTAACACCCTTGCGCGCGCTGGCGGGTGTCTCACTTCTACGTAGGAGAGGGAGCGCAAATATGCGCTGGGAATCTAGCGCGATTATGGTGTGCTGCGAACGGCCATTCGCACCGGAAAAAGTGCGAACTGGATCAGCCTCGAGAGACGGTTCGGAGGTGAGAACACCCTCGCTAACCACCGTTAAAAGCTGAACTGCCATTCCAATACGGCGCCACCATTCGTCATCGAAAGCGACACGCGCTGCGCGTCTTCGCCCATGAATGCGGACGTGAAAAAAGCCGCGAGGTAGTGTCCCAGTGCCATGCCGGCCAACGTGTCGGATGGGTAGTGCCAACCGGCTTCGATCCGCGCCCATGCGGTGCCGAATTCGGCAGCACGAACGCCGACGTTAGCGGCCGATCGCCAACCTGGACTCATATCGATAGATTCCAAATTGATGATCGCAAGTTCGGTGTGTACGCCTGCGGAAGACGAGTGACCGGAAGGGAAGCTTTCATGATCGGCCCCGTTTGGACGTTTGCGTCCGATGGCCGACTTAGAGGTCGTGGTGACCGACACGGTCGCGGAGACGGCGGCAGCTTCGACCAAGCCGCCTTTGATCTTGTTCATGATCCATTGCTTGGGCTCATCGCCGCTCGGCGTCGCGAGCAACGTTCCGACCTGCGCCGCGACGCATGCACTGCGCAAGCGATCGCTCCAGTCTTTCGCCTTTTCCTGTGAGCCAAATACAGGAGTGTGATCGCGTGCCCAATCCGAGGTGCGTCGATCGAGATGGTCTACTTGCAAGACTGCTGCGCCCGCGAGTGGAGCCCACACCCACGGATCCTTGGCTGCTTGTACCGCAGCGGATTTCACGCGATCCCATCCCGGTGCAATCGTCGCGTTCTCTCCCCAGCCTTTGCCGGACGGCAGAGTCGAGCACCCGGATGTCAGCACGATGAGCGCTAACGAACACGAGATGAGATGGAGGCGCGGGTGGGGCATTTGACGTATGGGATCCGCTGATGGATGGCTCCGCCATCGGGAAAGACTATCGTCGAGAGGGATCGTTACGCGATCGAGAAGGACTAACGTCGGGTTCCGAGGTTCCGGCGGGATACGCTATCCGAATGGTGTACTTCCGGATACTGATGAATGGTCTGCGAGAGGACTCTCACGCGAGCGCTGCTCGCTTTCACCCCATCACCCATCACTCCATCACTCCATCACTCATCCGCCTCAAAAACTCGTCTTCGTCTCCACTAAGAATTGCACATTCTTGATCGACGAATCGCCATCCAGGGGGAACGCGACGTCCACGTGAATGACGTTGCCGAGACCGGAGCGCGTCGCGCCGAAGCGCAATCCAACGCCGACGTCCTTCAGTAATCCTTGGTTGTCCTTGCCGATCGCAGTGGATCCCCACGTGCGTCCGACGTCGAAGAACGCTGCGGCGCCCACTCTGAAAAGACGCCATGGATACCAGTTGGTGAAATAGCGCTGTTCGACTGTTAGGAGCGCGCGACTGCTCCCGGTCTGATAGCGCAGTGGATAACCGCGCAAACCGTTGTCGCCGCCCAGCAGAATTTGATTGTCGATGTCGAGCCGCTTGCCCGCGGCGCCTGAGATCGTTGCGAAGAACAAGGCCTTTTTCGACTGCTGCATGTAGTAACGCACGGCGCCTTCGATAAGCGCATTCTGCAATTGGCTGCCTTCGACACGCGCAGCGCTGCCTGCGCTCAGCAACAGTGTCGATGCGTTGCTCAGCGGATAGCCTTGGCTCGCATCGAGCTTGAGGATCCACGCGTTGTCGCTCGAGCCGAACGCGGTGCCGGCCCAGCCGAGCCGGGCGCGAATTTGCGTGCCGAGATGAAAGTCCTCGGTGCGACCGATCTGATCGCGATTGCGTTCTTTGATGTAGTCATCTTGGATGATGTCGAGTCCGATCCACGGATACACGAACTTGCGATCGTTAGGGATCACGGCGGGCGAGCTCCAGTCCGCTACGGGATCGAAGATGTTTTCATCGTAGGTGGCGCCCACGAGCCAGCGCCGCGTCCAACCGTTCACGAGACCGTTCGACCAGCCGCCGTACACGGTCGCGTTGCGTTCCTTGTGACGAAACTTATCGACGGCTTCGCCGAGGTCATAAAGCGAATCGACGCGATCGTCATCGAAACCCGCGACGCCGAATGCCCAGGGCGTCGTCAACGAGTAGAACGGACGTTCGACATCCAGCGCGCGCGTCGACCCATCGCTGTTATCGGCATAACTGAGTGCAAGCGATGTCCAACTGCCGCCGACGTGCTTGTTCTTGTATTCGAACAGGTTGGAATTGCGATCGACTTCGGATTTGTGAGACAGCGACACCGATGTGCCGGTGCCCAAGATGTTCAATTCTTCCAGTTCAAACCCGCCGGAATTCTTGCCGCCTTTGCGGCCGAACGACACGCCCGGGTTGAGCGTCCACACATCGCGTGTGGTGACTGCGATATCGACAACGCCGTCGTGATAATCGACCGGGCGTACGACCGCATCGTAGAGATAGCGCTGCGACCTCAGGATGCGCTCCGACTCATCGAGCGCACGTTGGGAAAACGTATCGCCAGGGTGAAACAACAGCTGACGCCGAATGACGTCGCTGCGTGTCTTGTAGTGAAGCTTATTCGCGAGCCGAAAGAGCTTCTTGTCTTCTTTCGGATCGTTGAGATCGAAGATGTTCTGCGGATCGATGAGTATCTGGCCGATGATCGCCCCTGATCGCTCGAGCTCTTCCGCAGGCGGAATAGCTTGTTGAGCGCGCAAAGGCGAGATCAGAGCGGCGAGCGCAAGTGAGCACAGCAGAACGAGAAATGGTTGCTGCAAAGCGATGGGCCGGGTTCGCATACGGGAGTTCTGCCCGTAGGACGTACAGGTGGGACATGATCAATCTCCGGCGAGCCCGGCGCAACGAATTACCTACAAATCTCTCGGGAGGCACCTGGTGCCTCCCGACACATGGCTAATGACGCGCGTTGTTGCTCGGCGCTCGCTGCTGTGCTGCGGGCTGCACTGCGCTTGCGTTGACTGCGTCCGAGCCGGTGGAGCGTTGAGAAGCGCCATCGACGACGAGGCTATTGTTCACATCGCGCACCCCAGACAGTTGATCGATCAAGTCCTCAGCGCGGCGTTTTTCCGTCCGGGACTGAACCGTGCCGGACAGCGTAACAATCCCGTTTTGGACGTTCACCTCGATGTCGGATGCATCGATGAAGTGATCGTCGGTCAGGCATTCGCATGCATCTTCGCGAATCCGCGCATCCGAACGCTGGTAGCTGCGTGGTCCGCGCCCGCGATGCTCACCCTGCTCGCGTGATTCGAAACGCTGTCTGTTGGATATCTCGCGCTGTTCCTGCCAACGCTCCGAGTCGCGTCCCCAATCGCCCTGGGCTGACGGCTCGGTACGATACAAGGACTCGCGTCCGGTTTCCCCGGCGTAGAAGCCACCGTGATAGGGCTCGCGTTCTCGATCCGAATCTGCAATCCAATCGCGTCGTGGCCGCTCATCGTAGCCGCGTGCGTATGCTCCTCCTTGATCGCGGGAGTAAGCGCGCGGATCCGGCCAGTCGGAGCGACCGGATTGACCGTACACCTGCGGGCCGCGCTGACGATCGGGTGCACGTTCGCTGCGTCCGCGCGAGTCGCTCGAGTAGTGTTTTGGATAGCGATTGTCACGCCAATCTTCATGCCATCGATCATGGCCCTGCTCTCGATGGCCGCGAAAGAAATCTCTGAGTCCCATAGCCCTCTCCTTACATCGAGTACTGAATCGGCTATCGATACGCACGTTCGAGCGAAAGCGCGCACAGCCTTCTTCTCAATGAAGGGAACAGGGACGGGTTCCAGTGGAGAGGTGAGTTGCGCGAGCGCTATTTGCCGATCAGCCGCGCTACCGTCTCGAGCAATTCTTGGATGCGAAACGGTTTGCGTAAGAAGGCCTGAAAGTCCGCGAAGCGTTCGCGCACTGCGGCCTCGCCCACAGCGCTGGTCATCACGATCGGGATGTCCGCGAGTTCAGGCATCGCGCGCACCTCTTTTCCCATCGCCGCGCCATCCATGATCGGCATCATAAAATCGAGAATGATCAAATCGGGACTCGTGTCCGCAAGACGCTCCATGCCTTGCCGCCCGTTCGCTGCAATGAGTACGCGATAGCCCTCGTCTTCGAGCGCAGTGACGACGACGTCCGCTACTCCGAACTCGTCTTCAACTACTAGAACCGTTAGCACGGTTGACCTCGGGACCTGTTACTTCTTCTTGCGACGCGCGACAACGGAACGCTTCGGGGCGGCCACGACTTCGCGTTTGTGTGACGTGCCAGTGATGACATCCTCCAAGCCAAACAGAGGCTCCCCGATTTCAATGCCGTTAGACGTAATCGCAAGCTGCCGAACGTGCTCGTCATAAGCACTGTTCCTCATCTTCGTCACTGAGATGAGTCGTTGCAGCGTCGAATTTCTCTCGACGAAGCGCAGGAAAATTAAGTTCTCGATGATGGCCGACACCCCGTTCACCGGCATGCGCACGGAGGGGCCGACGATATCGCTGCTTTCGATCGCGAGAATGGCTGCGACTCGTTGCGCGCGCAGTTCGTTCGCCAAGCACGCCATGAAACGGCCGATGCGTTCGGGCTGCATCACCGATTCCACAAAACCGCCCAGCCCATCGATAACCAGGCGCTTCACGCCGCGCTGGGCAACTGCCCGAAATAGCTTGTGCCCAAGCTCGTCCAACAAATGCTCGGCCTGCGGATGCCACTGAATTTCCAAATGGCCCTTGTTGATCTGGCGTGAGATGTCTTGCCCGAAGGCACGTGCTTTATCGATGAGGCGAGCGGGCGTCTCATAGAACGTGAACATCAGTCCCGGCTCTGCAGCGCTGCACTGAGCAAGGTATTGCAGTCCGAGTAATGTCTTGCCCGCGCCCGTTGGGCCTACGACGCCGGTGACGGAAGCATCGGAGATCCCTCCTGCGAGCATGCGATCGAGGGACTTCGATCCCGTCGAGAGCTTTTTTCCGAGCCCATCGGGATCCTTCGATGGCCTGTCGAATGCGGCCTCGACGCGCGGATAGAGCTGAATGCCCTCGGAGGTGATCCGAAACGAATGCTTGCCTCGCAATGCGCCGCTGCCGCGGAACTTGCGAACGCTGAGTGTTCTGTGGGTGCGTACATCGACGTGCTCGTCGCACAATTCGATGAGGCCATCGACCATCGTGTGTTCCGCTCGAACCATTTCGCTGCCGCCGCTCGTGAGCAACAAAATCGTGCAGTCGTTCGCGACCGCCTGTCCCTGCAACTCGTGGATGAACTTCTTGAACTCGCGTGCACTAGGAGCGAATTCTTCTGCGGCAACCAAGCCATCGAGAATGAGCAGTGTGGCGTGTTGTGCACGAATCTCACGCCGCAGCACGTCCAATAGGCCCTTCAGGCCTTCATCCTCGAGCATCCGAAAAGCGCTGATGTAGTACAGCTTGTCGGGGATAACGCTCTCGTCGAAGAACGACATCGAACGTAGGTGCTGCAGCATGCGGCTGTGCGCTTCCGCGAGCAGTGTGACGTAAATCGCGCGACCGCCGTGGGCGACATGCCGATAGCAGATCTCGTTGGCGAGAATCGTCTTGCCAGATCCCGGCACGCCCTGAACGATATAAACGCCGGATGCGAGCAGACCGCCGCGGGTAATCGTGTCGAGTCCGGCAATTCCTGTCGGAAACCGATCCATTGCAGAGCTTTGAATGGTCATACTGGTTGGTATTCGCTACTTCAAACCTGCGTGCGCAGGTTGTTCTAGTTCTTGAGCGGTGGCTCTACGCCCGGAAGACGAACAGTAAACGTAGCACCGGCCCCAGGCTCGCTTTGTACATCGATCGTCCCCCCATGAGCTTCGACCAGCGACTTGGCGAGCCACAAGCCAATGCCGAATCCGCTGCGCTTTTCTCGTGAGCCGACGGCCTGCTCGAAGCGTTCGAAGATTCGTGTCTGATCGCTGGCCGCAATGCCTGGCCCCCGATCGCGCACGCTGAGCAGCGCATCGGATTCAACCTTACTTACAAACACGTCGATAGGCGTGCCGGCACCGTACTTGATCGCATTGGAAAGCAAATTGGCCGCAACTTGTTCCACTGCGACCCGATCCCAGCGGCCCAACAGCGTTGGCGGCAGGTGCAAGGAGATCGTGCAGCCGGCGTGTTGCGCCTCGGGTTCATAAGAAGTGCAAATCTCGCGCACCACCTGGCAGAGATCGAAGCTCCTGCGTTCGAGCGGCCAGCCTCCAGCATCCAAACGTGCCGCGTCCAATAACATGGTCGCGCGCTTCACGTAGATATCCACGATGTGACGAATGCGCTCTAGCCGCGGCACCAATGCGTCCACGCGATCGCGTTTCGCCACCGCGAGTGCGGCTGTGATCTGTAGCAGCAACGCGTGCATGGGATTGCGCAGTTCGTGCGCGGCGACCGCAAGCAGGTTGTCGCGAGCGAGCACCTGTGCTTTGAGTTGCTCGATCTCGTTCCTCAGGCTCTGCACTTCGGCCGCGGGCTGAGTACCGCTTGAAGTAGCCGAATTGCTTGAGCGTTGATCCATTCCTTCCTGCCGAAGCGCTGGGGTGCCGAAGAATTGCGTCTGGGCTGAACCGCCCTGGGGCGTGGGACTTTAGCACCGATCGGTCACTCGCCGAGCGCGAAATTTCCGGATCACCGACGCGTTCGTTTCCAGCGCGCACCTACGTACTTGGCGAACTCCGGTGACTCGGAATCCACACGTACCATGCTTCCAGCGGGCCGGTGATAAAGTGAGGCGAGCGAGATCGCTCGGTGAGAGCTTCGCGTGAAAGTGTGCTTCAAGGTTGACCTAAGCCTTTCACGCGCGGCGCGATCTCACTTGCTCACTCCCTCAACGTACTAGTAAAGCTCCACACTACGAATCGACTCGTCCGGCATCTTTGATCAGGAGAATCGCCTCATGAAAACTCGTGCTGCTGTCGCGTACGCAGCGGGCAAGCCCCTGGAAGTAACCACCGTCGATTTGCAAGGCCCCAAGGCCGGTGAGGTGCTCGTCGAAATCAAAGCGACGGGCATCTGCCACACCGACGAGTTCACCCGATCGGGTGCCGATCCCGAAGGACTATTCCCGGTGATTTTCGGTCATGAAGGCGCCGGCGTCGTCGTGGATGTCGGGCCAGGCGTGAGTTCGCTGAAGAAGGGCGATCACGTGATTCCGCTGTACACGCCCGAATGCAGGCAATGCAAATCCTGTCTGTCGCGCAAGACAAATCTGTGTACGGCGATCCGAGCGACGCAGGGCAAAGGCGTGATGCCCGACGGGACCAGCCGCTTCTCCATCGGCAACGACATGATCCATCACTACATGGGTTGTTCGACGTTCTCGAACTTCACTGTGCTGCCCGAAATTGCGTTGGCGAAGATTCGTGAAGACGCACCCTTCGACAAGGTCTGCTACATCGGATGCGGCGTAACGACCGGCATCGGTGCAGTGATCAACACTGCGAAAGTGGAACCCGGATCGAATGTGGTTGTGTTCGGCTTGGGAGGCATTGGCCTCAACGTAATTCAAGGTGCGCGGATTGCTGGGGCCAACCGAATCGTCGGTGTCGACATCAATCCGAAGCGCAAGGCACTTGCGGAAAAGTTTGGGATGACGGACTTCGTCAATCCGAAAGAAGTCGAAGGCGATCTCGTTGCGTATCTGGTCGCGCTTACCGATGGCGGCGCCGACTACAGTTTCGAATGTGTCGGCAACGTGGATCTGATGCGTCAAGCGCTCGAGTGCTGCCATCGCGGGTGGGGTGTGTCGGTCATCATCGGTGTTGCAGGTGCGGGCAAAGAAATCAGCACGCGACCGTTTCAATTGGTGACCGGGCGCGTGTGGAAGGGCTCGGCATTCGGCGGCGCGCGCGGCCGTACCGATGTGCCGAGAATCGTCGACTGGTACATGGACGGCAAAATCAACATCGATGATCTCATCACGCACACAATGCCGTTAGATGACATCAACCGCAGTTTCGACTTGATGCATGCGGGTGAGTCGATTCGAAGTGTGGTGATTTACTAGATGGTGAGGGGTGAGTAAGTGAGAGCGCGCCGCGCGTGAGATGCGTAGGGCAGCACTGAAGCACACCTTTCACGCGAAGCTCTCACCGAGCGATCTCGCCTCACTTCCTCACCGGCCTGCTGGACTTGCCCATGTCATTAACCCTCGCATCCGAACACCGCTGCTTCGAAGGCACGCAACGCTTCTTCGTACACGAGTCGCACGAATGTCGCACCGAGATGCGATTCTCAGTGTACGTCCCACCGCAAGCTCAGCAGCGCGCGGTTCCGGTTTTGTATTACCTCGCGGGACTGACGTGCACGGAAGAGACGTTCATGATCAAGGCGGGTGCTCAACGCGTTGCGGCTGAGCTCGGCATCATGCTTGTCTCGCCCGATACGAGTCCGCGCAAAGCTCGTCAGCCTGGCGACGATGCAGCGTGGGATTTTGGCATCGGTGCCGGCTTCTATGTCGATGCGACGCAAGCGCCGTGGTCGCAAAACTATCGCATGTACAGCTATGTGACCTCCGAGCTGCCGGAATTGGTGCGCTCTATCGGCGGCGCGAATTCGGAGCGTCAAGGGATTTTCGGTCACTCGATGGGTGGGCACGGTGCGCTCATTTGTGCGCTCAAGAATCCCGAGAAATACAAATCCGTTTCGGCGTTTGCGCCCATAAGCTCACCTAGCGATGTGCCGTGGGGTCAAAAGGCCTTCGCCGGCTACTTAGGTGCCGATCGCTCGGAGTGGCAACAGTACGATGCTGCGGCGTTGGTGCGGTCGCGCGGATTCGATAAGCCGATTCTCATCGATCAAGGTACGGCCGATAAATTCCTTGCTGAACAACTTCAGCCCGAACGCTTTCAACAAGCGTGTGAGCAGGCCGGCGTCGAACTCACGCTGCGCCTGCACCCAGGTTACGATCACGGCTACTACTTCATCAGTACGTTCATCGCAGACCATCTGCGGCATCACGCGGCGTACTTGCGCTAGCATTCGCGTTCGGTTGATCTCGCAGGCGTTGCGTTATCCTTGCACGCCTCCAACACACACGGTGACGAACATGGCGATGGATGTAGTTGATTACGAAATTTTCGGCGACGACATGCAGTACGTCGAAGTCGAACTCGATCCCGGCGAAGCGGCAGTGGGCGAGGCGGGCGCGATGATGATGATGCAAGACGGCATCGAGATGGACACCATCTTTGGCGATGGATCCGCGCAGCAAAGCGGGCTGATGGGCAAGCTGCTCGGTGCGGGTAAGCGTCTGCTCACAGGCGAATCGCTGTTCACGACGATCTTTCATAACGAATCCAAACAAAAGCGGCGTGTCGCATTCGCTGCGCCCTACCCGGGCAAGATCATCGCCGTCAAGTTGAACGAAGTGGGCGGCACGTTGATTTGTCAGAAAGACAGCTTTCTGTGTGCAGCTCGCGGCGTCTCTCTCGGGATTGCGTTTCAGCGCAAGCTCGGCGCCGGTTTGTTCGGCGGCGAAGGCTTCATCATGCAGCGGCTCGACGGCGACGGCATGGTGTTCGTGCACGCTGGCGGCACGTTGATGTCGCGCGATCTGGCGCCGGGTGAAGTGCTGCGCGTCGACACCGGATGTGTGGTTGCGTTCCAGCCGAGCGTCGATTTCGACATTCAATTTGTCGGCAAGCTGAAGAGCGCACTGTTCGGCGGCGAAGGATTGTTCTTCGCGACCTTGCGCGGTCCGGGCCGAGTTTGGTTGCAGTCGCTGCCATTGAGTCGCCTTGCGAACCGGATCATCGCGTCTGCACCGCGCGCTGGTGGACGACAAGTGGGCGAAGGATCTGTGCTCGGCGCACTCGGTGGATTGCTCGACGGCGACAATAGCTAGTGAGTGCGATCGCCGCTCGATTGTTCGGTCCGGGCGTGCCTGCAACGGGCGCGGACGCAGAGCTCAATTTCTTTGCCGACCAACTTCATGTTCGGTCGGGAGAACTCTCCGCGATTGCTCGCATTCCTGAGTTACGGATCCGCGAAGTCGGGTTCGGTAAACAGATGGGTTATGAACTTGCTTGGGATGATGTTGAAGGCACGCGTGCCGTTCACGTGCTCGATCCTCAAGCGGTGAACGCGTTGCTTGCGGTGAATGCCATCGCGTCTTGCGCGCAGATGCAATCGCTCGAAGCAGCGCAGAGGCGGCGCGCCGTTGGACGAGGATTGGGGTGGGCCTCCATCGCGGGCTTTGTTGCGTTGCCATTGATCCTGATTTTGCTGTTCGTCTGGCAGGCGGATCGAATCGCTGGCGCGTTGGCTGAACGTATTCCGATCGGTGAAGAAATCAGACTGGGGCAGCAGTCATTCGCGGATCTGCGCTCGTCGTTGACGCTTGCAGATAGCGGCCCTGCGTACGATGCAGTCAGTCAACTCGGCAAGCGGCTATCGCAAGGCTCGAAATATCCGTTCGAGTTTCACGTTGCCACGGATCCATCGATCAATGCATTCGCAATGCCGGGCGGCATCATCGTTGTCCACAGCGGATTGATTGCTGCCACGCACCGGCCTGAAGAATTGGCGGGCGTGCTGGCCCACGAAATCCAGCACGTCGAGCAGCGCCACAGCTTGCGCGCGATGTTCAAGCAATTGGGACTGCGCGGACTCTGGGCACTGCTGACCGGAAACTTCGGCTCATCGCTAATCGGGCAGGCCACGTTTCAACTCACGTCGCTGCAGTTCTCGCGCCATGACGAGAGCAGTGCGGACGCGAAAGGATTCAATGCGCTCGTCCGACACGATATCGATCCTCGCGGCATGATCGATTTCTTCGCCACCATGGAAAAGCAGGATGGCGTGAAGCCGCCCGAGTTCCTTTCGACCCATCCCGCCGATCGTGAACGCCAAGTAGCCCTGCAAAGACAACTCAGTGCGCTGACGCAGCACGAATTTCCGCCCTTGCAACTCGGAAGTTGGCCCCCTTAGCGGCTCCGATGCGGTGGTTCGGCCACTCCGGGGTTTCTACCTCCGCGGATGTGCACATCCCTGTGCGGTAGCCGCTTTCGCCATGCTGCCTTCAGGCTTTGGTCCTTCTCATTTTGGACACCCAACGTTTGGCGCCCCTTTCAACGCCTTTTGAATTGGACACCTTTTGAATTGGACACCCATGGTCTGATCGAGGCCATGGAGTCGGGCCACATCCCTCTCTCACTCACAATTGGACACCCATTCACAATTGGACACCCATCATTCGATCGGGTCTGCGCCACTCACGACCCGGACCGCCCGGACCCTAGTTTTAGGTCTCAAACCATGGCCGTCCAATTGCGGAGGGTGGGCCACTGGTGCCAAGAACCTCTAAACGATGGGTGTCCAACCTCGAAAAGAGGCGGTGATCGCCGTCGCGATAACCCAGGGGCGGTGCTGGTTCATGGGACGGTAAACCATGGGTGTCCAATGAAGGAGGGATGTGGGACGCCGACCCACGCCGAAGGACGTCGACATCGTCCCTGATCGCCGCGAGCATCTTGCCGCCAACCGCCAACCGCCACTTCAACTTAACAATAACTAGGGATTTGCAATTGTCTTGCAAACGCGAACCGTTCTCATCTAGGATCTTTGGCGAGATTCGGGAGGGCGATACGTGGGGCAAAGAACAATCAGTCGCACGGCGACGGGCTCATCGCTACGACAAGCGATCGCAGCGGTACTTGGAATCGGTGCGGCCACTGCTGCGCATGCGGACTATTCAGATTCAGACGTGACCGTTGTGGGTACGCGGGATGAGATCGAGGCGTCGTCGCCGAAGTACACCGCTTCCTTACGAGACACGCCGCAAACCATCACCGTGCTCTCGCGTGAGGTGATCGCGGATCAAGGGCTGCTCACGTTGCGCGAAGTGCTCAGCACCGTACCCGGAATTACGTTTGGTGCTGGCGAAGGTGGCGGCGGCTACGGCGACAGCATCAACCTGCGCGGATTCTCGGGAAGCAACGACATCACGATCGACGGCATGCGCGATAGCGCTCAGTACACGCGATCTGATCCATTCAACTTGGAGCAGGTGGAAGTCGTTAACGGCGCGAACTCTGTTTACTCGGGAGCGGGTGCTGTCGGTGGCAGCGTGAATCTCGTCAGCAAGACGCCGCAACGCGATACGTTCGACCGCTTCTCGACATCGACCGGTACTGCGCAATACCGCCGAGTTGCAGCGGACCTCAATCACGAACTCGGTGCCGATAAGGCCGTGCGAGTGAATGCGGTTTGGCATCGCAACGAAGTGTCGGGGCGTGATGTCGAGAAATACGAACGATGGGGCATTGCGCCGTCGTTGGCACTGAACTTTAGCGATTCGACAGCGCTCACGGTGAGCTACTTCCATCAAGAAGACGACAACATTCCACAGTACGGCGTTCCCACCTATCGCGGCCATCTCCTGCCCGGCGCAGATTTGAACGACTACTACGGTTTTCGCAATGTCGACACGCAGCAGATCGACACGGACGTGATCAACGCGATGCTCACGCATTCGATTCGCAATGGGATCACGCTGCGAAATCAAACTCGTGCGTTACAAGTCGATCAACTGTCTGTCGTCGATCCGCCGCAGGGCACATTCTGCGTCGCCGAAACCGGGCTCACACCCGCGGGCGCGGCGTGCGTCGCTGGAAATGTGACGGTTGAACCTGGCTACTATCTTCCGAGCGGTCCACGCGGCAACTCGCGCGACACTCGCAACAGAGCCATCGCGAATCAAACGGATCTGAGTCTGAGTTTCGCTACCGGCTCGTTCGAGCACAGTGCAACGCTCGGGCTTGCGATCACGCACGAAACGTTCAACCTGACGAGCGGAAACGTGCTTCGCAATCCGGACGGCACGACACCCGTATTTGCACCGACTCCTATCGATGAGCCCAACTCACTGTACGAGGGGCCGCGCAATCTAATCGTTACGAATCTGAATCGAGGTGAGTTGGATAATCAGGCACTCTACGTCTTCGACGCAGTTCAGATCGCGTCGCGCTGGCAAGTGAACGCGGGCGTTCGTTACGAGCACAACGATGGCGACTCGGCGGTCACGTCCATCGCCACCCCCGCTGCGGGCGGACAGCTCACCACCGCGCCCGCGGCGAGAAATGCGGAATGGCTACTAAGTTACCGCGCGGGCGTCGTGTTCAATCCGACCGAGCATGGGAGTGTCTACATCGCGTACGGCAATTCGCAGACGCCCTCCAAAGCATCCGTAAATGGTACCTGCACGCTGCCGATTTCGAGCACGGGTGCGACTCAAGTCAATTCGAACTGCAGTCTCGAACCAGAGACTGCCGTGAATTACGAATTCGGTACCAAGTGGGAGTGGTCGAATCGCTCGTCGGTCAGCGCAGCTCTGTTTCGCAACGAACGCACCAACTACCGCGTGAACGATCCAGGCAATCCGGACAACCCTGCGCAAGAGCAACGATTAGACGGCCGCGCGCGGGTCGATGGCTTCGCGCTTGGAGTCGCATTCAATATGTGGGGCACATGGTCTACGTATGCGAACTACACGCATCTCGAGAGTGAAGTCATTCAAGGTGCGTCCGATTACATTTCATCGCTGGGGCAGGATTACACCCGTGGCGATCCGCTGCTGAACGTGCCTAAAGATGCGATGAGCTTGTGGTCTGTAGTCGACGTATCCGATGCGCTGCAGGTCGGTTACGGCCTGACGTATCAATCGAAAGTGTATGTTGGCCAACACAACGCAACGAACATTGATGGAGCCCTGCCCACCACTGACGGGTACACGGTCCATCGTGCCATGGTGCGATACGCACTGAATCGCAACCTGGTGTTTCAATTCAACGTCAACAATTTGTTCGACGAGAGATATCTGACGCGAGTCCGCACCGCAGGCGAACAAGCGTGGGCGACGCCCGGTGAAGCGCGGCAATTCGTGCTGATGGCGACATACAGCCTATGATGTTGCAGATCCCGCGTGTATTGAGCGCAGAACAAGTCAATCATGCGCGCGCACTTCTGCACGATGACGAATGGGTCGACGGCCGGATCACTGCGGGGCACCAATCGTCTCTGGCGAAGAATAACGAACAGCTCCCCGAGACCTCAGTCGCTGCGATCGAAATTGGGAAGATCATTGTGTCCGCGTTGGAGAAGAACGCGACGTTCATCTCTGCGGCATTGCCGGCGAAAATATTTCCGCCTTTGTTCAATCGCTACACAATAGGGCACCAATTCGGAACGCACGTGGACAACGCGGTGAGGCAGATCCGATCCAGCGGTGCGCTCATCAGAACGGATCTCTCCGCGACACTCTTCTTGAGCGAATCGCACGAATACGACGGCGGCGAACTCATCGTCGAGGACACCTACGGTGCGCACAGCGTCAAGCTTCCAGCCGGCGACATGATTCTGTATCCCGCAAGTAGCCTCCACCGCGTTCAGGCGATTACGCGCGGTGTTCGCTTCGCAGCGTTCTTTTGGATCCAAAGTATGGTGCGCGAGGACGCACAGCGCAGCTTGCTGTTCGATTTGGATTGCGCGATCCGCCGCTTGAACACGCACCAGGGCAGTCAAGACGTGGCCGTGCCGCTGACCGGCGTGTATCACAACCTACTTCGGCGCTGGGCTCACCTATGAGGCGCGTGTGGTTTCAACTTCACTGGTTCGTCGGGATCACGGCGGGAATCATCCTCGGCATTGCCGGCCTCACCGGCGCGATGCTCTCGTTCGAGAATCAAATCGTCACTGCGTTGAACGACGGCGTGTACCTGCGAGCACCACGAGGTGCTGATCGAGACGATCCTCGCGTGGTGGCAGCAGAAGCGCAAACCGGCAAGACGTTCTTCAAAGAAGTTCGCAAGCTACATCGTTGGCTAATGCTCGGTGACTTCGGCAATCGTGATGTTGGTCGGAAAATAGTCGGCGCGTCCACAACGTTGTTGATCTTCATGGCAGGCACCGGGCTGTATCTACGCTGGCCGCGAGGAAGTTCGCGATGGAGGAACGTGCTGCTGCCGAAACTGCATTTACGAGGCCGCGCCCTACTGTGGAACTTGCACGCTACGATCGGCCTCTGGTGTTTGCTGATCTACCTGCTCATCGCACTGACTGGGATCACGTGGTCGTATGCCTGGTATCGAGAAAGCCTGATGAGTCTTTTCGGTGGGGACATCAGACGACTGTTCTTGCCGCTGCACTCAGGTCAATTCTTCGGGATGCCCGGCATGACCGTGTTCATGCTCGCCAGTGTCTGCATGCCGCTATTCGCCATCACTGGCTGGCTTTTGTATTTGCAGCGCAGAAACCAGCGCGCCGCGAGAGCCGCACAAGGCGAACCGCAAGCGCCCGAATTAGGATCTAACCGAGTTCGGTGAAGGCTTCGCGTGGAACCGCTTTGATGATGGCCTCAGGTCCGTGGTGAAGAATGTCTTTCGCGACCTCGCCGGCGAGCATTCCTAGGGCTTGAGACGAAAGCGATTGGCGGATCATCCCGAGCAACTTGGGCGAGGCGATCACAACCAATCGATCGAATGCATGCGCAATCCGATCGTCATCGATGCGTTGCGCGACGGTTTTCGCAAACAGATTAAGATCGTGTTGAACGGTACTGCGCTCGCCGTCTACGCCGTGATGATGACCTTGCTGTGGTCCAGACCCATGCGACACGCCTGAGGACCCACCGAAGCGTCGTCCGGCACGATCCGTTTCCAGGTCGATGTCCTGCATTCCGCCGGCAGGATTGAAGATCGTGTGAGTGAGATTCAAGCTCGCGTCCGGTCGCGACGCTTCGAAAAAATTCGCCTGGCGTTCATCGGCAACGACGATTCGAATGTTCATGGTGTGCCCTCGCTCATTGTCATTGACTAAGAGCGAAGGCACGAGTCCGGTTCCATGGGCATCGAAGTCGGTCAATCCTGCACAGCCCACGCACCTGCGTCCGCGCGACACGCGCGCTGTTTCGACTTCTCCTTCTTGCTGCCGACCATGGCGACGAAGGTAAAGTCGCGACAAGATGCGTTCTTGCTCGCAGCCGTGAGCGGTGTCACGACATAGGTCACGCCGGTTGCGTCATTCAGCCACCGAACGCTCTGACCGGGTTTCGCCAGCTCTAGCGCGTGACCGATGCACGCGCGATCCGACTCATCGATCTCGCGCCCGATGTGGCGCCCAATCGCGGCTCCGAGGACTGAACCCACGATGATCGCGACAGTACGGTTATCGCCTTCGCCTACGCGCGATCCGATGACTCCGCCGACGATCCCGCCCACCACGGTGCCAATTGCTTTGCGATCGCAGTGGCCCTCGATCACGCCATAGTCATGGTCCCATTCGCGACCGGTGTAGCCGACGTAACGCGCATCGTGCTTCTTTCGCCAGCCGTGCGCTTTCGCATGATCGGGAGGATCCGCCGATACCGAAGCGCTCAGAAACGCCGCCGTGAGCAACAGGGCGCCAAAGACCTTATGCAACGATGCACGAGCCATTCATCACTCCGAGGGAAAAATTCGGGTGCGAAGACTAGCGGGCGCAGAGAAAGATTGCACGTCGCGAACCCTCACATCTCCACACGAGAATGCGAGAGCCCTGTTCTTGAAGAGTGGTGAGGAGGTCATGCACTGAAAGCTGCGCGCCTTCAGCTCATCACCCCATCACCACATTGCTCTATCTCGAAATTTTCACCTCGAACGGACTCGCCGGCAGTGCCGCGCCGTCATACAACGTGCAGACTGGGCTATCCGCCCAGCAGTATCGAACACGTGTGGCGTTCGCAACTTCGTGGGCATCGAGTCGAACACTGTTGCCCTGAATTGTCGCCAATGCGTACTTGCACGAATTCCGCTGATCGGGGCACAGCTCGAAGCCGATCGGATGATCGTTGCTGTACGCGACGAGCGATCCATCCACATCCGCGAAGTTCACGACGATGTCGTTGCCGTCGCGTCGTGCATCGACGACTCGAGGACCTGAGGGCGTGATGTTCTCACCGTAGGTTGCGTGTCTCGCGGCACGTGCGAGTCTGACGCCGACTTGCTGTTTGTTCGCTGGATGAATGTCATAGCGATCGCCGAGATCGACTGTGACGGCCAGACCTGCATTGCCATCTTCGATGACAGCACGGCGCTGTGCATCGCGTACTTCAGCCCAGCCGCTTTCGACGGGCGCCGTCGGCGCCGGACCGTAGTTCGCCAATTGGACGATGTAGAAGGATGCGTTCTCGCCGAACTTGCCGCGCCATTCCTTCATCCAAGCTTTCATCAATCCCAAGTATGAATCCGCAGCACCGGTGTTCGATTCGCCTTGATACCACGCGACGCCACGCATCGGCAGGTGATCGAGCGGCGCGATCATCGCGTTTGCGATCACACTCAAGCCTGCTGTGGCATCCCACGGCGCACGGATGGGTTCGCCCACTGACTTTGGCGCGATTTGGTATTCCCATCCAGTGTTGAATGGGATCTTGGTGCCATCCGCGAGTGTCAGAACAAACTCGTCGTTCGTGCCATGCAGGCCGCCGCCCGCGTAGAGATCGAGCACGTTCACGACAATCAAGTTCTTGCCGGGTTTCAAAATCCCTTTGGTGATGTCGTAAGTGCGAAGCGCATCAGGATTGGCATTGCTGCCAACGGCGATGCCATTGATCCAAGTCGTATCCACATCGTCGGAATGGCCGACCGTAATCTTTGCCGCTTGCTTGGACTGTTTCGCAGTGAGATTGACTGACGTGTGGAACCACACCATACCGTTGTAGCTCGCAAGTTCCGGCACGCCCCAGTTCTCCCACTTCGCTGCGAGGTCCGGCACCGCAGTCCACTTTTGATTTGCATCGCTCCAAGGCTTGGAGTTCGGAACGCGTTGGCTGTACCAGTTCTGCCAAATCTCTCCCCACTTGCGTGCGCCTTGCTCTGGATTGCTGTCGTTCAGTGCGAGGACATCCAGCAACGAGCCGAAGTCGCCGCCCAACGAACGTAACGTCGCTTCGCTCATCCAAGGCTCGATCTTCGAGCCGCCCCATGAGGAATGAATCAGGCCAATGGGAATCGGAATCGCTTTTTGCAGCTCTCGTGCGAAGAAGTAGCAGACTGCGGAGAAGCCCGGAACCGTCTGTGGAGTCGTGAGTTGCCATTGCACCGGTTTACGGAAATGCTCGAGCGGTTTTGCGCTCGTATCGTGAGCGACAGTGAGCATGCGGATCTTCGGATTGTTCGCTTGTGTCTCGGTCCACGCGTTCAGCGCGCTACCCAAGTGGAACTCCATGTTCGATTGACCCGAACACAGGAACACATCGCCGACCAATACATCGGCAATCTTCTGCTGTGAACCTGAACTCGACTTTGCCGTCAGCTCGTACGGTCCGCCCGCCGCGGTAGCGGGCAATTCAGCGCGCCAGTGTCCGGTTTGATCCGCCTTTGCCGATGCTTGCGAGCCGTTGAAATCGATCGTGATCGTCTCGCCTGCCTGAGCGTCGCCCCACACCGGAATCGGCCGATCCCGCTGTAGTACTGCGTGGTCTTGAAAGATTTCGTGCAGGAGCGGCTGGTCTGCGGCGTGGGCGAGCTGTGAACCCAACAGAACACTCGAGAGCGACAGCACGCAGCGAAGCATTGGCTTCATTGTTTTTCTCCGCGAATTTTCGGGAGGCGCAGTGTTGCACAGACAAAGCGCGCGGAGAAAGTGAGGAAGTGTGCGCGTGGGGTGGGAGTTGTGAGTTGACGGTTGACGGTCATAGTGCCGCCCGTGCTCGCGGCGGGAAATTCCGTTGCTCTCAGCCAACCGACAACCGTTAGCAGTTGGCCGTTGCCTGTTGGCGGTAAGAAGAGTCGCCCTCGACGCGCGAATTTCTTATCTGTCTGTCAACGGTAAACCGTCTACTCACAACCGTGACAAGTCACACTTCACACGTGCAGCGCACACCTCACACGGCTGACCGTCAACCCTCAACCGACAACTGACAACCGTCATCGCAACAACGCCGCGACCTTCGCATCCGCCATCGCATTCGCGATATCGGCCGCGGTGGCGCGGTCTTTGTTGCGGAGTTTTCGGCTCGCACCCGCTTGCAGCAGAGTGTGCACGGCTGCGGCTGAGCCGCGTCGGGCCGCAGTGTGCAATGGCGTATCGCCGGCTTGATTTTGACTATCGAGTTCGGCACCGCTGGCGACAAGTAACTGCACTAGCTCGACGGATGATCGAGTGGCGGCAGCATGCAAAGGCGAATCTCCATACTGGTTTTTCTGATTCACCTTCGCGCCCTTCTCGATCAATCGCTGCGCTAGTTGCACGTTTCCTTTAGTGGCCGCGATGAGCAGCGGCGTCGAGCCATCCTTTGCGCTCATATTGATATCCGCATGCGCCGCGAGGAGCGCAGCGATGCTGTCGGATGCGTTCGCGGCCGCTGCGAGCCACAGTGCTGTCCGACCTAGTCCATCTTGTGCATCAGCCGCCTCGCCCGCCCGCAAAAGCGCTTCCACGCTGTGTCGTTCGTTACGCTGAGCAGCCAGCATCAATGCAGTGAGGCCGTCCTTGTCCGATGCATTCACGGGTGCGCCGAAGTGCAGCAACGGCTCGATGAGTTCTGCTTGGCCGCGTGCGAGTGCCGCGAGCAATACAGGTCGTTCAAAGGTGCCACTCCATTCGGGATTTGCTTTGGCTTGCAGCAGGAGCGTCACGCAAGTGGCGCATCCAGTCTCGACGGCAGCGCCGAGCGGAGTGTGTCCATCCTTCGACGCCTGATTGGGCGAGGATCCGTGTGCGAGCAGAAGTTGCAGCGCATCCGTCGAATGGCTTCTAACAGCCAGTATCAAGAGCGAAGGATCCGACCCATTCTCAGCCTTCTGTGCAGAAGTTGCATTGAGCAACGTCTGAACCGACACAGTGTCGTTGCGCGCAACAGCCACCTCTAGGTCGGACCAGCCCTGGTAGAGATCGCGCTCGTTCGCGAACTTCCCGCGTGCACGAATCAGCTCAAGGGAGTCGACCCGCTGCGATTTGGACGCACTGCTGCGAACTGCGCCGGCGCTGGTCAATAGCTGGGTGAGGGCGGACGCATTCGTCTGCGAGGCGTAGTCGAGCGCCGTCCATCCTTTGGCGTTGCGCGCAGCTACGGATGCGCCCGCATCCAAAAGCAATTTCACCGTGCGCGCATCGCCGCTTCGCGTCGCAAAGTGCAGCGCCGTGTTCTGGCTCGAATCATTCGCATCGACGGGCTCACCCGCATGCAGCAAAGACTTCACCGCCTCGGCGTGGCCTCCCGCCGCGGCAATCATCAGAGCAGTCATGCCGGCTTGATCCTGCAACGACGCTTTGGCACCGGCGCGAATCACTGCTTCTAGAGCAGCGGAATCGCCCGCTTCTGCCGCAATGAACAGCGCTGTACGTCCGAACTCATCGCGAGCATTGACGCTCGTTGCATCCGCTAGTTGCGGGATTTCTTCGCTGAATCCTCTCGCTACTGCATGGCGCAACAAGGAGCCGTGATCAACTGTGCTGCCGAGCAAGTCGATCGCAGATAGGCGCATCGGCAATTGTTTGCGCGCAACCAGCGTCTGGGCGCGCTCATCGCCATGTCGCGCAGCCGAGGCGAGCCATTCGCGTGCGCGCCCGCGATCTGCAGGCGATCCGTTCGCATCGAGCGCAGCCAAAGCAAATTCGGCAGGCCCGTAGCCGCTGTTTGCCGCATGCTGCCATTTTTCGCGGGCACTGGATTCGTTGGAGTTCGCGACCAACTCCGCGAAATACAAGCACCCCAATAGGTAACTCGCCTCAGGGTCGGCGTGCTCGCGCGATTCCAGTATCGATTTGGCTTTGTCGAAGTCCTTCAGGCGCATGGCGCCGCGAGCGGACTCGATCACCTCTGGCGCTTTCGAGAACGCGGGAACGCCCTGTAGCAGCATGGCGATCAGCGCGCCCCCGATCGCAAGATCAAGCCGAGCCATATTTCGTCTCAACGTGGATGCCGATGCGACGCAGAAATTCTGTCGGAAGCGTGCCGCCTGCGCTAATGATGACGACGTCGTTCTCGATGGTTGCGATCTTGCCATCCTGTTTCACCAGCACTTGGTCGTTCGCAATGCTCTGCACGGTCGAGCGCAATAGAACTTTGATGCGCCCGCTTTGCTCTGCGGCAGCAACGCGTTCGCGATTCTTTTGCTTGGCACGGGTGAATGCATCGCTCCGATACGAGAGTGTGACGTGGGTGCCTGCCACTTCGCTGATCGACACGGCCGCCTCGAGAGCGCTGTCGCCTCCGCCCACCACCAACACTTTCTGACCTGCGTATTGTTCTGGATCGATCAATCGATACACGACTTTCGGCAGCTCCTCGCCTGGCACGCCGAGTTTCAGCGGCGTGCCGCGCCGACCGATGGTGAGCAACACGCTGTTGGTTCGATATTCGTTGGCCGGTGTCCGTACGAGAAATCCGCCGCCGGGCAACGTCTCGATTGTCTCTACACGTTCTCGATAGCGAATTCCCAACTGCGCTTTCTGCTCGGTTGCACGCCAGAACTCCAGTAGCGCTTCCTTGCTCGTCTGCGGGAACTTGATCGTTCCCACGATGGGCAACTTCGCAGGTTGCGTCATCACGAGCTTGCCGCGGGGATACTGGAACACACATCCACCGAGCGACTCTTGTTCGAGGGTGACGTATCGAATCCGATGCGACTTTGCAGTCAACGAAGCTGCGAAGCCGGCGGGACCCGCACCCACGATCACCACATCGAGAAGATCGTTGCGGCTCGAGCGATCTTCGCGGATCGAGTCAATCGCCTGTCGACCTTGCTCGAGCGCATTGCGAATGAGGCCCATGCCTCCCAGTTCGCCGGCGATATAAATGCCCGCGATGTTCGTTTCGAATCGCGGCGACACTGTGGGAATGTCCACACCGCGTTGCTCGGTGCCGAACACTAGCGATATCGCATCCATCGGACATGCCGTGCGGCACGCACCGTGTCCGATGCAGTCGGCAGGGCTGACCAATTGTGCTTTGCCGCCGATGATGCCGAGCACAGTGTGATCAGGTTGTTCGGGACATGCGCCGACGCATGCGCCGCATCCGACGCATCGAGTCGGATCGATCACTGGATGCAAAGAGGCGGGCTCGATGTGTCCCGATGCACGCCGTTCAGTGAGCACCTGAGCGCTGTGCGTCTCGACGGCGACGCGCTTGCGCACGTACCACGCGAAGGCCGCCAGAAGCGGGATGCCGTAAATCAAATATGCAATCGTGTTCATGGATCGATCAGCCGCAGGCGGCGCATCTTAACGACTACCGTGCACGCAATCCTGTGACGTGAATCCGGTGCATTTGCGAGCGATTCGCACTCGCCACGAATGTTGTATGTGCGCGGCGACACTAGCGTTGCGAGCGATTGATTAGTCAAGATGCGAGCGTCCAACCTAACGGCAAGTTGCGCGCACCGATCGCGCACGCCGCATAAATCAGCGGGTCGAGTGAGAATCGAATATGTCCAGGCCGTCACATAAGCCAGCGGTCTCCGTGGGCGTGGCTCGCCTAGAGAAGAGCCAGCACGCTTCGAATGCACTGCCGCGATCCACAGGTGCGAGTCGTCCCTGGATCGCACGGACCGCCTTTCTCATCGCCGGTGTTCTGGTTGTCGCAGGTTTCTTCCTGCCCATCGACCGATACGTCACACCCGAGCGGGGCATGGGTTATGCACTCGGCATCATCGGGGGTTCGATGATGCTGTTGCTATTGATTTACCCGGCTCGCAAGCGCGCGCGCTGGCTGAATGTCATCGGCGGCGTGAAGCGCTGGTTCCAAATTCATATGTTCCTCGGTGTGGCAGGCCCGTTGTGCATCCTCTATCACGCCGACTTCAGTACCGGTGCGACGAATAGCAACGTGGCGCTGTGGTCCATGATCATTGTCGCCAGCAGCGGATTGGTCGGCCGCTTCTTCTATGCACGCATTCACGAGGGTCTACATGGACAACGTGCGACTTTGGCCGAGCTGTCTGAAGCGGCGGAGCGCCTCAAGTCGCAAACGCAATCGATCGCGTTCATGCCGGAGTTGATGCGTCGAGCGGCGGAAAGCGAGCAACGCATGACGCGGTTCAATGCGGTGCAATCGCTCTGGTTCATGCGTCCGTGGGTTCTGCAGTGGAGATGCTGGCTAGAACGGCGGCGACTACACCAATATGTGCGAACTGCGCTCCAAGCGGGGGCGCGCGCTTCGGACGTCATCGCGGCGCACAAGAGCCGATTGCGGCGGGTCGCGTTCGAGTATGTAGATAGGAGACTGCTCGCAGCACGTCGCGTAGCAGAACTCGAAAGCTTCGAGCGCTTGTTCTCCTGGTGGCATGTATTGCACCTGCCGCTGTTCTTCATGCTGTTGATCGCAGGGATCGTGCACGTCGTGGCCGTTCACGTGTACTGATGCGCCGCGTTCTTTTGCTATCTATGTTCGTGCTCGCAGCCGCGGTTCGCTCCTTCAGTGTTCATGCGGCGGGGCTCGAGTCTTTGTTGATGCCGGGCGAAGTGTCGCAGGCGCACGCGAAGATCGAACAGGAATGCAGCAACTGCCACGATCGCAAGAACCGCGAGCGGCAACCGCAACTGTGTTTGACCTGTCATAAAGATGTAGCGGCGGACATCGCATCGAAGCACGGATATCACGGCATCGTTGCGAATCGACCGAGCGTCCAGTGCGGTGCGTGTCACACCGAGCACCGCGGGCGCGATGCGGACATCGTGAAGCTCGATCCCGGTCTGTTCGATCACGCGTTCACGGATTTTCCGCTTTCAGGTGCGCACGCTAATGTGACGTGCACGCAGTGTCACGTGCCCGGCAAGCGTTTCGCGGCGGCACCGTCGCAATGTATCGATTGCCACAAGCAAGACGATCCCCATGCCGGTAAGCTGGGCTCCAACTGCGACAGCTGCCATTCGAACTCGTCGTGGCCCGCGACCAAGTTCGATCACGCGAAGACTTCATTTCCGCTGCTGGGTGCGCATGCGGATCTCACCTGTGCAAAGTGTCACGCCAACGAACATTTCAAGGGCGCACCGACACAATGCGTCGCATGTCACGCTACGGACGATGTGCATCAAGGAGCGCGTGGCACTGCGTGTTCCAACTGCCACACCGCGCAGAGCTGGAATAACAGCCGCTTCGATCATGCGAAGGAAACGGGATTCGCGCTCACGGCAGGGCACGACGCCTTGGAGTGCACCGCGTGCCACAAGTCCGGCGACTTCAAACAGAAGCTGTCGCGCGAATGCGCAAGCTGCCATTTGGCGGACGATCCCCACGCGCATCGCTTCGGCAATGCGTGTGAGACCTGTCATTCACCGACCGTATGGCCCACCGTGAAATTCGATCATGCGCGCGACGCGCACTTTGCATTGCATGGGAAGCACGCCAAGCTGCAATGCGAGACGTGCCATACCGCCCGCATCAAAGAGCAGCCGCCGCAGACTCAGTGCAACTCGTGTCACAAGCTCGATGACGTTCACGCGGGCACGTCCGGAGCGGCATGCGATCAATGTCATGGAGATGACGTCTGGCGGCCTGCTGCCCAGTTCAACCACGAATTCACGTCCTTCCCGCTGCTCGGTCTGCACATCGCAGTTCCCTGCGCGCGCTGCCACGCCGATTCGAAGTTTGCTCAAACCCCCGGGCAATGTATCGACTGCCATGCGAAGCAGGACGTGCACAAGGGCAGCATGGGAAGGCAGTGCAGCGACTGCCATTCGGCGAACGGCTGGAATATCTGGCAATTCGATCACGCTGCACGCACGAACTTTCCTTTGAGCGGCGCGCACGCGAAGCTGCAATGCGAGGCTTGCCACCGCGATACAACGCATATGTCGACGACCGTGAGCGACTGCGCTTCGTGTCACGCCACCGATGACATTCACCTGGGTCAATTCGGTCACCAGTGTCAGCAGTGCCATAGCACCAACACCTTCCGAGGAGCCAAGAGGCCATGACGAGTACCAAATCCTGGCTCGCTGTGCTCTCGTTGAGCGTGGGCGGTGCGCTCTTCGCAGCGCTGTTGCTGTTCGCCGTGCTGGGAACGCAGTCGGTGAGCGCTCAGACGGGCATGCGTCGATTCGATCACCTCACTACGGGATTCGAGCTCACCGGTGCGCATCGCGATGTGCCGTGCGAGTCCTGTCACGTGCAAGCGGTGTTCAAAGGCACGCCCCGCGAATGTGTGGGATGCCACTTGCCGGGTTCGCGCGTGGGAGCGATGGCGAAGCCAGCCAATCACATCTTGAGCAGCGATGCATGCGGTCAGTGTCATTCCGCGGTCGCATGGGCGCCGGCGAATCGATTCGACCACTCGGAGGTTCGCGGCACCTGTCAAAGCTGCCACAACGGCATCCAAGCGATCGGTAAGAATCCAACGCATATCGCGACGACCGCAGATTGCGCCACCTGCCATAGCACGTTCACTTGGAATGGCGCGCGATTCGATCACGCGAGTATCACGACCGATTGCGCGAGCTGTCACAACGGCACGCGCGCGGCAGGCAAGACACCGACGCATATCGCATCGAGCAACATGTGCGAGACCTGTCACACGACTACCGCGTGGATTCCTGCCGGTTTCGATCACGCAGGGGTCACGGGCAATTGTGCGAGCTGCCACAACGGCACGACGGCCACGGGCAAGACGGCGACACATATCGCGACGAGTAACGTCTGCGAAGCCTGCCATTCGATCTCAAGCTGGCAACCGGCAACGCGTCTCGATCATCAGCAAGTGCAGGGGACCTGCTTCTCCTGTCACAACGGCACGACAGCGATGGGTAAGACACCGGATCACATCGCCAGCGACAACACGTGCGAGAACTGTCACACGACGACGGGCTGGACCCCGGCGCGCTTCGATCATGCGGGCGTCACGGCAGGCACGTGTTCGACATGTCACAACGGCGTGAAAGCGACAGGCAAGAACGTAAATCACATCGCCACGACCGCCGAGTGCGATACGTGCCACAGCACGCTCGCATGGAAGCCGGCGATGTTCGACCACACTGGCGTGACGACCGGCTGTAATGCGTGTCACAACGGAACGAGTGCGACGGGCAAAACAGTGGGCCATATGACGACCGCGATGGAATGCAACGTATGTCATTCCACGACGGCCTGGACGCCGCTGACATTCCGTCACACGTCGCCTGAGTATCCCGGCGATCATCGACGTGCGCTGCAATGCACGGACTGTCACACCACGAACACGGATCAAGCGGTGTGGACGGCACCTGCCTATCGGCCGGACTGCGCCGGATGTCACGCCAATAACTATAAATCGGATCCGCATCTCAAGATTCAGAATACGAACGTTCGCTACACCGTCGCTGAATTGAAGAATTGCACAGGGGCGTGCCACGTTTACACCGATGCCACGATGACAACGATCGCGCGCTCGCGGCCAGGGCCGCAGCATCGAGTGAATGCGGGCAGCTTCGACTAGCGACATGCACTTCTGCGCGCTCGAACGGGTTCGGCATTGCTTGTTAAAGAGCCTGCTCTTCGTCGTGAGCTTGATTGCGTTGATGGCTCGCGCTCATGCGCAAAGTGCCCCCTTGATCGAGGCTGTCGATGTTCGGCAGGCGGACTCTCACGTCGATCTCATTCTGCAATTCACTTGTTCGATGCTGTATCTCGCACACGATCCGTCTTCGACCGGAGCGAGCGTGCGAATACGTCTGATCCCAGGACGCGACTGCGATTCGGATGCCAGTTTGCCGTTTGCAGTGGAGCGTCCAGTCATAGCCGATCGTGACGTCGTCAAGTCGGTTTTGCTCGAGCAGGTGTTCGCCGGTGAGTTGGCCCTCACGATCGAATGGACTCAAGACGAGCACTTCGTATTGGCGCCCAGCGCGGATCTGCGCGGTATACGCATTCGCCTGTTGCGGCCCGGTAAGCCAGAGAACAGCCGCGTGATGATTGCCGATGCTGTCCCGGAAACGACTGGCTATGCGATCAATCTCGACTCTTCCACCGAAACGTTCGACCAGCAAACAATAGCCGACGCTCGCACGCTGTTTGGCACCGAGCCTTACGACTCGAAGATCACCTTAAATGGGCAGAGTTGGCACCGGTTACGGGTGGGCCCATTTTCCTCGCGCGCAGAAGCGCAGCGAGCGCTCGTGCTGGCAAAGACTCGTTTCTCGCGCGCCTGGCTTGCGATCGCAGATGAAACGCGAACCGAAGCCGTAAGTGACGTGCTGGCGCCGGTGCCGCCGACTCGCACCAACCCGAATGCGGTGCGACTCTCCGAAAACGAACTCGACGCGCTGGTACGTCAAGCTCGGCAAGCATTGCAGAAGCGTCAGTACGAGCTCGCGATCACGCTGTTCACCAAAGCCGTCGAACAACCGGAATTTCCGGCACGTGCGGATGCGTTGGAATCCCTGGGCCTCGCGCGCGAGCGCAATCGGCAGTTGGCGCACGCGAAGGCGGAATACGAAGAATATCTGCGCCTGTATCCGCGGTCCCCTAACGCGACGCGCGTACGTCAGCGGTTGGGTACATTGCTGGCGGCACATTTGCCCGGAGCCGATCGAGACACTACGGATGAAGCAGCGGCAAGGAGGTGGCGCGCTTACGGCGGTGCGGGTGTACGATATCAATACGACACATCCCGACTGCAGACGGATACCGAAAAGCAAAGCTTCATCGCACAACACGCAGCGATCACAGATCTCGACCTGGTCGCCCGCAAGCATGGCGAACGATACGATTTTCTGAGCCGTGTCAGCGCGGGTTATCAGAAGGATTTGCTAAGCGATGGGCCAGGCGACCGCACTCGCATCGGCATCACGTACGCCGAAATGTCGGATCAGGAGTGGCACTGGTCCGCTCGTCTCGGGCGGCAATCGCGCACCTCGGCGGGCGTGCTGGGTTCGTTCGATGGAATCTCGCTCGGATATCAATTGCTCCCACGAATTCGTGCGAACGTCATCTACGGCCACCCCGTCGAAAGCTCGTACGACTCGCTACAAACCGATCGCACACTCACCGGTGTGTCGTTCGATTTCGGAGCCTTCGCTCGGGCATGGGACGTATCAATCTACGCCACGCGGCAAAGCGATCTTTCGCTGACGGACCGGCAGGCGATCGGGACGGAGGTCCGCTTCTTCCAGCCGGGGCGAAGCATCATCGGATTGGTCGACTACGACACGTTGTATTCGACCATCAATACCGTCGTGCTACTTGGAGTGTTGGAACTGCCGGCCCGATGGACTGTCAGCTTCGATGTCGATCGGCGCAACGCTCCCTTGCTTACCACACGCAATGCGCTCATCGGTCAGCCTGTCGAAGATCTGGCAACGTTGCAGACGCTCTTCAGCGACTCCGAGATTCGCCAACTCGCCGAGGATCGAACGGCGCGCGCCGACACGTACAGCATCTCGGTTACTCGCCCGCTGAGCGAACGATTTCGCGTGTCGATCGATGCGAGTAGCACGTCCATTTCATCGACACCCGAGAGCGGCGGCGTCGCCTCCGTTCCTACATCAGGCAACGTGCAGTCCTATTCGGTGCAGTTGTTGGGCGGCGGATGGATCGCTCGCGATGACTTCAATGTCCTCGGCGTGCGCTATCAAACGGGGGGCGACTCGAAAGTTACTTCATTGGCTTATTACACCCGCTTCGCGCTCGGCACCGCGTGGCGGATCGGTCCGCGCATTCGCGTGGATCAACAGACAGTCAATGCCGATGGATCGAAGCGGCTCCAATACATACCCTCGCTGCGCACGGACTATTTGGGTAAGCATCTGTCGATCCTCACTGAGTTGGGCGCACAGCTCGGTTCGCGTACGGGCGGAGCGCAGCGCGAGGACTCGTCCGACTATTTCGTGAGCTTGCAAGGGCGATGGAATTTTTGAAGATTCGATTCGCAGTTGCGGCGCTGGTTGCGATGTCGATGTGCGGATGCGTCGGCCAATCGCGCCCATTGATCCGCGAATACTTCGACGAGACAACTGCTGCCACAATTCGCGAGGTCACCGAACCCTGGCTGTTCGTTCGCGAGCGCCCCGAAGCGGCCGTGAATGCGGGCGACTATGTGAGCCTGGCCGGCTTCGACGTGAATCGCTCGGGTGAACACCGCACTTATCTCATCGTGCGTGCCTGGTCGACCATCGACAGAGCTGTCTGGCGCGCATTCGCTGCCCCCGCATTGCAGATCATCGCCGATGGACGCGTACTCACGCCCGAGCTTATCGATGCAGATCCAAGATCTATTGGCCTCGGTACGTTGCAAAAGGAACGGCGCGGGCTGCATCGCTGGATCTATGCCGTGGATGCGGAACCATGTGGATTTATTTCCCACGCATTGCATGTACAAGTGTCGCTGCGCCATGCAGATCGCGTCGTAACGCTCACGCAGGCGAACAAGGGCGGTGATGGGTTGAGTCAGATATGTGCTGAGAACGGTTGAGAGTTGACCGTTGACGTGAGAAGTACGAACGACTGTTACACGTTCTACCGCCACACGCGAAGTGCACACCTTGTGAGCTGGCGATTTCAGTTCGGAGCCCGCGCAACAAGCACAAATTCGTGCAGTTGACCGACGAGTACTGGTCTCGCCTCGTTGCATGTCGCGAAACGATCGCGGATTACGGCAACGGCACTCTGACGCATCACAATGAGCGGGGCATGATCGCTGCTCAGTTGCGTGCACAAAGTAGCCGAATCTTCGCTAGATGCGATCCACTTCGCTTCTTTGCCCGTATAGAAAGCAAGTCCATACAGCGGGCGCGCGGAATCGACGAATACGATCTCGTCGAACCGAGAGAGATCGACCGCCGAACCCAATTGCTGAGCAAACGCGTGCGCGTCTCGATCCGCCGCCCATGACGGAGCGCTGAAGCGCAGACCGAGAAGCACGATGGCAGAGCCGATTGCGGTCACTGTGATGACACGAACCGACACGGCGTGTGCTTCGAAATGCCGTGCGACGATTAATGCGAACGGTACGCTCAACGGTAAGAGGTAGAGCGGCAGCCGGGATTGAGAGACCGCGAAAATCGCGAAAGGAATCCCGATCCACAAATACAAAAATCGTTTCAGGTCTGGTTGACGAAAACGCGACCGCAGGGTTTTGGATTCACGCAATCGATTCCAAATCAGCACAGGCCCAAACGGTAGCGTGCCGACGAGCAAAACGGCGCCATAGACATTCACAAATCCTTGCCATCCAGGATTACGTCCATGGAACGACGTGCCGACGCGATCGAGTGTTTCGCTCACGACGAAGAAATGCCACAGAGAGGGATCGCGGACGGCGACGTAGAGGAACCAAGAGAGCGACATGGCAACGAACGCGAGGACTGGTGCCATTGAAAACATCCCGCCCAATTTCGAATCGCGGCGGCAAGAGAGCTCGAACGCGATGATCGCCAGCAGCGGCAGCAAGCCGGGAGGCCCCTTCGTCAGGAAAGCCATTCCGAACGATAGCCACATGAGCCCCATGCCAAGCCGCCGTCGATGTGTGCGCCATTCGAGATAGCCGAGCACTGCGAAAGTTTCGAACATCGCCAATAACATGTCGGGTGAGGCAACGCTCCCACCGGCAAACGGCAGCAGTGTCGTACTCCAAATGACACCTGCTAAGTTGGGGCGACGTAAACCGAGCACAGCGCCGAGCATTGCGACGGCAATGCCCGTAAAGACGAACGCAGTTGCGCTCGGCAGGCGCACTGCCCATTCCGTCTTGCCGAACGCGGCGATGCTCGATGCGATTGCCCAGTAGGTGAGCGGCGGCTTGGCGAAGTGAGGTTGATCTGGATTGAGGCGAGGGACGATGTAGTCGCCACTCGTGAGCATATTCAGGGCGATGACCGCGTAGCGGCCTTCATCAGGTTCCATGATCCCGCGCGTACCTTGGAACGAAAATCCCAACACGAGCAGAAGCGTGATGAACGCCCATGTACCGCCATGCACGCGCGCGCGCACCGCGGCGAACGTGGGTGCTGTCGGTCGTCGCACCTCGAGATCGACGCCTACCGACTGCAGGTTTTCTCCACCAACCGATGCCATCGCAAATCACTCCATCCGTGTTCCTGCGCTGGGAGGCCAATCGCTGCTCCGCATCACAGGAACGTGGATGCGAACGCGCAGCATCACTGCTAGTTCGCCTCTATGAGCATTAATTCACAACGGAGAAATTTACGTGTGAGCTGCGGGGAAACCGCAAGGGGCGATCTATTACGGTTGACGGTTGAGAGTTGACGGTTGTCAGTTAGGAGCTCGGCATTGACCGCATCGCTGTGCGGCACAGTTGTGCGCTGATTGTGACGGTCAAAAGGTGTCGGTCATACTTCATGCCGCACACCTTCTTACTGTCAACTGACAACTGGCAACCCACAACGGTGCTGTCAGCGCGCTTTCCGATGAGCGGGCTTGCGAGTCTTGCACGCGCCGCATACATCGCAGGCGCTGAGATTGGCTTGGGTGGGATCTTCGATCGAAAACAGCTGGCAATACTTCGCGTGCAGCCACTGACGAAGCGAACGCGGTCCGAGTCGCCATGTCGCGTACGCCGCACTCACCGCGATGGCGGCGATGACGACGATATTCGAAAGCAACTCGCTCATGGCGAAGTCAATCGAAGTGCGACGTGGTAAGTGATGAACGAGGCGATGTATGCGAGCGCGAACAAGTAGCTCAGCATGATCAACGGATAGCGCCAGGTTGCTGTTTCGCGCTTCACCGCGGCGATCGTCGATAAGCATTGCGGTGCGAACACGTACCAGGCGAGCAACGACAATGCCGTCGGTAAGGACCACGTACTGGCGATCAGCGGCGTGAGTGCGCCACTGACGTCATCACCCGTGGCGGCGAGGGAATATACCGTTCCAAGCGAGCCCACTGCGACTTCACGCGCAGCAAGACCAGGTACGAGCGCAAGAGAGATCTGCCAATTGAATCCGATCGGAGCAAACACGTGTGCGAGTGCGGCTCCCAACCGTCCCGCGATGCTGTACTGAATTGCAGGTCCGGTTGCATCTGCAGGTGGAGCAGGGAAAGAACTCAACGCCCACAACAACACCATCAGCGAAAGAATGATCGTTCCGACGCGCACCAAGAAGATCGTCACGCGTTGCCACAAGCCGATGGCGATGCTGCGGGCATGCGGCCAGTGATAGGTCGGCAACTCCAACATCAGTGGTTGGAAGCGCCTGCCAGACATCAGTTTGAGGAAGTAAGCGACACCCAACGCACTGAGCACGCCCGCGACATACAAGGTGAATAGAACGACACCTTGCAGTTCGAACACGCCCCAGACTTTCTGCTGAGGGATGAATGCACCGATGACCAAAGCGTAGACGGGTATCCGGGCCGAGCAGGTCATCAACGGCGCGATCATGATCGTCGCGAGCCGATCGCGCGGATTCTGAATCGTGCGGGTGGCCATCACGCCGGGAATTGCGCATGCAAAGCTCGAGAGCAAAGGAATGAACGAGCGGCCCGACAGGCCGACGCTGCCCATCAAGCGATCGAGCAGGAATGCAGCGCGCGGTAAGTAGCCCGAATCTTCGAGGATCAAGATGAAGAAGAACAGAATCAGAATTTGCGGCAGGAACACCAGCACGCTGCCGACCCCTGCGAGCACGCCATCGAGCAACAAGCTTCGCAACGTCGTATCCGGCATCGCGGACCGCAACAAGGCCGCAAATCCGTTCACACCGCTTTCGATGACATCCATCGGCCACTGCGCCCAGGCGAAGACCGCTTGGAACACAAAGAACAACGTTACCGCCAAAATGATCGGGCCGAGAATCGGATGCAACACGATGCGATCGATGCGGTCGCTCGCAGTCTCGCTGCTGTCGTGAATCACAGCACCTGAGATGCTCAGGATGCGATTCACTTCGGCGTAGTCGGCTGCAAGCTGCTCGGATGCGGAGAGCGACGGATCGATGGCGATTCGCGGCGGCGCGATCACCGGCAACGCCTCGAGATATTTTGCAAGCTCGAGGACGCCAGTCGACTTCACGCCGACCGTCTCGACGACCGGAATGCCGAGTTCTTTGGCGAGACGGTCTTTGTCGATGTGTAGCCCGCGCCGTTTGGCGAGGTCGCTCATATTAAGTGCGAGCAACATCGGAATGCCTAAGCGGCGCAGGGCGAGCACGAGACGCAGGTTCTGCCGCAGATTGGTTGCGTCGGTGACGCAAACCATTGCATCTGGCAGTTGCTCGCCGGTGCGTTTGCCCAGCAACACTTCGCATGTGACGTGTTCGTCGGGCGTGGCGGCATCGAGACTGTAAACGCCGGGCAGATCGAGGATGCGGATGCGCTTACCGGACGCGGTCACGGCGACGCCTTCCTTGCGCTCGACGGTGACGCCCGCGTAGTTCGCCACCTTCTGGCGGCTACCGGTCAATAGATTGAAGAGCGCGGTTTTGCCGCAGTTCGGATTGCCGACCAGGGCAATCAGCGGGGAACGATCGTGGGGAATGGCGCTCACGCGCCTAACCTGGGTGGGCCGAGGTCACCTGAATACATTGCGCTTCGGCCAAACGCAGCGCGAAGGTCGCAGTCCCGACGCGCACAGCCAGGGGTTCGCCGCCCACGGCACCCTTCGCGATGATGCGTACTTGTTCGCCCGGCACGAACCCGAGTTCAGTGAGCCGCCGAACCGTTTCCGCGGGTACGTCCGTGGTAGGACGCACCGAGGCAACGCGCATCGTCTGACCTTTTTCCATATCGGTCAGATACATGGATCGATTCGAGGTGGACGCCGCAAAGTCGGCTGGAACAGCAACCATGGCGTCAAACATACATGAGAATAGTTCGCATTTCCATGGTCTACCGCGCAGGATGGCGGAGAGATGGAATCAAGCTGCTCTGGCGACTCGGCCGGGGGTAGGGGACGTTGCGACCGCGGCCGGACTATTGATCACGTTCCTCTGTTCGGCGGTCCGGTAGCCGATGCGGAACCCGCCCCAGTGACGCCCAAAAATGAAGATCGGCGCGGAAATGTCATGCATGACTTCGCCGGTATCTCTCTTATATGTCTGGAGCAAGAACGGATCTCGATTCGAGCCGCAACGTGAGCCGGTGCGATCGCTGAAGATGCGCTTGGTGCGATTGTTCGCCAGGTCGACCTCGTAGTGACCGGTCAGCGGACGCGAGAACTTCAAGTTGTGCGTGGGGAAGTAACCATGATCGTCGACGGCCCCGGCATAGGCCACATTGGAATGCACCCGCAGAATCGGCTCTTGAATCTCGGGTAGCACGCGATCGGTAAACGCATCGAAACGGGTCGCGTACTTCGGTGGATTGGTGTTGGGAATCTCGCGGTAGTTGCGATCGAACAGATCTTCGAGCGTGACCTTGCCCGCTGCGACTGCTGCTTCGAACAGCTGGCTTACGCGCTGGGCTGAATCTTGTGCCACCTGTCGCATGCTGTGATGAATGCCGTCCTCGCAGAAGGGCGCAACTGCAATGAAGATGTCCTCCGCTGTTTCGGCTAGCGTCAAGATCGCGTTCGCTGCAATCGGCACTTCCTGTTCGCTGCGCTCCATTCCTTCCAGAATCGTTTTGACCGACTGACTCATCTCATTCGTCGTGTCGGCATGTGCGCGCGTCATGCTCGTGATCGCTTGCACTTGCGATTCTGATTCCGCGGCGAGATTTCTGATCTTATCTAGCAGCGCTGCGGCACGCTCGGCCGGTGAAGTTGCTGCATTCACTTCATGCGCAAGCGTCTGCATGCTGCGAGAAGAGCGATCGGCGTTCTCATCGATCTCGCGCAACATCGCGGCGATTTCCACCGTTGCCGACTTGGTCCGTTGTGCCAGGTGCCGCACTTCCTGTGCAACAACCGCAAAGCCACGGCCGCGTTCGCCGGCACGCGCTGCTTCGATGGCGGCATTCAAGGCGACGAGGTTGGTGCGTGTTGCGATTTCATTGATCACATCGGCGATGACTTGGATCTTCTTGGACTTCTGCTGCAGTTCGGCCATGTTGTCTGAAGCCGCAACAGCAAGCTCTCGAGCACCGCGAATTTTCTCCACGCCGGATGCAAGCTCAGCTCTGCCACGCGCGCTCTCATGCAATACCGAGGCGGCAACCTCAGCGGCCCGATCGGCCTTCGATGCGATTTCGGCAGTCGTCGATGCGATCTCTTCCGTGCTCAAGGAAATCCGGGTTGCCAGGGATGCGTCTGAGTGGATTTTCTTCTTCAGTGTGTCCAAGAAGAACGAGGTCTCCGCGCCACCGATCATGATGCGATCGACGAGTTTGGCGATCCGAGTGGCAAGCGATCTCGAGGTCGACGAAGTGGGCGCGGCGAGCAGGCCGAGCACTATCGAGACTGCGGCGATGAGAATCCCAAAGCCCAATGGGCCCAGCACGCCTGCAAGCGGCCCGGAACACACGAGTAGGGCCAGAATCGCGGCGGCGAGGCTAAGCTTGAGCCAGAGGGATCTCAGAAAGCGATACATATATATAGGTGTAATCCAAAGCGGCGTGTCTGAGTCTGGCCACGCCTTTTCTCACTGTCGGTCGCGACGACCAAAACTTGATAGAACCGCGGCGATCTAAACGCATTCTGTCCGTCCCGCGACGCGGCTCACGGAATGGTTTGATAAGCTTGCCGCCTCGCCCAAGGCGAGAGCAGGGGGTTCCGATTCCCAAAAGTCGTGCGACGGTTGCTGCAGCACAGCAGCGCCGAGTATGCACATCGAGGGGCCCATGATTTCAGGGTGGGGGCTGCTGCTGGTATCGCTTGCTTATGCGGGCGGCCTGTTCTTGATTGCGTGGTGGGGCGACCGCAAGCGCACGTACCCACTGAACGCTAAGTATCGTCCTCTCATCTACAGCCTCGCGCTGGCCGTCTACTGCTCAAGCTGGACGTTCTATGGCGCGGTGGGAACTGCTGCTCGTCATGGTCTGACGTATTTCACGATCTATCTCGGCCCGATCTTACTGTTCGTCTTCGCGCTGCCGCTGTTTGAGCGCATTACAAGACTCGCCAAGCAGCGTAACGCCACCTCGATTTCAGATCTGCTGTCCGCTCGCTTTGGACGATCGTCACATATCGCCGTGTTGGTGACGATCATCGCCTTGACCGCGGCGGTCCCGTACATCGCGTTGCAGCTAAAGGCGATCGCGATGAGTATCGACGTCTTGGCGGGTCAGCATGCGAACGTGCATACGACCTGGATCTCCGATAGCACGTTCGTCGTTGCACTCATGCTCGCGCTGTTCGCAAGTTTGTTCGGCACACGCGACGTCGATGCGACCGAACATCATCCTGGAATGATGCTCGCGATCGCCGCGGAGTCGGTGATCAAGCTCGCTGCCTTGCTGGTCGTCGGAATATTCGCATTCGTAAAGTTCGGCGATGTCGGCCACGTCTTGCAGGTCGCTCGCCAAATGCCGGCTCAAGTTCAGGACTCTGCGACGTTTCTGATTCAGACACTCCTATCGTTCACAGCGATTTTTTGTCTGCCGCGCCAGTTTCAGGTTGGCGTGGTCGAATGCGCGGACGTCTCGGATTTGAGCCGCGCGCGCTGGTTGTTCTCCGGCTACTTGCTGCTGATCAGTGTGGTGGTCATCCCGATCGTCGCAGCTGCGCTCACGGCTCAGGCCAGCGGCGCGAGCAACGTCAGCCCGGATTCGTTCGTGCTGTGGTTGCCGCTTTCCGCGGGACGGGAATGGTTGGCATTGCTCGCATACCTCGGCGGATTTTCCGCTGCCACCGGCATGGTAATCGTGGCGAGCGTTGCCTTGGCAACGATGATCAGCAACGACTTGGTGTTGCCGATCTTGTGGCGCATGCGGCTGCTTTCCCTAGGCGATCGAGTCGCCGCGTCGGGCGCGATTCTTTGGATTCGGCGCGTGGCCATCTTTGCCATCCTAATGGCCGCATACACGTTCTTTCGTCTTGCTCCGGCTGCACCAAGCCTGGCATCCATCGGACTGCTCGCATTTGCCGCTGTGGCTCAGTTCGCGCCTGCACTAGTCGCTTGCGTGTTCTGGGTGGGCGCGAGTCCGCGCGGTGTGTTTGCCGGCTTGTTGGCTGGCTTTGCACTCTGGACTTACACGTTGATGATTCCCGCGATCGTCGCCGCCGCGGGGTCCGAGCCGCTGTGGGTCGATCAAGGTCCGTTCGGGTGGTCCTGGTTGGCGCCGCATTCGCTACTTGGATTGGACATGACCGACGGACTTACACATGGAGTTCTATGGTCTCTGATCGTGAACACCGCGGTGATGATCATCGTCTCGGTGCGCCATCCGCCTGCGATTCGCGAACGCCTGCAAACGAGCAGCGAATTGTTGATCGGCAGTGTTGCCGCGAATCGCGCAACGAAGTTGTTGCCCGGTGCGGCGAGCGTTGGCGATCTGTCGGCGCTTGCTGAGCGCTTGCTCGGCCGCCACGGCGCGGAGCGACTATTGCGCAGGCACTCGCTGGAACAAGGTCGAGAGTTAGCGCCGGGCGATCGGGCTGACGTGGGTTTGCTGCAATCGCTGGAACTCGAACTCGCAGGCGCATTGGGGGCATCCTCCGCGCGCATGGTGCTTACGAGCGCGTTGCGAGGTGCAGGGATGAAGCTTGCGGAGATTCTCGCGTTCTTCGATGAAGCCTCGCAACGCATGCGCGTCAATCGAGAATTACTCGAAGCGATGATGGACAACATGCCGCAGGGAATCAGCGTGGTGAATGCCGACATGCAGTTGGTCGCGTGGAATCAGCGCTACTTGGATCTATTCGAATACCCGCCAGGATTTGTGTACGCGGGCAGACCTATCCGCGAATTGATTCGCTTCAACGCGCAACGTGGTTGGTGCGGTCCGGGCGACCCGGAGCAACTCACCGAGCGACGCCTGCAATACATGCGTGCCGGATCGGCACATATATCCGAACGGTGCCGTCCCGATGGTCGAGTGATTGAAGTACGCGGACAGCCGCTTCCGGACGGCGGCTTCATCAGCACCTTCAGTGATGTCACCAATTACAAATTGGTCGAACAAGAGCTGCGCGATATCAACGAGACGCTGGAGCAGCGCGTTGCTGAACGCACTCGGCAGTTGGCTCATGCAACCGCCACGGCAGAGCACGCCAATCTATCGAAGACGCGCTTCGTCGCCGCCGCCAGTCACGATCTATTGCAGCCGTTGAATGCGGCTCGTCTGTTCAACGCTGCGTTGCATGACAAAGCGGCACAAGACCCGGAGTTGTTGCGGCTCACGGAACGTGTCGACAATTCGCTTTCTGCAGCAGAAGAATTACTCGATGCCTTGTTGGATATTTCTCGGTTGGATGCCGGCGGGATTCGTCCGGAGTTTGCAGAGTTTCCCATCGCTCCACTGCTCGACTCGCTGCACGAGCAGTACGCGCCCACCGCGGTTCAGCGCGGCATCGAGCTGCGTGTTTGCAAGACGCAGCTGTGCGTTCGCTCCGATCCGCGCATGCTCCGACGCGTGTTGCAGAACTTCATCAGCAATGCGTTGCGCTATACCCGAACCGGGCGAGTCGTCGTCGGCTGTAAGCGTCGCGGTGCCGGTCAATTCGTCGAACTGCAAGTACACGACACCGGTCCGGGCATTCCCAGCGAAAATCAGCATGTGGTATTCGAAGAGTTCAAGCGGCTCGATCAACAATCGCCTTGGGGCGAGAAGGGGTTGGGCCTGGGCTTATCGATTTGCGATCGCATCGCCACGCTTTTAGGTTCCAAGATCACCGTTCGTTCGATGCCGGGCCGAGGCAGCGCGTTCGGCATTTGCGTACCACGCGTGAGTCAGCTCGCGATGGCGAAGGCGCCGGAGGTGCCGCGCACGGCACGTGTCGCTGGTAATCCGTTGCGCGGTGTCCGTGTCTTATGCGTGGAGGACGATCCGAACATCCTCGATGGACTGCGTGAACTGCTCACGCGCTGGGAAATGCAAGTGACGGGCGCTGAATCGCCTGCGCAGGCTCGATCCATGATGCGGAGTGATCGCATCGATGTGATCCTCGCGGACTATCATTTGCACGGCCAACCCGCAGGGCTGGAGTTGTTGTTGGAGCTCACGCGGGCAGCGCGGTGTCCTGGTGCGCTCATTACCGCCGATGCAAATGCGACGCTCGCACAGCAAGCGCGCAGCTTGGGCTTCCAGGTGTTGAGAAAACCCGTGCGGCCTGCGGCGTTGCGCGCGCTCATTGCCGCGTTGTTGCATGCAACCGGAGAAGTGCAGAAAGGATCTGTCCCTCAACCCAAGACGGGCGCCGAAGTTTGATCGAGCGCTAAGCGCTGCGCGACCAGCACCGCGTGCGTGCGATTCGTTACGCCCAGCTTGTCCATGATGGCGGTCATGTGAGCTTTAACCGTCGCTTCGGAAACGTTGAGTTCCGCCGCAATCTGCTTGTTGAGCATCCCCGCGCACAGCATCGACAACACTCGAAACTGTTGCGGAGTCAACTTGGAAATTCGCTGCGCCGCATCGTGTTCTGCGGTTTCGATCGACGGTGCCGCCGCGACGGTGAGCTTCGATGAGCTTTGCGGCGGACTCCAAATGCCGCCTTGCAGCACGACGCGCAAGGCTTCGACGATGCAGGAAACCGAAGCTGATTTCGGTACGAACCCGGCCGCACCGTGCGCTAGCGTACGCGAGACGATGTCCGGATCTTCGCGGCCGGACACTACGATTACAGGCACCGCAGGATAGTGCGCGCGCGATTGTACGAGTGCGCTAAAGCCTTGAGCGCCCGGCATATTCAGATCGAGCAGCAGTAGCTCGATGTCGGGATCGTCTTCCAGCGCAGCGAATAGGGAAGCCACGCTGTCCGCCTCCTTGACGCGATGATTTGGCAACGCTTGGACCACCGCCAGCTTCAGTGCTTCCCTAAACAGCGGGTGGTCATCCGCAACCAGTACGACTTGCGACATCTTCGTTCGAGTCATGTATCTGCCGTTCGTTGACGAAGCATCGCGCGTCCTTCTCCGGCGCCCCTATTCGACTTTGGTCGTAAGCGCGAAAAGCGTACAAGCGGC
Source organism: Pseudomonadota bacterium (assembly GCA_023391335.1). Taxonomy (GTDB): domain Bacteria; phylum Pseudomonadota; class Gammaproteobacteria; order Steroidobacterales; family Steroidobacteraceae; genus Steroidobacter. The sequence goes on along the minus strand of JAEWBG010000011.1, from coordinate 11,037 downwards.
GGGGCTAAGATCGCCCGGCGTCAAGCGCGACATTCGCGCAAAGGCTTATAAACAGGGGAACGATCATGACACAAAGAAAGGCTACCTACGTGCGAGCGAGTGCGTTAGCTGCGGCAGTGTCGATGCTCTGCGCGGCCAATGCTCATGCGGAAACCGACAAAGAAAAAGAACTTGAATCGCGAATTCAGCAACTCGAAAAGAAGCTGGAGGAAATGAGCCAAGCCAAGGCACCGGCTGCAACTGCACCGACACCGCCGCCACCGCCTCCAGCGCCCACAGCAGGCGCGATTCAGGCGAAGTCGATCACGCCGAACGCGATGCCCAACACACGCTTCTCGTTCACCGGCTTCATCAAGCTCGACACCATGCTGTCGAAGTATGAGGACGGCGAAATTGCAGACGGCAGCGTCGGCCGCGATTTCTACTTGCCCGGCACCATCCCAGTTGGCGGCGCGGATGAAAGCGCGGACTGGGACATGCATGCAAAGCAATCGCGTTTCATACTGGGGACCGACACAGAGCTCGCGGACAAGAGTGTGTTGAGCTCGCGTTTGGAGTTCGATCTGTACGGCTCCGCGCTGGGCGATGAGCGCGCCACCAACACCTATGGCCTGCAACTGCGGCACGCATACCTGCAATACAAAGGTTGGCTGGTCGGACAGACATGGTCCAACTTCCAAGACGTCGCTGCCTTGCCCGAGTCGGCGGACTTCATCGGACCGACGGACGGCACCATCTTCGTTCGACAGCCGCAGATTCGTTACACCACGGGTGCGTTCTCGATCGCCGTCGAGAATCCTGAAACCACCATTACCCCATTCGGCGGCGGCACCGGTGGCAACGCGCGCATCTCATCGGACGACAACAACATTCCGGACGTCACGGCTGCGTACACGTTCAAGTTCGGGAGCAGCTACATCAGGGCATCCGCATTGGCCCGGCAGTTGAAGTATCAAACGACGGGAGTGGGCGCGATCGACGACTCGACGTACGGCGGCGCCCTGTCCATTTCCGGCAAGATCATGCTGGGAACGGCCGATGATCTACGTTTCATGGCGACTGCAGGCGACGGTATCGGTCGTTATGTCGGCGTGAACTTCGCCAACGACGCCGTGCTCAACGCGAGTGGCGATCTGAAAGCGATTTCCGGTTGGGCTGCTTTCGCGGCTTGGCGCCACGTATGGACTCCAAAACTGCGTAGCACGTTGATGGTTTCCACGTCCGAGTACGACAACGATGTCGCCCTCACCGGTGGAGGCGTCAACAAATCTAGTTTCTCCTGGGCGGCAAATATGTTCTATTCACCCATACCGAAGATCGACGTTGGTGTAGAACTACGCCACGCTGAACGTGAAGTCGAGAGCGGTGTAGACGGTGCGATGAATCGCCTCCACGCGGCCGTCAAATATTCATTCTAAAAGAGCAGAGGGGAAGTTATGGCTACTAGTGCACAAACGGTCGTCGGTAAGACCGAAGCAATCGATACCAGTCATCGGCGCGTTATTTTCGCCTCATCGTTAGGCACCGTCTTCGAGTGGTACGACTTTTATTTGTACGGCTCGCTCTCGCTGATCATTTCCAAACAATTCTTCTCGGGAGTGAACGAGACGACCGGCTTCATTTTCGCGTTGCTCGCGTTTGCGGCCGGATTCTTCGTCCGTCCCTTCGGAGCCTTGTTGTTCGGCCGCTTCGGCGATTTGATCGGCCGCAAGCACACGTTCCTTGTCACCATCATCATCATGGGTAGTTCGACGGCACTGGTCGGTATGTTGCCCAGTTACGCCAGTATCGGAGTCGCAGCGCCGATCATTCTGATCACGTTACGACTCTTGCAAGGCCTCGCGCTCGGCGGCGAGTACGGGGGGGCGGCGACCTACGTTGCCGAACATGCACCTCCCGGCAAGCGCGGCTACTACACGAGCTGGATTCAAACGACCGCAACGCTCGGCTTGTTCTTGTCGCTGTTGATCATTCTCGCGTGCCGCATGTGGCTGGGCGATGCCTTCGACGTGTGGGGTTGGAGAATTCCTTTCCTGCTCTCGATCGTGTTGCTCGCGATCTCCGTGTACATCCGCTTGCAGTTGCAGGAGTCGCCAGCATTCTTGGAAATCAAGAATGAAGGCAAGCTCTCGAAGGCACCCTTGAGCGAAGCCTTCGGACGTTGGAGCAACCTGAAGATCGTGATTCTCGCCTTGCTCGGCGCGACTGCGGGTCAGGCCGTCGTGTGGTACGGCGGGCAGTTCTACGCATTGTTCTTCTTGGAGAAGATCCTGCTCATCGACGGTAAGACGGCCAATCTGATCATTGCGGCTGCGTTGATCATCGGTACGCCGTTCTTCGTGATCTTCGGCGCGCTCTCGGACAAGATCGGCCGCAAGACGATCATCATGGCTGGATGCGTGCTCGCTGCAATCACGTACTTCCCGGTGTTCAAAGGGCTGACGCACTACGCCAATCCGGCGCTTGAGACAGCGGTCGCAACGGCACCCGTGACCGTCATTGCGGACCCGAACGACTGTTCGTTCCAGTTCGATCCAGTGGGTAAGAAGGCTTTCACCAAGTCGTGCGACGTCGCGAAGTCGGCCCTGGCAAAGACGGGTGTGCCGTACACGAACGAAGCCGCTCCCGCCGGCTCGATTGCGAAGGTGCGGATCGGCACTGGCGATTCTGCTGTGTACGTCGACTCGTTCGCGGGCAACCTAGTGCCGAAGCCTGAGTTTGCAGCCGCAGCGGGTGCATTTACCAAGAACCTGAAAGGCAGTCTGACGGCGGCGGGTTATCCGTCGAAGGCAGACCTGTCTCAAGTGAATTACCCGATGCTGATCGTGCTGTGCGCGTATCTCGTCGTACTCGTGACGATGGTGTATGGCCCGATTGCCGCGTGGCTGGTGGAGCTGTTCCCGACACGCATTCGCTACAGCTCGATGTCTTTGCCTTATCACATCGGCAACGGCTGGTTCGGCGGCTTCTTGCCCGTCACTTCATTCGCGATCGTTGCTGCGACCGGAAATATTTACAACGGTCTGTGGTATCCGGTGGCCGTCGCGATCATGACGGCGGTCATCGGTACGCTGTTCTTGCGTGAAACGAAGGATCAACCGCTGCCGCAATAACGCGGTTCGATGATTCGGCGGCGAGTGGCCCGCGCCACTCGCCGTTTGTTTTTGCGAAACCTTTACATGGATGGAACAAACTCCCTGCTGCATTGATATGACACTCGGTCGGTGAACGTTGGAGTGTCGAAATGGGGTGGTGGAGCATCGCACGCTATGGCGCAGCAGCCTTCGTAGCGTTGTCACTCATCAGTGCATGCTCGAACGGTCGCGGCAGCGTTGGGGAGGCAGCCCCTCCCGAAGGACAGCAACAGCCCCCGCCCACCGATGGCCCTGTTGTTTACACCGTTGGCGGCACCGTTGCCGGCCTTGCCGGATCTGGTCTCGTGCTTCAAGACAATGGCACGAGCGATCTCGCCATCGCCGCTGACGGCACGTTCAAATTCGACCGTGCACTTGCGGATGGCGCGCCGTACAACGTCACCGTCCTCACGCAACCAAGCAGTCCGGTACAGACTTGCCGTGTCGTGAACGGCATCGGCACCATTCATGCCGCCGATGTTTCGGACATCACCGTCAATTGCACGGCTGGCAGCACTCCACATTCCATCGGCGGACGGATCACTGATCTCGTCGGGTCGGGCTTAGTGTTGCAGAACAATGGTGGCGACGACCTGACGATTGCGGACGGCGAAGAGGATTTCGTGTTCGCGACGAATCTCTCGCCCGGTGCGAGTTACAACGTCACGGTTCTCGCGCAGCCCACCAATCCAACGCAAACGTGCTCGGTGGCGAACGGGCAAGGCGTCGTCGGCGAGACCGACGTCAGCAACGTAAGCGTCGTGTGTTCCACGAGCACGCATACGATCGGCGGAACGGTGACTGGTTTGCTTTCCGGTGCGACTGTCACGTTGCAGAACAACGGCGGAGACGACATCACTGTGGGCGCAGACGGGCCCTTCACCTTTCGCACGCCAGTTGCTTCCGGTGGAGCCTACAGCGTAACCGTCAGTCGCAATCCCACGAGTCCCTCGCAGACATGCGGCGTGCAGAGCAATCCAGCCGGCATCGTCGGAGATACGGATATCAATGATGTCGCGGTGGTGTGCACGACGAATCAGTATCTCGTCGGCGGCAACGTTTCTGGGCTTGCCGGGCGTGGCCTCAGAGTCAGGCTAGATTCCGTACTTGGCTCTTCGACTCGAAACATCACGACCAATGGGACATTCCAGTTCGGCGCGTTGCTTCCTTCCGGCACCCAGTACTCGGTGACCATCACCAATCAACCAACCCGTCCGAGCCAGACGTGTTCAATCACGGGCGGCGCTCAAGGCGTCATCGCAGATCGCAACGTGGATTCTGTCGCGATCTCGTGCGCAACGAGCACTTTTACGATCGGCGGAACGGTCACTGGTCTTCAAGGGACCGGACTTGTCTTGCAGAACAACGGCGGCGACAACCTCGCCATCGTCTCGAACGGCGACTTCACGTTCCCGACCCCATTGCTCAGCGATCGCACCTACGACGTGACTGTACTTACGCAGCCCTTGCAACCCGCGCAGGATTGCACCGTCGCGCGAGGACGCGGCCGCGTTGGCTCCGACAACGTTCGCGACATTCGCGTCACCTGTGCGCCGCGCACGTTCCCGATTAGCGGGACGATATCCGGTCTGGTGGGGTCAGGGCTAAGGCTCGAAAACAACGGCGGCGATCGCATCGAGATTCAATCGGGTACTGCATTCGCATTTCCTCGGGAAATCGCGAGCGGTTCCGCATACAACGTCACCGTCGAACGAGGACCGACGAGTCCATCGCAGGCATGCACGGTTGCAAATGGCAGCGGCACGGTCGCGGATGCGCCGATCACGAACGTCGCCGTTACCTGTGCGACTAGCAGCTTCACCGTCGGAGGTTCCGTCCGTGGTCTGGTAGGGGCTGGGCTCGTGCTCACCAACGCGGGAGAGAGTCTGCCGATCAACGCCAACGGCACATTCACGTTCGCAACGCCGGTGCTGAGCGGCGCAACCTATGCAGTCGTTCCCGCCGCTCAGCCGACGTCGCCGACGCAGGAGTGCACCGTCACCAACGGCACTGGAACCGTCGCGAATGACAACGTGACCAACATTGTTGTCGACTGCGTGACCACCGGGCTCACCATCGGCGGCACGGTTTCAGGATTGAATGGTTCGGGACTGATTCTGCAGAACAACGGCGCGGAGAACTTGCCGATTGCCGCGAACGGGACCTTCACGTTCCCGAGTACGCTCACTGCGGGTGACAGTTACAACGTTACTGTCGCGCAGTTGCCCACGAATCCCACCCAGGACTGCACCATTGAGAATGGCACGGGGTCGGTTAGCAATTCCAACGTGCAAAACATCACGGTCACGTGCGTGAACAACATGTTTACCGTCGGTGGGAGCGTCACAGGTCTCGCGGGGGCTGGATTGGTGTTGAATGACGGCACTGAAGATCTGCCCGTGAGCGCAGACGGAACCTTCGCGTTCCCGACCCAAGTGCGAACCGGTGGGTCGTACAACGTGACCGTACGTACTCAGCCAACAAACCCAAACCAGACGTGCGAAGTCTCGAATGCGAGCGGCACGATCGCGCGCAGCGATGTGACGAATATCGACGTCACGTGCACGACCGATACGTTCCCGGTTTCCGTGCGAGTCCAAGGAATGAACGATCTCGTCTTCGGCGTGCTCGTCTTGCAGAACAATGGCGGCGATGACCTGCTCATCACCAGCGATGGTAATTACACGTTCAACGCGCAAGTGCCGAGTGGCCAGCCGTACAACATCACAGTCTCGCAGACACCTGTCTTGCCGGCGAAGACTTGCACAGTAGAAAACGGTAGCGGTACGGTCACGGACCGGCCCGTCAACGATCCGCGCGTGCGATGTCAGAACACCGACTCGGGAGGTCCGGGGCCTGGTCCATAGTAGTACCCATTCGTCGGAGCGAGAGCATAAGCTCCGCATGTTTCATCAAGACACTGCGCAGTCGCATATGCCTCAAAATGTCTGGAGCATCATCCTTCACGGCGGTGCGAAACAGATTCCGCCTCACAAGGCGGAACGAAATCGAGCAGGTTGCGGCCGTGCCATCGAGCTCGGCATCGAGGTACTCAGCAACGGCGGTAGCGCCCTCGATGCGGTCGAGCGAACCATTTGCGGCTTGGAAGATGATCCTATCTTCAACGCTGGGTACGGATCGGTTCTCACCAGCGATGGTCGCGTGCAAATGGATGCGGGCGTCATGGACGGACGCTCGCTCGACGTCGGTGCGGTGGCGGTTCTCGAGCGAATTCGCAATCCGATTCGAGTTGCTCGTCGATTGCTACCTGAAGCACCGGTGTTGCTCGCAGCGGAGGGAGCGTTTCGATTCGCGCAGTCCTGCGGAGTCCCGGAGTGCGACGCCGATGAGTTGATCAGCCCGGAGCGTCGCGGATCGGGCGATGAGTCGGGACTCGACACTGTTGGATGCGTTGCACGCGACATCCATGGAAATATTGTGGCGGCAACATCCACCGGCGGACTACCGGGGAAAATGCCGGGACGGATCGGCGACTCTCCGTTGGCCGGCAGCGGCTTCTACGCGGACGATCAAATCGGTGGCGTGTCGTTTTCAGGTGAAGGCGAACGCATCGTGCGCATGTCGCTGGCGGCTTCCGTCATGACGAGTTTGCAAACAGGATCAGCACAAGGGGCGATCGACAATGCGTTGATTCGCATTCAGCGAATCGGCGGCCTGGTCGGCGGAATTGTCATCGATCGCAACGGCGAGATCGGCTGGGCACACAACACGCCGCATTTTGCCGTGGCGTACGCGACTAACGAGCTCGCAGCAATGCGGGTTTATTTGAGTAAACAGGAAGAAGCCGCAAGCGATCGCGACTAGGTCCGTTGTCGCGACCAAAATGAATTCCGAGATGCGTTTTAGTTCGTCCGGCTGCGGAAGTACATGAACGCTCCTACTAGGTTTGCTTTGTTCATTTGCTCGGCTGATGGAGGTTAGAAAACAGGTGCTCGCGACCGCAACCACCAGGCCGGCGCACGTCGTGGTGACCATAGCGTGTCCGTTGCATAGCTACGGTTTGGGTTGCGGTGTGTCGCGAGGCGCCGGCTCTTTCAACTCGACGATCAGCACGTGTGTATCGGTGTCGCCGACATTTTCGCCAATGTGCTCCTGAGCGTTCACCCAGTAGACCTCGCCACTCTGCTTCTGCACTACAACTGTTTTGCCGTCTCCCAATTTCAACTTGCGCTTGAATGGGCTCAACGCGTAGACCACTGCGTCAGGGTGGCGATGCTGTTTGGTGATGGCGCCCGGCTTGTCCTGGTACTCGAGGACGCGAACTCGATCGTTCTCGAACACCACTTTGTACTTGTCGCCATCGGTTTGAATCGGATCCTGCGCCGATGCAATCCGCGCAAGTGCACTCACGCCAGAAATCAATGCAAAGCACCAAAGCGTCCTTAGGAGCGATGCGCTGACTTGTTTGGTCCAGAATTGACTGTTCATTTCGCGCCACCTCCGATCTTGTGTCGAATGTTCAGGCTTGCGCATCACTCGACCGTTTCAGGGAACCCTTCGGCGAGCGTGCAGACACAGCTCCAGCCCCCGCCATCCTTCATGAAACGATACCGCGCAGCCCAGTGCGAGCGCGAGTGTCGGCTCGCCAGATCGGACAAGCCCTGCGATCGCGGCGCCGAAGACAATCAATTCAACGCCAAGCCGAACCGGCCAAGTGACCTGATATCGTGCTTTCGGGGAGACAAAGGCACCCCACAGCGCAGCCGCAGCGAGCGGCGATGCTAAGGCAAGCATCACCGCGCCAGAATGTGTTGCGCCCGCGTGGGCTCCCCAAAATCCCAATGCGATCAGAGCGGCAAGCTCTAGAAGAAATCGCAGAACCAGATTCGCCGTGATCACAGGGACGCCAGGAATTCTCGGCCTTAAGCTGCGGGCGTGTCGGCTAGTGTTGGTCCGTGAGTTCTGCCGCCGTCACGAATTGCGGCGCGATGTCTACCGGCAAATCCGTCATCTTGTCGATTACCCGTTGAACCTCAGGCCTGATGACGACCATCTTCGTAAGCAGCGCCTGGGTTCCTGCGTAGTCACCGTGCGCTTGCAGGGTCATGATGTCGTGAGTGAGCCCTGCGATCGCCTGCTTGGTCTTGTTCAAGTCGAGCGAGAATTGCCCTTCCTTGTTGATCTTGATCGCGCCGTGATCGAGCAAGTAGTTCACTTGTAGCGCCATGCCTTTGCCGTGCGCCTCATTCAATCCGAAGCGCAGTGTACGTAAGGTGGATGCCATGAACGTCACGTAGGTGCTGCGTTCCATTTGTTTGTCGAGCACGCCTTTGTCCATCAAGTATTGCAGCGCCCAGAGCCCTGACACGTCCGCTTTCGCTTCTTCAAGAGGTCCGTTGAGTTCTTTGAGTTCCTGTCGCACGGTCGATTCGCGCCCATTCACGTGAATCGTTTGCGGTCCCAATCCGTGCATCAGCTCGTGCATCAGAATGTGCGTAAAGAACGGTTCGAACGACACTCGGCTGCGATCCTCTGGCGCTAGCGCCACATTGGCGATAGGAAGCAGAATCTTCTCGAACTTCGCATCTTGGAAATTCTTGAGCAGCACGCGCTTCGAGCCCTTTTCCGCAACGACGCGTTCGTCATTCGGCAAATTGAAGGCCGCAGTCTGAATACCGTGGTTCGCATCGCCGGCAGTGAACACCACGTTGACGACCCGGATCGGCGAAAACCCGCCGAGCTTCGGGCGGCGATATTGTTTGTCGATCGGCAAGTGATCTTCCAGCTCTTGCAGTTCAGAACTGAATTTCGCGAGCTTCTGGCTTTCTTCGGCATCCGTCACGGTGATGAACGATTCGAATGCCGCCTTGAAGTTGAACCATTCGTCCTCGTATACCTCGTACGGCCCGATCGTCGGTTCGATCGTCGCGTTCAACTCCATCCATGCGATATCGCTCGCATAGTAATCGTTGCTCAAGAATGCGTCGGCCCGTTTGTCGAGGAACGACTTCAGCGTGGGTTGATCAGTGAGCGCCGCGGCTTCGTGCAACAGTCGCGACATCTCATTCAACTCGCCTTGGTATTCGAGGGAATAAGGAACTGCGGTGAACTTGCCGCTCGGTGCGCGACGAATCGTCGTGAAGAAACCGGTCGCCGTTTCCTTGTCGGCAGCGGAAAGTGAGTTCATCCAATGCTCAACGTCATCTCGAGAGCTACCGGCGGGATAAAAGTTTGCGCCCGGTGATTTCGCACCGATGCCCGGTAAGAATGGGCGATCTCCATCGAGTTCCGACCAAGGACCTTTGTTGAGCAGAAAGTAGTTGAGCCGCGCTTTCCCGAGTGCGCTGCGATCATCCAACAAAGTGAGCAGCTGCGCTTCGGTGCTCGCTGAGCGTTGGCGCATGAACAGCGCATCGATGTACCGGGACGCTTCGATCAGCTTCGCCAGGACGGCACGATCATTCTCAGGGATGGATTTCACATCGACTTTGATGTCCACGGGCGCAAAGCGAGCCTGCATGGATTGCAATTGTTGTGCATCAGGGGCCGGTGCTTGTGCAGCGAACGCGATGGTTGAACAGAGCGTAAGGCCGATGAGAAAAGTGGAGGCGCGTCGCGAATTCATGGGAGCTACCGCTGCGAGAAGGAGGGCGCTATCTTAGCCCACGATGTTGGCGCAACGATGCGGTAAGCCACTACATTCATTGGTGCGCATGGAAAGCAATTCATACGAGGTCGGACATGGCGACTCAGCAAAGAATGGTTCTGGTAACCGGTGCCTCCGGCGCCTTGGGCGGCACGCTTACCCAGCGCTTTCTCGGACGCGGAGATTTCGTGATTGCATTGGGTAGTCAGCACAAAGTGCCGAGCGGTGCCGCGCCCAATTTTGTATTCAATCCGGATCTCAGCGACGCGCATCAAGTGCAAACGACGCTAGAAACAATCGCATCGAAAGTCGCGCGATTGGACGTGTTGATCAATGTTGCGGGAGGGTTTGGCTTGGACGATCTCAACAAGCCTTTTCTTGAAGTCTGGGATGAAATGTACACACGCAATCTGAAAACCGCGATCTGCATGTGCAAAGCCAGCATTGCTCTACTGAAGAAGAGCTCAAATGGCCGCATCATCAACATCGCCGCTGCCGCTGCAATGGGGTCCGCGACCCTGGCGAACGCTGCATATGTGACATCCAAGCTCGGCGTCATCAAGCTCACCGAAGCGTTGGCGCATGAACTTGGCAAAGAGAACATCACTGCAAATGCGATCTTGCCGACTACGATCGACACACCCGCCAATCGTGCATCGATGCCGAATGCGGACTACTCCAAGTGGGTGACGATGGACCAACTGGCGGATGCAATCGAGTTGCTTGCCTCGCCGACGGCGCAGGTTGTGAATGGCGCGTCGATAAAGGTGTAACGAATGCTCGAGAAGAGCACTCACGGGACTGGAGCACTGGCCACAAATACGCACAAGTAACTTATCGGCAGGAGCAAAAGGTGAGGCATGGGCCACCGGTCTGAAACCCATCGCCTATGGACGACAAATACTCAAAAGAGACCCAACACAAACAACACATGGACGGAAGGTGTAAGAACTCTTTCTCTCTGGACACCCAACAATCAGCAACCCAGTCCAGAGTCCCTTCTTTCCTGGACATCCAACGAATTAGTCCGCAAACGTCGAGATAGTCGCGATCCACAAACATTCCCGGTGCGTACGCTCCCTCCATGGGCTACGCACGCAAGCACCTGATCTCCCTCCAAGATACCCCGTACTACCACGTCGTCTCCCGTTGCGTGCGGCGGGCCTGGTTGTGGGGTCAGGATGAGTTCGCCGGGCGTGATTACTCCCACCGCAAGCAATGGGTCATCGATCGAATAGCGGAGTTATCGAGCATCTTTGCCATCGAGATCTGCGCCTACGCGGTGATGTCCAACCA
>JAEWBG010000117.1 GCA_023391335.1 Pseudomonadota bacterium | reverse complement strand
TCTTACCGTCAACTCTCAACCAACCGCAAACCCGCTTACGCCGTTCACGCGCGAAGCGCTTTCACCTCATCACTTCATCACCCCGTCACTCCCCATCACTCCATCACCCCATCACTTCCACTGTCCATCCCGTATCATCCAACCGGGGACGCATACATCGCACAAGCAGGGGTTCAATTCGAATGAAACTCTTATGGTCTTTGTTGCTGGCAGCCTGCGCACTTCCAGCATTCGCGACAGATTCGAAGCAATCCATCTCGGCTGCCGATCAAGTGCACCAGATGACTCGGGGCGTGAACATCGTGGGTTACGACCCGATGTGGAAGGACCCGGCGAAAGCACGGTTTCAGTTGCGACACTTCAAGACGCTGCGCGAGGGCGGGTTCAATTCCGTTCGCATCGTGCTGCAGTCGTTCTCGCACATGGACGAGCACAACCGATTGCCGAAGCAGTGGTTCGAGACGCTCGATGGTCTGGTGCATGCGGCCCTTGCGCAGAATCTCACCGTCATCCTCGATGAGCACGACTTCGGTTTCTGCGGCAGGGACGCGCAGACATGCCGCACCAAGCTCCTCGCGTTCTGGGAGCAAGTCGCCGCCAAGTACGCAAAGGCTCCATCGAAAGTGGTGTTCGAAATTCTGAATGAGCCCAACAAGGAGATGAACGAACACTGGAACGAGGTGGCGGCCGAAGCACTCGCCGTCATTCGCAAAACGAATCCAACTCGCAATGTGATCATCGGGCCCGCGTTTTGGAACAACGTCCACTGGCTCGACAAACTCGAGCTGCCGAAGGAGGACCGACACATCATCGTGACGGTGCACTACTACTTGCCGATGCGATTCACGCATCAAGGCGCACCCTGGTCGCCAGAAAACAAGGAACTCGGGGTCACGTGGGGCACGCCTGCCGAGCGTGCCGCATTGGAGAAGGATTTCGATGAAGTACAGGCCTGGAGCGAGACCTACGACCGCCCCATCCTGCTCGGCGAATTCGGCGCTTATGACAAGGCGCCGATGGACTCGCGGGTCGCATATACGGACGCGGTCGCTCGAGCGGCCGAGAAGCGCGGCTGGGCATGGGCCTATTGGCAGTTCGACAGCGACTTCATCGTCTACGACTTGAACCGCGACTCCTGGATCGACCCCATCCATAAGGCATTGATTCCAGAAGCCCGATAGGTCTCCCCTACTTACCTGGCGGCCCGGCTCCGGCGCGCCGGATACATATATGTATGTGCGGCGGCCCCTTTTGGGGCCGCCCATCGCACGTAACCCCGCGCTTTACATCAACTTCGGCTAGAATGCGCGCCCTTTAGGGCTGGGGTTCGGGCGAAGTAAGGCGCTGGAAAAGTATTTCCAGCAAAGACCTCATTGGTAGGACTAGGGCTCGTCCCTATTCTCTGCGCCGCATTTGGCCCCCCGCCGACGATCCGATTCCACCTGAACTGTCATGGAAATTTGCTATGCCCCGTACTACACCCTTATCTGATATCCGCAACATCGGAATCATCGCCCACGTCGACGCGGGTAAAACCACGACGACCGAACGCATCCTGTACTACACGGGCCGCAAGCACACGATCGTCGACGTGCACGATACGAAGGATTTGAAGACGTCCACGACGACGGACTACATGGAGCAGGAGCAAAAGCGCGGTATCACGATTCAGAGCGCCGCCGTCTCCGCGTTCTGGCGCAAGAAGAAGATCAACGTCATCGACACTCCGGGGCACGTCGACTTCACCATCGAAGTGAATCGCTCGCTGCGCGTGCTCGACGGCGCAGTCGTCGTGTTCGACGGCGTCGCGGGTGTGGAACCGCAATCTGAAACGAACTGGCGTCTCGCCGACAACTACGGCGTGCCGCGTATCTGCTACGTCAACAAAATGGATCGCAGCGGTGCCAACTTCCTGCGCTGCGTCGACATGATCAAAAAGCGTCTCGGCGCTCGTCCGCTCCCGATTCACCTGCCCATCGGCTCTGAAGACAACTTCAAGGGCATGGTGGACCTCGTCGAGATGAAGGCCCTGGTGTGGGACTCGGACGATCGCGACGCGAAGCCGGTCGAGCACCCAATTACCGCAGACCTCGCGGACAAATTGGGTATCACCGTCCCCAGCGACCGCAAGATCCTGGAGCAGATCGAGACGTTCCGAACCGACCTCGTCGACACCTGCCTCGAGCAGGACGATGAAGCGATGGAGGCCTACTTGAACGATGGCACGGCACCGTCGGTCGAGACGCTCAAGAAAGCTCTGCGTAAGGGCACCATCAGCTCGGCATTCAATCCTGTGCTCTGCGGCTCTTCGTACAAGAACAAGGGCGTCACGCAGATGCTCGACGCTGTTGTCGACTACTTGCCCGCTCCGACGGACGTCGAAGCCATCAAGACGGTGGACGTGGACGGCAATCCAGTCGGCGAGCGCATCTGCTCGGATGATGAGCCGTTCTCGGCGCTCGCGTTCAAGGTCATCAACGACGCATACGGCGCACTGACCTTCGTGCGTGTCTACTCGGGCGTGCTCACCAAGGGCATGTCGATCATGAACAGCACCCGCGGCAAGCGCGAAAAGATCGGCCGCATGGTCGAGATGTTTGCGAAGGAAGCGAACCCGATCGAAGAAGCTCGCGCTGGCGACATCATCGCGCTGGTCTCGCTTGCTGAAACCGACACGGGCGACACGTTGTGCGACGCCAATGCACCGGTCGTTCTGGAGCGTATGCGCTTCCCAGAGCCCGTCATCAGCGTGTCGGTGAAGCCCAAGAACAAGGCCGATCAGGAGAAGTTCGGCAACGCGCTGGGCAAGATGGTTCGCGCCGATCCTTCATTGAAGCTCGAAACCGATCGCGAAACCGGCGAGACGATTCTGCGCGGCATGGGCGAGCTGCACTTGGAAGTGACGCTCGATCGTATGCGCACGGAATTCAACGTCGAAGGCGTGATGGGTCAGCCGCAGGTTGCATACCGCGAAGCGATCACCAAGCCGATCTCCGAGCAGTACGTGCACAAGAAACAGACCGGTGGCTCTGGTCAGTTCGCGGAAGTGTGGATCACTTTCGAACCGCTGGAGCGCGGTGCGGGCTTCGAGTTCGTCGACGAAACGGTCGGTGGCTCGGTACCGCGCGAGTTCGTGCCTTCCGTGGAAAAAGGTCTACGCGTACAGAAGGAAGAAGGCGTGCTGGCGAAGTATCCGACCGTGGACTTCCGCGCCCGCCTGACGGACGGCAGCTACCACGACGTCGACTCGAACGCGATGACGTTCGAAATCGCGGCGAAGGCGTGCTTCCGTGAAGCGATGCGCAAAGCTGGCCCGATCCTGCTCGAGCCGGTGATGAAGGTCGAAACCGTGACTCCGGGCGACTACCTCGGTGACGTCATCGGCGACATCAATCGTCGTCGCGGTCAGATCCAAGAGCAGCTAGAGCGCGGTACCAACATCGCCGTCGTGGCACACGTGCCACTATCGGAAATGTTCGGCTACATCGGTCACCTCCGCGGCATGACGAGCGGTCGTGCTTCGTACACGATGGAGTTCTCGCACTACGATCCAGTGCCGCGCAACGTCGCCGATGCAGTGATTGCGGAAGCAGCGAAAGGCAAGACGGCAGCCGTGGCCTAAGCAACTGCAGTTGCGGAGAGACAAAAGAGCGGACCGAAAGGTCCGCTCTTTTTTTTGGTGATGGGATAGTGATGACGGACGCTTGCGTCGAGAAGGACTGGCGTCGAGTAGGACCGTTGCACGGTCGGGAAGGACGTTCGTCGAGTCAGCAGGAAATCGGAGCCGAATCGCGAAAAAGACAAGTACGTAGCCAGTGCGGAGCGCTTTCTTGCCAATGGCTTCCCTGCGGACGGCTACCTTGCGCAACGCGCTTCCTCTTCATTTTTGGCCTGCGCGAAGCGCTCGCCTGCCAGCGGCTCGCTTGCCGTTAGGCTCGCCTGGCGACACAGTCGGCTTGCCGCATTGTTCTGTTCTTCTGACCCGACGCTAGTCCCTCCCGATGCAACAGCATCCTTCCCGACGTCCGTCCTTCTCGACGCGCAGCGTCCGTGCTTCGCTTTTCTGACCTGACGCCAGTCCTTCCTGACGCGTCGGTGTCCTACTTGATGTAAGTCCCTCCTGATCGCGGAGCGATCCGTCGTTCATCTCCCTCTGACTGCAAGCCGACACATTGAACCCTTTCCACAGCACATGCGTTCTGCCGACACACGTTCGGAGACGGCGATGCAAAATAGCGGTGAAGGTTCGACTGACGATTTGAAGCCTGATGAGAAAGCGCTGCGGGAGAAGCTCCTACACGACAGCGATGAAACCAACTTGGATCGCAGCATTGCTCGAGATGGAGATTTCGGCGGAGGGTTTGGCGAAGGCCACTACACCGGCACGAGTTGGGATCCGGAATTGAATCCACAAATAGAACGCGACGTGCGAGAGAAATCGAAAAGTGAAGCTCACTCCGAACGCACGCCGACTGTGCACGACGCCGATTTTGGTGCCGCCGGAGCCGGCAAGTTGGGTGGCGTGCAAGGCCCCGGACTGACTACGGGAGGCGCAAGCCCCACCACACCACGGTGACGGCTACCCACTTCTGATTCGCCGACAGTCCTTCCCGACGCAATGCGTCCTTCTCGACGTGAGTCCTTCTCGATCAGAGACTGATCCGTCAGTTGTTCCCATCGATCAATGTGTCTGCAACACAATCGGCAGCGCGCGCCCATCGATCTCATTGGGCGGAACCGTTAGTCCAATCAAATTGGCCAACGTCGGCAGGATATCCACCGTCTCCACAGCCGCTGGCTGCTCGAAGCCGTCGACGCCCTTCCACCAGAACAAAATCGGCACGGTGCGATCGTAGTCCCACGGCGAACCGTGCGAGGCTGCGTAGCCGTCGTAATTCTCCGGTGGCGGAAAGCTGGTGATGTACGGCTTCAGAAGCACGACCAAATCGCCAGAGCGCTCTGGATCGAAACTCGCCTTCACGCGATCAAGTAGCGTCCATTGATCAGGCGCGCCCCGCGGCTGTGGCGCTGCCAAGACCTCGGTCCTCGTGAATACCGCTGCAACTTGCGGATGCTTCGCGTACAGATCTTTGGCGAGCTTGATCGCACGCGAACGTTTGCCCGAAGGCACATCCGCGTTCAAGTACACATCGTTCATGAAATAGCTGCCGACCAGGATCGCATCGTTCTTGAGACCGAGCTTGCGCTTGAGCGCTGCATTGATGGCTTCGGGCATGATGTCGCTGTCGATGCGATCCGCCTGCTCGACGCCGCGCTCGCGAATTCTCTCGGTCACATCGGATCCGCCATGATCCGCGGTCAACGTCACCACGTACGGAACGCCGGTCGCATCCAGCTCGCGTAGCAACGTCTCGATGGTGCGATCCAGCGCGAGCTGCTGAATGCACATCTCCGCACCTTCAGGGCCGAACATGTGTCCGACAAAGTCAGTCGCCGACAATCCGATCGCGAGTACGTCCGTGCTTTCGTGCGTTCCAAGCTTCAGATCTTCCAGCGCACTGATCGCCGCTTTTGCGGTGAACCAGTCCAACGCGGGCGACGCTTGCCAACGCTTGACGCTGCTTGCCGGCCGGGGCACGCCGATCTTGGATTCCAACCCGAAGAACCGGGACTTTCCCGCGCATTGCGGCGGCAAGTCGGCTGTGGCGTGCAGAGAAATCGATTGATGCGCTTCATCGTTGATCTGCACCAGATGCTGCTCTGAATACGCTTGTGCAGATCGCTGCTTGCGCGCGACGAATTCTTTCCCGTCCCACCAAATGCTCAGGTCGGTCGTGTGACCGCCCAACATCATCGCAGCACGATCCTTTCCCGCTACCGCCACGACCATCGAGCCGGAGTGAAGTGCATGCAATCGATCGCCCAAGGTTGGTACTTTCAAACTGACTGCCGAGACGGTTGCGCCATACACGTCGCTCGCCCGCGGATCCTCAGCGCAATAAACCTTGTGAATCGTTTCGCCCTTCTGGTTCTTGCGATCATGCTCCGGATCCAACCAGTCATTCGCGACGATGCCTGTCCGTGAAGGATGTGCGCCAGTCAAAATGGTTGAATGTCCCGGACACGTTTCAGTCGCCGCGTGACTCTGATATCCGTGAGGGAATACGACGCCTTGCGTAAGCGTCGCCAGACCATGGGTATATAGGCCGCGGTATTCGTTGAAGAGATCCGCCGAATATTGATCGACTGCGATCGCAACGATGAGACGCGGCTTCGGCATTGTGTCGGCGTCAGCGACACCCATGATCAATGGGCAAAGGACTGCTAATGCGGAAACGCACTTCATATGAACTCTCGAATGGAAACTCATCGCGAATCTAATTCCTAGAGGCTGCTGAGCGCCCGCGCAGCACTTCGCGAAGCAGCGAACACCTGACCGATGACCATGCCGCGCCAGGTATCGTCGTCGGTGTAAAAGGCTCGGCGGATCTCGCGCTTAATCGCCGCGGCCTCATCGGAATGAACATTCCCGCATGCGTGCAAATAGTGATCGCCGATCAAAGCAAAGAGCACGGTCATCACATCCACTGTGCCGAATTCCAACGCCATGCCTGTCACCTCGCAGTGAGGCAACACGGCAGGAACCGCACCGATCCAATCTCCGCCGATTTTTGCTGAAGATGATGCCGCCGTTCCGACGGGAGTGACCGCGGCACCGTACCAATTGCGAGCTCGCAAATACGATGGCGCATTGGCATCGGCCGTCACCATGATCTCCCCCACTCCGCTCGCGCCCAAACCACTGTGCAGATCGATGATGCCAACGTGCTCAGCCTTCGCGAGTCGCTCGGCCAGGATTCTCGAGAGCGTGACACGCGACCACGTCGGACCTGTTCCGCCATAAAACAGGCCTCGCGGATGCGAGTGCTGACCGCCGCTCACCGCTTGAATGAGCGCGGCAGGTCCACGCTTCGCCACAAAGGCTTGAATTCCACCTTTGATCTG
The DNA here is from genome assembly GCA_023391335.1 of Pseudomonadota bacterium. Lineage (GTDB taxonomy): Bacteria > Pseudomonadota > Gammaproteobacteria > Steroidobacterales > Steroidobacteraceae > Steroidobacter. The sequence continues at coordinate 22,060 of JAEWBG010000117.1, read as the reverse complement.
CAGTTTCGCAGCGTCGTCCCATGCAGTTGGGCTCAATAGATCCGCAACTTCAGCGTACGCAGCACTGTCGGGCAGCGGGCTGTCGAAGTCGATCCAATTTCGATTCAGATCAACGTTCTCGTGAGTGACTCGCCTTAACCACGCAAACCCATAAGGATTGATTGCGTGAATCAACATTACGGCGATATCCGCTTTTTGAAACAACGCAAACTCACCCTTGCGCAGCCACGCCACTTGCGCATCCGAACCGCAAATGCCTTCTACGCCATGCGTGCCCGAGACAATCACGAACACTCGCTTGGCGTTCGCGGCACCCAGCCATGCGACATCGGTGCTGAGCGATTCACCATCGGGCCCAGCTTCCGGATGCACAAACGTTGCGAGTTCCGCCTTGGCATCCTTAGCTGCCGCCAGGAATTTCTCGCGTGCTGCCACATAATCCGCTGAAAACGTACGACTCATGGGATCTCCTTATCTATGCGATGCATGAATACGGGTTGACTCAAGGTACGCGCACCAAACTCAAAGCCCAGTCCTCATCGCTGGGGAACGCCGGCAATTCCATTTCTCCGATGTTGTCGGCCTTCAGCGTTCCATTGCCGACGTCAGACCACTTGCCGTCCCGCGGATTGAACCAACGTGCGCGATAAGTAGCCTCAGGATGCAGGCCACGGACTTTCGTTTGCGGACAACCCTTTTCAAAGTAGGCGAGCACGACTCCCTGGTCGGCGGTGCGCGCGGCATACGACCACCCTTCGTAAGACTTCGTGTTCCGAGTGCGGCTCGGCACCAGCAAGTCTTCAGGCACGAGATCTTGATATCGCTTGCCGATGGAAAGAATGAACTCAGGCAGGTGCGTCATCTGCGCGCCTGAGTTCCACTTGAATGCTTCCCACATGTGGATCGGTGCAGCAGGCTCGATGTCTGCTCCCCAAATACCTTCAGCGCCGTAAACATGTCCTGCGAGTCCGCCTGACAATACATTGCCGTACATCGAAGAGCGCACATATTGGTCATCGAGTGGCGTGCCGCCCTTTGCGCCGTATTTGTAGCCGCCGTTCAATCCACGCGCATCGACGTAGCCCGAGTAGTACGGCTCACCGTTCAAGGCAGGCTTAGTATTGGGATGCCGATAGATCTCCGTCAGATACCAGTAGTACTCATGCTCACGCTTGTTGCCTGTTGTGTGTAGTGTCACCCACGATGGATCGCCCCAATTCGTGAGCGTCGATGGATTCGCATTGGCCGCGAGCAAATTTCCGAACGGCGGTGGTCCGTATGTCTTGAGCGCATGATCGATCGCGACGCGAAACTGCGGCACCGTCACGCTTTCATCGATGATGTCCAAATGCACTGGGCTCAAGACCGTGTTGAACGCCCCATAGCGCGCGAAGATGTAGCCGATATATCGCGAATAAGACTCCGGCCATTTGTGATACCGCATCCACAACTCGCTCGCATCGCGGCGGAAGGCTTCGATGAAAGGCACGAAACCTTGTTCATTGAGATACGCCACCTTGCGATCGAAAAACTTGAAGTACTCGGGATTGATGCGATCCATGTCGGGGAAAATCTTCTCGTAGCCCGGCACCTTGCCCGGAAACGAGAAAGGTCGTCCGCCTTCGTTGCGCATGTTCTTCGCGGAACCATTGCGCGCATCCGGGCCGGTACCGAATTCCAGCCACGCCGAACGCACCGTCACGCCGTCATCGCGAACGATGTGCCATGGCTGCCCGTCATTGTCCCAATTCGGAAACGCCGCAATGATGCTAACCCAGTTGTAGCCCTGCGCCTTGCGGAAGCGAATGTAGTCTTTGAATCCTGCCTGGGGCCCGATCGGACGTTCTTTGTTGTCGTCGTACCAACGGAAGCGATTGGTCGCAGCGGAGTACCACGTGTCGCCGATCGCAAAGAACGGGGTGCCATCGGGAAACTCGAGCGCATGGCGATTCGCTGTGGCTCGCAGATGACCTCTGCGTACTGGATTCGCTTGTTTCTCAGCTTCAGTCCACTCGATCGCTTCGAAACTGCCAGTTTTATCGGAGAGCCCCCGATCTCGCGGCTCCGAACCGCTCTTCCACTGCCATGTTCCGGGAGCAGTCGCGAGCACGCGAACCTTAAATGTCTTCCCGCCGTCCCAGAATCCGTAGACGCGCTTGTTGAAGCCTGGCCCGGTCAAATCCACCCAAACCGTCGCATCGGTATATGGATTCGCGAAAGCCTTGGACGCTTGCAGTGTCAACTCGTGCATCTGCCACACGTGCACTGGTTCCGGCGTGGCTGCATGAGCCAGCGATGCAAGGATCAGCGTAAGGAAAGTGGTGATGAATCGAGACGCACGCAGCGACATAGTTTCCCCCCGAATTGACGCAGGGGATTGTAGCGACTGAGCGCATGGAAGGAACCTCCGAGCGGTCAAGAAACGCGAGCGCTGAGTGTCGCGGACTTGCCTCGATTCACCACACTCCGTCGGGTCGTGCAACAATCCAGACGCGCGTGAGCCAATGCGCCGCGGCAGTCTTCATGGCCGAACTGCACGATATGAAAACTCGCGAATCAATCTGGAAGTGGGTCGCTGTCGTTGGCGCCTTTTCTTTCTGCACCACGGCTGATGGCCAAGAGCGCCAATCGCTGGACGACGCTTGGTGGACAGGGCCGATCGTGGCGGCAGGCGCAGGAACGCTGCCGAAAGGCCATGCCCTCATCGAACCGTACGTCTTCGATGTAATTTCGAGTGGCCGCTTCGACGACGCCGGCGACTATCGAGGCGGCGACACTGTACACAGCTATGGATCGCTCACATACATGCTCTATGGCATCACGGACACATTTACCGCAGGTCTCATCCCAACATTCGGCTACACCGTTCTTGAAGGCGATCAGAGCAGTAGCGGAATTGCGATCGGCGATCTCAGTGTTCAGGGTCAGTATCGCTTAGCTCAGTTCCACGAAGGTTCGCCTTGGCCGACGATGTCGGTCGTAGTGCAGGAGTCGTTGCCGACAGGTGAATACAATCGGCTCGACTCCGTCGCTGATGCCAATGGCACGGGCGCGTACGCGACGACGTTGGGCCTCTACTCTCAATATTATTTCTGGCTGCCAACCGGACGCATACTGCGCGCTCGATTCAACGTGTCGCACACCTGGCCTCGGAGTACTGAGGTACGAGACCTCAGCGTTTACGGCACCACGCAAGGATTCACAGGGCGTGCGAAGTTGGGAAACTCGTGGATGACCACGCTTTCAGGCGAATACAGCCTCAGCCGCAACTGGGTAATCGCACTTGATTTGATTTATCAGCATGACGATCGAGTCCATGTCTATGGCACTCAAGCCAATACGAATGGAGCGCAGATCGACGTCGAGTCGTATTCGAATGCGGGCTGGAAATTCGGCGTCGCACCGGCCATCGAGTACAACTGGACGGCTCGCGTAGGGCTCATCGTCGGCGCACGATGGTTCGCGGCTGGCCGCAGTGCCGGTGCAAGTGTCACGCCGGTGGCTGCGCTGAATATGGTGTTCTAGTATCGGTTCAGAATCGGTACGACAGTCCTCTATACCAGTCGCGCGCACAAGATCAGAACCGCGATTGCGAGCAGCAGCGAGACTACTTTCCAAAACACAACTGGGCTGCGCTCAATCAGCGGCAGACGGGTACTCCTTAAATGCTCGACGTTCGGATGGCGCAAGTCATAAACGAATTCCGAAATTTCCACATAGCGCTTGTTCGGATCGGGATGCGTTGCCTTCCGCAACACTTCGTCGAACCATGCCGGGATATCGCGCGTGTCATCTAAGATCGGGCGATACTTAAGCCTACGCTGCGCCGCTCTTGTTCTCGCTCTCGATACCTCTGCTCCATACGGCAGGCGTCCGCTCAGCATTTGATACGTGATCACGCCGAGCGAGAAGATGTCCGACCGGGACGTACCGGCATCGCCGACAAAATATTCCGGGGCGGTGTATTGCGCAGTTCCCAAAATCTCATCGCGTGAGTTGGCAAGTTCCATCAGCCCCGCGACTCGGGTCGCACCGAAATCAACGATCTTCGCTGTTCCCGCGCGATCGATCATGATGTTCTCGGGCCGCAAATCCTGATGCAGCATCTCGAGGCGATGAAATGCCTGAAGGCCCTTCGAGACTTGTTCGATGATGTCTCTGACAGCCGTCAACGAGGGCTTCGGATTATCGAGCATCCATTGCGTGAGTGTCTGACCCTCTATGTATTCCATCACCGTGTAGACGAATCGGCGCCGCCGCTTCTGACCGTAAGCACGTACGACATGCGGGCTGGCGATCCGTTGGGCAATCCAGTCCTCTAGCATGAAGCGCTCAAGGTAGTTGGCGTCTGCCTGCATATCGACCGAAGGGGTTTTGAGCACGACCAGCTCTCTCGTGGTGCTGTCTTGCGCAAGATGGACGTGGCTGCGGCTGCTCGCATGTAGTTCGCGCAAGATTCTGTAGCCATCGAAGTCCATACCTGGCTCGAGCATGGGCGGCAATGGAAGCTCGATAAGTTGCTGATGCACTTCCGACACATCGGCGTCCGGTATTGCATCTACGCGCGCGACCTGGATCGTGAGATTGTCCGTACTGCCCTGCTCGTATGCCGCCTCCGCGATGGCTTTGGCTGCTGCATCGAGGTCCGCAGCCCCAGCCAGTCGAGCCAACAGGGCTCGCGCAGGTAGTTTCTCGTGCACGCCATCGGTCGTCAGCACGAACACATCGCCCTGCTCTATGGAACAAGCTCGATAATCTATTTCGAGCTGCTCATTCACACCCAACGCACGCCCCAAGTAGCTCTGCTCAGCGGAAACCCAGACGCGATGATCGTCAGTCAGTTGCTCCAACGTGTCATCGCGCAATCGATAGACGCGAGCGTCTCCGACGTGAAATAGATGCGCGCTCGAGGACTTGAACACGACCGCAGTAAATGTACACACGTACCCTCGATCTTGATCGTACCGATACTGACTCTGACGGGTTTGCGAGTGCAGCCATGAGTTGATTGCAGCTATGACGACGCGCGCGGATTTCTTCACCGACCATGCTGGCGACGTGCAGAAGTAGTCATCGAGAAATCCCTTGACCGCCGACTCGCTCGCAATCCGACTGACGCTACTCGTGCTGATGCCGTCCGCGAGAGCGACAGCGATACCTTTGGAACTCAACAAGGGCTCGACTGGAACATAGGCGCCGTGGAAATCCTGATTCGTTTCCTTGCGGCCAGCGGACGAGTATTGCCCGAGCGTGATTTTTAGTTGTGCAGCCGCCATGGACGACCCGTCGCCTGGAGAGGAAATTCCCTAACCCAACGCAAAGCGCACAGCGGACCGTGATGAAGTGATGGAGTGAGGGCGCACAGCGCGTGAAATGAGTAGCTCGCGCCGCTTTCTAAGTTCTTACGCAAATTCTTTTTGTGCTCTTTGTGTTGCGTCTTGATTGCTTTGCAGAGACCTCGACCAATCGGCCGAGGCCTCAAGCGACTGCCTACGCTGCCATTTTCAGCATGCGTTTCGGCGCGGTCTTGATATGTGTCGAGTACAGCGTCAAACCCGTGAACGCGAGGCCGCCCACCATATTCCCCAGCACCGTCGGAATCTCGTTCCAGATGATGTAATCGGAGATGGAGAAGTTGCCGCCCATGATCAGTGCGGACGGAAACAAGAACATGTTCACGACCGAGTGTTCGAAGGTCATCGCGAAGAACAACATGATCGGCATCCACATCGAAATCACCTTGCCGCTGACCGATGTGGAAATCATTGCGCCGACGACGCCGGTCGAAACCATCCAGTTACACAACACACCGCGGATGAATAACGTCATCATGCCCGCCGCACCATGTGCTTTGTAGCCCACCGTCCGTGCCTCACCGATACCTGCGATCACCTTGCCGACCGCGTTGGGTTCAGTCGTGAACCCGTAAGTGAAGACAATCGCCATCATTACAGCGACGGTGAGTGCACCGAGGAAGTTGCCGGTGAACACCAATCCCCAGTTTCGCAGCACCCCACCAGCCGTTACGCCCGGGCGCTTATCGATCCAGGCGAGCGGAGATAACACCAACACACCGGTGAGCAGATCGAAGCCAAGCAGGTACAACATGCAAAATCCGACCGGAAACAAAATCGCACCGATGATTGGATAACCGGTTTGCTGGGTCACACTGACGGCGAAGACTGCAGAGAGCGCGAGAATGGCGCCGGCCATATACGCTCGAATCAGCGTGTCCTTGCTCGACATGAACACCTTGGATTCGCCGGCGTCCACCATTTTAGTGACGAATTCTGAAGGGGCTAAGTACGACATGAGTCCTCTACCTGTGCATGGAGGGTGTGCGACAGAGAGGAAGAAAATCCGCTCACAGCCACTGGCCAGGTTCTGAACTCCTGCATGGCGGATCGACTTCGGACTGCCGCGCCGAATGAATCGACCCGCCGTTGGATCGAGCACCTGGATACAGGCAAGGGGTGTGCCAGTGAGGCTTGTCCGGTGCTTACCGCGATTTCGCAGCTGAAGGCCGCGCTGTCCAACTACTCTCGCGCCGACGTGGTGCGCCGTCGCGCAGTGATGCTTCTTCTTGGGTCATCCAAGGCATCCAGACGTAACACAAAGACCACATAGATAAACAATGAACACAAAGATCGCGAGGCACCTTCTTGTCGTCTCTCGAACCCTATGTGCCCCGTATCCCTGTGAAGATCCTCCGCTGAAAGCTCCCCGCGTTCCGTAACCGCAAATTCGTCAACTCGACATTCCGTTTTGTGCCCCTTGTGTCCTTTTGTGCGCTTTGTGTCCCGTCCGATTCTTGGCTTTCCTGCGTGTCGATTTCTTACCGCCCAAGCGCCAGTTCCAGCGCTTCCGCCAATCCACCCTCATCCACATGCGGCACAACGCACTTCGCCGCTTCAAGCACCGCAGGCGATGCATTCTTCATCGCAACCGGCAATCCAACTCTGCGAAGCGCACATAGATCGTTGTCCGAGTCGCCGACATACATGACCTCTTCCATGTCTACGCAATAGTCCCGCGCGAGCGCCTCCAGTGCGGAACCTTTGGTCACACCCGCACGCGTGACACCGACGAATGTGGTATCCGGCATCAATGGAGACGACGACAGTGCGATTTCCAACTCCTCGTATGCCACAGCCGCGAACTCGTGCGCGTCCGCATGTGGCATCAGCCATTGAGCTCGCACGACTTGCCCGCGAATTGATTCGAATTGTCTGCACTCATAAGGCACACCAAGCAGCTGCGCATGCTCGTGCGCCCATTCGGAAGTGCTTTCGGTCACGTACTGACGATCGCTATACAGTTCAAGGACCTCATTCGTTCTACGCGCTCTATCCACAAACGCGGTCACCGTCTCTTGCGGTAATTCAGCAGAACGCGAGCGATCATCGCCGACATTCACCACGCTGGCGCCATTCTGAAACACGTGCCACCCAGCCGGATCTAGTCGCCGCGCATACTCGAACGCGAGACCAAACGCGGGCCGGCCCGAACACAGCACCATGCGAACACCCGCCTCGCGAACTCGTTCCGCGGCCTGCCATACGAGCGAGCTCACCTTTCCGGATGAACCGACCAGTGTTCCGTCGACATCGATGCCAATCATCCGAATCAAGATGCACTCCACTCATTCCGATGCACGATTATGCGTCAGTGGATAACGGCTCAGAACGCAGAAAGTTGTTGCGGTCGTCATTTTTCTGCCGAGAGGCTATGCTCCTCGCACCGACGGCAACGAATAAATCTATGAAGCCTGACGAACTCACCTATCCGTGCCTGTGCGTCCATCGCAAGCTGATCTTCACGGTGGAAAATCAATGGGACCTGGTGGGCGCTACCGCCGACGGCCACCGCACGGGCGTGTTGCAGGATCTGAAAATAATCGATGCCAGCGGCCGCGAACTGCTTGTACAGCCGCCGCCCAAAAAGCAACCCATTGCAGTCTTTTTCGGTGTGCTCTGGGCGCGACTCACGCGACGAAAACCCCGCCCTAAACCGCTCGTGTTGAATCCAACCGGCAAGACCTGGACCGTGTATCAGATCCGCCAATTGCTAGTCATCGATTCGCAGCGCCAAGGGCCGGTGAACCGTGTGCGATCCAAAGAACTCACCGAAAAGATCGACGCCGCCAAAACGCCCGCAGAAATCCTTCGGCTCATCGCAAGCCAGTCGTCGAATACCAGCATTCGCGAGTGGTAGCGGCGACGAGCTAGAAACTTCAAGCGCCGGCCGGACGTAACAGTGTCATGCGTCCGAGCTTCCAAGCAGACCTCGTCAACGGCGTCTTCGGTGATCCCGGCGTCTACATCGACCTGAAATTCCAGAACCAAGCCATTCTATTCGACGTTGGCGATATCACATCGCTACCGACTCGCAAACTGCTGAGGATCAGTGACGTATTCGTGTCGCACACGCACATGGATCACTTCGCCGGTTTCGATCATCTGCTGCGCGTGTGCCTCGGCCGCGATGTTGGCGTGCGGCTGTATGGCCCTCCCAACTTCATCGAGCAGCTCGAGCACAAACTCCACGCCTACACCTGGAACTTGGTCGAGAACTACGCCAGCGACTTCGTCGTCACGGCTCACGAGCTCGTTTCCCCGCGCGAAGCTCTACGAGCGCGATTCTCGAGCAAGAGCCGCTTCACGCGAGAGGCGCTCGAGCCAATATCGATAAACGATGAGATCTTGTTGGCGACCGATCATTTCAAGGTTCGCGCGCGCGCGTTCGATCATCACGGCTTGCCCTCGCTCGCATTTGCGTTCGAAGAACAAATGCACATCAATGTTTGGAAGAGTCGCCTGGAGGAGTTCGGATTGCCGACCGGGCCATGGCTCACCGAACTAAAGAATCGCGTTCGCGCTGGCGATCCGGATGAAGCAAGCCTGCAGGTGTGCTGGCGTGATCGCGAAGGATCGCGACGCCACACGTTCAGCCTTGGAGAGCTAAAGCGCGTGTTGGAGTTTCTCCCCGGCCAAAAGGCGTGCTACGTCACCGACGTCGCGGATCACGAATCCAATCGTCGTGGCCTAATCGAATTTCTACGCGGTGCCGATCTCGCCTTCATCGAAGCAGTGTTTCTACAACAGGATGCCCAACATGCTGCAAACAAGGCGCATCTCACAGCCGCTGCAGCGGGCACGATCGCCCGTGCCGCCGGCGTCAAGGTAGCGATTCCGTTCCACTTCTCGACGCGCTACTTCCCGGACGAGATCTCCTTACGGAGCGAGTTCGAGGCAGCGTTCGCAGGCGCGCACCGATCCCCTGTTACTTGAACGTCACACGCCATCTCACCGTGGCGCTCAACGGGTACTGCGAATTCATCGGCCCGTGGACATAGCTGACGTTGGGAATCTGTTTCGAGCCATCCACACTCAACGCGTTAGCACCAATTGGAATCGAGAGTAGCGTGAAGTGAGTCTTCGCCTGCGGATCCTCACCCTGCAAGCGCAAGTTGTACGGGCGCGCGACATGACCATTGTGAGTGTTCACAACTTTGACGTGAGTGTCAGTCCCATCGATTCGCAGATTCAGCAGATGCTTTACGTTATCGATGCTGACCACCGTCATGCACAAGTCGCGTTCAGGAACGGTTTTGTCTCCTGAAGGATATTCGCCACCGCCAGCGATTTGCTGCTTAAAGGGGACGAGTGGTGGCTGACCGGGATCACCTACCTCCATCCCACTGGACTCATCGAGCACAGTTACCGAGCCCTTGCCGCACGACCCTCCCGCGCCTGACATGAGTGCGGTCGGGCGGCCCACGAGATATCGCTGCACGTCCATGTTGATTTCTTTGCGATCGAGCTCTTGGAATCCAGATCCGCCGCCATACATGCCCGTCAGTGGGACGGTGTACGTCAGCTCGCGATGAAACTTCATGTTCGAATACGCGCCGTTCGATGGATGTTTCCATCGACCTGTGCCGTCGAACGAAATGGTCACCGCCAAGGAACCGAGCCGGTTTGCCTGGATACGCGACTGCTGCCGAGTGTCATCGCGATTCGCCGCGGGCGCGCTGCTGGCGGTGGAATCCTCGATGATGAGGGTCGCTGCCTTGTCGGCTCCAATTGTGTACGTCTGCTGAGGAGCGAGCGTCAGAACGACGGTTTCGTTGCCTTCCGGCAGCGCATCCTTGACCGGGGAGATCTTCACTGATGCAAATGGGGAAAACGCGGCGAAGGTGACGCTAGTGCCGGGATTTCCATAGTCCGCACCCGCTGTCGCTGAGCCGGATAGCGAGAACGTGACCGACAGAGGCTTGTCGATTGCAGCGGCTTCGCGAGTAAACAAGAAGCTCGCGGCTTTGCCGCTCTCCTTCGCATTCCCGTCCATGCCGGTCACGGTAACGGTGGGAATCGCGTCTGCATGCGCGCAAGCGCAGAACTGCAGGAGACCGACGATCGCGACGGCCGCCGATAAGATCGACTTCATGTTCGAACGCCCCCAGGAAACTGGGCGCATTCTACCGCCAACTGCAAACGCATCTTGCGGCGATCTAAAAATCCTTCGTATACACAATGAAACCGTAGTGCTTCGCAACGGAGTCGTACAAGGAGCGAGCCGTGACATTGGCCGACTGAGTTTGCCAGTACACACGCTTTGCGCCTTGGCGTTGCGCCTCGCGATAGACGCCTTCGATAAGGGCTCGGCCCACTCCGCGGCCTCGCGCATGCGGTGAGGTAAATAGGTCTTGCAGATAGCAGACGGGGTCGATGCGATTCGTACTGCGATGAAACAGGTAGTGGGCCAGCCCAACAAGCTCAGTACCTGTCTGTGCAACGAGCGCGAAGACAGGTTCGTTCTCTTCGAAGAATCGCTGCCAGGTAACTTCGGTAATCGCATCCGGCAAAGCGCTCGCACCGGAGCGCCCATAGAACGCGTTATACCCATCCCACAGCGGCCTCCATTGCGCCAAATCGCTTGGCGCAATGGGACGGACGCGCACCGGCTCGCTCACCTCGAGTTCTCGCTAGACCAACGCATTGCGGCGAATGAGTTCGCGATACCACTCGGCACTCAACTTCGGCGTGCGCGCGAGCGTCTTGAAGTCCACGTAGTGCAGCCCGAACCGCTTGCTATAGCCGTCGGCCCATTCGAAGTTATCGAGCAAGCTCCACAAGAAGTAGCCCTTGACCGGATAACCTTCGCTCGTCGCGCGCTGCAAATGGCTGAGGTGATTGCGCAAATACATGACGCGATCCGTATCCTCGATGCGGCCTTCCGGCGTGAGTGCGTCATCTGCCGAACAACCGTTCTCAGTGATGTAGATCGCGGGCACTTTCCAAATGTCGACGACATTGCGGACTGCCCAGTAGAGACACTCCGGCCCAATCGTGAGCCAATCGGAAGCCATGCGCGGATAGGACTTCGGTGGCGGCAGAACTGAATATCCACCTGCTGATGCGTCCGCTTTCACGTACTGCGGCGTGTAAACGTTCAGTCCGACGAAGTCGATCGGGCTGCCGATTGCTTTCATGTCGCCACTTTCCACCTTCGGTGCATCGGCTCCGAGGAAGTTCAGGTACGTGTCGATGTATTTCCCTTCCAGCACCGCGGTGAGAAACGGCGCATTTCTTTCGCGATGTGCGCGTTGCGCGGCAGCGATGTGTTCAGGGGTTTCAACGACTGGCACAAACACCGCCGCGTTCTCAGCCAAACCCACTTGCGTACCGGCACGGGCATTGGCACGAATCGCTTGCACACCCAAGCCGTGAGCCAGTACGCCGTGGTGACGAATCTGCGCCACCTCTGCCTGCGGCAACTTGAGACCCGGCGCAAATTTGCCAGTGGCGTATCCCAAATCCGTAAAGCACACGAACTCATTGATCGTGAAGAAGTGGTGCACACGATCGCTCAGTCGCTTAGACATGAATGCCGCATAGTCCGCGTAGGCTTTCGCTGTGTCTCGCGATCGCCACCCTCCTGGCAATGCTTGCGGCAGATCCCAGTGGAACAAAGTTACATACGGCTGAATGCCATTCGTAAGCAGCTCATCGATCACACGATCGTAATAGTCGAGCCCCTTTGGATTCGGTTTGCCCTTGCCCGACGGAAACACGCGCGACCATGAGATCGACATGCGATATCCCTTCACGCCGAGATTTTTCAGGAGCTGCACGTCTTCCTTGTAGCGATGATACGAATCGCAGGCCACATCCCCCGTGTCTCCGCCGGCCACTTTCCCGGGTGTGTGCGAGAACGTGTCCCACACCGATGGCGCACGTCCGTCTTCATTCGCCGCACCTTCGATTTGATAGGACGCCGTTGCGCAGCCCCACAGCAAGTCGCTCGGGAATGCGCGCTGCTTGGGCGTGGGCGTCACGGCGGCCGTTGCGATTTGCGGTACTGAACCCACTGCACCGGCTGCCGCTGCTGAAGCTAGGATTTGCGCAAGCTCTCGACGTGTGATGTTGGTCATTGTTGTTCATGCAATGCAGGCCAAGGGACGCGAAGCATACATGAACTGATCGCAGTGCAGCGCGCATGAGCGCGCATCGTTTCTTTCGTTGCGAAAAAAGACAGGGCCGACACGCGCCGGCCCTGTCTCGTCTAACCCATCAACTCGACACTATCTGCAAGTACCGAGCTCGGCACCGATCAATAGCAGCAACGGCGTCAACTTCTTCGATGACACCACGCCCACACCATACAAGCAGGTGTGGATGCGATTTGGAATGGTGATCGTCAACGACTGCTGCGCACTGGTGTGTGCACCATCATTCACCTGCACGACGAGCGAGTAACTCGATTTGCGGAAGTCGATGCCAGTTGGACGCGGGACACGCAGCCGCCCATCGTTCGCTCCGATAGCGATCACATTCGCTCCATTGCCTCCGACCACTTGCCAGTTGAACGTCGTGAACCCGGCCTGATTTGCATCGTCCGCGTCTGTTGCGTTCACCGTGCCGATGACATTCCTCGAGCCTCCATCGATCGGGAGGCTCGCTGGCCCGGTGATGACAGGTGTGTTGTCGTTGAGATTGCGAACGTTGACTGTGACCGTCTGGGGTTCGCTGCGCCGATATCCGTCGTACACCGAGACGTTCAACGTGTATGACGTTGCAGACTCGAAATCCAACGAGTTGCTATCGATGACAGTCAAAGCGCCCGTGGCAGCATCGATCTGGAACAGCGACACGCCGGATCCCCCGTCAATCTGCCAACCCGACAAGGTTTGATCGGTATCGACATCGGTCGCAACGACAGTGCCGACTGCCGCACCGCCGCCAGCATTCTCATCCACGCTGAACGATTGGTTCGGCACCACCGTGGGCGGAGTGTTCCGCACGTAAGCTTGTAGCCAGACCATCGCGGGCCGCTCTGCTCCATTCGCATAGATCAACCAATCGCCTTGAGCACGACGCCAATGAGTGTTCTGGTGATAACCCCACAGCGTGATGCCCTTCACCGCCGGATGCTCCCAGAACACGGGGAACACGCGTTGATAGTTGGCGAGTTGCACTGGATCATCGTTGCCGTCGAGATCGAACTCCGTAATGTAGATCGGCAGTCCGGTTGCAGCGAGTCGGTCCAAGTTGGCGCGATGCGTCTTCATCGGCGCCGCCTCTGTCGTGGAGAACGCGTGCGCTTGATCGCCAATACCATCGATCAGCCCGCGGTCCTGCAGCAGCTTGATGATCTCGAGATAGCGCGTCGTCGCGTTCGTGTCGTTCGTGATGCTGTAGTCGTTGATCAGCAACTGCGAGTTGGGGAAGTAGTGACGTGCCAGCTCGAACGCTTTGATCACCCAATCCCAACCCGTCACACCGGGCCCGCCCAACGCTTGGCAATAGTTGCCGCCCCCGCCGCCCGGCGAGCACGGTGGGTCATGAAGCGGTTCGTTCACTACATCGATTTGATCGATGTTAGGAAACTCCTTGGCAATCGCGTCCATCCATTCTTCGATTTCCTGCAATTGCTCTTCGGGCGGTAGCGTTTCGATCCAACCTGGTTGTTGATTGCCCCATACCAGTGTGTGCCACTTGAACTTGAAGCCGTTGGCTTTGGCGAAGTCGTAAGCAGCATGGGCATCGTTCCAGTTCATTACATCGCGCGTGCCTTCGACAGCACCCCACTTACCGCCATTTTCGGGCGTCACTTGATTGAAGTACTTGTCGAAGTTGAGGCTGCCTTGACCTGGGCTATGGGCGCTGCCGACAAACTTGTCTTTGCCGGTCGCCATCGGCGGCCCAGGCGGTGTGTACGGTGGTGGCGGCGGCGGAGGCGGCGTACCGGTTGCGGCAGAACCGGTATCGAGGTTATTCACCGTGTACCACGATCCTTGAACGCCGAATGCAAACTTATCCAAGAAGTTGCCGGTCTCTCGTCCCGCAACCGAGAACGTTTGCGTGAGCTGACCTGGAGGCACAACCCACACTGAGGGTCCTGCAAATCCAGTCACCTTGAACCATTTGAAGACCTGTGTGCCCGCCGGTCCGTTATTGCGGACGGTGTCGGTAGGATTCGTGAACCCACCACCGTCGACTTGATTCACCAACGTCCATTCACTGGTCCCGACTTTATTGCCGAAACCGTTACCGATGAAAAAGCTGTCGTCGCTGCCGCCGCCCGGTCCTACTCGAAAGCGTGCATACAGCTCGTAGTTGCCGGGTGCAGGAAACGTAACCGTGTAGATCAACGCGCCGTCCGCGGTCGCAGGCGGCCCGAAGCCTGGCGAATCGTTGATGATGGTGACGTAGTTGGCACCGTCGAGAGTTCCGGTCGTGTAGACAGATCCGACGGTCGTCGACTCCGCTTCGATGATCACTGGTTCCGTCTGCGCCATGGCGGAAAAGGGCGCAGACGCTAGTAGACATGCGCCTACTAACGCGCTCGCGAATAGCTTCATTGCAATATCCCCTTCGTTGATTGCAGTGCTGAATTGCACTGTCTATCGAATCTCGTCCGCGCATAGACGTCGCAGTCGAGATTGACGGGAATCTAACACTCGCATTCAGTCACAAACGCCGCGTTGACAATACTTGCGCTTGCTCGCGCCGAGAATAGATCTGGTCTATCCGTTGTATCGACAACGTATTGCTGATTGAAGATCAACTCATACCGGAGCGCATATCCCAAACTTGCTCGGCACGTTCGAGCGCGTTCGTTCGGACCTTGTTTAGCGAAGAGCGGTCAAGAAGTGAGCGAGGCCGTCTCTTGGAATCGGAACGGCCTCGCTCAAAATGCGGACTGCCAGGGGAGGCGCTACGGTCCGCAGTTCGCTTTGAGCGCGTTGATGTGGGCGGCAAATGGCGCGGACGGCGACGTCCAACCGGCCGGCGAGAAGACACTCGGCATCTCGTTGGTTGCTGCCTTACGCAAGATCGAACAATACGAGACCTTTTCAGCGTCTGTGGTATCGCCGATGCCATGACAACTCGTGCATCCACCAGCCGATAGCGAGGTAGCCGGAGGATTGAACCAACCCAAGTTGGTGAGTGGCTGATATCGAATCGATGCCTGCGCATCGAACGGCACGGAACGACTCAAGGCGCCATCGCTGTGCATCGCGAAGACATTGTCGCCGCGATGGCACATCGTGCACTTGCCGCCGCCGACTAACGCCGCGTCGTATCCGTTCACCCAATCGCGCGTGATGCTCTTGGTGGACAGCTCTGCCGGCGAAAAAGTGGGCCCGCCTTCGTGTGGCCGGTTATCCCAGAAGCAAGCCTTACCTGTGCTGGCACTCTGGCAGATCACGCCCAATGTGACGCTACCTGAACCCCAACGTGGCAGAGCGATACAGCCGCCATCGGTAGTCGAATCGCCGAAGGTCCACACCTCAACAGGATTCCCTAAGTTCAAGAACAAGCGGCTGGTGGGCACTGTGCCGCGCAGACTCCATGAACCGCTGTTCCAATCCGGAGGTATCGGCACATGTTGCGCGCGACAATCACGTGTGTACTGATTCTCGAACAGGATCTGCCCCAGCCATTCCCTGATACGTCGCAACAGTTCCTCGCGCCATGGCCAGTACTTCAGCTGCGAGATGTAGTTTAGTAAGCGCTTCTCTTGATCGGCATCGCGCTTCTCGCCGGCTTTCTGCTTGGCCATTTCTCGTAAGTAGGCAAACTTCCAGCCGTACGGTTGATTGCTCAACTCCTTGATCTGATCGAACAACATTTCCGCTTCGATACCCTTAAGGCTTAGGTCGATATATCCATTCGAAATGCCTTGTTCCTTCAGCCCCGCACGCAGCGACTTCCATTGCTCCACATCGGCCGGATCGCGCTCTTTGGAGAAGGTCTTTAGGAACGTGGAGTAGGTTTGATCCAACGCCGTGGAGTCGATGCTGACGGGCTTCAAATCTCGATTTGCCGGAGTCCCGTGATAGGCATGTTCGACGGTATCTAGAAGCCCTAACTCAGGCACATCCTGAGACTGCCCCTTCGAGACGACGAACACGATTGCGATGCTGAGTAGGATCAGCGCGAGCTTGCGATTCCATGTATTCACGAGAAGGCTCCTTTAAGACGTTCTCGGATGCTAGATCCCTGGCTCCATTGCTCACATCGTACAAAGGAGCATGGCCAATCGAGCTTTTTACCCCAGAGGCATCGACGAATTTCGAAGCACGTCACGTTGCAGGCCCGCTGTAGCTCGATGCACATTGCTACACTACGTTGGCATCCGATGGGCCTACGACCACTCCTATACAGAGATGAGCTGGCTGCCGGACTGCGACGCCTCACTCCTAACTACAACAGCCGGCTTAACGGTTCCAGGCGCTGAAGACACATGACCATTGCCAGTACGGAAATCAAAGGCGCAGTCGATTCGATCAATCAACACAGCATGCGCGGAGCGGTGACAGAATATTCCGCGCTCGTGCATGAAGGACTCAGCCGCCACGAACAAGCCTCGTTGGATAGCGTGGCGGAACGCGTTCGAGGAAAGCGCATCCTTGATCTCGGGGTTGGCGCAGGACGAACAGTCGCACCCTTGTTATCTCTCAGCACCGACTACGTCGGTGTCGATTACGTGCTGGAGATGGTCGAACACTGCCGCCAGCAACATCCCGGCGTGCGATTCGAGCGCGCGGATGCTCGCTCCCTCTCCCTATTCGCGGACGAATCATTCGACCTCATCTTCTTTTCCTGCAATGGCATTTGCATGGTCGATCACGAGGGCAGACTGGCCATTCTCAAGGAGGTCAAGAGATTGCTTTCGCCTCAAGGCGTCTTCATCTTTTCCACCTGCAATCGCAACAGCGATGCGTACGAGTCGACTTTCACGTTCCCGAGGTTCGAAACCGCGCGCAATCCTGTTCGTCTTGCAGTCCGCACTGCTCGGTTCGCGCTGCACACGCTCTACAGAGTCGTGAATCGACTGCGCCACCATAAGCACGAAGTCCACGAGCGTGACTACGCCATTCGCAACGATATCTATCATCACTACGGGACGATGCTCTATTTCATCGATACGCAATCACAAGTTCAGCAACTGCGCTCAGCGGGGTTCTCCGAAGACATAGAGGTCTTCAATCTCGCAGGGCAACCCGCCGATCTCGATTGCCGAGACAGGACGCTTGGATTCGTAGCCCGAAAGCGGTCGTAATCGCACGCGATATACTCGCCTCGCTCGAATTCCAACGATAGGCGGGTAACCGAATGCGACCTTTGAAGATGATCTGCAACTGCTTGGCGTTAGCCAGCCTCGCGAGCGCCGCATCTGCAGCAACGACCGACAGTATTGATTCCGTTTTTTACCGCGCCGACTTGGGCTATACCCGCCCGCTGCACGAAGCACAGAAGCAGACGCGCCCTGAAGCGGAGCGTGCATTGATCGCGGCACGGCTGGGGCTTGCCCGTCTCGATATATCTGCAGCTGCCAACGCTCTGAACCGGCACGCATCTCTCCACGACACCGATATCGCTCGATTGCGCCTGTACTATGGACTCGAACAAAGTCTCGCGATTCTCAAAGCAGAGTACAGCGCAGCCGCCGATGCGGGCGTTAAGTGGGTGCAACTGCCGAATGCGCAGGAACAGCCGCGGTTCGCATCGATGCATCAAACCACTGTGATGATGGACTTGCTGCGCAAGACATCACCCGAACAGGTCGGAAAAGTTAATTTCGGCTCCGTGCCCTACACACGGGACAAGGTTGGCCTCGCGCGAACTGAAATTCTCATCGAGGGCCACAAGCAGGATGTGGTGGTCGATACCGGCGCGAGCTTTTCAGTGGTCAACGCCAGCACGGCGAAGCGGCTCAATCTCAAAATGATCGGGGCAGCGTCGGTTGGAAGTAGCACACAAAAAGACGTGAAGACCGAAGTTGCAGTGGCCTCTCACGTGTCGGTTGCGGGCACGCAGTTCGACAACGTAGTGTTCCTGGTGCTCGCAGATGATCAACTCTCCTATCCGTCGATCGATTACCACATCGATGCGATTTTGGGTTTTCCTGAGCTGCATCGGCTCGGCAAGCTCCACTTCACGCAAGATACGATTCGCATCGAACCTGCCGCCGACTACACGACCGCGGACGCAAACCTCGTGTTCGTGGACACCCAGAGCTTTGTCTTCGCCGAACTCAACAAGATCTGCGTCCCGTTGCACTTGGATACTGGTGCGAACGCGTCATCGCTTACTCGCCTGTTCGCAAACGAACACCCTGAAGTCCTCAAGCAACTCCGTGCAGAACAGCGGCAGATTGGCGGAGCTGGCGGTATCAAAGAGGCAAACGTACTTAGCTGGAAGTCCGTGCCAGTTAAGATCGGACAACGGCTCGGCCCAAGCATCGATCTAGATATCGATCTAGCCGAAGAGGTCCTCGCTCCCGAGCGCCTTGGGACGCTGGGACGCGATGCGTTGGACGCCGGCTATTCGATCGACTTCAATGCGATGCGATTGGAACTTGATAGCGGGAAGGTCGAATCGACGCGGGCGTGCTTGCGGCAGTGATGCCTGAAGAGGAAGCCAAGAGGGAAAGGATTTCACGGAGGGCACGGAGAACACTGAGATCAAAAGTCGTCACACCCGCGTAGGCGGGTGCCTATCTGGTCAAGGGATGGAGCGTCACGGGTCAAAGTTCACGAGTCACGCGGCCAAACGAATGAAGTCGGCCTGA
Source organism: Pseudomonadota bacterium (assembly GCA_023391335.1). Taxonomy (GTDB): domain Bacteria; phylum Pseudomonadota; class Gammaproteobacteria; order Steroidobacterales; family Steroidobacteraceae; genus Steroidobacter. The sequence goes on along the minus strand of JAEWBG010000117.1, from coordinate 2,974 downwards.
TGTCTTGCTGCCGACCCGTCAACTCCCAACCGCGAACGGAGGACACTTGATCAAGCTTGAGATCTGATCCAACCATTTAGTGCAGCCATGAGCCCAGCTGTAGCCGCTGCGATTCCCAAGATCACCCCGACGTTCCTCCCAACTCCAGTTCGGACCCGACGATAGTCCTTCCCGACTGCAGGGCAGTCCTTCCCGACAAGGGTCCTTCTCGATCACAAAGTGATCCATCGTTCGCCTCCGACGTGACGCACGTCCGCCCTGATCGCACAGCGATCCCACATTTCTGAGCCGACTCAAGTCTCACGCTGCACTACGCAGTCCGCCTCGATCTCAACGAGCCATTCAGGATGAATGAACCCCTTCACCTCAACGAACGTGCATGCGGGTTTGATCGCCGCAAACGTTTCGCCGTGAGCGCGCGCCGCCTCCTCCCAACGCGAAATATCTGTGAGCATGACCCGCGTCCGAATGACGTCGCGCATCGCGAGCCCCGCATCCGCAACAGCTTGGCTAATGATTTCTAGGCACCGTTTCGCCTGTGCATAGACATCTCCGCGTCCCGCCACACTGCCATCAGCCGCGATCGGTGCCGTGCCTGAAATGGCGACGAAGTCTCCAACGCGCACTGCCCGCGAAAATCCGATTCGGGGCTCAAGTGGTGAGCCGGATGAAACGTTTGAGCGCATGGACCCTGGCTCCTAAAGAAGGTACGAGATGATCCCGGTGCGGGGTCCGAGACTGTTTGGTCGCGGTCCGGCTCGGGTCAAGCGGGCAAAGGACTCGTGAGAACGACGGTGTACCCATCGGGGTCACGCAACCAAAATTCCCAATTTTGGTTCTCACTTAGATGGCTAGGCTTCACCACGTCCACCTGCATCCCCGCTGCTCGATTGACGGCTTCCTCATAGTCGTCCAACTCAAACCACAGCAACACTCCATTTCCATATGGACGTAGGGCTGGATCGCCTAGAGGGCCGTGTTCGTGCTCGACCGCCCAATCATGCAACTGGAGGATGAGGCGTCCGCGGGAATTGAGTCTCTCGTATTCCCTGCCACCGTGCCCACTCTCACAGTTCAGTAAGCGCTGATACCAACGGCTACTGAATTCGACGTCGCGCACACAGATAAGCGGAGCTAGCTGCATATGCCCCTCCTCTATTGGTACTGAGCGTTCCTATGGATGAATTGTTTCGCCATTGGCGAGCATGTCTATGAACTGCGCAATCTTCCTGGCACGGGTCTCCGCCCTTTTCACATTCTGAATCCTAAAGAGAATGGCATACCGATTTCGGCTATTGAGCGTCGCGAAGAAGGCCTTCGCACGCATATTTGCATCGAGCGCCTCTTGAAGATCAGCGGGCACGCTAGAACCGCTCGCCGAAGCATAGGCTCGTTCCCATCGACCATCCCGCTTGGCGAGTTCAATCGCCTGCAGCCCCGCCGGACGCATTCTCCCTGCTGCCTCGAGTGACTGCACTCGCGTCTTGTTGATTTTGGACCAGATGCTCTTTGCTGTGCGAGGCGTAAAGCGCTGCAGCCAATATCGATCACTTTGTGCTTTCTTCTGCCCATCGATCCAACCGAAGCAAAGCGCACTATCGACCGCTTCAGCGTACGAAATGCTCGCCACTCCAGAAGTCTTCTTCGCAAGCCGAAGCCAAACGCCAGCGCTCGTCTTGGCATTGGCCTCTAACCACGATTCCCATTCGGCCTGAGATTTCATGGTGAGTATCGGGTCTGATTGGCTCATCTTTGTCCGTTCAATTTACGGTGCACAGCGCCGTGCCTAAGGCGCGAACAGGCGTGAACTTTGCGAGCGGGAAGTTGGCTTGGAGCGCAGAGACCTCCCCCCCCCCGCTCTGGACACCCATCGATTATGAGGATTGGATGCACTCTTCCCCCTGTTGGACACCCATCTCCCAAGAGAGAAAGGCTGTGCTTGATGCACGCGACAATGCCCTCTCGTGGATCGGTCAACGTGCCGTCGAGGTTGAACAGAATGTTCACGCGCTAAATCCGTCCTCTAACGCTGCGCTGTAGGCGCGTTGCCTTGAACCCGTCCCGTGCAAACACGTGTAGATCCAGCGACCGGAATTGAAGTCAGTGAACAACTCGATGACCGTGCAGTTGCTCATCGCTATGAGAATGTCGTCAAGACACTGCGCAGAGTGAAGTGCGCCTATTGACTCGAGGAGGCCTCGTAGGTGTCAGCGCTCTTGCACCCGAGGTTGCCAGTAGTCTGGACGTCGAGAGTGATGCGCGAGCGCGAAGATGATGATTCCATTTTCATCGGGGCGATACACAAGCGCAAAGGGAAAGTCCTTGATGAATGCTCGGCGTGTGTTCTTGGAAGCGGGTGAACCGGTGAGTGGGAAAGCGACAGCGCGAGCCGTGGCATCCTCCACCGCAGCGGAAGCGAGCTCCAAGTCCTGGCTCTTCCCGTTGTAGTAAGCGACCTGGGAAAGGAACTCACGCCTAGCCGGCGCAATGAACCGCGCGCGTTTCACCGCGACAAGCGACGAGCTTCAGCAAAAACGTCTTCGGCAGGGTACGAAGGAATCTCGCCACGATCGAAGGCGGCAACTCGACGCTCGATCTCTTCGGCCCAAGCAGATTCCACTTCGGACACAGGTGAATGCAAGGATTCGAGCATCGACTCGGCCAGCTTGGCTCGCTCCTCAGCACTCAACGCACGAGCCTGCTCTTCAATCTGCTTCAACGAAGCTGACATATTGCACCTCCGCACTTGATCATTAAGTCTACGCCTGAGCTTCGTTTCTGTCTTGGTCGCTAACGCGGCGCTTCAGACGCGCGTGGATCTGCACGCTTCATTCTGGAAGCGCTTGTTTGCGTATTCCGCCTGATGCCGGCCACTGATTCCGCCGCATGGGCGCCACCCATTCCACGCCATGGCGGCCGGGTATTCCGCGGCATGGCGGCCACCCCCTGTTGATCTTGATGAGGTGATTGCCAG
>JAEWBG010000116.1 GCA_023391335.1 Pseudomonadota bacterium | reverse complement strand
ACCATTTGCACCACAGGTCTTGATGCTCCTGCGCGCTCAACTTACGCCATGCTCTTCTGCTCATGCTTCACCCTCCAGCTCTATCGCTTAAGATGGGTGTTGCACTGACCCCTTTAAACCGCCGTTCGTTCTGGTTTTGGCTTTCGAGTTGACAGTTGGGAGTTGGCAACAAGAGAACGGTGAGACTACCCGCACACATCTACACGTCACACCCGACACTTCACTCCCATTCATCTCTGCGTTCTTTGTGTTGCGTCCGGATTTCGTGTCTTCAAATCGAAGCAGCCCTTCGACAAGCTCAGGGCGAACGGAACAGGACTGATCAGATGTTGGCTAGTTAGTTAGTAGTCCTCGATGCGAAGCATCCGTCCTATTTCCACGCTGACCTGACGCTAGTCTTTCCGCGTAGGCGCCCTACCTGACGACAGCCCTTCCCGATCACGAAGTGATCCGTCGCTCTTTTCTGACCTGCCGCTAGGCCATCTTGATGCGCGAGCATCCATCCTGACGACAGTCCCTTCTGGCGCGAGAGCGTCCATCCTCTTCTCCGCCCGCGACCCAGGTCGCGCGCCTCCGTGCTACCGCGCAATCGTTCTCGGGCTCCCCGTAATTCGAAATTGTGCAGTTGCGAGTACCTTTCCCGCGCCGTTCGTGAAGCGGCGACGAAAGCGTGTCTCAAGGAATCAACTATGTCCGAAGCGATCAGCGTGCCGTCGATTACGCACTACAACGACAAAGTTGTGCGCCAGTTCGCAATCATGACTGTGGTATGGGGCATCGTCGGTATGGCAGTGGGCGCGTTCATCGCCGCGCAACTGCTGTGGCCGCAGCTCAACTTCGATATCCCGTTTCTCACGTACAGCCGTTTGCGTCCGCTGCATACGAACGCAGTGATCTTCGCATTCGGCGGCTGCGCGCTCTTCGCAACCTCTTACTACGTGGTCCAGCGCACGTGTCATGCACGGTTGTTCAGCGACAAGCTGGCTGCATTTACGTTTTGGAGCTGGCAAGCGGTCATCGTCGCGGCCGCCATCACGCTTCCGCTCGGCATCACGCAAAGCAAGGAATACGCCGAACTCGAATGGCCCATCGACTTGCTGATCGCAGTCGTATGGGTCGCCTACGGAATTGTCTTCTTCGGCACGATCGCAAGACGCGCCGTGAAACACATCTACGTGGCGAACTGGTTCTTCGCCGCTTACATCATCACGATTGCTGTACTTCACATCGTGAACAACATTGCGATCCCAGTGTCGCCGACCAAGTCGTACATCGTGTACGCGGGTGTCGTCGATGCGATGGTGCAATGGTGGTACGGCCATAACGCGGTCGGCTTCTTCTTGACCGCGGGCTTCCTCGGCATGATGTATTACTTCGTCCCGAAGCAAGTCGGGAAGCCGATCTATTCCTATCGACTTTCGATCGTGCACTTTTGGGCGCTCATCTCGATTTATATGTGGGCCGGCCCGCACCACCTGCACTACACCTCCCTGCCGGATTGGGCACAGTCGCTGGGAATGGTGTTCTCGCTGATCCTGCTCGCGCCTTCGTGGGGCGGCATGATCAACGGATTGATGACGATGTCCGGCGCCTGGCATCGCTTGCGGACCGATCCGATTCTGAAGTTCTTCGTCGTATCGCTGTCGTTCTACGGCATGTCGACATTCGAAGGACCGATGATGTCGATCAAAACGGTGAACGCACTCTCCCACTACACCGACTGGACGATCGGCCACGTGCACTCCGGCGCGCTCGGCTGGGTCGCATTCATCACGGTCGGTTCGATTTACGCCTTGATTCCGAAACTGTTCGGCAAGCCGCAGATGTACAGCACCAAGCTCATGGAAGTGCACTTCTGGATCGCGACGATCGGCATCGTGTTGTACGTCACTTCAATGTGGATCGCGGGCGTCATGCAAGGACTCATGTGGCGCGCGATGAACAACGACGGAACGCTCACCTACACGTTCGTCGAAGCGCTGAAGGCAACGTATCCCTACTACGCCGTGCGTTTGCTCGGCGGACTCATGTTCTTGAGTGGCATGCTGATCATGGCCTTCAACGTCTGGAAGACCGTGCGCGCGACACGACCTGCAGAAATCGCCGTCGTCGCACCGGCGAGCGCGTAGAGAACCGGGAACTGGGAAACGGGAACCGGGAAACGCAAGAGACTCTCTTCTTCTGCTAGTCACCAGTCACCAGTCACTAGTCACTATCCATGTCACACGAAACCATAGAAAAGAAAATCGGCTTGATGGGCGCGCTTATCGCCGTCGTCATCAGCATCGGCGGTCTCGTCGAAATCGTGCCGCTGTATTGGCAGCGCTCGGTTGTCGAACCGAATCCCGGTGTGAAGCCGTATTCGGCCCTCGCCCTCGAAGGGCGCGACATCTACGTGCGCGAAGGTTGCTACAACTGTCACTCGCAAATGGTGCGTCCGTTGCCAGCCGAAACCGAGCGCTACGGGCACTACTCCGAAGCCGGCGAAGCGGTGTACGACCATCCGTTTCAGTTCGGTTCGAAGCGCACGGGACCCGACCTCGCACGCGTCGGCGGTCGTTACACCGACGAATGGCAGCGCGTTCACTTGAACAATCCGCGCGACGTGGTTCCCGAATCGAACATGCCGGGATTCCCTTGGCTCGCGAAACATTCGATCGACGCGACGCTCACGCAAACCAAAATGCGCGCCTTGCAGAAGATCGGCGTGCCGTACTCGGCGCAAGACATTGCCGATGCGCCCGCCGCCGTCGCGGGACACACAGAGATGGATGCGCTGATCGCGTATCTGCAGGGCCTCAAGTATCAAGCAGCGCCCGCCACCACCAACGCAGCCGTTCGGAGCGAGCCATGACGCACGATGTCGCCTCACAACTTGGGTTGTTTCGCGGGCTTCTTACTGCCGTTTTGTTCTGCGCGTTCTTAGTGCTATGGGTTTGGGCATGGCGCAAGGCACGCAAGCAAGACTTCGATTCGGCAGCTCGCTTGCCGCTGCAAGATGACGATGGCTCGATTCCGCACGGGGATCGCTCATGATGAATACGCGTATCAGCTTGTTTGTGACCGTCTTTACGGTCATCAACATCCTCGCTTGTATGTGGTTGTTGTGGTGGACCGCACGCGGACGCAGCAACAAGACGGCCACCGGCGAAGTAGAGCGAACCGGGCACGTCTGGGACGAGGACCTGGAGGAATACAACAATCCATTGCCGCGCTGGTGGTTGGGATTGTTCGTCATCACGACGATCTTCGGCGCGGGTTATCTGCTGCTCTTCCCCGGGCTCGGCAATTTCATGGGCTTGAAGAAGTGGACCTCGACGCAGCAGTACGAAGCGCAGGTGAACGAAGCGCGAGCACGCTTCGAGGAGCGACTTGCCTCGTCCAAAGACAAGCCGCTGGCAGAGCTGGCTCACGATCCGGCTGCGATGTCGACGGCACGCAATCTATTCGCCGCGAATTGCTCTGGGTGCCATGGCTCTGATGCACGCGGCGCGCGTGGCTTTCCAAACCTCACCGACAAGGATTGGCTTTGGGGCGGAGACAGCGATCGCGTTTACGAGACGATCGCCAATGGACGGCACGGCGCAATGCCTGCGTGGGGTGCTGTTCTCGGCGAGGAAGGCGTCAATCAAGTGGCTTCCTATGTGATGAGCATCAGCGGACGCAATGCGCCTGCTGACTGGGTCACTGCCGGTAAAGCGACGTTCGCGAACATGTGCGCCGCATGTCACGGCGCGGATGGCAAAGGCAATCCGTTACTGGGCGCACCGAATCTCACCGATGGCATTTGGTTGCACGGCGGAGACTTCGATTCGATTCGCGCCACAATTACCGGCGGCCGCGAGAATCAAATGCCCTCGCATCTGCCGCTGCTGGGTGAAACCAAGGTGCGACTGCTCGCCGCCTACGTGCTGAGCCTCTCAGGCGCGCCGCAGCCACAAACTGTGCAAGCGGCTCAGACTTCCGCAACTGACGGGCACGGTGGCAACAATGGCGCAGCGCTCTGAGGATCTGGCTCCGCGCTCGCGGCTGCGCGAAGACGCAGGCGTGCTGCTCTGGTCATCCTTCTTGGCCGCGTGTGTCGCGACCATGTTCTTCTTCGCTTACTTCGATCCGGTGCTGCTCACGGAGGATCACGCACCTCCCACGTGGCTCGCAGACCGGATGACCGGCTACGCAGTCGGGTTTTTCTTTTTTTGGATCGTGTGTGCGATCGCGAGTTTTCTCACCGCTTGGCTCATCGACACACGCGATGCTAACCAGTCAAATTTACGATGAGTGTTGCTCCCAATTCGGTCGGCGACAGCCTGTACGCTGCGCATCAAAAGGTCTATCCCCGCGAAGTCACCGGTCGCTTCAACAATCTGCGCATCGCGGCAGTGATCGCGCTGCTGGGATTGTTCTACGTCATGCCGTGGGTGCAGTGGGACGGACATCAAGCAGTCCTCTTCGACCTACCGGCGCGCAAGTTCTACATCTTCGGACTGACATTCTTTCCGCAGGATTTCTTCTTTCTGACCTGGCTGTTGATCATCGCGGCGCTCTCGTTGTTTTTCTTCACTGCGTTGGCGGGGCGCCTTTGGTGCGGTTATGCCTGCCCGCAAACCGTGTGGACGGAAACGTTCGTCTGGATCGAGCGCTGGATCGAAGGAGACCGATCCAAGCAAATGAAGCTCGATCGCGGCCCCTGGAACTGGAACAAGATGTGGCGCAAGTCCGCCAAACAAATGTTGTGGGTCTCCTTCGCACTTTTCACTGGCTTTACATTCGTCGGCTACTTCACCGCGATTAGGACGCTCGTAGCCGAATTCACGACGCTGTCGTTCGGCGGATGGGAAACGTTCTGGATTCTCTTCTACGGATTCGCCACGTACGGCAATGCCGGCTACATGCGCGAGCAGGTCTGCAAGTACATGTGCCCGTACGCGCGCTTCCAAAGCGCGATGTTCGATCGCGATACGATGATCATTTCTTACGATCCCCAGCGTGGCGAACCGCGCGGCTCGCGTCCTCGCGGTGCAGACCCGAAGGCACAGGGTCTCGGCGAATGCATCGACTGCACACTGTGCGTCCAGGTATGCCCCACTGGGATCGATATCCGCAAGGGACTGCAATTGGATTGCATTGCCTGCGCAGCCTGCATCGACGTTTGCGACAGCGTCATGGATCGCATGCAATACCCACGCGGACTCATTCGGTACTCGACTCAGAATGCGATGGACGGCAAAGCCACTCGCATTGCGCGGCCGCGCACGCTCGTCTACGGAAGTCTGCTGCTCGTTCTGATCACGGCATTCGGCATCGCCGTGAGTCATCGTCGGCTGGTAGATCTCGATGTCATGCGCGATCGCAATGCCATGTATCGAATTCTTGACGACGGACGCATCGAGAACGTCTACACCATGCGCGTCATCAACAAGGACACGCGGGCACACACGTTTCGCTTTACAGTCGAGAATCTCGAGGGCGCAGTCGTCGATAGCGATCAGCCGGCTTACCAAGTCGGCGCGGAAAGTGTCGCCACCGCGGCGATTCGAGTTCGTGTTCCGGCTGGCCTTGTGCACGGCTCGCGCGACATTCGCATTATCGCCATCGCCGAGGACACAGCGAGCATTCGCAGCCCAAGCAAGAGCCGCTTCATTGCGCCGGTGACGCCATGAGCGAAACGCTCGGCGTGGCACGTGCGATTCCGGCGCGCACTATCGCTGAGCGAGCACCGTCGAGCGATTCGCAGCGCTCCAGCAATTCACCGTGCTTCCACTGCGGTGAACCGCTGCTGGGATCGACGCTTCAGGCCAACGTCAGTGGCGCAAAGAAGCCCGTGTGTTGTGCCGGATGTCTCGCGGTTGCGGAATTGATCGCGAATGCCGGACTAAGCGACTTCTATCAGTACCGCGAGGGCACGTCGGTTCGACCGGATGCCAAGACTTTTGCGGACGATCCTTGGGCCGCCTACGCGCAATTAGATCTCGCGCACCAGTTCACAAGCAAAGAAGAGGGTACGACCTGCTGCTATCTGCTGATCGAGAACCTGCGCTGTGCCGCATGCGCCTGGTTGATCGAACAGACCGTCAGTAAGATTCCAGGAGTGATGCGAGTCGAAGTGAACGCCGCAAGCGGCCACGCACGCGTGACGTGGAACGGTTCGCCGATGCTTCTCGCAGAGGTGTTGCGGACCGTGGCGCGATTGGGCTATCGCCCACATCCCCTATCGAGTAGCGCATCCGCAGACGCTCAACGCACCGAATCGCGATCGGCATTGAAACGATTGCTCGTTGCGGCGTTCGGGATGATGCAAGTGATGATGTTTGCTGTCGCCACCTACTCCGCGGCTCTCAATCACGAGAGTATCGATCCTGCGCTGGCCGATTTCTTTCGCATCGTCAGCCTGCTGGTCGCAACGCCGGTGATGTTCTATGCCGGCGCCCCGTTGTTTCGCAGCGCTTGGAACAGCGTGCGAGCACGATTTATCGGCATGGATGTTCCGGTGGTTCTCGCGTTGCTACTGGCATACGGGGCAAGTGTGTGGAATGCCCTCGTCTCGGGCCGCGGCGAGGTCTATTTCGATTCGGTGACGATGTTCGTGTTCTTCCTGACACTCAGCCGCTTCATCCACGTCCAAGCGCAGCGTCGCACCGTCACGGTCACGGATGCATTGGCGAAACAAATGCCCACGCTTGCGCATCGGATCGGCAATCGAGGCGTCGAGGACATCTCGGTGAAGTCGCTCTCGCCTGGCGATGTGATCCTGGTGCGCGCGGGTGAAGTCGTACCCGCCGACGGCGAAATCGTGAGCGGCGCGAGCCACTTCGACGAATCGCTGCTCACCGGCGAGTCGATTCCGCTCACGCGCGATGTCGGCCAACGAGTGACGGCCGGCACCATCAACCTGCAGAATCCAATCGAAGTATCCGTGCGCTCGATCGGCGCAGACACGGTGTTGTCGCACGTCGTCAATCTACTGCGGCGCGCGCAATCGCAAAAACCGTCGATATCGAAGAAGGCGGACTTAGCGGCCGCGCGTTTCCTGCGCTACGTGTTGATCGGCGCGGCCGTGACCTGTGCCGTCTGGCTCGCCATCGATCCCAGCCGTGCATTCGATGCAACGCTCGCAGTCCTGGTGGTCGTGTGTCCGTGCGCGTTCGCAATCGCAATGCCCGCTGCATTGGCGGCGTCGACTTCCAATCTCGCGGATCACGGTTTGCTAGTAACTCGACCGGATGCATTGGAAGCGCTGGCGAAAGTCGATCACTTGGTTTTCGACAAAACCGGCACCTTGACGCACGGCAAGCTCGAGATCGCCCGCTGCGCGACCTTCGCATCCGTGAGCGAACTCGAATGTCTGCAGATTGCAGCCGCACTCGAACAAGCATCCGAACACCCACTCGCCCGCGCCTTTTCTCAGTGGACCGACGCGCGCCAACCCACATCGATCACGACGATGGCTGGAGTCGGCGTCGAAGGCGTGCTCGATGGCCGAAGATTCCGCATTGGCAAACGCGACTACGTCGCCGCATTGCGCGGTTCGAAGGTGACCGATTCCTCGATCGCGGAATTGTCGGGCACGGTGATTGCCCTCGGGGACGAGCGCGAACTGCTCGCGACTTTCGAGCTCACCGATGCAGTGCGCGCCGATGCGGCGCGAACCGTGCAAGCACTGCGAGACATGCACATTGCCTGTCACGTGGTCAGCGGCGATGGACGCGAAGCGGTCGTGTCTGTTGCACACATCGCTGGCATTCCCGAATGCGCGGCACGGCGCACACCCGAGCAGAAGCTTGCGTACATCCAGAACCTCCAACGCCAAGGCCATTGCGTTGCGATGGTCGGCGATGGCGTAAACGATGCGCCCGTACTTGGCGCCGCCGACATCAGCATCGCGATGGGTCGCGGCGCTGCACTGAGCCACGCCAGTGCTGACATGGTGCTCGTCAGCGAAAATTTGGCCGCGATTCCGCACGCGATTCGCCTTGCACGGCGCACGCTCGCGATTGCGCGGCAAAATCTGCGCTGGTCTGCTGCCTATAACTTCGCGGCACTGCCGCTCGCCGCCTTAGGGCTCGTGCCGCCCTGGCTTGCTGCCATCGGCATGTCAGCAAGCTCCATCGCGGTGGTCTTAAACTCGATGCGGCTCATGCCACGCGCTCGAGGGCGAAGACCCGATGCTGCATCTCGCTCGGGCACTGCGCTGCGTCCCGCGCTCATCGAGGGATAGGTCCATGAACATTCTGTTTGTTTTGATTCCCCTGAGCCTGGTGCTGGTCGTATTTGCGGGTTGGGCCTTCTTCTGGGCCGTAGACAACGGTCAATTCGATGACATGGATGCGCCGGCGTGGGATGTACTTCGCGACGATGAGCCGGAGTCGAATCGCGAGCAATGATCGATCTTGCGGCTCTTTCGATCGGCGCTGCTTTCCTTGCGGGTCTGTCCGGAAGCGCACACTGCTTCGGGATGTGCGGCGGCATGGCCGGCGCGCTCGGAATGCACGCGCGATCTGTGGCTCGCGGCAGCGGCAACGTGATTGCCACTGCCGCGCTCTATCAGTTCGGCAGGATCGCAGGATATGCAGCGCTCGGCGCATTGTTCGGCGTTCTCGGCATGGCGCTCTCCATGGCGCTCAATGTCAATCGCATTGCCGATGTCATGCGCGTCATCAGCGGTGCGCTGCTGATCCTCATCGGCTTGCGAATCTTGCTGCAGTTCAATGCGCTCGCCGCGCTGGAGAGATTGGGCTCACGAATATGGCGGCACTTGCAGCCGCTCGCAGCACGAGCAGCATCCGGCAATGGCGTTGCACGACCGCTGCTGCTTGGCCTGCTATGGGGATGGCTGCCGTGCGGACTCGTCTATTCCATGTTGATGGTGTCGGCCATCAGCGGAGGGGCCATCGCGGGGGCGGCGATCATGATCGCATTCGGCCTCGGAACGTTGCCCGCGATGTTGACGAGCACAGTGGCTGCCGCGCAAGTTCAGCGTCTACTGGCGAATCGCAACGCCAAGTTCTTCAGTGGCGCGGTGCTGGTGATCTTCGGCGCGTGGATGCTCGCATCGTCGCTAATAATGGTCGGCCATGTTCATCACCACTGACCAGAAACGATCTGAGCGGTGCTAATCGAGCATCGATCGAATCGCAGCGGCCAATTCGCTGGGCCGAAATGGCTTGCGCAATAGCGGCGCCTTACCCACTGCGGACTCGAGGGCAGCGGTATCCGCATAGCCGCTGAAGAACAGCACCGGCGCATCGGGAAAGCGTTGCCTGAACACACGAGCGAGTTCGGCCCCGTTACTTCCGGGCATCGCGAAATCCGCAATCAGTAAATCCGGTTTGATCTCATCGAGCAACCGTAAAGCGCTGTCCGCGTCGGGCGCTGAATAGGTTCGATAGCGAAGCTCGCGCAAGTAGTCATCGACCAGTGCACGCACGTCGGCATCGTCATCGACGATCAGAACGGTTTCTTCTTTCGAAAACGCGGTGCCGTCAGCGTGATCTGCGATGACGTCAGGATCGCTCGTCGCGACTTTCAAGTACAGATGAACGCTCGTGCCTCTTCCGACTTCGCTCTCGATGCTCATAGCCCCGCCCGCTTGGGTGGCGATCCCATACACCTGCGAAAGCCCGAGCCCGGTCCCTTTACCTGGCGGCTTAGTCGTAAAGAAGGGTTCCACGGCACGCGCCATCACCTCAGGCGTCATGCCGTGACCTGCATCGCGAATGGTTACGCGTACGAATTCACCCGCCGGGATGCCATCGCGTGACTCCGCAAGTTCCTCGCGCGAGGTCGAAATCGTGATCTCGCCGCCCTGCTCAGGCAATGCATCGCGGGCGTTGATCGCAAGATTGAGCACTGCGAGTTCCAGTTGATTCGGATCCGTAAGTGCTGCGGGCAAATCCGATGCGAGCTGTAGAGATAGATCGATCGAAGGTCCGAGCGATTGCGTCAGTAAGTCGGTCATGGATTCGATGAGCGCGTTCACTTCCACCGCTCGCGTCGCGAGCTTCTGCGTACGCGAAAACGCTAGGAGCTGCGCCGTCAGTTTCGACCCGCGTTCGGCCGCGAGGAACGCATTGTCCGCAAGGCGCGCGATCTTCGGATCCGTGGCTCTGCTGCGAATGCGATCCAAGTTACCGATCACCGCCGTGAGCAGATTGTTGAAGTCGTGTGCGATGCCGCCGGTGAGATGACCGATGGCTTCCATCTTCTGCGCCTGCACGAGTGCGGCCTGGGCACGTTGCCGCTCCTCGATTTCGTGCTTCAGTTGCGCATTGGCCGTCGCAAGTTCCTTGGTGCGTTCTTGAACGCGCACCTCCAATGTGTCGTTCAGCTTGCGTAGGTTGTCCTCTGCCTCCCGTAGACGCAGCAGTGCACGCACTGAGGCGACGAGTTCTTCGGGTTCGATCGGCTGAGTGAGATAGGAATCGGCGCCGCCTTCCAAACCACGCGTGCGATCCGCACCGGTCGTGAAGGTGGCCGAGGTCTGCAACACGAATATGTTTGGCCAACGCTCTTTGATGACCCCACACACCTCGATGCCGCTGATATCGGGCAGGTGCACATCGAGCAATACGACCGAAGGCTGCAGCGATTCGACTTTGCGTAGCGCGTCGTATCCGGACGCTGCATCCACGACATCGAACCCCACGCGCTGCAGATTGCGCGTCTTGGTATAGCGGCCCGCTTCGTCGTCGTCGACGTTCAGGACCAAATGTTTGCGTTCTTCCACGGTGCGATCTCCGCAGTTAGTGCAAAGCCTGTTTGAGGACGTTGTTCACTTTCTCGCGCGACACCGAATCTTTCGCGACGATGGGCGTGCCCTTCGGCAGCTGATCTTCGAGATCGTCGGTGAGGCGCAACGATGTAAAGACGATCACGGGCAACTCGCGCGTGCGCGGGTCGTTGCGAACGGCTTCCAACACGGCAAATCCATCTACTTTCGGCATCTGTAAATCGAGAAACACAACGTCGGGATGCAGCTCGCGGATCCGATTCAATCCCTGTTCGCCGTCATTCGCCTCGAAGACTTCATGGCGCAATTGATCGCCGACGATTTGCCTCAGCACGTAACGAAAGGTTTCGTCATCGTCGATGACAAGCACGCGCCGGCGCCGATTCGTCTCCGGCGCGCGCAAACTCGACTCGGAGTGCGCAAATTTTGCAGGGATGCTAAGGAAGAATTTCGAACCCTTGCCTGGCTCGCTCTCCACCCAGATCTCGCCTCCCAGCAGATGCGCGAGCTGTTTGGAAAGCGGCAATCCGAGGCCCGTCCCCTTACCGGCTTTTTGCAGGTGACCGTCGACTTGTGAAAATTCTTCGAAGATGCGCGCCTGATCTGCCGGCGCGATACCGATGCCTGTGTCGCTCACCAAAAACAGAATTTGCTTCGCGCGAGAGTCGAAGTGGGCGGAAACGCGCACCTCACCGCGTTCGGTGAACTTCAGCGCGTTGGAGATGAAGTTGCGTAACACCTGCGAAACTTTGCCCTCGTCCGTGAAAAGCGCCGGCAAGTCGTCCGCCGCTTCAAAGACCAAGTCCACCTCCGCGCTACTCTTCAACGGCCGCAGCGCGCCGCGCAGTGCGCTGAACAGCTCTGCAATCGTAAATTCGATGGGCTTGATCTCGATCTTGCCGGCTTCCACTTTGGCGAGATCGAGCAGGTCGTTAACTAGCTCCAACAATTCTTGAGCGGACTTGCGGATATAGCCGACCTGCCGCTGCTGCTCCACATTCAACGATCCGTCCGCGTCATCCACCAGCAAACGCGATAGCGCAAGGATCGAGTTCAGTGGCGTGCGGAACTCGTGACTCATGTTCGACAAGAACCGCGTCTTGATCTCGCTCGCGAGGCGCAGTTGTTCCGCTCTAGCATCGAGCTCGGCATACAGCGCCACGACACCGCGATTGGTATCTTCGATTTCGCGATTGAGCTGTTCGGTCTCGCTCTGGCGGCGCTTCAGATCTTCCAGGCTTTGCAGCAGTTCGCGATCTTGATCGCGCAGGACCTGCAATGGATCCTGCCCCGCCTCTTTGGCAATCTCAGCCGCGATGATTCGCAATTGCGCCGGTGTCACGCGCGACGCCCTGAAAGGAAGAATCTGCACGAGTTCGACACAAGTGCCGCTGCTATTCGATTCGATACTGAACGAATCGAGCAGCCGGCGCGCACCCGTGATTCCCAAACCCATGCCGCTGGCGGAGCGGTAGCGGCCTTCGAGCACCGCATCCAAATCCGCGATGCCTTTGCCGTGATCGGAAATTCGCACAGCTAGCGCTTGGCGGCCGTCGTTCTCTTGCAGTGAAAACTCGGCTTGGCCGCCCCCTGCATAGCTGAATGCGTTGCGTGCAATCTCCGAAACCGCTGTCGCAATGCGCGTTTGATCCTGACGCTCGAACCCCAGCAACTCAGCCAACCGGCGCGCGCGCTGTCGCGCGGTGACGATGTCACCCTCCGCGCGAATGGCAACGTTGGTGATCGACTGCAGCATCCTAATTCCTGTCCCTAATTCCTACGACACACGAGCACCGTGACGTCATCGCGACGGCGCGAGTGATCCCGATAAAGAACCGCTGCAATCAAAGACGGGTGCGCTTGCGTCAGACCGGGATATTTGTCGAACGACCAATGCGTGCTCAGGCCATCGGAGGCCATGATGACGAGACCAGAGCTGCATTGATAGTCGAACGTGTGAATCTTGCGAGCGTTGTGTCCGGCAGTCCCGCTCATGGAAACCATACGGCGAATCTGCTGATGTTCGATGACAGCCCCGGCGATGTTGCCGATGCCTCCGAATGTCACACGCGCATCGTGGTCGAAGCGTGCCAGTGCGATTGCTGCACCGCGCGTCGAACGCAATCCGAGGTGCAACGACTCCAATAACTGCGGAACCGCTTGAGTGTGCAGTTTGCGAAACAGTCTCACTGCCTCGTTGGCCGCAGCGGCTGCATCGGCGCCGTGCCCAAGTCCGTCCGCGACGAGCAAGGTTCGGCTCGATTCGCCATCCAGCACCAACCAAGCATCGCCGCACACTTCTTCGCCCGGATGCGGCACAGCGAGGCCGCCCCACGGCGGATGCTCACTGCCCGTGCGATCGCTCTTTGCCGATATGCGGGCGAGCACCGCGGTGCCCACGGAGGGCCACGTGGCAATTTCCATCACTTGCGATTGGCGGCGAATCGCTCCGAGCCCATGACCCGCCGTTCCCGCACTCGAGTAGCCGTCGCGCAGCGAAGCGGAAACATTCGTGATGCCAGGTCCTTGATCGAGCGCAATGAGTTCGATACCGCTGCCGGTCGAATCGTCGTACGTCGAGATCAGCATCTCGCCGCTGCTGGCATGCTTGAGCACATTCGTCGCCAATTCGGTGGCGACGAGCGCAACGCGTCCCGTATCCGAGTCGTCAAATCCGATTTGCGTCGCGAGCTCCGTGGCTGCTCGCCGTGCTTCTGCAACCTGACTGACGTCGGCGAGAGTCTGCACGCGCATGCTATTTCCAGCGCGCGATCGTTACGCGCGTGCCGGCACCCAATTTCGAATCGATGGAGAATTCATTCGAGAGGCGCTTGGCACCGCTCAGGCCCAAGCCCAGTCCATTGCCGGTTGTGTAACCGTCGGTCAGTGCGAGCTGGATATCTGCAATGCCGGGCCCCTGATCCTCGAACGTCAATCGCACGCCGCGTTTGATCCCATCGGCGATGACTTCAATGCGCATCGTGCCGCCGCCGCCATATATAAGAGTGTTGCGCGCGAGTTCGCTCGCGGCAGTGACGATCTTGGTTTGGTCGACGAGGCTCAGGCCGGCCTCGAGCGCACTGCTGCGCACGCGCTGACGCACCTGCACCACATCGTCCGAGGTTCGAATCGGCAGCACGTGTGACGGATCAAGGCTCATCGGCTAGATCTGGGCCGACGATCACTTCCTGTTCGCGACGTTGAATCAACGCCATCCCGCGCTCGACATTTAAGGCAGTCTTCACGCCTGCGAGCGACAAGCCGAGTTCCACCAGCGTGATCGCGACTGCTGGACGCATTCCGACCACGACCGTGTCCGCATCCAACACGCGAGAGACCGCAGCGATGTTGTCCAACATGCGACCGATAAAACTGTCGACGATCTCGAGCGACGAAATATCGATCAGAACGCCGCGAGCATGGTGAGCGACGATCTTGTTGGTGAGATCTTCCTCGAGCGCAGTGGCGAGCTGGTCATGCATGTCGACTTGGATCGTCACCAGCAAGGCATCGCCCAATTTCAGAATCGGAATGCGATCCATGGCTTAGCCCGCCGTTGCAATCGAAGGTGCGGTGCGGCCCTTGAGAGATACGACGGTACAGTTCAGCCGGCGCAATGCCAGCGCAAAGGCATCGGCCAGCGTGGCTTTGGAGACGACGTTCAATTCCACGCCCAGGTGAACCATCGTTTGCGCGATCTGCGGACGAATGCCGCTGATGATGCAGTCGGCGCCCATCAATCTGGCGGCGGCAACGGTCTTGAGCAAATGCTGCGCCGTGAGCGTGTCGACCGTGGGTACGCCGGTGATGTCGATGATGGCGATCTCCGCGGTCTGATCGACGATCGTCTGCAGCAGGTTTTCCATCACCACCTGGGTGCGTTCGCTATCGAGCGTGCCGATCAGCGGCAACGCCAATATGCCGTCCCACAGTTTCACAACTGGAGTGGAGAGTTCCGAAATCTCGCGCTGCTGGCGGACGATGATTTCTTCGCGGCTCTTCTGATAACTCTCCGTGGTGAACAACCCAAGTTGATCCAGTACAGAAGTCGCAACCAGTACCGCCTGGGCCATATCGGCGGCATTCAGCCGGCTGCGATTTAAAACATTGAACAGCGCTTGCTTGAGCGAAAAAACGAAGGTCGCGGTTTCGACCGGGGAGAACCCTTGCACCGCTCGTGCACGCGAGATGTCTCCCAGCAGATTCTTGATCGGGGCGTAGGCTGCTGCGTTCGTATCCGCGGTTTCGATGGCGGCCGAGCGCAGCAAGCCCAGGAAGGTACGGGCCTGGGTCGAGAGCTCAGCCTCTTTGATGCGGCCGCTATCTAGGGTGCCGCCCGCCCGCAGTAGCTGCATCCATTCGGCCAGGACTTCCGATTCGTGCTCTGCGAGCGTTCTTCCCAGCATGTTGGCATCGACGGGCACGGCGTTTCCTCCAGAAATAACCCCGCGGAGCCGGGGCGTTGTTGAGCGGCAGCGGCGCGTTAGTAGTGGGTATCCGCGACGGGCCGCCGAACGTAAGCCGCAACAACGATCAACCGTGAAAAAAGTTCCTGGCTGGCGCTCCACAGGCACGAAAAAGTTTAGACGCCCGCGTCGTGGGGGATTCGAGACCGGGCGACTCCAGCATCGTTGTGACGGCTCGCGGACTTCCTACCGCCAACGGAAAACGGTCAACCTTCAACCGAGTAGGTTCGAACCTATCTCAGAATCCTTTGTGGCCGGATGCAGATAGGTTCTAGGCTGGGTGGACCGCCCTCAATGCGCTGCCGACCTCGGGGAAATAGTTGTCGGTCCCAAGCAAGTCCAGAACGCCCGCGCGCTGCATTTTTCCATGGACCCGTTCGTTCGCTTCGGTGATCACGACCCGGACGTGGCGCCGCTTCAAATCCGAGATGACCTCTTCGAGCGTCTGCAGCCCGGTCATGTCGATGAACGGAACGCGCTTGAGCCGCAGAATCACAATTTTCGGATCGGTGTGGCTGCTCGCCAATGCTCGTTCGAAGTTTTCGGCCGCGCCAAAGAAGAACGGCCCTTCCAGTGAATACACCATGACGCCCTTGGCCGGCGTGAGCTCGAACTCCTCACGCAACTCTTGATCCGTATGCTGCTGCAAGGTGACGCTCGCAGACATGCGGCGCAGGAAATGCAGGGTCGCGAGAATCACCCCGATGTTCACGGCGACGACCAAATCGACGAACACGGTGAGACTGAACGTAACGAGCAAGATCACGACATCCGCGGGCGGTGCGCGTCGAGCCATGCGCACGAAATGACGCGCCTCGCTCATATTCCATGCGACGACAAACAGAATCGCCGCCAGCACAGCCAGCGGAATGTTCACTGCCAGCGGCGCAAAGATCAGCAGCACCAACACCAGCGTGATCGTATGAACGATGCCCGCAAGCGGGCTGTTGGCACCGTTACGAATGTTAGTTGCGGTTCGCGCAATCGCGCCGGTCGCCGCGAAACCGCCGAACAACGGCGATGCGATGTTGGCGATGCCCTGACCGATCAGTTCTTGATTGGAATCGTGCTTAGTGCCAGCCATTCCGTCTGCGACCACTGCCGACAGAAGTGATTCGATGGCGCCAAGCATCGCGACCGTGAAGGCAGGGCCGACCA
Organism: Pseudomonadota bacterium; assembly: GCA_023391335.1. Classification (GTDB taxonomy): domain Bacteria; phylum Pseudomonadota; class Gammaproteobacteria; order Steroidobacterales; family Steroidobacteraceae; genus Steroidobacter. The sequence goes on along the minus strand of JAEWBG010000116.1, from coordinate 7,422 downwards.
GTTCAACGACGCGCGAGAAGCTCAGGTCAGGAACATGAAACGGCGGCAAGCCGCGCGGAATACCGCCGAACGCGGTGCCGATCGTGGCGACACCATCGAACTTGAACATCGCCTGCACTCCAGAGGCGATCAGCAACGCGAGCAGCGGGCCAGGCACTCGTTTGATTCCAGGGATACGCGGCCCGACGATCAAAACGAAGAGCGACATAGCCGCCAGACCCGTCGTAGCTGGATGCAGGTGCGGGAGTGCCTGAACGAGCGTCAGGAGCTTTTCGTGGAAATGACCCGTCGGACTGACGCGCAGGCCGAAGAAATCCTTCCATTGGCCGACCCAGATGATCACGCCGATGCCTGCCGTGAACCCTGCGATCACCGGATCCGGGATGAACTTGATGATCGAGCCCAGCCTGGCCACTCCGAAGAGCACCAAAATGATGCCGGCCATCAGCGTGGCAATTTGCAGGCCTTCGATGCCGTAGGTGCCCGAGATGCCGGCCAGGATCACGATGAACGCGCCAGTTGGGCCCGAGATTTGCGCGCGGGTCCCGCCGAACGACGCAGTCATCAGTCCGGCCACGATGGCCGTGTAGAGCCCCTGCTCCGGTTTTGCACCCGATGCGATCGCAAACGCCATCGCCAGGGGTAGAGCCACCACGCCTACGATCAACCCGGCAATGATGTTTCGCGGCCAATTCGCACGTCCAAGCAGGCCCGCTTGCTTGGCTTCCAGCATTGCAATCATCGAGGTACGTACTCCTGCAGAGCAGCAAAGAGTACTGAGTACTGGCCCGAACCGAGACCCGGAATTCCGCGTAGCTAGGCGCCAGGATCAGGTTGTGTGACGGCAGGAACTGGCCTGTTAGCTCCGACCATCCGGCAATCCTGTTCATCCTGTTAGGGATGGGTTTGCAGGGGGAGTTCGACGATGAATTCACTACCCTTGCCGACGACGCTCTCGACTCGGATCGTACCGCCGTGCATCTGGACCAATCGGCGCGCGATGGAAAGCCCCAGCCCCAAGCCGCCTTGAGAACGCGAGTGCGAATGTTTCGCTTGCGCGAACGGTTCGAACAGCCGCGGCATCAAATCTGCGTCGATTCCGATTCCGGTGTCCTTGAGGCTGATCACCGCCACGCCGTTATTCAGCTCCGCTCGTAGGGTGATTTGTCCGCCGACATCCGTGTACTTGGCCGCATTGTTGAGAAGATTGACGAACACCTGCTGCAGCCGTGCTGCGTCGGCAACGATCTCATGCGATGCATCGATCTGGACGGTGAGGGACTGATTGCGTCCGTCGATCATCGGGCGAGCGGTTTCGACCGCACGCTCGAGAATCGCGCCGAGATTCACTCGGCTCGTTCGCAATTCCAATCGTCCGGAGGTGATGCGCGCGATCTCGAGCAAGTCATCGACCAGCCGCCGTAGCGAGCCCAGTTGACGCTCGATGATGGCTTGAGCGTTCTCCCGAATCGCTTCGTTACGCCCCGCCTTGCGCAATAACTCGAGAGCATTCGTCATCGGTGCGAGCGGATTGCGCAGCTCATGCGCGAGCATGGCGATGAACTGATCCTTCTGCCAATCGGCTTGCACGAGTGCCTCTTCGCGTACTCGACGTTCCGTGATGTCGCGCGCGGCCCCGAACCATTCGAGGATTCGCCCTGCCGAATCTTTGATGGGAATCGCGCGCGAGAGCGTCCACCCGATGGCCCCGTTCCCGCGAATTACCCGGTGTTCGAGTTCGAATGTCGTGCCGGTCTCGATGGCGTGATTGATAGCGGACAGAACATACGGCTGATCGTCCAAAGGAATGTAACGCTCGAGCCAGCTATCGCTCGCATCCAACGTGTCTGGAATAAAGTCCTTGCCGATTAGAAAGCGCATCTCGCGCCAATCCGGACTCATGCTGTAGACAACATCGAACGTCGCCGTCACGAAGGCATGGAAACGCTCTTCGCTGGTGCGCGGCGCTCGCGGGGGATGCAGTTCGATGGTGTCGGTGGTCATTGCGTGCGCCTAGTCGCGATCCAACCGACGCTCCTGCAGATTCATTCACAGAATCGCAAGCGTGAGGAGCGAGGTGCGAAGTGCGAAGTGACTGCTTCAGTCGGGAGCGAAGCAGACACTACGAATCTGTGTGGCGCAAGAGACGGTGAACTACTACAAGTACTAGTGTGGGCAAGTACTAGTGCAGGCAAGTAGTAGCGCAGAAGTGAAGGTCAGCCGCCATCGTTGGCGGCTGCTCGATCGCGGAGAGTGGTCGAATCCAATGTGTCGTGCTTGGTGATCGCGCGCTCGCGTGCCCAGATGACGGCAGCGCTGCGGCGGTTCACGCCGATCTTTCGAAACAGCGACGCCAAGTGATTGCGCACGGTGTTTTGCGAGAGCTTCAGAATGCGAGCCATTTGCGCATCGGTGCACCCTTCGCAAACCAATCCCAAGATTTCCCGCTCACGTGCAGTGAGTCGTTTGAGATCCGCAGCCCGGCTGCTCGGGCCAGCCGACTGCAGGCGAGCCTTGAGCTTATCCATGAGCGTCGCAGTGAGCCACGAGGGTTCGGCGAGCAATTCCTCGACCGCATCGACAATGCGCTGCATGTGCCGCATCGCGGCCTGCTCGGGCGGAACTTCTTGAATCACGCAGACCTGTTGCGTTTCGCCTGCCACATCCACCTCGAGCGTGGCGATGAATCCGTCGAGCACCGCGCGCTGCACTTCCTCATCCGAACGATCGAGGGGTAACGATACTTTGTTAAGTTCGCCGTTGAGGCGGTGCCGCAGCTGCTCGTCCGTCCAGACGATATCGCCATCGGCGTCTACGATGATCAATCCGTTGCGCAGACTTTCAGCGATGCGCCGCGCCGTATATGTGTTCTGTTGACCAGTCATCGTCTCTTGATTCATCCAGGCTCCCGTTGTTACCGTGCCGCGTGTCGGCACAGCCAAAAAACGCGTGAAGAAACGCGGTGGTTCCGGAGTACTAATTCAATTGGTAGGGAACAAACTGCGTCCGCGGCCCGCCGCGGAGTCGCCGCTCAACGACAGCGACCAAAGTTCCCTGAGTGGATAGATCTCCACTACTTACTGCCACTTAAACGGCTTGGGAGGACGTGGCATGCACGGCTCGCACCGCCGGCGAGCCCGCACCGCATTTGCGACACCGCAAGCGCACCAGGAATTCCCCCGCACGGTGCATGCGCCGATTGCGAACAATGTCTTTGATTCGGCCGAGCTTCGCGTGATGTCGACAACTCAAGCAAATAGCCACGAATACCCATTCATCCGAGATTTCCGCGAGCACATCTTCCGGGTGCAACAGCGGACGATAGCGGTATACATCGCGGCTTCCTGGCATGACTCTTATCGGGGACTCTCATCTGACGCTGAGGATCCGACGCCACTCTTTGCTGCCGCGGTTCCGTCTTGATCGCGCAATGTTCGATCCTTCTTCCGCAACGTGACGTCGTTGGGATCCATCTCTCCGTGGCGTTTGCTAACGACCGAACACCAGTTTTCCGCCAAGTGCGCGAGCACCGCCGGTCGTACGCAGGTCGACAACTCGGCAAATTGAACACTGCAGCTCATCACGGTGAAGTTCTGCGCACTTTCGATCCAGAAACAGAACTTCCGGTCCTTGCGATGCTGAACACGCAGCCCTGCCAAACCATGCTCATCGGCGCAGTCGATGCGATACCCCAATCCGCCGAGGCATACCTTTCGATAGCTCCCAACGCCTGCCATCCAACACGTTTCTGCCCAAGCGGACGTGACCACCTCGCTGCCCGGCACGATGAAATACTGAGCGGGACTGTATTTGCGAAAGAGCTCTGCCCTGAGCTTCGCCATCGCTTTCTCGTGCCGCCGCTGTTCCTCGGGCGTGAGTGCCGCCGAAACCACACATCACCTCGCCAATCGATTTTTTCGGCAATGTAGCGGAGGCTGTCTATCCATACAGATACTCTTTTCGATTGGACAGCCGGGTACTCATCGAAACTATCGATTGCATCTCGCGACACGCAAAGGAACTCGCTCTTTTGCCCAGGTCGGACGAAGTCCTGGAGAGGGGGCTCGATGATCTCCGTGCTCTGCGTGCCCTCCGTGTGAAATCTTCCTCGTCACTAGCACGTGACACGGCGTGCCATTTTCTCCGGGCGTGCAAACCAAATCGCAATACGACGCATCTGAAGGCGATACGGCGCACGCGCGAGTAATCAGGCGAGGAAGATGAGAACAATGACGAAGTGGTCGCGAACGATATCGCGACGGAGCGTTGAGCGGCTCGCTCTGATCGCGCTCCTCATCCTGGCACGCGCGCCGTTGGCGATGGCGGTACAAATCGATGGGCGCATCGATCCCGAAGAGTGGCGAGGCGCGCAACACATCAACGACTTTCGCAAAGTACAGCCGCTCAATGGCGAACCCGCATCCTTTTCCACCGAGGCGTGGGTGTTAGCGACGTCCGACGGGCTGGCGGTCGCATTCCGCAACACACAACCCTTATCCGTGGCGCGCACCAATCAACGGGTGCAACGTGATTTCGATGCGCAGGTCGATCGCGTCAACGTCATGATCGACTTTGACGGCGACCATCGCACCGGCTACGACTTTACGATCAGCTCAACGAATGGCATCTACGACGGCGTCATCAGCAACGAGAACAACTTCAATTCGGACTGGGATGGCAGTTGGTTACATGCGACTGCTGAAGACGCCTCGGGCTGGACCGCGGAAGTTCTCATTCCCTGGTACACCGCGCCGATGCGTAACGGCTCTGACGGCAAGCGCACCATCGGCCTGTATCTCGATCGCATCGTCGGCGCGACCGGCGAGCGCGTCGGCTGGCCCCTCGCGAGCTTCGAACGATCGCGATTTCTTTCGGACTTCGCCCCCATCGAAGTTGCTAGCTACAGCCAATCGCTATTTGCGGTCACTCCTTATGTTTCGAGTTTTTACGACAACGTCGAGGGTCACGGCGAACCCGATGGCGGCGTCGACTTGCTGTGGAAGCCCAACGGACTAATGCAATTGACTGCGACACTGAATCCCGACTTCGGCCAGGTCGAAAGCGACGATCTGGTCGTCAACTTCGATGCAACCGAGACCTTCATCAGCGATAAGCGGCCGTTCTTCACCGAGAACCAGGGAATCTTCGAATTCACGACGCCTTCCGACTACAGCCAGTTGCTGTACACGCGCCGCGTGGGTGGCCCAGCCGATGACGGCCGAGGTTCCGGCGACATCACCGCGGCACTCAAACTCAACGGCAGTCTCGGCAGCGCCAAATATGGAGTGTTCGCGGCCGACGAAGCGGGCGATGCGGGCAGATCCTTCAGCGCATTGCGGCTGGTGCGCGATTTCAGCAATCAAAATCTGGGGTTCATGCTCACAGACGTAAAGCGGCCGTACCTCGATAGAGAAGCGACGGTCGCGGGCATCGATCACAACTGGCGGCCGACGCCACGTTGGAACGTGCGCACTCGTGTCTTCGGTAGCGACATCGTTCAGAACAACGGCCATGTGCGCGACACCGGCGCTACGCTGTGGGCCGACTACGAGATGGATCATGGCTGGCGACAACAAGTGATCGCGATGCACTTCGGCGATCAGTTGCAGATCAATGATGCAGGCTACGTATCGCGCAACAACGAGAACTACTTTCACTGGCAGCTCAACCGCCGCTTCACGAATCTACCTGATTCCTCGCGCTACGCTTCGAAGGATTGGCGTTGGCGCCTTTCCACGAACCACAACGAACAAGGCGAGCGCCTGGGACATCAATTCCGCATGAGCCGCGAAAGCCGCCTGCGTAATGGGAGCTACGAATACGCACAGATCAACGTGAACAGTGCCGGCGTCGATGACCTGCTGACGCGCGGTAATGGATCAGTGAATCTCCCACCCCACATCAACACCTATGCCGAATACGATCGCCCCCGCAAAGGCAATTGGTCGTACAACGCCGAAGCCGAGATCAATGGCGGCGGGTTGTCGGGCAATCATCAGTTCGGTTACCGGCTGATGATCGAGCCGACGTACTTCATCAACGATGCATTCAATCTGTATGTTGGATTCGATGCCACACGAACGCCGGATTGGCTGATTTGGCAGCACGACAACTACATCGGCAGCTTCGAAGGAACCGAAGTGCACTTCAATGCCGGGTTCAACTGGACGCTCACGAACAGCCAAGAGTTACGCTTGAAGCTGCAGGCGATTGGAGTCAACGCTCGCGCTCGCCAGGGATATCGGGTGGACCTAAATGGGAATGCGATTGCCACCGAAGAACTGTTGGAGGACTTCAGCGTGCGCAATTTTGGCTTCCAAATTCGCTATCGCTTCGAAATTGCGCCGCTTTCATATCTATATGTGGTGTACGGCCGCGGCGGTTATGAAGAGCGGCAGGCCGCCGACGACACCATCACACTACTGAACGACAGCTTTCGCTTGCGCGATGACGATCAGTTGCTCATCAAGTTGAGCTATCGATTCGAAACCTGAAACCTTTGAAGGCGCTTAACGCTTCTCGGGCGGACCGAGGAAGGGCTGCGTCAACTTCGCGCGCAATTGATATCCAGCGTGGTTCGGGTGAACTCGATCCTCAACCCAAACATCCTCACGCGGCTTGCCGTTCGCATCGAGCATCGGATGCCACAGATCGATGAACTTCACATTCGGCTGATGGTGGACGAACTCGTCGATTGCTCGATTCGCTGCTACGCGCTGCGATGCTTCGTCCCAACGGCCCGGACCTGGCGTGATGCTGGAAAACACGATTGTTGCTGCGGGAGAGATGGCGCGCAGCTTTTGAACGAGCACCGTGTAGTCATTGGTGATCTGCTCCGCGTTCTTCTCGTTGTGAACGTCGTTGCCGCCGACGTGCACAAGGATGAGGCGCGGTTGATAGGGACCGACCAGACGATCCGCATAGCGAATGAGATCGGAAGTTTGAAATGAATCGATACCGCGATTGATGAACGTGTACCCGGGCAAGTCTTCGTTGAGAGTCTTCCATCGATAGAACTGCGAATCGCCGATCAAAAGAATCGCGTGCTTGGGGGGCGGGTTCGCTCTATCCGCCGCCTCGTATTCGGCGATCTTCCGCTCGAAGCGTTCTTGCAATGAAGGGCTGGCCGCAGCGCTAGCGACAGTGAACGCAAGGCACGCAATTGTGATGGCCATGAGCGCATGCAGCCCACGTTGGATGAAGTCGATGTTCATGTAATTGCCTTGCACGATCCGATCGTTCGCAGTGTAACCAGCGATGGCTGCGTGCAGATCATCTCCACGGATCTTCACGCAGATAGCGGTTAGGCCGCTCACGGCATCCTGCCTTCCGCGGCATTAGCACGTCCATGTGCGGCACGGTTAGCGGTTAGCGGTTAGCGGTTAGCGGTTAGCGGTTAGCCAGGATGATGCTCTTCTTTCC
>JAEWBG010000053.1 GCA_023391335.1 Pseudomonadota bacterium | reverse complement strand
GCCCTCACGGCTGGCCACCGCTCTACTTGCTAGAGTTTTTTCTCCGTGGCGACTCTTCGTCTTCGAGCTGAGCGCTGCATATCACTGCGCTGGCGGTACGCGCTGCACTAGATTGCCGTTCTGATCTCTGATCTCGAGTGCAGGATCGCTATTGTTGTCGAGCCCGGCTTCCAGTCTTTCGGCGTTGGTGCGATCGAAGAAGTGCAACGCATTGCGACTGCTTGCCGGTGCGTCCGGATAGTTCTCGTTGCTGAGCTTCGTGCGAACACCCGCGCCATCGGTTGGGTGAGTGTTGAAGAACTCTTGAAGCTGAGCCTGCTGCTCGGCCTCCGGCAAATTCTGAATTCGCTGCCGCAGCTCGAGATAATCCACGATCGACCAATTGGGTTGATCGATCATCTGAATCGCCGAGCGATGATTGGTCCCGTCGTCGACGGCATCGATCGTGAACATTTGATCCTGGTCGTAGCGGTCGAAGCTGAGATGCCCGAATCGCGTGATCGCACCTTGCGCATCTTTGCGCCCACCAAACGTCAACCCGCCGCTTTCCGACCCTTCGGCATCGTAGAAAAGTATGCCCGCGGCCGTTGAAGGCTTGCGTCCCCCGAAGTCGGGATATTCCTTCCCGTGCATCACGACCGCCGGAATGCGCGAGTTGTTCGAGAGCACCATGCGCAACGTGCCGTCAGGTTCGACGATGTTGATGCGTTGAACGGTGATGGTGTCAAAGCGCGGACCATGTAGATTTGCAAAGCCGCTCAAGAGCGCCACGCAGACCGCGAGCGTCAATGCGCCTGAGTAGAGGACCAAAAACCGCTGACCGAATGAAGCCTTCATCTTGCGTCTCCTTACACTGATTGAGGGAAGGCACTAGAACTACACAGTACGTTTTCGGTTCCCGATCACGTGGGCCGCAGCACTGATGGGAAACGCTTCTGAAAATCCCTGTTTGTCCCAAGCCCTCACCGCCGAATTGGTGATTCCTATTACCGACCTGACCCTCAAGATTCAGAATCCCTCCACAATCTCGGAAGATTGGCTGCTTCAGAGCGCGCTGGACTAGTTACCCGAGTCAGGAGCAGCTAATCTAAGTGCATAACAATAGCCCGACACAATCGGTAGCTCAGTTGATCAGGCAGGATCACCCATACAATGTATAAGCTCACAAGGTGCGCCATCGCTCTAGCGATCACGCTACAGCTCGCCGGCTGCGGCGGCAGTGGTGGCGCATCGAACGGCAACCTAGACCGATCTGGTACCACTAAGACGGACTGTGCTCCGGACGATCCATCTCGATGGCAGATGCTGACGTACACTTCAACCGATGCCGATTCGGACGGATACTTCGTCAATTCATCAGGTCAGGTTTGCTCAGGTAGCTCGCTTGCAACTGGCTTCTCCACGCAAGCAGTAGCGACCTCCGCCGCAGACTGCGATGACTTCAACCCAGCCAGATGGCAGCTACTCGCATTTGTTGCGGTCGACACGGACGGCGATTCGCATCCGGTAAATCTGACTGGACAAGTCTGCTCCGGCAAGTCACTGCCCGATGGCTATTTTTCAGAACCGACCGACCCAGCAGATGTCGACTGTGATGACTCGATATCGCAAGTGTGGCAGCAGCTCGCATTTGAGTCACGGGACGCTGATAGCGATGCGCACTACGTTACGGCAGCGGGTCAAGTCTGCAGCGGAACTACTCTCCCCACCGCCTATCGTGCAGATCCAACCGCATCAGAGGAAACGGATTGCGATGACGCAGACTCAAACACCTGGCGAATGGTAGCCACATACGTAGATGGTGACGGCGACGGAGTCGGAGCAGGCGAATTCAATATGCAGTGCATTGGAGCAACGGCCAGTGCTGGCAAATCCCTTTTGGGATACGACCCCAACGATAGCCTCCGTGATCCGGCCTCAACCGCCGAATCAAACTTCGATCTGTCTCCCGCAATCCTTACAACTCCATGAGAACTATTGAGGATTTTACGATGCATCAAGCGACGAAACGGACACTCGGCTCTGTTCTCCTTTTGGCCACGCACTCATTGATGGCGGCCCCGACCACATACGAATTCGATACCGTTACGGGTGTCGAACTGCACACCTCGACGCCAAAAATCACGGGAATTCTACTGAACAGCACCACGCCTACCACGGTCTCCTTCATCGACAATACGAATGGGGACTATCGATATGCGGTAAGCCGGTGCGTGCCCATCGTGCTAACGGCACTAGAAAAACCTGGCCGCTACATCTTCACGCTGACAATCGACCCCGCGCAATCCAGCGTGCAACTCGTAAGCTGTGCTCTGTCCTTGAAATCATGATCAATCCCGAAGTGCAGCATGACGGACGCGAGCTAAGCTTGCTGGTAGTCGCTTCCTTGAGCTGATTTAGCTTCAGACAAAACAGGTCTTCGATTTGAATCCACTCAGCTTACGTGTGTTTGTACTTCTTCTCAGCGCCGCACACATCGCTGTCGCCGCACAAGCGGCCGCTGCTCCTCGCAAGCCGGCAAGCGAACCGCTCGACATGGCTGCCGCTTTTCCACCAAAGATGCAGAGCCTTCCGCTGTACGGAGACAACCCTATTCCGAATTCGAAGCCGGGCCCGGATGAGGAGTCAGGTGCCGATCGCGGCTTCGTGAGGAACGTCTCGCGTCCGGAAATCCAGGTCTATCTACCTGCAAAGATGCGAGCGACAGGGACGGGCATCGTCGTTCTGCCGGGCGGTGGATACGCTGGACTCACTTTCGAGTACGAAGGCACTCAGCAAGCCCAATACTTGGTCGATCACGGCATCGCCGCGTTCGTGGTCAAGTACCGACTCCCGAGCAATAAAACGATGGTCGACAAATCCATCGGGCCGCTGCAAGACGCACAACAAGCGATGCGGTTCGTCCGTCAACATGCAAAGGAATGGAATTTGGATCCTGCGCGCATCGGCGCGATCGGCTTTTCCGCCGGAGGACACTTGGCATCGACGCTCGCCACGCACTTCAAAAAGGATTACATCGACAACCCCGATCACATCAGCTTGCGTCCGGACTTCTTGATCGCGGTCTATCCGGTGATCAGCATGCAGAAGGACATCACGCACAGCGGTTCGCGTGATGCGTTACTTGGAGCCAATCCCTCCGAAGCGCAGGTGCGATTGTTCTCAAACGAATTGCAGGTGACGGAGGACACCCCGCCAACGCTACTGCTGCATGCGACCGATGACCAACTGGTCGATGTCGATAACAGCGTCCGCTTCTACGAAGCACTTCGGCACGCCGGCGTTCCTGTGGAGATGCATCTGTTCGAAAGAGGACAACACGGCTTTTTCTTGATGCCCCGGGATCGATGGCAGTCAGTGATCATGCAGTGGCTCAGCGCGGCAGGCTGGTTGCATTCGCACTGATCTGACGCTTCGATGCGAGATCTCAGTCGCGCGTTGGTAGATCGCGCCGATACTCGCGTTCGACGTATTCGAAGTAGTCGAAGTCCGCCGACTTGCCGGTTCCGGACGTGTCCTGGCAAGCCATCCCCACGAACGCGCCAGTGAAGTTCGGCAGGCCGGGCGCACTCGCTTCATCGGACAAGATGCTCGCGTCGAATTGCTCCGGTAACCATTGCCAGCGTTTTCCTGCAAGTCGATAACCGAAGCGGAGTCGTTCGCAATCCACCTCGACTCGCAATTCGATTGGCACGCCTTGCTCGATGGGAATCGGCGCGGTGAACGCGTCAGCCTGAGGCGAATCGGGCAGTGCCGACATGACTCGCACATGCTTGCCAATTTGCTCGTCATGCGAGATGTGTAAGTAGTGAAACTTGGATGCGTTGTAGTAGCACACGAGTCCTGCCGATTGCTGAAAGTGCTCTGGCTCGAACTCGACCGATGTGATCGCGGTGTAGCAAAACGCTTGTTGACGTCGGGCGACGAGCGACTGGCGAAACAAACTTCCCATCGATTCACGCCCATACAATCTCAAGTAGCCCGGGCGTGCGCTCAAACTAAATAATTCCTCCGGCCATGGAGAACGCAACCACTGGAATTCGATCGGCAAGCTGGGTTCATTGAAGTCGGTGCGACCCGAAGCTACGGGCCATTTGCATTCGGCCAGCGTCGGGGCGGCGGCGATGATCTCTGGCGTCGCGCGAGCATCGGCAGTGCGCAACCATCCATCGGATCCCCACACCATCTTTTGAATCGCAGTCTCTCGACCCAACACGCAGCGGCCGCGATTCCTTAGCGGGCGACCACACAAGTACACCATGTAGGTCTCGCCTGTTTGCGTCTCGACGAGATCAGCGTGTCCCGCGCGCTGCAACTCGATCTCAGGGCGGTCTCGCGAACTCAAGATATACACATCCGGATGCAGCTCGTAGGGTCCGGTAATCGATCGCGAACGCGCCATCGTAACGGCGTGATTCCACGCCGTTCCGCCTTCCGCGGTGATCAGGTGGTAGTAGCCGTCGCGTTTGTACAAATGCGGCGCCTCTGTGAGTCCGAGAGGTGTGCCGGAGAAAATCAACTTGCGCTCGCCGATCAAGCACCCCTGAGCATGCGAGTACTCCTGCAGCACGATGCCTGCGAACCGATTTTTTCCAGGGCGATAGTCCCACAACATGTTGAGCAGATACTTGCGTCCGTCATCGTCATGAAACAGCGACGGATCGAAGCCGCTGCTGTTCAAGTAAATCGGATCGGACCATTCGCCGTCGATCGCTGAACTCGTCACCAGGTAATTGTGTAAATCGCGAAGCGATGCACCGGATGCGCCGCCCACCGTAGTACGGCCGTAGCGTTTGACGTCGGTGTAGATCAGATAGAACAAACCATCAGCATAGGTGAGGCACGGAGCCCAAATGCCGCATGAGTCCGGATCGCCCAGCATATTGAGCTGACTGGCACGCCGCAGCGGGCGCGTCAGCAACCGCCAATTCACCAGGTCGCGCGAATGATGGATCTGCACGCCCGGATACCACTCGAACGTGGACGTTGCGATGTAGTAATCGTCCCCAACTCGGCAGATGGACGGATCCGGATTAAAGCCGCGCAGGATGGGATTGAGAATCTGTGTCGACATGTTTGCAGATCAGCGAGATTTCAACAGCAGCCATAGAACTGCGGCGCCTACCAAGTCAAGCGTGCCTAGTGCAACGAAGAACGGGTCGTATCCAGCCTTTGCGACCAACGCACCGATGAGAAGCGAGAAAATCATCAGGCCCGCATTGCCACAAGTGCCCGCCATGCCGGCGACCGTCGCGACCTCGTTGCGTTTGAACAAGTCGGACGCCATGGTGATCACCGTGACGGACAGCGTTTGATGAGCGAAGCCACCCAGACACAACAGTGCAATTGCGGCGACTGGACTCTGCACCTTTCCGACGAACGCCATGGACACCATCAGCATGGTGCCCAACGTGAATGCCCAACGTCGCGCGTCGATCAGCGATACGCCGCGGCGCTGCAGGAATAGGACGACAACCGGTCCAAACATGCTTCCCAAATCTGCCGCCACGAACGGCAGCCAAGCGAACAGCGCGATTTGCTTCAAGTCGAAGCCGCGCACTTGGGTGAGATACAGCGGCACCCAGAATGCGAGCGTGCCCCAGGTCGGATCGGCTAGAAATCTCGGCAGCGCGATGCCCCAGAAATTGCGTTGCCGCGCGAGACTCAGAATCGACGGTTTGGTGTCATCGCTTGCGAGATGCGCTTCCTGTCCTGATCGAATGTATTCGCGCTCTTTATCCGAGAGCTTGGGATGTGCACTCGGAGAATGATAGAAGGCAAGCCAAAGCACGACCCAGACGATGCCCAATGCGCCCGCAATAACGAATGCGAAACGCCAGCCGTATACGAGCGTTGCCCACGCGATCAACGGCGGGGCGAGCATGGAACCAAGCGATGCGCCGACGTTGTATAGACCGCCTGCCACGCCGCGTTCTTTGGCAGGAAACCATTCGGCGACGGTTTTCATGCCAGAGGGATGAGCCGATCCTTCCGCAACTCCCATCAGCGCGCGCAACCCAGCGAATGCTTGCCAGCTATTCGCCAATCCATGTGCCATCGTGATGATCGACCAAGCGCCGGCAAACAGCGCGAGGCCGACTTTGAGGCCCAGCGCATCGAGCACGTAGCCGCAGAACGGTTGCAACAACAAGCCGAATTGAAAGGTGCCGGTGATCCAGGAGTATTGCTCGGTCGTGATATGCAGATCGTCGATCAGGGTAGGCGCGGCTACGCCCAAACTGGCTCGCGTCAAATAGGCAAGCACGGTCCCGATCATCAACAGCCCGATCATCCGCCAACGAAGACCTTTCACTCCCAGCTCCAACGTTGCGGCTGATCGATGTGCATGCACTCAGTCCTTCCAGAAGCGCTGCATTTCCATGAACGTGAATGCACCCGACCAAGTAATGAGCACAAAGCCGGTCAGCGATTCGGTACCCGCCATGAAACGGATCGGACCGATGGGGGCGATATCGCCAAGACCCAGCGTCGTGAAGCTCACTGCAGAGAAATACACGTAGTCGAGAATTCCCATCGGATGACGAGCAAGCAGTTCTCCCTGAGTCGCTTCGCGCGTCAGCCCGAAGTAGCCCGCTCCGAAAATCCAGATCTCGAGCACATGAGCCGCAAGCATCGAAAAGATCAAAATCAAGATGCGCCGGCGCGGCGGCAAGTGAATCGTTCGGATCCAGCGGGTGAGAAACGACAGAATCTCGTAGTGAATCACCACGCACATCACAACGATGAGCGTCGTCACGAGAAACACGACAGCGTGCGCCTGGAACACTTCGCTCGACGTTGGAGCCGGCGTCGCCCCCAGCGCAGTCGCACTCGAGAACAGCAGCAAGATCAACAAGCTTGCCGATCGATTGAAGCTCAAGCGTGCACCTTCGTTGTTATCGTGGCGAGCTTTTAGCACGCAGCAATCGTCATCGTCACCATCTAGCGCCAGAAGTTTCGCGAAGATTGCAGCTCGCGCAGCGCCTGGCGAATTTCCGGAGCCTCCGCGAACACCGGTATGTCGAATCGACGGTAGGCGTCCATCCAATCGCCCAGGCGTTGCATCCGCTCGCGAGCCGCTCCGCTCGTTTTGGAATTGCGCGCGAGCAGATCGATGTATTGGAGCTCGGAGACTGTCCACCGCTCGAACTGGTCACGATGGGTAACGAGAGAAGTTTCCATCTGCGATCGCAATTCGACGAGCCGTTGAGTGTGGGCAGCTCCATGCTGGCGTACGTGAGCAAGCGCATCGCTGAAAAAGACTGCGCTAAACCATTCCGTGATTCCGCCGGCCTGCGCCGCCACCCAGGACGGAGCCGCAACTCGATTCGGTGCCAACATCCGCTTCAGCTCCGCCTCTAGCTCTCGCGCCGCCTCGCACGTATACACGTCGATGAGCAGCGATTGATCCAGATCGAACGCTTCGAAGTAGCGGCGATGAAAGGCGTAGACGCGCTGCAACGGATTGCACGTGAATCCCACCTTGAATGCGGTGCAATCAGTCAGCAAGAGCAAATACACGAACCAGGAGCCGGTTTCGGCCTGCTCAAGAAGTAAATCTTCGCTTCTCGACACCTACCTTCGTGCCTCATCCGAGCTTATGCCGATGCGTCGAGCGTGTGTGTCAGACATCGCGCACGCAGGCTCGCGGAACCGTTACAAACGCAGCATCGATGGACCCGCCCCCGAGCTTCGCGAGTTGCTTCATGTTCACGCATTTCGAACGATCAGGAAATCGCATCATGTTAGGAATGGCTCGCAACCTGTTCTGTCTCAGCGCCTTGCTCGTACTTGCGGCCTGTGGCGGGTCGAATCACAAAGACTCCTCAGTGTCGCAAGCGCCGCAGCGCGGCACGTTGCTTCACTCCCCTCCAGCGCGAGTAGCGTCTCTCTCGGCAGCGGATCTCGCTGCCGCTTTCGGCGCATCGCCCGAAACACAAGCCACACTCCAACTCACCGGCGCACCGAAGTGTCGCGTCGATGTGCACTACATCGAGTACAACACGGTGGGTGCCAAGAACGAAGCGGCCACTGCATCCGGTGCACTCATGGTGCCGGCAGGCATCGATCCGGCGTGTCAGGGCGGACGGCCAGTCGTGTTGTACGCACACGGCACGACAACCGATCGCAACTTCAATATCGCAGCGGTGAAACCCGCTTCCGGAGAACCCAACAAGGAAGGCCTATTGATCGCCCTCGCATTCGTCTCGCAAGGTTATATCGTCGTCGCGCCCAACTATGCCGGCTATGACAGCTCATCGCTTCAATACCACCCCTACTTGGTCGCGGAACAATCTGCGAACGAAATGATGGATGCACTCGCGGCTTCGCGCAGCGCGTTGCCGACGATGGACGCCCCGACCACGACAGCAGGTTCGAAACTCTTCATCACAGGCTATTCGCAAGGCGGCCACGTTGCCATGGCGACGCATCGCGCGATGCAGGCCGCGGGCATTCAGGTCACCGCATCGGCGCCGATGTCCGGCCCCTACGCTTTAAGCGCCTTTGCAGACGCTGTTTTTTACGGCCAAGTGAATGGCGGTGCACCTATCTTCACCGCGCTGCTCGCGAACAGTTACCAACATGCATACGGAAATGTGTACGCGCAGCCGGGCGACATGTTCGAAACCCCATACGCGAGCACAATTGAAAACTTACTACCGAGCACCACCAGCCGCTCGGATCTGTACGCGCAGGGAAAGTTGCCGAGCGATCAACTCTTCAGCGAAACGCCGCCCGATCCTGCTTACGCCGCATACACACCGGCGACTGAGCCGGCCGCGCTAGCGCCTCTGTTTGCGCGCGGGTTTGGCCCGAATCATCTGATCACCAACAGCTATCGCTTGGCGTACTTGAATGATGCGCAGGCGAATCCAGACGGCGCATTTCCCAACTTCACGAACGGAGCGCCGCCCGCCTCGCCTCAGCATCCTTTGCGACAGGATTTGAAGACCAATGATTTACGCAATTGGACACCCACCGCGCCGGTACTGTTGTGCGGCGGAGATCAGGACCCGACCGTGTACTTCATGAACACCCAACTGATGCAGGGTTACTGGGCGCCGACATCCGCGCCGGTGACCGTGTTGGACGTCGACGCAGATCCAACCGGCAACGATGATCCGTACAAAGATTTCAAGGATCAGTTCGACATTGCCAAGCAGCTCGCTGCAGCGAGCGCGGTTGCACAAGGCGCTACCGATGGAGGCGCTAGCGCAGTGCTGAGGGACTATCACGCCGGACTCGTCGCGCCGTTTTGTTTGGCCGCGACGCGCGAGTTCTTCGATGCGCACTGAATGACGGTTGGCGGGTGGGAGTTGGCGGTTAGCGGTTAGCGGTTAGCGGTTAGATCGAACCACGGATCGGTTGGGCGTCTACAGTTGGCGCCAGCATCCGCAGCATGGGTGCCGAATGGCTCGACTGTTCTGGCCTGCTGACAAATGTCAGCTTGCCTGCCGCGCTTCTTTTTGTTCTCTGCGCGGCTACCTTGCCGAAGGCTTGCCTGCGCGCGAGCGCTTGCCTCTTCCTCACGGTTGACGGTTTACTGTTGGCGGTCAGAACGACTGAGTTTCAGCGACGTGTGGTCGTTCCCTGTTCCCTGTCTCAGCGGCTGTTTCGCACCCCTCTCCCGAGCTGCGCTCGACCTCTCCCACACTGGGACGTGGGGAGAGGTGTTCTTGCTTCCGTTCCCCGCTCCCCGAACCACGAACCACGATCCCCGAACCACGATCCCCGAACCACGACCTCACCCATTCGCCGCATCCGCTACCCCATTCTGCGAGTACAGCTTGAGCGTGTCTTCGAGTTCTTTGGTGTTGATGGGCTTCGTCAAATAGCCTTCCATTCCCGCCGCAAGGCAGCGTTCTCGATCGCCGCTCATCGCATGCGCGGTGAGTGCGACGATGGGAATGTGTCGTCCTCCCAGCTGTTCGCGGCGACGAATTTCTTGAGCCGCGGCCAAGCCGTCCATTTCAGGCATCTGCACGTCCATCAAAATCAAATCGAAGTTGTCGCGCTGCAATTGCTCCAGTGCGAGTTTGCCGTTTCCAGCAACCGTCACGCGATGGCCGCGCTTCTGCAGCAACCGCACCATCAGCATCTGGTTCACCAAGTTGTCCTCGGCAAGCAGGATATGAAGCCCGGAAGCGGGTGCGGGTGCCGGCGTGACGAGCTTGGGCCGCTGGGTAAAGGTCGTGGCCTGCACATCTTGCACCAAATTGACCAAGGTATTGCGCAGGTCCGCCATGCGCAGCGGTTTGACGACACAGCTGTGAATACCCATGGCTTTGCAGCGCGCTTCCTCTTCCCTTTGTCGGGTGGAATTCAGCATCGTGACGATGATCTGCGAAATATCGGGGCGAGCGCGGATGCTTTCGATCAGCGCATGACCTGCATCGTTCGGCATCTCCATGTCGATGAGCGATATTTGAATCGGCTCGTCTTCCAACTCCGCAGCGGTCAGCGCATCCATTGCAGCATCGGCATTCGCAGCCAAGACCGTTTTGATTTTCCATCGACGCAGCAACGAATCGAGCGCCGAACGCGCCGCTTCATTGTCGTCGACGATCAGCATCTTCGCGTCGGCCAACACCGCCGAAGGATCGTTTGCCATCGCATGATGCACGCACTGCATCTGGACCGTGAAATGGAAGGTACTGCCTTTGCCAACCTCGCTGTCTAGCCAGATCTTCCCGCCCATCATCGTGACGAGGCGGCTTGAAATCGTCAGACCCAATCCCGTGCCGCCGTAGATTCGCGTCGTGGAGGTATCGGCCTGCACGAAGGGATCGAAGATGGCCTTTTGTCGACTGGCATCGATGCCGATGCCGGTGTCGCGTACGCTGAAATGTAGCGTCGTGGATAAACTGTCTTGAGCCTTCAATTCGACGCGGATCACGACCTCGCCATGGGCAGTGAATTTGATCGCGTTGCCTGCGAGATTCAACACGACCTGACGCAAGCGGCTCGCATCGCCTCGCATGTATTCCGGCACGTCGGGAGCGACATCGCACACGAGCTCAAGGTTCTTTTGATGCGCACGCAGCGCGAGCGTCTTGACTGCGGAGTCGAGAATCTCTCGTAGACTGAATTCGGCGCTATCGATTTCGAACCTGCCCGCCTCTATCTTCGAGAAGTCGAGCACGTCGTTGATCACGGTCAAGAGCCCATCGGCGGAAACGCGCACGGTTTCCAGATACTCGCGCTGCTCGCGCGTCATCTCCGTCTCCATCCATAGCGCCGTCATGCCGATGATGCCGTTGAGCGGAGTGCGAATCTCATGACTCATATTCGCCAAGAATTCGCTCTTGGCCCGGTTCGCTGCCTCGGCGGCTTCGCGCGCCTTCTGCAACGTTTCCTCGGCGTGCTTATGCAACGTGATGTCGTTTGCAACGCCGACGACTTGCGTCGGTTCGCCGTTCTCATCGAGTAAAGGGCGCTTGAACGTATGCATCCACAGCTGTCGCCCTTGCGAATCCGTGTGCGGTTCGATGACCACCTTTTCGCGCCCGCTGGCGAGAATCTCGGCGTCGTCGCGTCGATATGCGGCCGCCTGCTCGCGATCGATGCCTACCTCGATATCGTCCTTGCCGAGCATTTCTTCCGGCGTGCGTCCCCACGCTTGCGCAAACGCTCGGTTGACCAACGAGAATCGGCCGTCACGATCTTTGACGAATATGAAGTTCGGACACATGTCCAGCACTGCCCGCAAGAACGAGCGTTGGTGTTCGAGCGCAGAGGTTTGCTTGTTGACGCGCCGGCGCAGAGCGACCACCCACAGGAACGCAATGCAGATGACAAGGAGCAACACTGCAAGGACGCTCCAGGCGTGGCGTAGATTCCACCACGATGCTTGCTTCACAACGCGAACCTCATCGGGCGATCGCAGCAAGATGCGAAATGAAATCGGCAGCGCAGAGTTGTCGCGCGTTAAGAGGTGCCGCTGCACCGAACACACTCCGATGATCTCGATCACGGAGCCTTCGTCCAGATCCGGTAAACCATCGGTTCCGTCGAGCTGCGCGTTGAAGTTGGTGTATGCGTTCTGTAGCGTCAGGGTCTGCTGTGCCGACCCGCGAATATTGCTCAACAGCTTGCCGCTGATGCGTACCAGCCGGTTGTCGAAAGCGCCGCTGAGAATTTGATCTGCTTCGGCCGTGACGGGCTCGATGGTCTGATCGTGCGCGAGGACTTTGATCGCCGCATCGCTCATCACCGGGCCGTAGTCGCTCGGCGCCGGGTAACCCTCGACTTCCACCAGATCGCCACGCCGCGCCCGCGTATCGTCCGCTTCGGCGACAACGCTGCCGGTTGCATCCTGCACGTAGAGTTGCCCGCGAGTACGTAACGTGACGACGCCTCTGACGCGCGAACGCCGGCTGCCGGCTTTGGCGGTGAACTTTAACAACTGATCGATTGGTCGTACGACGATGTTCGCGGCTACAGTTGGCGCACGCACGATCTGCAAGTCCTTCGGCGAATTCACCAAAATTCGATAACCCACCAGGACGCCTTCGTTCGTCACAATCGTAGTGAACACGCCGCGTGCTCGCACCTTAGCGTCCACTAACTGCTCTAGTTGCGATGGATCCTGAACGTTCACCAAGGTGCCCTTGATGAGGCCAGCAGGCGAGACCATGTTGAAACGCCAATAGGGAGAGTTGAATTCGAACGGCCGCATCTGGCCTTCGATCTCGACCCACTTGGAATCGTATGTGCCGGTGAGCGCCTCTTCCGGATCGACAGGTTGCGCAGGCGGCATGGGAACCAAGCCCAATACGTCCACTCGAGGATGAGCGAGCACGGGAGCGAAATCTCCCGATGCGGTGAAGGCGCGGATGCGAACACGCTGCCCCGCCTGCAAATGCGCCACCGACTGATCGTATGCATCGACGAAGATGCCTTCTTTGCCGGACTGTATGAAGAAGAACTGATACGGCACTTGCACGGCGCTGATCACTCCTTCGAAATCGACAGGCACCCACCGTGCGGCTTCTTCCTTATCTAGTGCGCGCACATCGGCCAAATCGCCAAGGATTCTTTCGCGACGAATGGGCGGTGGCGATGAGAGCTCTTCCTGCGGGATCACCGCGATGTGCGCTCGCTGCAGGATCGTGGTGAACCGCGTGTGGTTCGGCCAACCCACCACTTCGACCGCTGTTCCGTTAGGCACGTCGACGGGCGATTCGCACTCCACCGGCATAAACACACCACCGGATTGGATCTGCACGATGTTCGCGTTGCGAGCGTGCTCTTTGGACAAGATGCCGCGGATGCGCACGCGGTAGCCGCGGTTGCTCCATTCAGGATCCGAGATCAAGGACCACACCGACGGCGCGAGTGGGATCTGCGATGACGGAGCAATCAATACTTGAAGATCGCGGATGTCCGGCGTCCATAAATGCGGCGCTGGAGAGTTGTCGCCGTCGGGTCGAGAGTTTGGCGGCTCCACGTAGCCGAGCTGCAGCGTGCCTTTCAATGCGACCCGTGCGTCAATGAGCGAATTGGGATCGATGTCGCGCGGGTTGATGATCGTGACGAACATCGTCCGCCCAGCGTCCGCAATCTCGAGGATGAGCTGGTTGCCAGCACGTTTGAAGGCTCGCACGGTACCGGCCGTGTGCACACGAGCGGAGTCTTTGAGTCCTCCGCTAAGAAACTGTTCGGAAAGGGTGGACTGCTGCGGGTCCGGCAACGTGCCGTGTCCGGTCACGACAAGCCGAATGTTGTTGAGATGTACGCCGCTGAGCCCGACTTGCATGTCGGACTGACCCGATTCGCCCACCACTACGCCGTCAACGCGGACTTCATCGGCGACCTTTGGGAATGCGGATTCGGCGCCGAGCTCGATTCTGAGTCCGGCTGTCGCATCCTGAAGGAACACCACGCGGGTCTGGGGATCGGCGAAGGTGACGACACCCCGAATTTGCGCCGCCTCGCCACTGCGCAGATGCTTGAGATCGTTGATCGTAATGCGCTCAGCGCGGCCGAAAAGGGGGGCTGCGCCTTGCCACATGACTGCCAAAGTCGCCAACGCAAACAAGCCGATCGCCGCCCACACCAGAGGCACTGCGAAGCGTTTGATCCATGGCGAAGCGCTGTTGTTGATTTCTGCTGTCAACGCGGACTACTCGTACTGCGACGACAGTCTGCATTAAGCAAACGGAGCGGGCGTGCATTGGCTCGCAAGTAGCAGCAATCCAGCTCGTGAGCGAAATCACACAATTATGTGAATTCGCCTTTTCACGTCAGCTCACATCAGCAATAGCCTTACGCGGCGCACGCCGGCTAAAAGCGAAGACGTCAATGCAAGGACCGATGACACAGAAACTGCGAATGCGAAATCACGGTCTCGGCGAGGAAAAGCCGTATTTCTTGAAGAGCAGCTGCGCCCTTTCTCCTTCCAGGAAAGAGAGAAAGGCCCGCGACATCGCATCGGCGCCTTTCACCGCAGCAGCTGGATAAACGATCGCCGGATGAGTCGCCTGCGGAAACACGTCGACGATCCGAACGTGTTTTTCGATTCGCGCATCCGTTTCGTACACGATGCCGAGCGGCGCCTCTCCGCGGGCAACGAACGCAAGAGCGCTGCGCACGTTTTCGGCACGAACCAATCGCGTCGAGACCTCGTTCCAGAGCCCAAGGTTCAACAACGCGGCCTGCGCATACTGGCCGACAGGAACGCTGTCCGGATCGCCCGTGGCAAGTCGTCCGCCGTCAAGCGCCTTCACTAGCGGCATGTGTGGACCGATGCGAAGAGCCACCTTGCTCTCGATAGGCGCGATCAGCACCAAGCGATTGCCCACCACATTGCGACGCGTGCTGCGCTCAATCAAATCCGTGGACTCGAGGAAGTTCATCCATTCCACATCGGCTGAAAAGAAGATTTGCGCCGGCGCACCCGACTCGATCTGCCGCGCAAGCGTGCTGCTCGCAGCGAACGAAAACTTCACCGGCACGTGAGTTTCTGCGGTGTAGGCACTGCCGATTTCATTGAGCACATCGGTGAGCGAAGCAGCCGCAAAGACGATGACGTCTCGCGACTGTGCGTGTGCAGCACTGGCGGAAAGCACGATCAGCAATCCGAGCCAAACTGCGCGCAGAGGCTTCATCAGTATTCTCATCGTACGAAGAGGACTGTCACGATAAGACCAGCAGCTGTGCGACAGCAACCGACCATCGACTTTTGCTTATGACCTCGGCACCGCGCGGGCGCTACCATACTCGTGCTCGCCACTTCACCTGCGTTGACGACGGGATGCGGAGCTGATCGTGTCTGAACGAGAATTCGAGATCGACGGTAATCGGGTCACGTATGAGCCAGGCAAAGGCTGGCGCTGCTCATGCACGAATGTCTACGTCGAATCGATCGATCTGGGCCTGCGCTGCTTTCATTGGCCAGTGTGCGAACACATCGTGAAGGCGGCAAAGTTGGATGAGCCGATAGAAGAGTAAGTCGGAACTCCGCCTTCTTCGCGGGCCGCGAAAAAGGAGAGCCCAAATGCAATCGGGCTCTCCACATTTTCATTGCTAGTGCTTGATCTGCGTCGTGCCGTCCAAAGCGCTCTTCGCAGCAGAACCGCCGACGTGCACCTGATACCTGCCTGGTTTCAACTCCCAGCCATGTTTCTTGGTGTTGAACACCGACAAGTACGCGGGATCGAGCGTCACACTGACTTGCTTCGACTCACCCGGTTGTAGCTCCACCTTCTGCCACGCCACCAAACGCTTGTATGGTTCGTCGGCGCTGGCCGGCAGCGTCACATAGATTTGTGCCGTTTCTGCGCCGGCGCGATCGCCCGCGTTCTTCAGCGTGAACTTCACGTCACGGCCATTCGCCTGCAACTGGGAGTATTCGAACTTCGTGTACGACAGACCGTGCCCGAACGCGAACAGCGGTTGCTTACCGGTCGACTCATACCAGCGATAGCCATAGCGCAGGCCTTCCGGATAGCGCACATCGAACGGCTCTGGCTTCTTCTTCGGATCGAACTCTTCGCTTTGCGAGCGCGGCTTCAGGCCTTGGATCTTTGGCGAGGGCAGATCGTTTTCCGTTTTCGCGAACGTGATCGGCAGCCGGCCCGAAGGATTCACATCGCCGAACAAGATGTTCGTCAGGGCTTCAGCACCGCCGATGCCTGGATACCATGCAGCCAGCACGCCCTTGACTTGATCGACCCACGGCATCGACACCGGTCCGCCGGTCTCGAGCACGACGATCGTGTTCGGATTGGCTGCGGCCACCGCGCTCACCAATGCATCTTGCTGATCCGGCAGCGACAACGTCGGCGAATCCCAACCTTCCGTCATGTATTGATTCACGAATACGATCGCCACATCGGCATCGCGCGCGAAATTCGCGGCGGCGGCAGCATCATCGCCCGCATTGAATTCAACCTTCGCGTTCGGCGCGGCGGCGTGAATTTGCTTCAACGGTGATGAGGGGAAGTACACCGGCTTGCCCCACGGCGAGGCGCCTTGCGATGGATTGATCGCGTTGCCGCCCGGTGCATCGACCTGCGCCGATCCGCCGCCGGACAACACACCCACGTCTGCATGCGAGCCGATCAACGCGATGCGATGCGCGCTCTTGGATAGCGGCAACACATTCTCGTTCTTCAACAACACGATGCTCTCTTCAGCGATGCGCTGTGCGTCATCGCGGCCTTCGAACGGATTGACGACTTTGCGTTGCGGCGGATGATCGATCACGCCATGGGCAAACATGCTGCGCAGAATGCGATGAACCATATCGTTCAGGCGCGCGGTCGAAACCTCGCCCTTCTCCACCGCTGCTTTCAGCGGCGCGCCGAGATAGTCGAAATCGGCTTGTTCCATGTCGAGGCCGTTGTTAACGGCTTTCACGGTGCTATGCGTGCCGCCCCAATCCGACAGCACAAAACCTTTGAAGCCGAAGTCGCCCTTCAGCACTTGATTGAGCAAGTAGTCGTTTTCGCAGGCGTAGTCGCCGTTAACTTTGTTGTACGAGCACATGACGCCGGCCGGCTGACCGATTGCGTGAGCAATCTGGAAGGCAAGCAAATCCGTCTCGCGCATCGTGCGCTCATCGATGATCACGTTGTTGATGTTGCGCCCCGTCTCTTGATCGTTGAACGCGTAGTGCTTCATGTCGCCCATCACTTGCTGCGACTGAACGCCCTTGATCAAGTGGCCGACGAATGTGCCCGCGAGAATCGGATCCTCGCCCGCGTATTCGAAATTGCGGCCATTGCGCGGCTCGCGCGTGAGGTTCACGCCCCCGCCGATCGACATATTGGTGCCTTGATCGCGCAACTCGCGGCCGATCACTTGGCCGTACAACTCCGCAAGCTCAGTGTTCCAGCTCGAGGCAGCGCCGAGTACGGACGGCAGCAAGGTTGCGTAGCGGCTTTGATAAGCAGCCATGCGCACGCCGACGGCGGAGTCAGCGAGATTGATTCCGGGAATTCCGAGGCGATCGATGCCCGCGACATAACCCGCACCGAAATTCGATCCTGCAGGAATTTCAGAACCCGGCTTCAGCACACCCCAGCCCGTGCCATGAACCATTTGGACTTTCTCGTCCAACGTCATTTCGCGAATGACCAGATCGGCGCGCTCATCGGCCGAAAGCGAGGTGTTCATCCAAGGTCGATCTGCTCCGAATGCAGCGTGCGATCCCACGGAGAACACCAAAGTTGCGAGGAGTGCGCCCCTCATACGGTTTTTCATTGGCAGCCTCATACAGTTCACGATCCCCCGCGGCGCAGTATAGGTGTGCGGGGACGAAGGGTCGACGACGAGTGCGACGCCTGACGTGAAGGGTGTGCGACGAATTGTGAAGGAGAAGCGAATGACGGACGACTCTGTCGTCAAGCAGGACGAACGTCAGGAAGGACGCTGATGCGTCAGGAGGGCCTATCGGCAGGACAGAGACCCGACGGCGGACGCATCGCGTCGAGAAGGACCGTCGTCGGGAAGGACGTTCGTCGGGACAATCTACTAGAAAGCCGCAAGCCGACTGTGTCGGCAGGGAAGCCCAACGGCAAGCAAGCCATTGGCAGGCGAGCGCTTCGCGCAGGCCAGAATCGGAAACAGAGTCGTTGGACGCATCTCGTCGAAAAGGACCGTCGTCGGGAAGGACTGGCGTCGGGACAGACGTTGTGACTAATACAAAGACAGCACAGAGCTGACGAGCTAAAAAAAAAAAAAAAGCCCGTCGCCCCCGCATAGGCGGGTGCCCATCTCCGCTCCTGTCCCGGTTATTAGCGTGCGCGTGCCGCTTGCCTCTTTCGCCTTTTCTGCCCAGACGAATGTCTCTCCCGATGCATCGCATCCTTCCCGCCGAAGGCCTTCCCGACGACATAGTCGTCCGCCCTTCGCGATCCTCGCTTTGGCGCTGTTTTTTTGCTCGCACGGAATTTCTTAACTTTTGCCGTCGCATAAAGCTTCTGGCAACGCGAACAATAAAAGCTGCGTCGCTGCGTGCGCCCGATAATTTCTAGATGCAATGGAATGTGACATCGCGGGCAGACCGATCGCGTATGTACGAGCCAATGCTTCTTGAGAACGAACGCCTTCTTCCATTCCAAGAACTCGAAGCTGTACGTCCTCGCCTCGCGTATCAACTCATTGAGCTTACGCGGCGGCAACTCTCCTATCGTCGATAAAGGGTGCACGCGAATCCGAAACAGCACTTCGTTCTTGATGATATTGCCGACGCCCGCGAATACGTTCTGATTCAACAGTGCATCGCATACGAACGCATTAGGATCAGCTCGCAGCTTGGCCTTTGCGAGCAATGGATCCCATTCATCCGACAACACATCCAAGCGCCAGTCATACGTAGCACCGAGCGGCCCTTCGACAAACTGCACGGAACACGCGTAGAAATTCAACTCACCGCTGCGAAAAGACAAACGCAATCGCGGCTCGGATTCTTTGCGCTCGTTGATGCGATACGTACCGAACAGCAGGAAGTGAATGCGCAACGAGAACGCTTCGAACTCGATCAAGAAGTGCTTGCCCCAACTGCGCAAGCTCAACACCTTCTCGCCGATCAAGCGCTGCTGATCGATTTTTGAATTGCCCGCGACGCGAACGATCTTCTTCCCAACAAACTCCTGCACCTGCTCGCGCAAGATGACGATGGAAGGACCTTCGGGCATTAATTGTGGCGTGAGGTGGGACTACAAACTAAGTGCATGAGGCGATCGTGAGGTTCCGTCGGGATCATTGACGAATGATGGATTGCTTCGCAATCAGGATGGCGTCCGCAGGAAGGATCCTTTCGGATCACGAGGGCCTATCGGCAGGACAGAAACGAGACCAAAGAGGGGGGACGCTGCGCGTCGGGAAGGACCGTCGTCGGGAAAGAGCGCGAATGCGTTTCCTCCTTATCCCTTCTGGCCTGCGCGTAGCGCTTCCCTGCCTTGCCGTTAGGCTCGCCTGCCGACGCAGTCGGCTTGCTCTTCGTCGGACTACCTTCCTGACGCGAAGCGTCCCTGCTCGTTTACCAAGCGTCCGTCGTTATTGATCAGGCCTTGAGCCTATATCCCGTCCTAAATATCCACCACACGATCGCAAGACAGATCACCATGAACAGCAGTGTCGCGCCGAGGCTCACACCGACACTGACATCGGAGATCCCATAGAAGCTCCAACGAAACCCATTGATGAGATACACGACGGGGTTGAACAACGTGATCTTCTGCCAGATCGGAGGCAGCATGCTGATGGAATAGAAACTACCGCCCAAGAAACTCAAGGGCGTGACGATCATGATCGGAATGATCTGCAGTTTCTCCCAACCGCTTGCCCAGATACCGATGATGAATCCGAACAAACTGAACGCGAGCGAGATCAACACCAGGAATCCGATCATCCACAGCGGGTACGCGATATGAAATGGCACGAACAGACGCGCGGTGGCGAGAATGATGAGCCCGAGCAGCATCGATTTCGTCGCAGCAGCTCCGACGTACCCGATCACGATCTCCAAATACGAGATCGGCGCGGAGAGCACTTCGTAAATCGTTCCCGAATACCGCGGCATATAGATCCCAAACGAGGCGTTCGAGATGCTCTCCGTCATGATCGATAGCATGATCAAACCGGGCACGATGAATGCGCCGTAGCTCACGCCATCGATCTGATTCATACGGGCACCGATCGCGGCACCGAACACGACGAAATAGAGTGACGTAGAAATAACCGGCGAGAGCACGCTCTGCACCAGCGTGCGAAACCAGCGCGCCAATTCGAACTTATAGATAGCGTGGACGGCGTACGTGTTCATCGCTTCTTCACCAAACTGACGAAGATCTCTTCCAACGAACTCTCCTTCGTATTGAGATCCTTGAAGTCGATACCTAGCTCATTGAGCTGGCGCAACAAGCTCGCGATACCTGTGTTCTCGCCCTGCGCATCGAACGTGTAGATCAGCTCCGTGCCATCGGCATTCAGCTCAACCTGTCGATTCGCAAGTTGCGCCGGAATCTGCTGCAGCGGTGCCTGCAGGTGCAACGTCAATTGCTTGCGGCCCAACTTGCGCATCAGCATTTTCTTATCCTCGACGAGGATGATTTCCCCTTTGTTGATGACACCGATGCGATCGGCCATCTCCTCGGCTTCCTCGATGTAGTGTGTGGTTAGGATGATCGTCACGCCGCTCGCACGCAGGCGCCGCACCATCTCCCACATATCGCGTCGCAATTCCACGTCGACACCAGCGGTAGGCTCATCGAGAAACAGAATCTGCGGCTCGTGCGAAAGTGCTTTGGCAATCATCACGCGGCGCTTCATGCCGCCCGACAACGCCAGGATCGAGCTGTCCTTCTTGTCCCAAAGCGACAGATCGCGTAGCACCTTCTCGATATGTGCATCGCTGGGCGGCTTACCGAACAGCCCGCGGCTGAACTTCATCGTCGCCCACACGGTTTCGAACGCATCGCTGGCGAGCTCCTGCGGAACCAAGCCGATTTTGGAACGCGCTGCTCGATACTCGCGCACGACGTCATGACCGTCAGCGAGCACCGTGCCCGAGGTTGGATTCACGATGCCGCAAATGATGCTGATGAGCGTCGTCTTGCCTGCTCCGTTCGGCCCGAGCAACGCAAAGATTTCCCCGCGACGGATTTCGAGATCGACGCCTTTGAGCGCCTGAAAGCCCGACGCATACGTCTTGGTTAAGTTGGAAACAGAAATCACCGACTGCACAGAACCCCCAAACGAGTGTTCGCCTGGTTACGAATGACCGCGGACGTGGATGAAGGGCGGAAGTATAGACGCGGTAACGGGTCACGGGTGACGGCCACTCTCGGCATCCTGCCTCTCGCGGCATTGGCACATCCATGTGCGGCAGGTGACGAGCCAGGCAAGCACACGGAGGAAAGCGCTATGCGCAAGCCAGATGCAACGCATTGCTTGAGGGTGTCGCACGTAGCGGGTTGAGTGAATTCTTGTCGTTGGCTGTCTGTATTCCTTCCGTTTCACGGCGCCATCTGCGTCTCCGTCGTAGCGCGCCTCTAGCCAGAAGCTCCATCCTCTGAGACTGTCGGCGTAAGAAAGTCTCCGTGATGCGCTACTAATGCAGCAAGAGATGGAAACGATGCTGAAAACTGAGCGGAACAGCGTATTCGAAGGCTGGATAAAAGCGCACAAGTCCATCCTGTTCAAGGTGGCACGCGCGTATGGCGCGACCCAGTCAGATCGCGAGGACCTCTTCCAGGAAATTGCGTTGCAGCTCTGGCATAGCATCGATGCTTGGCGGTGCGACTGCGCCGCGACGACTTGGATCTATCGCGTGGCCCTGAACACTGCGCTCGCCTGGCGTCGCAAGGAACACAAACACGATCGCGGTCGAGACGATATCGAGCTCGCCACTTGCCTACGCAGCGCACCTTCCGATCTGGACCCGCGACTCGAGTGGATCTACCGCCAAATCGCCGAGTTCGATGAGGCGAACCGCTCGCTCGTGCTGCTGCTGCTCGATGGTTTTAGCTACCGCGACATGTCTCAGATTCTCGGCCTCAGCGAAAGCAATGTCGGCGTGAAGATCAACCGCATCAAAGCGGCCCTTGCCACGCAGTTTGCGAAGGAGGAGCACGATGAACTTTGACGAGATTTTGGAAGCCTGGCACGTCCAGGACGCGGAAGATTCGTACGACGTGAGCAATGACGCCCTTCGTCAGGTGCTTGCAACTGAAGACGCTCGCGTGCGGCGATTGCAGCGCCGAGATATGTGGATCGCCTGCATCGGAGGAATCGGTGTGACCGTTCTAGGCGGCTTCTGGATCGCAATTCCCGTCTACAAGAGTTGGCCTCTCGTCTACACAGTCGCAGCCGGACTGGGTTGCGGCATGGTCGTGGTGTGGCTGGCTTCGTACTGCCTCAGCTACTGGCGTCAGGCAAAGAGCGAACGAATCTTCGGCAATACGATACAGGAGGAGCTTCAGCGCACTTTAAACCGCGTCGAACTTGAAATATCGCGTTATGGAACCTGGCGCGCAGCCATGATGCAGATTGCACCGCCCCTGCTGGGAGCACTGCTGATCTCCTGGTCTATCGATAGAAGTCAGAGCGACATCACCGATGCTGCGTCCGGCCGTTGGTCGATGTACTTGTTAGTAATGTTGGCGGCTATCTATCTGGTGCGCGCGGGGCAGCGTCGTGCAAAGCAGAACCTAGAGCCCCGCCGACAACGGTTACGTGAACTGCTCGCCGCACTCGAGTCTCGAGAGTGAGCTTGCTGACGAGCATTGGAGTGCGGTGAGAGTAATCACGCCCGGCGAATTCATCCTGTCCCCACAGCCATGCGCGACGAACGCATCGAGAGACGACGTGTGACCGCCATGGATGGCGGAAACACTGGAAACGCAGGAGCAGTTTTCAGTGGTAGTACTGGGTGTCTTGAAGAGAGATCAGGTGCTTGCGTGCGTAGCCCATGGGTGCACCTTCATCGGTGGACACCCATTGATTAGGACGATTAGGAGCCCCGTTCCCACGATTGACGCACGATTGGTGACCCACGATTGGGGTGACCCACGATTGGACACCCAACCATTGATTCGTCGAACGATCCGCGCGTTGCATAAGCTAAACAGCGGCAGCACCTGCATCAAATCGACGGAGGGGACAGGAGAATCCAGGCGGCTGGCGTGACGTTCTGCGGACCGCAGTGAAATCGGTCGAGTAGTGGCCGAAGAATTCTCATCTAGATGATTTTGGTAGCGATGGCCATCAGCCAGCGTACATGCGCTCAGCTCGTCGCATTCCACGTACCCACGCCTGACCGAGGGTTGCGGCATGTAGTCGCATGACATCGAGCTTGCCCATCGCTCGACCGAGGACGGTGCCCTTGCGAGCCATCGCGAGCTGCCAGATCTCGGGGTCGATGCTCAGGCGTGAAAGGATCGGCGGGAGGGTTGCATCGATGTGTCCGTGCTTGCCCTCCCGAATGGAGCGGCCGCTCCAATCCACGAGCTGCAGATAATCCAAAGAGGTGTAGGGAATGGCGGCCTTCTTGCTGTGGCTTTGGTCAGCGAATCGGCGCAGTCGTATGCGACGTGCATCGGTCGGTTTGGGTGGGGTCGTGGCAGTGCTTTGGCGGATGCGCTGGTAGATGGAGGTGAATT
>JAEWBG010000055.1 GCA_023391335.1 Pseudomonadota bacterium | reverse complement strand
GGGTTCGGGGTTCGGCCGCTCTCGGCATCCTGCCTCTCGCGCCATTAGCACGTCCATGTGCGGCAGGGTTCGGGATTGAGGTTTAGCAGGAGATCCTTCTTAGATCCACGATCCACGATCCACGATCCACCATCACTTCCTGAACACAAAATACACCGCCCCCAGCATGCAGAACGCGGCCCACAAATAGTCGAGCTTTAGCGGCTGGCGCATGTATATCAATACAAAGGGGACGAAGACCGTGAGCGTGATGACTTCTTGGATGATCTTCAATTGCGGCAGGCTCAACACGGTATAGCCGATGCGGTTGCCGGGGACTTGCAGGAGATATTCGAATAGCGCGATGCCCCAACTCAGCAGCGCCGCCACGATCCAGGGCTTTTGGGCCAGATTCTTGAGGTGCGCGTACCAGGCAAATGTCATGAAGACGTTGGAACACGTCAGCAGAAGCACAGTGTGTAGGACTGGATGCATCGGAATGAGCTACGTTGGTACGTCGATGCGCACGAGGCGCGGCGGATCGAACGATGGGGAAAGCTGCAGTACGAAATCGAATCGATCGAGCTGCGTGCATCGCTCGAAATCGCCTAACGGCGCCCAATCGCAAGCTGGATCGAAAAACTTGCGTGCACTCGCCGCGTCGCGAAGCCCCTCGATCAACTCTCTTTCCTGAATTCTCTTACCGGAGAGCCGCGCGGCGATAATCTCGGCACACGCATCGTCCTCGGCGCTTCTTTCGGCAGCTTCGTGCCCCATTCGCACGAGGGTGACGTTATCAGGGTTGCGCGAACGGATGTAGCGGACGATTGCGCCCATGTTGACCAACGCGCCTGTCAGGACCTCCTCCGCCGCCGTCGCATTGACGAGCCCTTGGGTCCCTGCGTGGGTGGTGTGAATGACGGTTCGATTGCGAAGTTCGAACTGCTCGAGGTGGGTTGGCGAGTTGCCGCAATCGAATCCGGGCAACGGCCGCGCGTGGCGTTCGCCGACGAGCAGCCACTCTGGATGCGCTTCTTTGAGTTGGCGGGCTTGCTCGACCGAGCTCACCGGGATTACTGCAGCGGCGCCACGGCTGAATGCGTGAGCGGCGAGCGAGAAAGCGCGAAAGACGTCGATAACGACTGCGATGCCTTGAGCGGCGCGCGCGCCAGCCACGAAGTCCACAATCTCAACGTGCATGTGAACTTCGCAGCTTGACTACGAGTGTCTATGCGGCGCGCGGCCCGCGTCCGTTGCTGTTGCGCCGGGTGAGCCGCACGACTCTCTTCTCATCGGCGGGGCGCTCATTGATGACGACGACCTTGGCGCGCTTGAAGAAGTTGAAGTCGGTTGCGCTCGCCCACGTGTACGCGCCCATCATGCGACCGACAATCAGATCGCCCACGTCGAGTTCGGGCAGCTCAATGCTGTCGTCGATCACATCGATGGAATCGCAGGTCGGACCCGCCAACACGCTCGGATGCAGCTCACCTTCCCGCAGCGCTTCGACGGGGTACTTGGCGTGATCGAAGAGTTGGCCGCTGTATGACCCATACAGCCCATCGTCCAAGTAGTACCACCAGCGCCCGTCGCGTTTGGCCTTGCCCATGACCGTGGAGATCGCCATGGCAGCAGGAGCTGAAATGAATCGGCCCGGCTCGGCGATGACGCGCACGTGCGAGGGGAGCTTCGCGAGCGCCTCCCGAATTGGGGCACAGAAATCTTGAATAGCGGGCACGGCCTCGGTGTACGAAACCGGGAACCCGCCGCCGATGTCGAGTACTTCAAGCGCAGGCAATCCGGCGAGCAGCGCCTCGGCAATGAGGTTCGTGCATGCGCGGATCGCTTCTACATACTTGCTAGGATCGCCCGCTTGCGAACCGACATGGAACGACAAGCCGCGCACTCGGATTCCGAGGCGGCGTGCCATTTCGATCAGACCCAGAACTGCACCCGGCTCGCACCCGAATTTCTTCGACAGATCTACGACCGCACTTGGGCTGCGGAACGACACGCGGATCAGCACTTCGGCGCGACGGCGATAGCGCACGAACTTGCGGATTTCATCCGGATTGTCGACCACGAATGTGGTCACGCCGAAGCGCAGAGCGTCGCGGATGTCGCTGTCGCGCTTGATCGGGTGCGTGTGGATGCAGCGCTCGGGAGCGATGCCTTGCGCCTTGACGAGTTCGACCTCGCCCGTGGTGGCCAGATCGAAGAATGCGCCTTCATCGCGCAGGCAAGAAACGACCGCTGCGTGCGGAAGCGGCTTCAACGCATAGTGAAGATCTACGCCGGGCAGAGCGGCTTTGAGCGCGTGATATTGGCGTCGAACCTGCTCGCAATCGACCACGAGCAGCGGCGAGCCGAAGCGCGCAGCTAGATCGCGAATCTCAGAATCCGAGAGAGTGGCCGACTCGAAGGTGAGCGGAGAGGAAACGGCTGAAGACTGCTTCGCTGCGCGTGGCAACACCTGTTGTGCACCTCTGACTAAAGCTGCGGCCCACTCGTGGAGCGAGGAAGGCCACCGAACAACCAAACAACGAGAGCGACCGATCGGTTCGTCGTCGGACTAACGCCCGGCGGCTCTCACAAGTTCTGGTCGAGCGGCACCTGCAGCTTTCGCGCCCTGAAACTCGAGTCGAACTCGAGCCCAGGCTCTGGGTGCTCTCTTACACAGTCGGCGCGCAATGTAACAAAAATGTTTCGCGATGCAAGGAGTAGTTCAAAGAAATCCTCAGGCGATTCGTCGAGCGCATCACGTATTCAGTGACAAGTGACGAGTGACGCGTGACGGGCAAACGCAAAATGCACGACGATTCTGCTTGCGACTCCTTAGAGTCGCGCCGGGAGAATTCCTGCGACCGCTATCGTCAAGTCATCGCCCGTCAGCTCCAGTCACTAGTCAGTAGTCACAAGTCACTATCCATATGCCACCGTCCGCCCAACACGAACTGGCGACGCTCATCCAAAGTCGCGTGCCGCTGATCGCGCTGGAAAGTCGCGATGAAACGCGTGCTCTACGGCTGCTGATTGCGTCTTGCTTAGCCAACGCAAGCCGAGCACACACGCCGGTGTTTCAGTGGACGGTGACCGACGGGCTACGGCGAATCGATGTGGATCTGGGCGGAGCGCAAAGACATAACGCCGAGCCCGCCGAGGTGCTGAAATCGATTCGCGCCACGGACAAAGCAGGCGTGTACGTGCTGCTCGACTTTCACCCGTTCCTCGCCGATCCAGTCCATGTTCGACTGCTGAAAGACATCGCCCAGGGTTATGGTCAGGTCCCGCGCACCGTCGTTCTACTGAGCCATGAGATCAGTCTGCCGCGAGAGCTCGAACATCTCTCGGCGCGGCTGCAGCTTGCTCTACCGGATCGCAACGAACGCCATGCCATCGTCGAGCGCATCGCAACCGAGTGGACCCAAGCGAAGGGCTCCAAGGTGCGAACCGATCGTCGCTCCCTGGAGTTGCTCGTGGAAAACTTGAGCGGCCTTTCTGTTCCCGACACCGAACGCCTGGCGCGCACCGCGATCTTCGACGATGGCGCGTTACTGCCGAGCGATTTGCCGGCGGTCATGAAGGCCAAGTACGAATTGTTGAATCGATCCGGTCTGCTCAGCTTTGAGTACGACACGGCACGATTCAACGATCTGGCCGGCATGAACCGGTTGAAAACCTGGCTGCAGCAACGCAAACCGGCTTTCGACGGGTCCGCGCCCACGATCGATGCGCCGAAAGGCGTGCTGCTCGTCGGTGTCCAAGGTTGTGGCAAGAGCCTCGCGGCCAAGACAGCGGCGGGAATATTCGGTGTCCCCCTGCTGCGCCTCGATTTCGCCGCCATCCACAATAAGTATGTGGGCGAATCGGAACGCAACCTACGTGAGACGCTTGCGACCGCGGAGGTGCTCGCACCCTGCGTCTTGTGGATCGATGAGATCGAGAAAGGTGTCGCGACTGGGCCCGGCGACAGCGGTACGTCCCAACGATTACTGGGCACGTTCTTGACCTGGCTCGCCGAGAAGAAGGCTGCCGTGTTCGTCGTTGCCACCTCAAACGACATCTCAGCACTGCCGCCGGAACTGATCCGCAAAGGCCGATTCGACGAGTTGTTCTTCGTCGACTTGCCTGAAGCCGGTGCGCGTATGGAAATCTTGCGCATTCACACTCAGCGCCGCGGACTGCAGTTGGCTGAAGAGGCGCTGCGGTCGCTAGCTGAGGCGTGCTCCGGGTTCTCGGGTGCAGAGATCGAACAGGCGATCGTGTCGGCGCTTTATGCGGCGCACGCTCGTAAAGATAAGGTCGGCGCTGCGGACGTCTTGAATGAAATGCGTACGACACGCCCGCTGGCCACCGTCATGGCGGAAAGGATTTCGGCATTACGCGAATGGGCGCGAGATCGTACGGTCTCGGCCGAGTGATCGCCCCTTAGGCGGGACCGCCCTCTTCGCCGTAATCGGCGACCCATGCGGCGATGTCTTGATCGTACGTCACGATGTTCACTGCGCTCGCGGCTCGCTTGAGGCGGTCGCGGATGGCATCCCACTTCTCGCCTTCAGGGACTTCTTCAACCAAGATGATTTTTGCGCTCGCTTTGTCGAGCGTTCGCAAATTCGCGTAGAGATTGCGGCCGTAGATATCGGGACGCTGCCCTGCGTTGATCCACGTCATGTACGGATTCGCCGTGGCCGGAGGACGCAACGCAAGCACCGCCACTTTCTCGTGATTGCCCGTGAACTCGTCCATGACTTGTTCGAGCCGCCGGCTCGGAATCACGTTTACAGGCGTGCTCGGGGAGTAATGACGCGCCGTCGTTCCAGGGACGCGCGGCGCCGAAGGATTCGGCCCCACTTGAATGTTCGGCACCACTGCACGCAATTGCGACACACCGATGCTGCCGGGACGCAATACGCGCGGCACATCGCCCACGCACGAAACGATTGTGGACTCCAAACCGACTTTGCAGTCGCCACCGTCGAGGATGAATTTGATCTCATCGCCGAACTCATCGCGCACGTGTTCGGCTCGCGTCGGACTGACGTGGCCGTATTTGTTCGCCGAGGGCGCTGCGATGCCGCCCCCGAATGCATTTAACAGTTGTTGCGCGACGGGATGATTCGGCACCCGAATGGCAACCGTGTCTTGCCCGCCGGTGATCACGTCGTTCACGGCCGGCGCGCGCTTCGCGACGAGCGTTAGAGGGCCGGGCCAAAATGCATCAGCCAGCTTCTTGCCTTCCGGGGATAGTTCGCGCACCCAACGCTGCAAGTAGCGCGGGTGATCGATGTGCACGATCACCGGATGGGTCGAGGGCCGGCCCTTGGCGAGAAAGATTTTCCGCACGGCATCGGGATTATTGGCGTTCGCACCCAACCCGTAGACCGTCTCCGTTGGGAATGCGACCAAGTCGCCGGCCCGCAGTGCCTCGACCGCGTCCTGAATCTGCTGCTGAAGAACTCTCGCTATCGCCATAGTCCGCGATCATACCAAGTGAGCCCCTGCAGCTCGCGGACGCAGTTAACGAGAAACCCGTTCCCAGCCGGTAGGTGTCCGCCGGATTTCGTATGTAGGCCAATACCGCTGGTCGAGTTTCAACGTGATCACATCCACTGCACCGTTCCATCCCACGGTGCGTAGACGGACTGACGACTTGTCCTCGCGTCCTGAAAGTTGAGCGATGAAAGCGTCGAGATCGGGAGTCGGCTGCCCATCGACTTCCACGATGCGCCGCCCGGCCCAAAGTTGA
The DNA here is from genome assembly GCA_023391335.1 of Pseudomonadota bacterium. Classification (GTDB taxonomy): domain Bacteria; phylum Pseudomonadota; class Gammaproteobacteria; order Steroidobacterales; family Steroidobacteraceae; genus Steroidobacter. The sequence goes on along the minus strand of JAEWBG010000055.1, from coordinate 6,529 downwards.
TAACGCGTAGCCGGCGAGCCGTATGCGAAATAGGCAACGAACACACCTGTAGGCTCGATGCCGCGCTGGGCAGCGAGCGCGCGATGCGGCCGCTGCAAAACAGCACCGGCCCAAACCAGAATTCGGTCCAGATCCTTGCCGTTGAGCGCGACCGTCGGCACGTCGATGGCCTTCTCTGCACCGTCGCGCCAAATCTTCAGATGCACGGACGGCTTCTGAACCGCCGTTTCGACCTCGCGGAATCGATTCACGATTTTGCCGTCGACGGTCAAGATGAGATCGCCGGATTGCAGCAACTTCGATGCAGGCGAGCCCCCCACCAGGCGCGCGACGCTCAGCACTTGCCGTCGCTCCGGACTGTGCTGTTCAAGCTGCTGAATCCACGCATCCGTAAGGCCCAGCTTGCGTGCGCCCGCAAGCGGAATCGGCTGCAGCTCGGACTCCAACGAATACAGATCGCGCCCGTCGCGCGCGAGCGGCACCATCTCCGCAATCAGGTCCGCCGGTATTCCGCGGTTCTCTTGCGTCGTTTCGCGGCCCGACTCGAATGCAAAGCTGGCCCAGCTTGCGAGCACTTCCCCGTTCTTGTTCGTCAGCACGCCGTCGTAGTCGGCCGGTCCATTCACGAGACTGACCGTCTCGAGATTTGCATCGCGGAACTGCAGCGTACGCGAAAGCGGAAATGCCACCGGATCGACCGACGCGACAATCGCCGATCGCGACTGCACTTTTCCGTCGGGCCGCATGCCCACCGCCGACACTTCATCGCCGGACTGCAATTCCGTCGGACGGAGCGTCGCGGCCTTCACGGGCGTCGCGCCGATCAACTTCGGGTCATAAGAGATGACGGCGAGGTTGTGCAGCGGATGCACGTAGACGACGCGGCCCGGCACTTCGATCGTGCCGGCGAATGTGAGTCGCACATCCCCGAGTGACGTCGGCACCGTATTGCGATCGACCACCACCAACCCGCGTTGCGCATCGACGATCAAACCAGTCCCGTAGTAGTTCCGCTCCGTAATGCCTGAAACGGAATACGGCATGTCGAAATTGACGAGCACCAACGAAGGCGCGACGCGATTGATAATCGGATCGGCCGTTTTGGCGAACGTAGTCGTCGCTGGTTTCGGCGGTTCTGCCTGTCCGTCTTCCTTCCATTGCTGGCACGGCCACACGCCCAACGCATCGTCGCGCTTGCACGTGCGGGCGGCGAACCAGCGGCGATCCATATGAATGACGCGCCACTGTGTCGTCTTCGGATCGTCGAGTGTGAAGAAGCGTACCGTCGCTCGCTCGCCATCCTTCAACTCGCGAAAAATGGCTTCGAAGTCGGCCAGCTTATCGGTGGGTTTGCCGTTCACCTCCGTGATCACCGCACCGCGTGGAACAGCGGCGGCGCCGAGAACGTAACCAGGATTTGCAACGTACACGCCGCGAATCGGCGCATTGATGTGCCGCGCCTGTTGATACGACAAGTTGTGCACGACGGCATCGCCGAATTCGGCGAACTCATCCGGCGTGATGGCGTGCAAGTCCTCGATGGCCAGTTCGCGCTCCATCGACTCGCCGCCACGCTCGATCGTGAGCTTCACGGTCTTGCCGACTCCGGAGTCGAGCACCTCGTCCAAACTCACGAAATCAGCGGTGGGCTCGCCATTGATGCGCACCAGAATGTCGCCGGGCTCCAAAATCTTTTCGGCTGGCGACCCGGGCTGCACTTCGGAGACGACGAGCATCCCGGTATTGGAAGGAAAGCGTTTGCGCATTGCCGCTTCTGTCTGCGGACGCAAACCCAAACGACGCACTTCATCGAATGGCGTGTACAGGAAGACCGTCTCCAGCGTGCCGCGCGGTACAGGCTGATTCGCTTGCACCAACTGCAACGCGCGCACGACGCGGTCGAGAGGCAGATAGAAGCTCGAAGCAGCGCCCGTGCTGCCGCCGGCATTCAAGGCGACGACTCGCCCCTCGATGTCGATGACAGGAGAACCCGATGAACCGCCCGAAGTGCTCGATGCGGCTTGGTAATAGAACGTGTTGAAGTCGTTGTACTTGCCGAGCCCGTAGTTCGGCGCTTCGCGATCCAGGCGCGCGAGCGTGCCCGCAAGTATCGAAATCTGCTCGCCGGCGTCGTTGCCGATGACGCGAATCTCGCGTCCGACTTGTGCGCCCTGCGGATAGAGCTTCAGTTCGGCGGGCTTGATGAAACGCAGCTTCGAAGGATCGTATCGATAAAAGCCGAAGTCATGGACCGGATCGCGATACACCGGATAGAGCGTCACTTCCTCGCGATTCAAGAAGACGGCCTGCGCTGTTACCGGACCTGGCGTGACGACGTGACGATTGGTGAGAATCAAGCCGCGCTTCGCATCCACGACGAATCCGGTCGCTTGTGCCGATTGATTCCATTCGGTATCGAATGCGCGCGTCATATCGATTTGGATCGTGACCACGCCCGTCGCCGCTTTTTCGAGCGTTTTGGTCCAGCGCGAGTCCTCCGCTTCCGGAACGGAGACGACCGAAGCGGCCACTGCTTGCGCTTGCGGCTCGGCTGCGAATCCGCGGACACAGGCGAGCATCAAGCAGAACGCGAAGACGATTCTTTGCATAGGAAGCGCTTTCTCGAAATGACCGGCGCCATGCGCGCGGGCCGACTGGAATAGTCCGCTCGAAGTAAGAGTGCGAGGCTGCGCGACGGTTCCGCAGCTTGCTGGATCAACCGAATAAAACGAAGCCCCAAACGACCGACAGCAGCGCGAAGGATATCAGCACCGCCGTTGAGCCCACGTCTTTGGCGAGACCGGATAGTACGTGACGCTCCAAACCGATGCGGTCGACCACGGTCTCAATTCCGGTATTGAGCAGCTCGACGATCAGCACGAGAAGCACGCTCGAGACCAGCAACGCTTTTTCGACACCGGTCTTCCCGAGCCAACAACCGGCCGGGATCAGGACAACAGCAAGCGCAACCTCTTGCCTAAATGCCGCCTCGGCTTGCAGCGCACCGATAAACCCTTTCCAGGAATTTACGAAGGCAAGGCCAAGACGGCGCAGGCCCGAAAGTTTAGGACGGTCGAGCATTCTTAAGAGGCCGTAATTTGAGATGCAGAGCGAGGTGAACGCCAAGCTCACCTCGAGACCGCGCGCATCCTAACGTAGAAGCAATGAAGAAATCCTGCGCGAGCGACGAACTCGGCAGGACTTCTGCCCCTCTGGTCGTACGACTAACTCGCCTTGGCGGGCTCCGCGCCTGCTTGCCATGCGAGGTCAAGCTGCTTGGCCGCACGGACATCATCCAAGCGACGCACCGGCAAGGTGTATGGAGCACCTTTCACCTTTTCAGGTTCTTGCTCCGCCTCGCGCTGGATTGACGTGAGCGCATTCACGAACGCATCTAGATCTTGCTTGGCTTCCGTTTCGGTCGGCTCGATCAACAGACATTCCGGCACCAACAACGGGAAGTAGGTCGTGGGCGCATGGAAGCCGTAGTCCAGGAGCCGTTTCGCAAAATCCATCGCATTCACGTTCAGCTCTCTAGCTTGTCGCTTCAGCGTGATGATGAACTCGTGACTTGCGCGGCGATCCGGGTAGGCAGCGTCGAAACCTGCTTGTTTGAGTCGGGCGTGGAGATAATTCGCGTTCAACGTCGAGAACTCGGCGACTCGCGCCATGCCGTCGCGGCCGAGCATTCGCATATAGACATACGCTCGCAAGAGAACACCCGCATTGCCCATGAAGCCGGATAAGCGGCCGATCGTTTGCGGTAGATCGCGCTCATCGAGCCACCGGTATCGATCCCCTTCTTTGCCGACGAGCGGAACGGGCATGAAGGGCAGCAAGCGCTGGCCTACTCCGACAGCGCCTGAACCTGGCCCACCGCCGCCGTGCGGCGTGGAGAAGGTCTTGTGCAGATTCATGTGAATCACATCGAACCCCATATCGCCGGGGCGCACCTTGCCCAAAATGGCGTTCAAGTTCGCACCGTCGTAGTAGAGCAAGCCGCCTGCTTCGTGAACGATGCGCGCGACTTCCTGAATGCGACGTTCGAACACGCCCAACGTGGAAGGGTTGGTGAGCATGATGCCGGCCGTCTTCGGGCCGACTGCCTGCTTGAGTGCTTCCAAATCGATGTCGCCGTTCGCGAGCGATGGCACCTCGACCACGACACAACCGCACATCGTGGCGGTCGCTGGATTGGTGCCGTGCGCGGCATCGGGAACGATGATTTCGTTGCGCTCTGTATCGCCACGGGATTTGTGATACGCGCGAATCATCGCGACACCGGCAAACTCACCCTGCGCTCCGGCCATCGGCGTCAGCGAGACGCCTTTCATGCCCGTCACTTCTTTGAGCATCTCCTGCAGCTCATACATGCAGGACAAGAAGCCCTGGCTTGCCGAGGCGGGCGCGAGCGGATGACGCGACAAGAACTCCGGCAACATCGCGAACTGATTACATGCACGCGGGTTGTACTTCATCGTGCACGAACCCAATGGGTAGAAGTGCGTGTCGATCGAGAAGTTGAGTTGCGACAGGCGCGTGAAATGACGCACGGCTTGCAATTCGGAGACTTCCGGCAACGCGGGCCGCGAGCGACGCTTCAGATGCTCAGGCACATCGGCCGCAACCGCTTTGCTCGGATACTGCGCCGTTGCACTACGGCCCGGACGCGAGTGCGAAAAGATCAACGGTTCGCTCATTGCAAAATCTCCTTCAAGGCACGCGCGTAGGTTTGAATATCCTCATCCGTGCGTGTCTCGGTCGCGCACACCAGCAAGGCATTCCCCAGTTCCGGGTAATGTCGCGACAGGTCATAGCCGCCGATGATGTTTCGCTGAGCGAGTTGTTCGATGACTTCAGCGACGTTGCGATCGAGCTGCAGCACCGCCTCATGGAAGCGCGGACCCTGGAAGAGCAAGCGAACGCCTTTGATCTTCGTGAGTGCATTGACGAGTGCGCTGGCTTGCTGCTGGCTCGCGGCGGCGACGCGCTCGAGCCCTTCGGCGCCGAGCAGCGACATATGAATCGTGGCTGCCGTCACCAACAGTCCTTGATTCGTGCAGATATTCGAAGTCGCTTTGCTGCGACGGATATGTTGTTCGCGAGCCTGCAGTGTCAGTGTGTAGCCCGTCTTGCCATCCAGATCGACGGTGCGGCCGATGATGCGGCCTGGCATTTGGCGCACGAACTCCATGCGCGTCGTCATGAATCCGAAGTACGGACCGCCCGAAGACAGCGGCACGCCGAGAGGCTGACCGTCGCCCACGACGATGTCCGCACCCTTCGTGCCCCACTCGCCCGGCGGCTTTAGAATCGCGAGCGAGAGCGGATTCACCACTGCGATCACCATGGCGCCCTGCGCATGAGCCCAATCGGTAATCGCATCGACGTCTTCCAGCAGCCCGAAGAAGTTCGGCTGCGCGATCACGACCGCCGTTAGATCTTGGCCCGCCAGCGACTCGTAAGCTTTCAGATTCTGCACACCACGTTCGCGTTCGTACGGCACCACATCGAATTTGAGGTTCTGACCTTCCGTCGTCGCACGAGCGACCTGAACGTAGTGCGGATTCACCGTGGCGGGCACGACAATACGAGCCGACTTCGACTTGCGATGTGCACGTACGGCCATCAGGCAGGCTTCACCCAGCGCGGATGCTCCGTCGTATAGAGACGCATTCGAAACCTGCATGCCGGTGAGACGAGTCATCATCGTCTGATACTCGTACAGCAGCTGCAGCGTGCCTTGGCTCGCCTCAGCCTGATAGGGCGTGTACGCGCTGTAGAACTCGCCGCGCGTCACGATCGCCCACACTGCGGCCGGAATGTGATGCTCATACGCACCGGCACCGATGAAGTTGAGCGGGCGACCGTCGAGCTCAGCGCGCGATTGCATCAGACGCCCGACTTCCATCTCGGTGAGTGCGTCGGGAATGCCGGACAACGCTCGAGTACGTAGGGCTGCCGGAATCTCCTCGAACAGCGTATCGATGCTGGGAACACCGATGGTCGCGAGCATCTCGCGAACATCATCGTCGGTGTGGGGAATGAAGGGCATGTATTGGACTCGTAGGTTAGATCAATGGCCGGCTTCTTCGACGACCTTGCCGTAGGCACCCGCGTCGAGCAGTTGCGACAGCTCGCTCGTATTGCTGGGCTTGAGCTTGAACAGCCAACCCTTGCCGTACGGATCCTCGTTGACCAATTCGGGAGCGCCGTTCAGGGCTTCATTTCTTTCAGTGACCACGCCCGAAAGCGGGCTGTACACGTCAGAGGCGGCTTTGACAGATTCAACGACTGCGGCAGCCGCACCTTTCGTCAACGCGCGACCCACGTCCGGCACTTCGACGAACACCAGATCGCCCAGGGCTTCTTGCGCGTGATCTGAAATGCCGACGGTCACAGTGCCATCGCTTTCAAGCCGCGCCCATTCGTGGGATTCGAGATATTTCAGATCGCTGGGGATGTTGGACATAGGGGGGTTCCTTTGGATCGGGGATCGGGGATCGGGGATCGGGGATCGGGGATCGGG
>JAEWBG010000045.1 GCA_023391335.1 Pseudomonadota bacterium | reverse complement strand
AATTCACCTCCATCTACCAGCGCATCCGCCAAAGCACTGCCACGACCCCACCCAAACCGACCGATGCACGTCGCATACGACTGCGCCGATTCGCTGACCAAAGCCACAGCAAGAAGGCCGCCATTCCGTACACCTCCCTGGATTATCTGCAGCTTGTCGATTGGAGCGGCCGCTACATTCGGGAAGGCAAGCGCGGACACATCGATGCCAAGCTCCCGCCGATCCTTTCACGCCTGAGCATCGACCCCAAGATCTGGCAGCTCGCGATGGCTCGCAAGGGCACCGTCCTGGGTCGAGCGATGGGCAAGCTCGATGTCATGCGACTACATGCCTCAACTCTCGGTCAGGCGTGGGTAAGAGGACTGAATCGCTCCGAACGCATGTACGCGCGCTGAGTTCTGCACCGCCCGCTCCAGTCGGGTACCTGCTATGCGAGGTCGTCCAGTTCTTCTGCGAGGGCGGATTTCTTCCGAGGTAATCCGAATCTTTGTCGCGAATCTCCAGATACTGACCTGAGGGTGTGGCGTCCATTCAAACCCTCGAGCCGACGGGCTTCGACTCACGCAATCTGTGGGTGTCCAACATAGAGAGGACAGCAAGGGTGGCTCGATGTAATTGGTGGATGTCCAAGAGCGGGACAATGCATGGGTGTCCAAGCATGAAGGATCATGGGTGTCCAAGGATGAAAGAGGTGCCAATCGATGGGTGTCCAAGGATGAAGGGAGGAGGATGCGTTGGCTGACGTCTTTGTTCGATCGCCATGTCGATTTGCATCGCACTCATTCGTCGTGGCTTTATCGGGGTAACACCCTACATTCGGAGATCAAGTTATGCGGTTCATCATCACGGCGCAGGCGAGTGCGGACAAGAATGCGACCGAACACCAAGCAGACTTCGATGCCGAGTTATTCAAGGCATACATGCGCTTCAACGAGGAGATGCATCAGGCCGGTGTGCTCGTGGCATCCGAGGGTCTCAACCCTGCGGCAAAAGGAGCTCGGATTGCGGTGGCGAACGGCAAACGTTACGTCGTGGATGGTCCGTTCGCCGAATCCAAGGAATTGGTGGGCGGCTTCTATCTCATCGAGGTGAGCTCGCTCGAGGAGGCGATTCAATGGGCGCTTCGCGCGCCCTCCGGCATGGGGTCCGACGACATTCTGGAGATTCGTCAGCTCACGGGTGCGGAAGATCTGCCGTCTGACATCCTCCAACTCATCGCCGAAGCGGCTCCGACCTGGAGTGCTTCTGTCTGGCAGCCGAGACGCGCTGAATGACCGCCGACTATTCCCTGCCTTTGTGCGCGTTTGAATAAGCCGTGAGAGCGGGGAACGGGGAACCGAAAGAGGAAAGGGAAGACGGACGCCTCTCCACTAGAAGCACCGGAGACGCAATCCTCAAGAACACCCTGCTAGCGTGCGGCGTTGGTCGAGCGTTTCGAGCACCACCGTGCAATCGCATCGCATGCTTCATCGTTCACTTCCGCATCCTTGCGACCGCTGCGTGCGAGGGCGTGGAAGGAGTGATCAGCCTCTTTCAACAAATGAAGTGTCGCTAGCGCTCCGAGCGAGTTCAAGATCGGTCGCAATAGATCGAGATGCGCAAAATCATCGCGCGTACCTTGCACGAAAAGCATTGGAATCTTCACATCGGCCAAGTGTTTCGCTCGGTCAATGGATGGTTTGCCTGCCGGATGCAGCGGAAATCCCAAGAAGATCAAACCGCGGACGTTCCGCAGCGGCATCAACGCCTGTGCTTGGGAAGTCATGCGACCGCCGAACGATCTTCCGCCGGCGAACAAAGGAATATCCGGCACACGTTCTGCGGCGAGATTCACAGCGGCTCGGACAGTGGCATGACAGAGCGGCGGTGGATCTGTTCGTTTGGACCCGCTTTCCATATACGGAAACTGATAACGCAGTGTGGCAACGCCGCGCAGCGCCAGGCTCTCCGCAATCCTCGACATCAATCGATGCGTCATTCCTGCGCCCGCACCGTGCGCAAATACGAAGCACGCTCTGGCATCTTCCGGTTCGATCAACAATCCGGAAACGTCATGATCGTCGAAGCGGATACGAAGGGATTCGGTGTCCACGTCTACTTTGAAACCGACACATCGACAGGATCATTCACGCGTGAAACGAAATCGGCCACATAGCGGTCCCAATCATCCTTGGATTTGAACTGTCCGCTGCGGTCCCAGCCCGTCCCCAAGTAGTAGTGGATCGGTTTCGATGCGGGAGCTTTGACGAGTAACAAGTAATTGCCGAATTCACCTTTCGATCCGATGGGCTCTTCCGCGAAGCCGGCACTCTCGACATCCGGTGCGAGTATGACTGCGATTCCAAGCCCGCCATCCGCACTGTTCTCCCACACACTCATATAGCGGCCTTTCGCGTTCTTGTTCACCACGGTTTGGGTTTTCGGGTGATGAGTGATGCCGATGGCGAGCATTTGTGGCGCGCCGGTGAAAGCAAGCGTACTCGTGACCTCATCGAAATTGCGGCCCGCATCGACAATGAACCGCTTGTGCTCCGTAACCGAAACAGCGCCCGCACGCCACGGCGCGTAATCCAGCTCGAACACCGCACGAAGTGGGCCATTCGCAAGCACTCGCCGCGCGGAAAAATTATCGGACGTGCTAAGCGTCTTGCCGTCCCAAATGCCTGTGCCGCCCGCGCCGCGCGAGCCGCCGATGCTGTAGAGATCTAGCCCTTCACCTTCACCATCTTTGTGAAATTGATCGTGCCCCTTCAAATACCAGCGATCGATCACCGAGTACGTAACCCGCTTGCCCCACACATCCACGCCGCTTGCACGCAAGCGCTCGCCGACTGCCGCGGCCGCAGGCGAATTGAGCGCAGGTCCGTAAACGCGATGGCCGATCCGATCGTTCTCCCACGCGAAGTCGTCGAATCGCTCCGGCACAAAGCGCGCGTACACCTTCGATGGGATCGGCGGGGTTGTTTCTGAAGTCGTCTCGAGCGTAAACGTCGCCTCGCGCTCGTTGCGTTTGAAGTCGTACTGAAACACCAGGTCATCGTAGTGAGCGCCGTGGTGGTCGTGCTCGTAGTTCGTGACTTGGAGCGGCAATTCCTTTCCAGCACTGTCTCTTATCTTCAGGTGAAACATGCGTGCGTCCGGGAGCACTTCGCTGATCTTCGCGAAGGGAACGACGATGACCGCGGCGGGGCGGTCAGTTTCAGCTGTTCGCCGCGCCTTAATTGTTGCCGCATGAGCCGTCCCGATTGCTAACGAGAAGAACAAGGCGCTTGCTTGGAAAAGATGTTGTCGCATGTGGCCGTTGGTTCTCACGCGTCCCCCAGAACAAAGTCGAACGAGCCGCCGTAGGCATATTGAGCGAATTCATCGATCAGTGTGGATGGCTGTTCGGACCCTTCGAGCTGCCACGACTTCGCAGCGATGATCGCTTCGAATTGAGCTTGGTGCTGCGGGCGTTCTTTAGCCAAGTGAAGCGCCGTTGCCCAGCCGATGGCGTCGTCGTGCTGGATCCGTTTGACGTCTAGCGCTGCGCCGGGCTGATAGTCTCGCAGGGCCGCTTCTTCGATCTCTTTCCCGCCGGTGACGTACGTCGTCCCAAGTGGATTCCACCCACCGATGAGCGCGAGTTCCTGCAACAAGCGCCAGCCGGCAATCGAACACGAAAACAAATCGCGAGCGCCTTCGGCTCGCGAATCGCGAAACATCGCAACCATGCCCTTCATCCTGGTCCGTCCTGAATTGTTCTTGTAAGTTCTGGGATGCCGATCCGTGCAGGCGGCTCGTGACGGACTATTTGCATCGAGGTTCGCGGACGAGATCCTATTGCTGAGCTTCGTCTGCAGCGCGACGCGCGAGTCTGTAATCGACGCTCGCTCCGTGGCCCAACTCGACGGCTTTGCGCCGCACTGCATCGGGTTCGCGGTGTAGACGCGCCGACAGCGCCATCACGAGTTCATCCGCGTGCTGCCAGCCGTGAGCCAGCTTGCCGGCGAGAAACTCATGGATCTCGGTCTCGTCATGCGGATTCCATTCGGGTTCTGGGACTCGCGCCGCAGGCACCGACGCATCGTTCGCAAGTGAGTCTCTGAGCCCTTCGAGGATCACCGCTTTGTGCTCCGATGGCATATCGCTCGAGAGCACGAACTGTAGGGCGGCGCGTTTGGCGATTTCGGATGAGTTGCTCATGAGGCCTCCATCCACAGATGGCAAATGAGGAGCGTTGACGATCGACCATCGCGGCGTGCGGTCGTTCTGAATCCTGGCTCGGTTGCACAGGCCAACCGAATGGGCAGTGTGCCATGCCTCAATAGATAGATACGTCGCCATGTGACGGTGTCGGTCTTTTTGGGTCGAGGTCTCGGCACGGGCGCGGGTTCCACCGGCACACATGTGCATGTTTGGGCTGGAATATTTGGCGCCAGCAGCAGCGCTTACAGAACTATTACCGAACCTCGATCCGCTCCACGTTAGCCTGTACGGGTACTGGCAGCAGCTTCGAGGACTCACCTTGCTTAATCAAATCGCATCCCGCATCAAGGCGGCGAACTGGCTCACGATCTCGTTCATGGCCCTGTTCCACGTCCTGGCTGTTGTCGCCTTATTCAATTTCACCTGGACCGGGTTCGCGCTTGCCGTAGCCCTTTGGTGGGTTGCGGGTGGATTCGGCATCGGCATGGGTTACCACCGTTTGCTCACACACCGTGGCTACAAGGCGCCTAAGTGGCTCGAATACTCGATGGCGGTCTGTGCGACGCTCGCGCTGGAAGGCGGCCCGATCTTTTGGGTTGCGACTCACCGCATTCATCATCGCTTCACCGATCAGCCTGGCGATCCTCATTCGCCGCGCGACGGAATTTTCTGGTCGCACATGGGTTGGATTCTCGGCGGCAAGGCGCTCGGTGCATCCACCTCGGAGCTCGCGCCGTACGTGCCCGATCTGATGCGCGACAAATTCCATGTGTGGCTGAGTAAGTATCACTGGGTACCGCTGACGACTCTGGGCTTCTCGCTGCTCGCAATCTTCGGCTGGAATGTTGTTCTGTGGGCGATCTTCTTGCGCGTCGTGGTGGGCCTGCACTGCACGTGGCTCGTCAATTCAGCGACGCACCTGTGGGGTTCGCAGCGGTTCGATACGGGCGATGATTCTCGCAACAGCATGTGGGTCGCGTTGCTCACCTTCGGCGAAGGCTGGCACAACAATCACCACGCGCATGCTCAATCCGCTCGTCACGGGTTGCGTTGGTGGGAGATCGATTTGAATTGGTACGGCATCAAGATGCTGCAGGTGTTGGGTTTGGCTCGCGACGTCAAAACGGTGGACGTGCATGGATTTACGCATTCGTCCTCACCCAAGCCTGCTCCGACGCCTGACCTGCCCAGCGGATCGCTGGAACCGGTCGCGGCCATTGCGCACAGGGACGCTCGCTCCTAACTGCTGAGCGGCTGCCGCATATCGTGCGATAAACTCGCACGATATGCGCATCACACGCCGCAACAGGGCCATCGCGTTCTTCATTGTCCTCGGCAGCCTGCTGGTTGCCGTGGCCGTCGGCCTCAATATCACGTGGATTCTCCACTGGCGCGGCGTCGTTCCTCTCGTCATCGGAATCGTTCTGTTCGCATTGATCATCGCGGGGATGATTCTGAACACCATATTTCTAGTGCGTGAAGTGCGCCGCAACGAGCAGCAGGACAGCTTTCTCAACGCCGTTACGCACGAGTTGCGCACTCCACTGGCTTCGCTGCGGATGCATATCGAAACATTGCAATCGCGCGAGATTCCCGAAGAAAAGAAGCAAGAGTTCTACCGCTTGATGCGAGAGGACACCGAGCGATTGATCGTCACAGTCGATCAAGTCCTGCGCGCCGCCGAAAGCAAGCAACGTGGCGAGAAACGTCGAGCACCGGTGCAACTTGCTTCCCTTGCAGGCGAATGCGCAGACGAAGCGCGCAGGCGCTATCACCTCGAACCTGAGCAGCTGGCCGTCTCGCTTACGAACGATGAGGACGCGACGTCCATCATGGGCGATGCAGAGGAAATGCGCGTCGCGATCACGAACTTGATCGACAACGCCGTCAAGTATTCGCCCGACGGACCGAAGATTCGCATCGACGTTCGCGCTGAAGGAGAGTCGGTGATCATCTCGGTGAGCGATCATGGTCTCGGAATCGCCGCTGCCGATCTCAAGCGCGTGTTCAAGCGCTTCTATCGAGGCGATCGCCACCGAACGCGTGCGAAAGGGACTGGGTTGGGCTTGTTCATCGTTGACACGATCGTGCGCAAACATCGCGGCAGCGCCGTGGCGGACAGTGAAGGAGAGGGACGCGGCACGACCATCACGTTGCGTTTGCCCAGGCTCGTGAATCAATGAGCCGGATCGTCATCGTCGAGGATGAAACCCACATTGCGCACGGACTGCGCTTCAATCTCGAAGCGGAAGGGCACGAAGTCGAGGTCTTCGAAGCTGGCGAACCTGCGCTGAGCAGACTCTTATCGCAGGCCGATTCGACCGATCTGGTGGTGTTGGATGTCATGTTGCCCGGCATCGATGGCTTCGAAGTCGCGACACAATTGCGGCAGGCCGGCCGATTCATGCCCATCCTGATGTTGACCGCTTTGGGTCGTCCCGACGATGTCTTGAAAGGTTTCGGCAGTGGTGTCGATGACTATCTGCCGAAGCCCTTCGATTTAAAAATATTGCTGGCCCGAGTGAACAGCCTGCTGCGGCGCCAAGAATGGAGTCGCAACACCGCGCCCTCGCCGAAGGAAACCGATTCAGTCATCCGCTTCGCGGGCAACACACTCGATTGCGATGCCCTCGAATTGCGAACGCCAACGGCCGTGCATCGATTGACGCTCATGGAATTGGAGCTGTTGAGATATCTCATCAATCACCAAGGCTCGGCGGTCTCCCGGCAGAAAATCCTGCAAGAGGTGTGGGGCCTGCCGAAGGATTTGGACACGCGCGCTATCGACAATTTCATCGTGCGCCTGCGCCGCTACATCGAACCCGATCCGACTAAACCGCGCCATCTGCTGACCGTTCGGGGACTCGGCTACAAGTTTGTGGCGGAGCAGCCGGGGGAGAAACGGGGTTCGTGATTCGTGGATCGGGGATCGTGGATCGGGGATCGTGGATCGGGGATCGGATAAGAACAAGAGGCGAGCCCTACGGGCAAGGTAGCCATTGGCAAGCAAGCCCTCCGGGCAAGGAAGCCTAACGGCAGGCAAGAGTAGAACAAGAAGAAGAGGCGAGCCCTGCGGGCCAAGGTAGCCATTGGCACGCGAGCACTGGTGCCCAGGCCAGAATTCCTGAGTGACTGCTGACTTGTGATTGGTGACTAGCCAGAGCCCTCGCGTTTTCATCCTGTTCATCCTGTTCATCTTGTTAACCCTGTCTACCATTCTCCTCTCTGTATCCGGAGCCATCCGGAGCAGAGCAAAGAAATCTTGGACAGGATGAACAGGATTGACAGGATGTCAGACGGCAGCTGTCAAGCTAGTTGTCGCCCAAAGTTTAAGCAGCGTTCTGCATTTGAGGTTTTGAAGCAGGACGATTTGAGCCACACCCGATCGCACAGCGATCCGTCGTTGCGTCTGATTCTGACCTGACGCTAGTCCTTCCTGATGCGAAGCATCCTACCTGACGGATGTCATCCTGATCGCACAGCGATCCGTCGTTGCATCTGATTCCGTCCCGACGCACGTCCATCCCGATCGCGTCAGCGATCTTTCCCGACGCCCGTCCTTCTCGACGACGAAGTCGTCTGTCGCGGATTTCGCGTCATCCGCTTACACACCGATTGCGCCCACTCTGCTTAGCGCCATAGAGCGCCTTATCAGCGCGATCGAATGCGGCGCCAACGGAGTCGTCCGCAACAAACGCAGTGACGCCCACGGAAATGGTGACGGACACCGGCGTGCCGCGAAAGTGAAAGCCGATCTTGCCGACGAGTTCGCGGAGTTCATCGATGAGCCGCATCGCATCTGCAAGCGTGGTGCCGGGCAGAAGCATCACGAACTCTTCGCCGCCGTAACGCGCGAGGAAGTCGGTGCTGCGCACGCGGGACGATAGATGCTTTGCAAGTGTCGTCAGAACTCGATCTCCGGCACGATGTCCATACGTGTCGTTGATGGCTTTGAAGCGATCGACATCCCAAACCGCAAGGCAAGTCGGTTGCTTGAATCGCTTCCAACGCTTCATCTCGTCGTCGACGCGCTTCTCGTATGCGAGGCGATTGGGAACGCCGGTCAGCGCATCGACGTTCGAGAGGCGCTGCTCGTCCTTGAGTTGGTTCTGTAGTCGGGAAGCTTCCGATTCGAGCTCCGTGATGCGCGAACGCATCTGTTCGCTGCGGTTCTGCATTTCGCGCGCCAGTGCAGCTTCTCGCTCGCGGAACTCCTGCAGGTGTCGATCGATAGTGTCCAAACGCGACCGCACCTGCACACGGATTTGCGTGAGATCGTTGGCGGCCTCGACACTTTCGCCCATCGCCTTCATCTCTCCGGCGAGTTGGATGTTGAGCGTTTCGCTACTTGCCTGAGATTGAGTTTGACTGCGATTTTGTTCCGCAACGAAGCGACCAATCTCATCGAGCTTGCCCACCATGTGCGTGAGCAGCACCTCAACTTCCTGCTTGGCGCGTTCGATACGTGAAATGCGTTGCGCGACGAGATCCGCCAAAGCCGAGAGCACGTCCTGGAGCCGTTCGCCCGTGAGCTCGTCCAACTGAGCGTCCACTGCATCGAGCTTGCTTGCGAAGAATTCATCGCGGCGTAGCTCAGATGCGATTGCGGCCAGAATCGGACGCAGCTCGTGATGTATCTGGACTTGCGCGGGAGGTGCAATTGTAGGCGATGCGGGAATCGAGGAGCCCGACACAGTCGAAGGACTCGAAAGCGGCGAACTCGCATTCACCGCAACAGCGGCGGGAGCGCTCGGGGCAGGCTGATCGAGCGTTTGAATCGCCTCGCTCAACGCCGGCGTAAACTTTTCGAGCTCTTCTGCAGACGCATCGCGCCGAATTGCCGACTGCAGCTTCTTGAGCTGCTCATCCAACTTCGGCGATTGACCGAGCGCAGCGGTGCACAGCCTGCCGGCGAGTCGTTTCAACGTGACTTCGAACGCGCGAAATTGCTGCTGTTCCTTCTCGAGCCGCGCCAAGTTATCGAAGTATTTTTCTCGCCAATTATCGTTGTCGGTCGCTGCTTTCACGAGACGTGATCCGGAGGCGATTCGAAAGGGGCATCATGCTCGCGCCGCGAATCTTTGAATGCGGATTAAGTCATGCATTTGCCGTAGAGGTTTGAATCGCTATCGGCAGCGTCCGCCGTCTCTTGCGTCCTACTCGACCAAGTGCGACGTGCTTCTCGAAATGCGGCCCTTCGCCCTGACGCGATGGGTTTCTGCGGGGCGGGTATACATATATATGGGGACTAGGGACTAGGGACTGCGGACTGGGGAAACGAGAAACGGCCGCTCACGGCGTCCTGCCTTTCGCGGCACTAGCACGTCCATGTGCGACAGGGAACGGCGCGCGAAGTGCGAACTGCTCAAAACGGTCAACGCTCATAAGCCAAATGCAAAGCGGGGTCTGCCGCAAACCGTTAACGCTCAACAGTCAACCGCTAAGCGGATTGCCGCCCGCCATGAACAACGGACAACAGTGAACAGCAGAACGGACGCAACACCTTGTAGCGCATAGGAATGGGACCGGAGTGTCTTGCTAGTCATCAGTCACAAGTCACTAGTCACTGAAGAGTTCTGGCTAACGATCGCTTTCAATCCGTGTTCCTTCCGAATAGACACCGCGCGTGCGGTTGCGCATGCTTCGCGCGTTACGACGTCCGGGCCCGTGTGAGACTTACTCGGTGGCGGGAGGTCGGGATTCGTCCAACCGAAAAGATCATGAAGCGATGGACTCGGCAGCGGGTGCGTTACTCGCCGCTGCCGGATGGAGCGAGCTGGCAGTGGCAATCGATAGTGCGACAGGAACCGATCCCTTCCTTCTCAGGCTCAGCGATACGTTTCGAGCCAACTTCACCGAGGAGGCGATCGGCCTGACGTGCGTCCGCTCGCTCGCGGCCCACCTGCGCGTCGACCGGTGTTTGATCGCGCGTTTGTCGGGGGAGGAAGGCATCGCGCACGTTGGACCCGAGTATTACGCCGAAGGGTTGGCCCCTATCGGTGGTTCGCATCGATATCAAGATTTTCCAGAGTTCATGCAGCGCCTGCAGACCGGCCCGCTGGTTGTAGCAGATGTGCAGAATGAAACTGGCGCAACGCTCGTAGATAAGGCCTCCACCGCGGCATTGGGAATTGCTGCTTTGATTGCCGTGCATCTGCACCGCGGCGAGGGCAACGGTATTTGGGCGCTGGCCGTGGGTACGGCGAGGCCGCGTCGCTGGACGGTCGACGAATTGCGTCTGGTTCAGAACGTGGCCGAGCGCACGTGGGGGGCAATCGAACGAGCTCGAGCCGAGACGGCACTTCGCGAAAGCGAACAGCGCTATCGCAATCTGTTCGAGACGATGGGACAGGGCTATGCGCAGCTCGAGCTGATCCGTGACGCGGATGGACAGGCGGTCGATCATCGGGTGCTGCGAGTCAATCCTGCGTTCGAACGGTTGATTGGCATCCCAGCTACCGATGCTGAAGGGCGCACCGGTCGCGAGCTCATCCCGAACCTGGAAGATTCGATTACCGCGACGTACGAGCGCGTTGTGCGGACGGGGGAACCTGGACATATCGAGCAGGCAGTAGCGAGTTTGAATCGATGGTATGACTTGCGGATTTACCCCGCGGGTGGCGACCGTGTAACGGTTCTGTACGAGGAGATCACGGAGCGCAAACGTGCCGAGGCGGTGCTTCGCGAACGGGAAGAGCTCAAGGAATTCTTGCTGAAATTGACCGATGCGTTCGCCTTGACCAGCGATGCCGAGCACATCATGCAAACCGCCTCTCGGCACGTTGGTGAATACCTGCGTACGGATCGCACGATGTACGGCGAGATTGAAGGGGAAATGGGCTCGCGCATAGGATGGGTTCGCGCTCAACACGTTCGTCGGGGCGCGCTGCTGCCGAATCGTGTCGATTACGAGGCGAAGGCGCAGGGTGCGATCAGCGAGCAGCTACGACGCGGCGAGCCGGTCGTGATCGCTGATACTGCACGCGATGCGCGCCTGGATGCGAAGGCCCGCGACGCATTTCTGGCCGCCGCAACCCGTGCGCTATTGGTGGTCTCGCTCATCAGAAACGGACGCGAAGTCGTCAACTTCGGCGTGCAGCACGGTGAGCCGCGCGAGTGGACGCATACGGAAGTGCAGCTCGTCAGTGAAGTCGCGGAAAGAACCTGGGCAGCCGCCGAGCGCGCTCGTGCAGAGGCGAGGCTTCGTGAGAGCGAAGAACGCCAAGCTCTAGTACTGAAATTCAGCGATAGTTTGCGGCTACTCGCCGACTCGACTCGTATCCAAGAGGAAGCAGCACGCCTGCTTGGAGAACGTTTGGATGCGGGCTGCGTCTTCTATGGCGAATACGACGCGGGCTGCGTCAACCTGACTGTTCGTGCTGCATATCGGCGCGGAGACGACCTGAATCTCGTGGGCAGTCATCCCATTGCATCGCCTGCGGTCTTAGAAGAACTGATGGCAGGCCGCACGACAATTATCGAAGACGTTCTGACCTCGCCATTGTTCATCGAAACCTCGCGTCAGCGTTGGCTGTCTCGAGGCTTTCGATCCGTCGTTGCAGTACCGATCGTTAGAGACGGGAGATTGATCGCTTCGTTGACGGTCGCTGATTCATGGCCGAGAGAGTGGACCCGCGACATTTCCCTCATCGAAGAACTGGCAGAGCGCATTTGGTCCGCAACAGAGCGAGCGCGCGTCGAGTCGGCATTGCGCGAGAGCGAAGAACGCTTTCGTCAGTTTTCTGAAGCATCCTCGGGTGCGTTGTGGATCAGGGATGCTGCGACCCTGAACATGGAGTATGTGAGCCCAGCGCTCGAGAAAATCTATGGTGCCGAAGCGGGCGCGTTTCTGGGCGATATCAAGAAATGGGCAGCGTCGATCATCCCTGAAGATCGCGAGCATGCACTTGCTCACATCGAGCGTGCACGGCGCGGCGACTCTGTCGTGCATGAGTTTCGCATTCAGCGACCATCGGATCGGGCATTCCGTTGGATTAGAAACACCGACTTCCCATTGCGCGACGAGCAGGGGCACGTTCACCGCATCGGCGGCATCGCCGAAGACATTACGGAAACGAAGCTAGCCGTCGAACATCAGGCCATTCTGTTGGCGGAATTGCAGCATCGGGTACGTAACATCATGGCGATGATCCGCTCCATCGCCGCCAGAACCGGCGAAGGCGCAGCGAGCGTGAAGGAGTATGCGGAGGCGATTGCGGGTCGACTATTGACGCTCGCACGCGTCCAAGCGTTGCTCACGCGCGCAGCCAATGCAGGCGTGAGCATTGCGACGATTCTCGAGGAAGAACTCGGAGCGCAATCTCAACATGGTTCTGAATTCACATTGTCAGGTCCGGAAATCGTGCTTGCACCGAAGGCAGCGGAAGTGCTGACGCTCGCCGTGCATGAGCTGACCACTAACGCACTCAAATACGGTGCGCTCTCCACCGGCAAGGGCCGCGTCAGCGTCTCGTGGACGACTATCGAGAAGCGCGGCATACCGTGGTTGAGTTTCGATTGGAACGAGTACGGCGCGCAGATCGATCGTGTGATGCTAGCGACGTCCCGACGCCGGGGCTTCGGCCGGGAGCTCATCGAAGCTCGCATCCCCTATGAGTTGGGAGGTCGCGGTCAGGTCGAGATCACATCGGAAGGTGCTCAATGTCATTTGGAAATTCCGCTCAAGGAGGGCGCGAGCATTCTGGAAACGGATGCGCCACAGCGTGCAACCTTGTTCGGCGGCGTCTTGGACATGAGCGGTGAAGCCGACTTGAGCGGCGAGCGCATCTTAGTGGCCGAAGACGATTTCTATCTGGCATCCGACACTGCACGTGCACTACGCGGCGCAGGCGCGGACATCGTGGGCCCGTGCGCGTCTCAGACCGGAGCGCGCAGCGTGATCGACAGCAGCTCGCCGACAGCAGCTGTGGTGGATATCAACCTAGGCAACGGCGCGTCGTTCGAGCTTGCATCTGAGCTGCGATGGCACGGCGTTCCGTTCGTGTTCATTACCGGCTACGACCAAGCAGTCATTCCGCAAGATCTAGCCGATGTGCCACGCCTGCAAAAACCCGTCGATCTCAAGCAAATCGTGAACGTTCTTGCGAGTGCCATTACGACGTATCGCGCGTGACGGCAAATGCAACTGCAGGGCGCCGACTACTCTGCGAGCGTGAATCGCTCGCCGCGGCCCAACAGCACGCCGTGATTGCTCGCGATGCCGAGTTCGAGACTCGTTGCGATGCGTTGTGCGCGGAAAATGAACTCCTGAGCGATGGTTTCCGAGAAGAGCTCGCGAGCTGTGTCCTCGAACAACCCCAGCCAGCGGTCAAAATGTTTGGAATCTACCGGCAGCGGCAAATGCATGCGCATCGGTTGCCCGTGATAGACGCCGCTCGAGAGCACGACTGACGACCAAAAATCGCACATCCGTTGCAGATGCGGCTCCCAATCGTGGATGCGCGAATCGAAAACCGGGCCGAGTAACTCGTCCTGGCGCACGCGGGCATAAAAGCCATGCACCAGCCGCTCGATCATCGCTTCATCGATTCCCGTGCGTTCTCGCATTTGCTGCACGATGCGGGCACGACGTTCTGCGTCGCTCAATTCGGGTTCTGTCATCAAAGTCCAATATCGGTTCGGGAGTGGGGCACGGCAGGGTAGTGGGACGTACCGTGTCGGCGCCTTGATCTAGGTCAAGAAGCTGCAAGTCGGAGAAAGCATTTCACACGGATGATGGAGATCTAACGTGTGCGCTGGCGGGTGTGATGTGTGGATGAACGTCGCCGCTGGTGTTCTGGCCCCGTGGCAAAAAGAATCTCATACAGAACTCACAGAGCACAGAGTTCAAATGCCTTCGCACCCGCCTCAGTCGCCGACACATCGCTCAATGCGCGAGGTCTGCACATCCGCTTGCCCACACCGTTCGTGCGCATCGCGCTTTCACTTCATCACCTCATCACTTCTTTTCCGCCTTCGGCGTCTCTTCAAGCTTCGTACGCACCGCGCCTTCGAGCGAAGTCAGGCCCCAGCGTTTGCCTTCGGCAATCGCGGCGTCGGTGGATTTGCCGTTGATCCAGGCCTCGCGCAGCGCGATCAGAGCACCTACGCGATTGCCGCTGGCGCAGTGAACGACCGTTGGGTCGTCGCCTGCTTGCTTGAGGGCTTCGTCCAGCTTGCTTGCGTTTTCTCTAGTGAGCGACTGAGCGCCCGCGATCGGAATCGAGTGATAGTCGAGCCCGAGCCCCTTGGCGATGTCGCCCTCGTTCAGATCCTGCATTTCTTGCGGTGTGCGCAAATTGATGACGTGCTTCACGCCGGCCGCGCGGATCCGTCCGATATCGGTGGCACCGATCGCTCCGCTCACGATTCGATTCGTCTGTGGTTCGCGCACATTGGGCAGCGTTTTGAGCAGTGCCTCGTCAACGCCGGCCAGTGCCGTGTTCGCGATTGCAAGTAGCGTCAAGCAACTAATGCGAAAGTACTTCATTGTCGTTCCTGCAGGCCCGTCTCTTACTTCACCGCATTGATCGCATTCGAAAGCCGACGGCGCACTTCCTCGGCCGTCGTCGCCAGCGCGGGATTTCCGGTGCGCTCCATCGCGCCCACCGGGTCGACACTGGCGACCTCGACCTTTCCATCCGATGTTTCCCGCACAATGACATTACATGGAAGCAATACGCCCAATTTGTCCTCGAGCTTGAGTGCCTCGTGTGCGAATCCGGGGTTACACGCGCCGAGAATGCGATACCGCGAAACATCGGCTCCGATCTTGTTCTTCAAGGTGGCCTGCACGTCGATATCCGTGAGGACACCGAAGCCCTGCTGCTTCAGATGTTCGGTTACATCTGCAACCACCCGATCGAACGGACCGCTCACGGTTTTGGCCAAATAGTAAGGCATGAGTATGACTCCGCCGGCGCGATTGCCCGGCTATTGAGGCTGGACGATGCTCACGCAATTGTCACCGCAAGCACGCAGTTCCGAAAGAGGGGGCCTGCCGGCCCCTCGCGATTGGGTCGATCTCAATCCGCATCCGTTGCCAGCGTGACGCCTCTGTCGCGCGCTCGCTCCTGCATCTCGGTTTTGTGTTGCGCTTGAATGCGTGCGCGCTCCTCCTGCGTCTTGGCGGTGCGCAGCTGCTCGCGATATTGGTCAAGCTCGCCTTGGTTCATGAGCTCATAGCCGAAGATCTGCGTGCGTTCGCGCTGCCGTTCCTGCTCCTGCGCTTGCAGTTGGCTGCGAGTGGGGGCGGGCCCTAGTTTCGCGTTCTGCTCCATCGCACGCTGCTGCATTTGCTGCTCCTGTTGCAGTCGAAAGTTCACGCGTTCTTGTTCCGTACGCAATGCGCGAAGCTGATTCATGTACTGTTGCCGCTCTTGAGCGCTCATTAGCTCGCTCCCGTAAATGCGGTCGCGGTCCTGTTGATGCAGACGATCCCGATCGCGGTCCTGAGCGCCCATGGTGTCTCTGTCGTGATCCCGATCGCGGTCTCGATCCTGATCGCGCGCCATGTCTCGATCGCCGGTCATGTCACGGTCCATCATGGTGTCGCGGTCTTGCACACGGTCCATGTCGGCCTGATGCGTTTCATCGTGCGCTCGATCGCGGTCGCGATCGTGTTGTTGCCCCTGGGCGTAAGCGGACGTCGCCGCCATGCACGCGGTGAGAAATCCAGCTGTCAGTAACTTGTTCATGTCTAACTCCTAGTCAGTGAGTGAATGTTCTGCGCTCGTTGCAGCGCATGTCGATTGCGTCAGTGCGAGTTCGTTTTCCAGCTCACCATGATTCCAGCACCCAAATCGGGACTGCTATCGCTCAAGCCGCCCAGCACGTACGGTTGGAGAGACATGCCGTTACTGCTGGAAATTGAGGCGAATAAGGTGAGCTCTTGGAGAGCATCGCCGCCGCGCACGGCGGATTCGCGGTAGTCGAAGATGAGTCCCGCGCGTACATTGCGTGTGAAACCGAAATCGCTGCCGAGGGAGGCATAGGCGGCGTTCTCGAAATCGGTCCCGGGCGGGTCGCCATAGACTTTGTAGCCGACGCTGCCGAACAGTCCGACACGCTCGAAATCTTTGTACCACTCACCTTGCAGCGAGTAGTCGTTCTCGCCTGTGCCAAGGCCTTTCGTTTCGTCAGCGGTGCCGAACTTCGCCTTGGCGGTGAGATCGATGTAGAAGCGCTGTTCTCGCAATGCGACGATGTCATAGAGCGTCCCGGCGACGATCACATCGCCTAATCCGCCGTCTGTACGATCGGGACCGGGAATCAGTTGGCCTGCCGTATCGACAATCGTCCCGGGTCCGCTGACTTGGACGTACGGCACGGTGACTCGCAAGCCCACGCGTTCGCCGCGAAACTTTCCCGTGACAGGCACGTACAGCGTGCTGATGTCGTTAGTGCCGCCGTAGTCGCCGTTCGTGTAATCGGCGCCCGTAGTGAGCTTCCAGTCTTCGGCATGCACATGCGACGGTGCTGTGAAGATCGCTAAAGCCAGCATCCCTGCGAACAACCCTGCGGTGTTCATTGGTCTCCTCCATTGATGCGACGCGTAGCTCGAAGATCGACATTGTCGCTACGTCACGGTGGGCGTCATTACGCGGAAGCGCAGGGCAGTTAGCGAATCCTCCTTAACAGCGCCGCAGCAAATCGGAAACGAGTCGGTGTTCCTCGCCGCTGGCGATCGCATCGATTTCGCTCTGCACAAACTGCAACGGTCGGTTCGAGGCATGACCAGGGCGTTGTGCACCGGAACATCTTCGCCCTTGAGCTGTTTAGTGCGCTCCCGGTAGGGAGGCTCCCGTATGGGTCGCTTGCATTCGTCGAGCAGCGTCTGCGCAAGTGCATGCAGTCGTGTCTCAGTAGCGCTCGCGAGCATCGCGCTTGCGTCGTGTTCGGGTGGCGTGTTGGACCCGATCGGTCCTGTGGGTGCGAATGACGCAAAGATCCTGATCAACGCGACGGCGATCATGCTTGCGATTGTCATTCCTACCATCCTGCTGGCGTTTTGGATGGCGTGGCACTACCGGGCATCGAACCGCAAGGCAGAGTACCTGCCGTACTGGTCCTATTCCGGTCGAATCGAAGCCGTCGTCTGGTCGATCCCAACGCTCACGATCATGTTCATCGGCGGTGTGATTTGGATCGGCTCCTACAAGCTCGATCCTTTCAGGCCGTTGCCATCGAAGACCGCGCCGTTGGAGGTCCAGGTCGTTGCGCTCGATTGGAAATGGCTATTCATCTATCCGCAGCAGCGCATCGCGAGTCTCAACGAGTTGGTGATGCCGGCAGGAAAGCCAGTGCATTTTTCGATCACCTCAGCGAACGTGTTCAACGTCTTCTTCGTGCCGCGATTGGGCTCCATGATCTACGCGATGCCGGGCATGGTCTCGCAACTGCACTTGCAAGCCGATAGTCCAGCGAAGGTGTGGGGTACGTCCGCGCAATTCTCCGGCGATGGATTTTCGGACATGCAGTTCGACGTGCGCAGCCTCTCATCGCCCGACTTCGAGGCGTGGGTGCAACGGACACAAGACAGCGGCTCTGTACTCGACGAAAACACTTACACACGGCTGATGAAGCAGACGCAGAACGTGCCCCCTGCAACGTTCGGACGCGTAGATCCGCAACTCTTCCATGCAGTCGTGAGCCAACGCATTCCTCCGGGACCTGGGCCGCAGCCCGAAAGTCCGCAACACGCTGGCCGTGAAGTCTCTACCGGCGGAAAGGATTGACGATGTTCGGCAAACTCGACCTGTCCGCGATCCCCGTATCGCAACCGATTCCGCTCATCACTTCCATCGTTCTGATTTTGCTCATCGTCGGCGTGCTAATCCTCGTCACGGTGAAGCACTGGTGGCCGTACCTCTGGCGCGAGTGGATCACGAGCGTCGATCACAAACGCATCGGCATCATGTACTGCTTACTCGGCACGCTGATGCTGATTCGCGGCTTCGCGGACGCGATCATGATGCGCACACAGCAAGCCGTTGCAATCGGCTCCGCGGGATATTTGCCGCCGGAACACTACGATCAAATATTCACCGCGCACGGCACAATCATGATTCTGTTCGGCGCCATGCCATTGGTGCTCGGCTTCATGAATTACTTGGTGCCATTGCAGCTCGGTGTGCGCGACGTGGCGTTTCCAACGTTCAATTCGGTTGGATTCTGGTTGACCGCGAGTGGGGCATTTCTCGTGAACGTCTCACTGTTCATCGGTGAATTCGCTCGCACCGGCTGGTTACCGTATCCGCCTCTGAGCGAAACGACATACACGCCGGGTGTCGGTGTCGATTACTACCTCTGGGCTGTGCAAATTTCCGGCATCGGGACGCTCATTACCGGTATCAACATCGTCACAACCATATTGAAGATGCGATGTCGCGGGATGAGTTACTTACGCATGCCCGTGTTTTGTTGGACAGCGTTGGCATCTTGCCTGTTGATCGTCGCGGCATTCCCGATTCTGACCGCAACGCTTGCGATGCTCACGCTGGATCGCTACGTCGGTTGGAATTACTTCACGAACACGGCCGGTGGCAACCCGATGATGTTCGTAAATCTCGTGTGGGCCTGGGGTCATCCCGAGGTGTACATCTTGGTGCTGCCGGCATTTGGGATCTTTTCGGAAATCTTTCCCACGTTCTCCGGCAAGCCGCTGTTCGGCTACCGCTCGATGGTGGCGGCGACGCTATTCATCTGCATCGTGTCGATGGTCGTGTGGCTGCATCACTTTTTCACGATGGGTGCGGGCGCGGCAGTCAACACGTTCTTCGGCATCTCCTCGAGCATCATTGCGGTAGGTACCGGTGTGAAGATCTACAACTGGATCTTCACGATGTACGGTGGACGGGTGCGATTCGAAGTGCCGATGCTGTGGTCGCTCGGTTTCATCTTCACGTTCATCATCGGCGGGCTCACGGGCGTGCTGCTCGCGGTTCCGCCTGCAGACTTTCTCACGCACAACTCGATGTTTCTGGTGGCGCACTTTCACAACGTTATTGTGGGTGGGGTCGTGTTCGCCGTGTTTGCCGGCATGGAGTTCTGGTTTCCGAAAGCGTTCGGATTCGCGCTGCATAAAGGTTGGGGAAAAGCGGCGTTCTGGTGTGCTTTCATCGGGTTCTGGGTCACGTTCACGCCGCTCTACGTGCTCGGTCTCGCGGGTATGACGCGACGCTTGCAGCACATCAATGTGCTCGAGTGGCGGCCCTGGTTGTACGTCTCTCTCATCGGTGTCGCAATTCTCATTCTGGGCGTGATTGCGCAAGTGACACAGCTCGTCGTGAGCATCCGCAATCGCGATAAGTTGCGCGATGTGACGGGCGATTTGTGGGATGGCCGCTCGCTGGAATGGGCGACGCCTTCGCCGCCGCCATTTTTCAACTTCGCCGTGATGCCGAATGTAGAAGGCGAGGAGGCGTACTGGGGCATCAAGCAGCGCGCCGTGGAAACGCAGCAACTCGCACCTGAACCCAAATACGAACCGATCGAAATGCCGGTGAATAGTTCGGTGGGGTTCTACACCGCGTTCTTTACCTCGGTGTTTGGGTTCGCGATGGTCTGGCACATCTGGTCGTTAGCGATCGCGGCATTCGCTGCCGCGTTCGCGGGCTTCGTCGTGTTTGCGTGGCGCGATGTTCACGAATTCGAAGTGCCCGTCGAAGAAGTCGCTCGGGTCGATCGCGCGCGACGTGCGGCTCGCGAAGCATTGCTCAAGCGGCTCTCGCAGCAAGAGGCAACGCTGTGAGCGAACGAGGTCTGCCTGCAAGCTTAGAGGCGCTGCGTCGGGTTCGTGAAGATCCGTACGGGTTAGGTCATCGCGCGCATGTCGCCGGCGAACCGGTTCAAGGTGCGGGTCACGGAGCCACCGGCCCTGCAACGAAGCGCATCATCGTCGGCTACGGCTTTTGGATTTTTCTGCTCAGCGACATCGTCATTTTCGCGTGCTTCTTCGCCGCGTTTGCCGTGCAAAGAGATGCGACTGCCGGCGGTCCGACGATCGTCGACATCGTCGATCTGCGACGCGTTGCATTCGAAACCGGCCTGCTGCTTCTCTCGAGTTACACCTGCATGCTCGGTTTCGCGGCGACGAATGCGCGAAATCTGCTTTGGACGCAGATATTTCTGTTGATCACCGGGCTTTTGGGGCTCGGCTTCGTGCTGCTGGAACTGCAGGAGTTCATCGAACTTGCGAGTAGAGGCATCACGCCGCAACGAAGCGGCATGCTAACCGCGTTCTTCGGGCTGGTGGGTCTCCACGGTGCGCATGTGACCGTCGGCGGAATGTGGCTCGCCACGATGGTGGCGCAAGTGCAGGTCAAGGGATTTCGGCGCGAGATCGTGCATCGACTGATTTGCTTCAATCTCTTCTGGCACGCGCTCGACATCGTTTGGATCGGCATCTTCACGATCGTTTACCTCATCGGGAGCCGCGCATGAGCACGCACGAATTGGATCCGGACCTGTATCAAGGCGATGTTCCGGAGCACGAGGATCATGCGCCGGGCGATGAACCGCCGGAGGAGATCGGTCACTGGATTCGCAATGCCAATGTGGGGCTCGCATTCTCGATCGTTCTCACCGTGGCAGCGTTCCTGTTGGCCGGATCGAATGTCGTCTACGCGCCCGCCATCCCGGTTGCGCTCATCGTCCTGGCTATCGCGCAGATGGGCGTCCACCTGGTGTTCTTCCTACACATCACCACCGGCCCCGACAATACCAATAACGTGCTCGCGCTCGCGTTTGGGGTGATGGTCGTGTTTCTGATCGTGGCGGGATCGATCTGGATCATGCATCACTTGAGCCACAACCTGATGCCGATGGAGCAACCATTTTGAAAGGCGTGCTTGGTGCGGTGATCAGCGGATCTCCAATGAGACGAAGCCCTAAGGAATAGGGCTTAACTCTGCGAGGGGATTTGGCGCGGCCGCTTGGTTGAACAATCGACTTTCAGTCGGCTCAATATGCGCGAACCAGTCGATTCTGGGTCACTCGGTTAGTCGTGCCATCAGGAGCGGTCCTTGCCATTCGAATTTAGCGAGCAAGCATCATCGGCAGTTACAAACAGCACCACAGATCGGTCGCGTCCGTCGGTTCTTATCGTAGAAGACGATCCGGCGATGCGAAAACTCCTGGAGCTCGAATTGTCTCGGCAGCGGTTCGACACTGTTCTTGTCAGCTCAGCGGCAGAAGCGCGCCAAGCGATGGAGGCGATCGTGTTTCCGATCGCAATCGTCGATCGTGTACTCGAAGATGCAGATGGAATCGATCTTATTGCTGAACTGCGCCGCCGTTATGCTCATCACCGCATCTTCATCGTGCTCTTTTCGTCTCTCGATTCCGCGGAAGAGCAACGGCTCGGTATGGGTGCGGGAGCGGATGCGTATGTCAGCAAGTCTGCGTTCCCGGCGACGCTGGTGGAACAGCTCGCTCGCGGCGTTGAAGTGGTTCGATTGAACAAGCGGTAGGCCGCAGAAAAAGAAGTGATGAGGTGATGAGGTGATGGAGCGAAAGCGCGATGCGCGTGAAGTGCGATGCGCAACTCGCAATCGGCTCTTCTTGCCAACCGACAACTCACAACCCTCAGATGATTGGAGCTGAGCGATCTGTGCTTCCTTTCATACATCCCGTTCATCCTGTTAATCCCGTCTAAGTTTCTTCGTTCTGCACTGGAGAAGAGAAGATTGGACAGGATGAACAGGATTGACAGGATGACCGGACCTCAGAGATCTATTCTTGTTTTCATACATCCAGTTCATCTTGTAAATCCTGTCAAAAGATTCTTAGGGTCTGCACTTCGCGCGTGAAGTGCGAGGTGTGTAAACTGGCGCTCGGCTCTGGTCTTCCTGCCGACCGACAACTCACAACCGTCAACCCAAAGAAACGTCCCCTTCCTGGCCTTCCCTCCGTTAGGCCTGCCTGCGCGTGAGCGCTTGCCTCTTCGGCTCCTCTGGAATGTTTCTGTCCCGACGAAGTCCTTCTCGACTGCAAAGCAGTCCTTCCCGACGTCAGTCTTTCCCGATCGCAGCGATCCGTCCTTCCCACCTCGGACGGCGCAGGCGAGCTATGCTCGCGCACTTCCACTGTTTCATGCGTTGTTCGTGGAGAACCAACTCTTCCCCTGTCCAGTTTGCGAATCGATTGATTCACGCCACTTCGCGTCGTTCGACAATCGGTCGTATTGGCGTTGCGAATCGTGCGAGGCGACGTTCTTGGATCCGACGATGTTGCCGAGTGCCGATGAAGAGCGTTCGATTTATCTGCTGCATCGAAACGATGCGGACGATGTGGGCTATCGCAAGTACCTCGAACCGATCGCCAAGGCGTTGTTGGCACGGTTGCGTCCGGGCAGTCACGGGCTGGACTACGGTTGTGGTCCAGACTCAGCACTCGCGGCGATGCTGCGAGAAGCCGGGCATCACCTCGCTCTCTATGATCCGTTGTTTTATCCCGATGCCGATGCGCTCGCCAGGCAGTACGATTTCATCACGTGCTCCGAAGTGATCGAGCACTTTCATCGCCCGTTCCAAGAATTCGCGAAACTGAACGCGATGCTAAAGTCAGGCGGTGTCCTTGCGATCATGACGCGTTTCTTGACCGATTCGATCGACTTCCAACGTTGGCACTATCGCCGCGATCCGACTCACGTGGTGTTCTACCGCGAGCTGACATTGCGAAAGGTCGCGGATCGCTTTCGCTGGGCATGCACGATCCCGTGCGCCAATGTGGCGCTGCTGACTCAGATCGTGAAGGACTGACGCCGGGAAAGACTGCTTTGCAGTCGAGAAGCATTGCCTTGGCCTTCGGCCCTAGTCCCAGGCGATGGCGCATCCAACTCCTGACTCGACATATCCTCACGCTGCGGTTCCCGGCGACGGTGGATTTGCCGGTATCCTTGAGGGATCGTGATGCGAATGTAGTCAGGT
Organism: Pseudomonadota bacterium; assembly: GCA_023391335.1. Taxonomy (GTDB): domain Bacteria; phylum Pseudomonadota; class Gammaproteobacteria; order Steroidobacterales; family Steroidobacteraceae; genus Steroidobacter. Next base: position 29,116 of record JAEWBG010000045.1, on the reverse strand, counting down.
CCCGATGGAAGTAGAAAAGCTTGTGCGCGTGCCGTTGTCGCTATTCACGCGCTTACGGCTGATCTTGCTTGGACACGAAGAGCTCGTAGGCGTCGTATTTTGGGCGGCTTTGGTGGGGTTCTGCGGCGCGCTGGCCAGCGTGGTATTCCGCGAAGCGGCGCGCATGCTCGAGCACTTGTTCACGGGTGAGTCGGGCAGCCTAGTTCATGCCGCAGAGAGCTTGGTGTGGTGGTACCGCATGTTGGTGCCGACAGTCGGTGGGTTGTTGGCAGGATGGGTACTGCATGTCGCAGGTCGAGCATTTACGGCAGCGCGGGCGGTCGATTACATGGAAGCGGTGCTGCTTGGGGATGGACACGTCGGTTTGCGCGGGACGCTGCTTAAGTGTCTGTCATCTCTGTTGAGCATTGCATCGGGAGGATCGATCGGCCGCGAAGGTCCGATGGTGCAATTGGCCGCAGCGTTAGGGTCCAAACTCGGAACATTGGCACGCGCACCGGTACCGAGACTGCGGTTGATGGTTGCGTGCGGTGGGGCCGCCGGTATCGCTGCTGCATACAACGCGCCGATCTCAGGCGCATTGTTCATTTCGGAAATCGTGCTCGGTTCGATTGCGATGGAGAGTTTCGGGCCGCTCGTCGTATCGTCGGTCGTCGCGAGCGCTACGATTCATCGCTTTCTCGGATACGGGCCGGTGTTCGATGTTCCGCACGTCGTGTTCGTCTCCAATTGGGAACTGGTGTTCTATGCGCTGCTCGGCGTATTGCTGGGTCATCTCGCGCCGCTATTCTTGGGCTTGCTCGATTTCAGTAAGCGTTGCTTCGTAAAGCTGAACTGGGCTCCTTACTGGACGCTCGGTCTCGGTGGATTGCTCGTCGGTATTACCTCGATCGCCGTACCGCAGGTGTGGGGCAACGGTTACAGCGTTGTCGGCGATATTCTGCAAGGGCAAGTGCTCAGCGCTTGGCTGGCAGTCGTGCTAGTGGCAAAAGTCTTTGCGACATCCTCGACGGTGGGCTCGGGCGCGGTCGGCGGTGTCTTCACTCCGACTCTCTTCATTGGCGCTGCCATCGGAACGCTTGTGGGAGACGGATTGCACTCGTTGCTGCCGACCATCGTCTCGACGCCGGCTGCATATGCGTTGATCGGCATGGGCGGGTTTCTCGCCGCAACTACGCATGCACCGCTTACCTCGATGCTGATGATCTTCGAGATGACGCTCGACTACGATATGGCATTACCTCTGATGCTGTCGTGCGTGATCGCGCACTACACCGCCAAGGTGTATCGCGGCGGCGAGTCGATTTATCACGCATCGCTCACTCGCACGCTGGAGGCTACGGATCAGGAGGATTGGCGGCTGAAGACCGTCGCTGCTCTGGTGAAGCCGGCGATTGCGACCGCAGCGCGCGATGTCAGCATCGGCGATGCACTAGCGAAGCTACCAAAGCGGCCGATTGAGCGGTTGTATGTCACAGATGAGGACGAGATCGTCGGCTGGCTGGACCCGCGCAAAATCCTCGCGCGCTTAGAACGCAAGGAAATCTCTGCGACGCTGCCGATCGAGAGCGTGGCTGAACGCGTGACATTCACTCTTACGCCCGACATGCCGCTTTGCACCGCTCTCGATGGATTCCTTCGCGAAGGCGTGACGATTCTGCCGGTGACTCCCGATCAGTGGCGCAACACCTTGCTCGGTGAAGTGTCGAGGCATGATCTGTTGTTGGCGGTGCAGGATAGGTTGACGTATCCGAAGTAGGTTCGTCGGCAAGGTAGCCTTCCGCAAGCAAGCCGCTGCGGGCGAGCGCTACGCGCGCTCTTACTTACTCACCGTGTCTCTGCGCGCTTTGTGTTGCGTCTGGGCCTCCGTGACCTCCGTATCCTCCGTGCCCTCTGTGTGAAATCTTCTTCTCAGCGATCATTTCGTGGCTCGAATCCCGTCCGTCATCCCTCGGATGTCACGTGTCGGCTCCGTGGAACCGCGAATCGCTCGGCATTCGAGGTCAGTGGAATTCTACGGCGGTGACGTTGGGCCGAAGACAAGGAGCCACCATGCGTACGTTCCGTGTTCAAGCAATGATGATCGGCGTGTTCGCACTTGCGCAGGCCGCGACTGCTGATGAGCTAATGACTGCGGCGCAGCAGCAGTTCAAACCGATCCCACTCACTGCGCCTGCGTTGCCGGATAACGCCGCGACGCCCGCGAAAATTGAACTCGGCAAGATGCTCTACTTCGATCCGAGACTGTCTGCGAGTCACGCGATTAGTTGCAACTCCTGTCACAACGTCGGACTCGCGGGCGCCGACGCGGAGGAGACGTCCATCGGTCACAAATGGCAGCGTGGTGATCGCAATGCACCGACGGTGTGGAATGCTGTCTTCAACACCGCTCAGTTCTGGGACGGCCGTGCGAAAGATCTCGAAGAGCAGGCGGGTGGCCCGATGGTCAATCCTGTCGAGATGGCGTCACCCAAAGAACACCTCGAAGAGCAGCTTGCGGCAATCCCTGGTTACGTGGCGGCATTCAAGGCGGCGTTCCCGGGTGAGGCGAAGGCGCTCTCACTCGCGAACGCGCAAAAGGCCATCGCTCTGTTCGAAGCGACGCTCATCACGCCGAACGCTCCGTTCGATAAATATCTACGCGGCGATGCAGCCGCGTTGAATGCACCACAAAAGGAAGGCCTGCAACTCTTCATGAACAAAGGCTGTGTTGCATGCCACAGCGGCATGAACGTCGGCGGCACGATGTATGCGCCTTTCGGTGTGGTCGAAAAGCCCGGTGCGGATCTCTTACCGCCGCAAGACAAAGGACGTTTCATGGTGACGAAGACCGCTGCAGATGAGTACGTCTTTCGCGCTCCGAGCTTACGCAACGTCGCGCTCACAGCACCGTACTTTCATACCGGCCGCGCGTGGGATCTGCGGCAGGCAGTCGGTGTGATGGGCTCGAGCCAGCTCGGTGCGCAATTGAGCAATGATGAGATCGACAAAATTGTTGCGTTCCTCCAGAGCTTGACTGGCGACCAGCCGAAGGTGGTGTATCCGATTCTGCCGCCGAGCGTTGCGTCTACGCCGCGGCCGCAGCCTTGAATCTGGGGGGGGCGGTCAGGAGCGTCAGGTGTGGGACGCTTCGCGTCGGGAAAGACTAACGTCGAGAAGGATGCATTGCATCGGGATGGACTTCGTCGGGTCAGAGGCTGGAGCGAAAGTAGATCGAACAAGCTGATTTGACCGGTGTAAACGCGATGAACCTAGGCTGATCAGTAAATGATGTACCTGGACCGTACCCGAAGAATGCCCCCTTCCCAACCTTCCCCCGCAAGGCGAGGCAAGGAGTCAGTGTGCCAGCACACGCTTTCTGATTTGTCTGATTCTTACTCGACGCACGTCCTTCTCGATGCGACAGCATCCGTCTCGACGTCAGTCCTTCGCGATCGCGTAGCGATCCGTCCGTTACACCATATTCACGTAATTCACCGGCGCATGATCCGCCAGCACGTTGACCGGTGTCGTGAGTTGATCGAACAGCAAATTAGCATCGAACACGAAATCATTGAGGCCGCTACTGCCGATGTGACGTTCTTCGCCGACATGACGAAAGCCGAGTACTTCAGGCGGCACGGTGGTCACGATGTCTTTGCCGTGGACCACGCGATAGATCGGAACGTGCTGCAACTTCGCGGCGAGGCGAGCATCGCCAACTCGAGGTGAACCGAACGTATAGAGAGCGGTAGGTGCGCGTCTCACTGCCGCTAACGTGGCCAGTGCGGCGCCCAAGCTGTGGCCTGTAAAAAAGAGCGGACAATCGATCGACTTCAGTGCGGCTTCGATGGGTGTCCACACGCTATTCAGTGCGCGCTTGAAACCTCGATGCACCGCTGCAGAGTTGCCGAATGCAGGTACCGGCCACGTGTCGGCGTCGTGCAAGAGATCCTGAATCTCTTGCTCGGTACCCCGAAAGACCAATATTGCAAACGCAACTGGGCCACGCGCTCTGATCAGCAATGCAGCTGTTCCGGTTTCATCCGATCCAAACAAGCCGATCTCTTCGAGGCCAACCGCATTTAAGAATTCACGACGCAGCGGTCGCAACGGTTGGGGCGTTTCGAATTCGCCGAGTCGATAAACGATGCGGCTTAGTTCCGCCAGCCACCATGCGTTCGCAGACGAATATTCGATACGCAACGGATCGAAGATCGGCAACGGATCGCGCGCAAAAAAGGAATTGGCATTTCCGGGCCACAGAAGGTCTTGCCAAGTGATGCGCATGGAGCTGAGGATTTTTCTTATTCGCCTTGAGGCAAGTGCGAAGCTTAGCAGCGACCCTTGATGGCGGCTCTATGGCTTTAAGGATCGCTTAAGACTCACGGCGTAGCGTGCGTCCATGGAGGTCCATCATGCTTCGCCCAATCACAATCGCCTGCATCGGTTTGTTATCCGCCAGCCTGGCATCCGCGGGACCCAATGAACTATTGCAGTCGTGGAAAGGCGCTGCGAAAGCGCAATCGCCGACGTTTACAGGATTCTCCGCCGAGCGCGGTCGCGCGTTGTATTTCTCGAAGCCTGCCGATTGGAGTTGCAGTACCTGTCATACGTCCGATCCGCGCTCCGTGGGCCGGCATGTTGTGACCAAGAAGGACATCAAGCCTTTCTCTCCCGTGGCCAATCCCGCACGGTTCACTGACGAAGCAAAAGTGGAGAAGTGGTTCCGACGCAATTGCCGCGACGTGCTGCAGCGGGAGTGCACGCCTGCAGAAAAAGGCGACGTGCTCACGTTCTTGCTGTCCGAAGGAGCTCGCCCATGAGTCACGCGTTCAAGGGGCTCGGTCTTGCTGTGCTTTGCCTTGCTGGATGGCAGAGCGCATCCGCTACCCCGCCCGTAGCTTCATCCCCCATAGATTCACTCGATGCGCAGGTGTGGCGAGAGGAGTGCGGTGCGTGTCATGTGGCTTTTCCGCCAAGGCTGCTGCCGAGCAGTTCGTGGGCGGACATCATGCGCAATCTGAAGGATCACTTTGGGACGGATGCGAGCATCGAAACGCCGCTCGCGCAGCAGATTGCGAGCTATCTCGAAGCCAACGCATCCCAGAAGCCGCGAGGTGTCGCCCCAGACGATCCCTTGCGCATCACGCGATCACGATGGTTTCTGCACGAGCACGATGAAATTCCCTCGGCAACGTGGCGGCGCCCTGCAATCGGCAGCCCGAGCAATTGTTCCGCGTGCCATCGTCAGGCCGAGCAGGGCAGATTCGACGAACACTCAGTCCAAATTCCAAAGTGAGGTTTCATCATGAGCGATCAATCCGCATCGAAGCAGCGCATCTGGGATTTACCGACGCGAGTGTTCCACTGGACGCTCGCTATCTCGTTCTTCGGCGCTTACTTGCTGGCCGAATCCGAGCGCGTTCGCCATTTCCACGTGATGTTCGGGTACACGGTGCTGGGACTGGTGGTGTTCAGACTCATCTGGGGCTTCATCGGCACACGGTATGCTCGGTTCAGTTCATTCGCATTCGGGCCGCGCGCAGTGGGCAGGCACGTCCAGGGTTTGCTTCGACGCGAGGGAGCTCAATACGTTGGTCACACGCCCGCGGGAAGCTGGGCAATTTGGGCGATGCTCATCCTTGCGGTTGTGACGGCAGGTAGCGGTTGGCTCACGTTGAATGAGATCGGCGGGGAAGGCTTCGAAGAGGTCCACGAGGTGGCAGCCAACGCATGGCTCTTCATGGTGTTCGTGCATGTCGCGGGCGTCATCGTGAGCAGCCTGGTTGAGCGCACCAATCTGCCGCGCGCGATGGTGACGGGATTCAAGAATCTCAAAGAGACGGCGGGCTCGGTGCGCAATGTGTCCGCGCTTGGCGTTCTCATGCTGATCGCTATATCCGCGTTCTGGATCGCCGTGCCGCTCACGAATGGGTCTGTGGTCTTACCCGGTGTGTCAGAGATGTCCGCGGATGCGGTACGCTCGCATGGTCACGAGCACGAAGATCAAGAGGACGACTGATGCATGCGAATCTTGCTGGTGGAGGATGATGAGTTATTAGGCTCGGCGCTGTGCGACGGACTGCGTCAAGCGGGTTTCGCGGTGGACTGGCTCAAGGACGGCGAGGCTGCGCGGACAGCGCTATATGCGGAAGAGTTCGCAGGGGTCGTGCTCGACTTGGGTTTGCCGCGTTTGAGTGGCCTGGATCTGATTCGTTGGCTGCGAGGTAAGCGCAACGCGACGCCAGTGCTCGTGCTGACGTCGCGTGATGCTGTCGAAGACAGGGTGGCCGGGCTCGACCTTGGTGCCGACGACTACGTCGTTAAGCCCGTCGCGATTTCTGAATTGGCAGCGCGCTTACGCGCCTTGATCCGGCGATCCCAAAGTCGTGCGTCGGGACTGCTGGTGATTGGCGATATTTCTCTCGACCTTGCCGCCCGCATCGTTCGCTTCCGCGGCCATTCTGTCGATCTCTCCGCACGCGAATTCGACGTACTGTGCGAGTTCATGCTGAACGTCGGCCGAGTTCTCACGCGCGACCAGCTCGAAGCCAAGCTGTATGAGTGGGATCGTGCGGTCGAGAGCAATGCGATCGAGGTCTTCGTGCATCACTTGCGGCGCAAATTGGACCCGGACGTGATTCGCACGGTGCGCGGCGTCGGTTATTTGATGCCCGACGCGAGTGCGAGTAAGCCGTGATGTCGATCCGCAATCGGTTGCTTTGGTCGTTACTCGCCGCGATTGGTGGTTTGTGGATCCTGGCGATTGCAATCAGCTATGGCGATGCACATCGCGAATTGGATCGCCTGTTCGATGCGCAACTTGCGCAGTCCGCTCGGCTCTTGTCCGTGCAAGCAGGGCATGAATTACTGGAACTCGATGACCTGCAGCAGGAAGAACTAGCGCACTACGCACAACAGTTCGCGGTGCAGCTCTGGAGCCGAGACGGAAAACTGCTGCTGCGGATGGGCACTGCTCCGCAAGCGAGATTTTCGCGGGTCGAACGCGGCTTCAGCGACGTATCGATCGACGGCGTCGGCTGGCGCGTCTATAGCGATTGGGACGTGGAACATCAGATTCTGGTGCAAATGGGCGAGCCGCACGCAACTCGCCAACGCCTCGCGGCGCAGATCGCGATCGATGGCTTACTGCCTCTACTGATGGCGGTTCCGCTCATGGGTTTTTTGATCTGGTGGATCGTGAGCCGGGGGCTACTACCGATTCGGCGCATCGGCGAACAAGTTGCACGTAGCGGGCCGCTGAATCTCGAACCGATCGATATCGAAGCTGCGCCTGCAGAAGTGCAGCCATTGATCGAGCGTCTCAACGATCTGTTCTCGCGCATCGAGCGGTCGATCGAGAATGAACGCCGTTTCACGGCGGACGCCGCACACGAGTTGCGCAATCCAGTCGCGGCGATTCGCGCGCAAGCCGAAGCTTCGCTGGGCGAGCCCGACGCAGCGGCCATGCGGTCGGGACTGGAGAAGATTCTTACAGCGGCGACTCGGCTCTCGCGCCTGGTGGGGCAGCTACTAATGCTTGCCCGGATCGATACGAAAGCTACGAACGTTTCGCTCGAGCGCCTCGATCTTGCGCGGCTCGCGCGACAAACCATTGCAGATGCGACACCGGCCACGATCGAGCGTGGCGCAGCGGTTCAATTGGAGGCGTCGAGTGAAGCTTGGATCAAGGCAGATGCGGCACTGCTCGATGCATTGCTACGCAACTTGATCGACAACGCGGTCATTCACGGGGGAACTGGCGTGCAGGTGGAGATGACCATCGATAACCACGATGCCGAGGTGGAATTGAGTGTCACCGACAATGGTGCTTCCGTACCGCCGCAGACGATCGCACGGCTCGGCCAACGATTTTTTCGCGCAGAGAGCTCCGTGACTGACGGTAGCGGACTAGGCCTGTCGATCGTCAAGCGCATCGCGGAACTGCACAACGCCCAACTCAGCTTCGCTCCCGGCCCTGGCGAGCGTGGGCTGCGCGTCACCTTGCGATTTGCTCGATCGAGCGACCGTTGAGCGGCGATCGTTACGTGAGTTGGTCGCGCCGCGAACTTGAATGAAGATCAAGTTCCCAGGTTTCACCGACCAACTTCGCCCCGAAGCTAGTGTGCGGCTTGGAATCGATCAGCCTGAAGCCGGCCGATTCATATATTTTTCGTGCAGCAGTGAGGACGCTCTGCGTCCATAGCGTAACTTTTCGATAACCTGCTTCACGCGCAAATTCGATGCACTCGCTCACGAGGCGGCGGCCTAATCCGTGCCCCCGTTCGCTGCTCTCCACGAGAAGCAATCGCAACTTGGCGACGGTGCGCGAATGACGCACGAGCATGATGCAGCCCACCGGAACGCCATCACGCTCGGCGATCCAGCAGCGTTCGCACTTGGGATTAAATTCACGCAGAAACTTGGCGCCAATCTCGGCAACGAGCGCTTCGAATTCGGAATTCCATCCGTACTCCTGCGCGTAGATCACGCCATGCCGCTGGATGATCCAACCGATATCGCCCGCTCGATGCGGCCGAAAGACTAGCTCTTCGCCTGCTCGCGACGAGGCCCCCAATATTGTCTGGACACCTTGCAGATGGGACTGCAGGGCAGTGCGTTTTTCGGGCGTTAGCGGCTCGAGGAGCCCACCAATTTGTTCTCGCGATCGGCGGTCGAGCAACTGAGCTACCGATCGACCTTTGGAAGTGAGATGAAGATACGAACGCCGTGCATCCTCCGTGCACTGCTCGCGCTTCAGCCAGCCGCGACGTGAGAACTTCGTGAGTATCCGACTGACGTAGCCCGGATCGAGCGAGAGATCGCGAACGAGATCTCCGGCGAGCGACTGCTGTCGATTAGCGATCTCATACAGCACGCGTGCTTCGGTCAGTGTGCAGTCGGTATCCAGAAGACCTTGCTTCAGCACACCTATCTTCTGCGTGTAGAAGCGATTGAACTCACGAACCGTACTGATGCTGGGATCGCTGCTCGACATGACTCCCTCCTGTCCCGAGGGAGTCTGGTCGAGATAGTTGACGGAGTCAAGTATTGGGTTGCCTAGCCCGCGCCGGTTCAATCAACTATTTCTGAGCTTCCATCCGCCATCGCAATCGATGATCGATCCCGTCACAAACGTGTTCGTCGTGACGAACATGATCGCGGCGGCTAGGTCTTCCGGTTTTCCGACGCGCCCAACCGGCACTTTCTTGGCGAGATCGTCGAACAATCTTTGCTTCGCCTCTTCGGGCAGACGCGACCACCACGGCGTGTCCACGACGCCGGGTACCACTGCATTGACGCGAATCGGTCTGAGTTCGGAGGCGAGCACCGGGACGAGCGCTTCAATCGCAGCATTGATTGCCGCCAAGCCTGCCGTTCCCGGTTGCATCGCTCTCGATGAAATCGCGCCGACGAACGTAATCGAGCCTTGGGTGGCGATGCGTTGCAACGCTGCCTGGGCGCACGTGACCTGCGGCCAGAACTTTCCTTCGAAGCCCTTTCTTAAGTCTGCGAGGTTCAACTCGCGGAACGTACCGGCACCGGATGCTCCGGATGCGCAGATCACAAGATGATCGAACGTAACGCAACCGGCGAAGAATTTGCGCGTGGCATCCGAATCGGTCGCGTCAAGTTGCCAAGTGGTCGCGCCAAATTCTTTTGCAGCGGAAAACTTGTTGGGGTCGCGTCCAACCGCGACGACCTCGTGTCCCGCCGCTCGCGCCGATGCGACTGTTGCAAGTCCGATTCCTGATGTGCCGCCAATGACGATGTATCGCATGGATGCTCCGTACTCAGATCAAGTCCTAAGTTGCTCGATTGTGGAAGAAGTGAAGAGGTGAGGAGTGAAAGCGCTGCGCGCGTGCAGGGTACACGATTGGATCAATCGCAAGACGCGCGTAAGGCAATGCTAGCGACGTGCATTGCTCTGTTGCGCGATCGACTACTGTGAGTCAAAAAGGATTGGAGAGCACGCTGCGAATCTTCTCGCCGTAAGTTCTTCCCGACTGCAAACGTTCGCCCGAGGCCAGCTCGATCGAATACAGCCCGTGAGGCATGGATGAGAGCCGCTTGATCCGTTGCACGTTCACGATATGAGATCGATGGATGCGCAAGAACCGTTCAGGATCGAGCGAGGACTCGATGGTGTTCATGGTAACGTGCAGCGTGTAGGTGGCCTCGCCGGCATGGAGTTGCACGTAGTTTTGCAACGCTTCGATGCGATCCACGTCGTCGACGGACACGAAGATCGTTCCATCTCCGGATCTCACCGCAAATCGGCTCAGCGAGCGGGCAGGCTGGGCGACCGCGCCGAGCATGGTGGCTAAGCGCTCGATCGAATCTCTCGAAGGGCCGGCCTGCAGTCGTTTTAGCGCGCGCTCGAAGGCAGCATCGAAGCGCTCTTGTGTTACGGGCTTGAGCAGGTAGTCGACGGCGCTGATCTCGAAAGCACGGATCGCGTATTGATCGTGCGCTGTGGCGAAGATCACCGCGGGCATCTTGTCGGGGCCAACGGCGTCGACGACCTCAAGGCCCGTCATGCCGGGCATTTGCACATCCAGGAGCACCAAATCGGGCCTTTCGCGTTGGATCAGCGAGACGGCTTCTCTGCCATTGATTGCTTCGATGACCTCGTTGGCCTGCGACTGCCGCGCTAGATGCATGCGCAGGCCATCGCGCGCTAACGGCTCGTCATCAACGACTAAGATCTTCAATCGCATCCGCGACCTCCATGGGTTCTGTATGGAACGGTAGCGTCACTGTCACGTGTACGCCCTCGGGTTCTCTATTCGCGGCACGAATGATCCCGTTCGCTCCATATAGGTGTTTGAGCCGATCGCGCGTGTTAGGCAAGCCGATTCCATCCCCGTCGAAAAAGGATGTATCGCAGCCGGGTCCGTCATCGGTCACAGCGAGCACCAGTGCATCCTCTTTCTTTTCAGCGCGAATCTCGATCAGCACCGCGTCCTCGCTTCGCGCGAGACCGTGTTGAATTGCATTTTCGACGATTGGCTGCAGCACCATGTGTGGGACGAGCGCGTCTGAGGTGTCCGGCGCGGCCGTGATTTCCACGAGGAGCCTATCCTGGAATCGCATCTGCTCGATCGAAAGGTATAGACGCAAGAAGTCCAATTCGCGCTGTAGCGTCACTTCGTGAGCGTCGACATCGTCGAGTGTTAAGCGAAGTAGATCGCTTAGCCGAGCCAGCGTTTGTACGGCTTCGGGGCGCTTGTTCTGTTCGGTTAGCACCATGATCGCGCCCAGCGTGTTGAAGAGAAAGTGCGGCTGTAGCTGCATCTTCAACGCACCAAGCTGCGCTGCCGATACTTGCTGCGCCAGCTTGGCCGATCGAACCGTCAACTCCATCGCTTCGCGTTCGCGCTCTTTCGTCTTTTCATGGGCTCTGAAGATGGCTTGGATTCCCAGCACGGCCCAGTACCGCATCATTCCGCCGTGGAAGCCATAAACCAGAAGCAGCGACATCGCCGTTTGCAGCGACATCGTGGCGCTTCCGGGTATGACCTTCAGCGTCAGCACGATCGGCGCCTCGAGAACATTCGAGATGAGGGAGAACACTGCACTGAATAGCAGGTGCAGCAATACGCGACGAATGATGTGTCCACGTTCGAGTGCCCAACGCCGCCCGAGCCAAAGAATGATCGGTGTGAATGCAGCGCAGATGTACATCGCGGCCATCCAGCCGGCAAACACCGATAACCACGGAACCGATTCGCTTCGATACAGCCGAGTAAGAAAGTCTTGCGTCGCGAAGAACACGCCTGCGGCAGTCCAGGCCAGCCAAATTCCAATCAGTTTGCGAGCGGTCGGGGTCATAGCTCGAATGATGCTGGAAATTGCGTCCGGCGAGCAGCGGACGTGCCTCCGATTTTGACGAACTGCCACAAACCAGTGACGAACAGGTCGGCCGTGTCTCGTCCAATGGCGCGCTCTGGCGCGGAATCACGAAGCGAACATGCATTCGTCGCCAGTTTCTCGCCGTTCGAGAGGAGCGGATGCCAACTGGTCAAATCGAGCTTCGCTATAGACGCGATTGCGGTTGAAGATCGCGATGACGATTCGTAACGGATCAACATCGAGGCATCCCATGCAAGTATTCAGAATCCCGCTGTACGCAGTGACTGCACTCTGTTTGGTGATCGGGACTGTCGTCTCGATTCGTGCTCAGGAGCCGGCCTACGTACCGTTTCCCGAAAACTATCGATCCTGGCAGCTCGTGAAATCGATTGTCGTAGGACCTGACTGCGCGCTCTTCTCTAAGCGCGGCGGCATCCATCACTACTATGCGAACAGCGAGGCGGTCGAGGGCTACAAGACTGGCAAGTTCCCGGCTGGCTCGATCATTGTCGATGAAGCGATGTGGATGAAAGACGGCGAGGGCGTCGCGAAGGGAATCTGGCTCGAGAACGGTCGCAGATTCTTAGAAGTCATGCGCAGAGATCCCAACGCCTACAAGGACATGGATGGGTGGGGATACGAGCGCTTCGACGGCGAGGATCGGGTGGGTAAGTTGGGTCCGGGCGGGCAGGATCACTGCCACTCATGTCATGTCAACGCGAAGGATCACGATCTGGTGTTCAGCCGCATGCGGTCGTAAAGCGCTTCGCCCCAACGCGCGCTATGGAGCATCGCTCCAACGCGGCAGTCGCATGCGAGTGGTTTTTCGATCGAACCTTAAGTGGATATAGACGAGTCGCTTGATGTTAAGTCCACAATCTTGATCTCATTCCATAGGACTCAGTTATGAACACGCAAGTTGATTTCGCGCCGGTTGCATCAGCCAAGAGCTCTCATCTTCGTTACGTATTGCTCGGCGGCTTTCTGGCGGGACTCGCGGATTTCATCTATCCGACTGTGATGACAGTGATGAACGGCGGGCCATGGACGCGGCCATGGAAAGGCGTTGCGAGCGGTCTGTTCGGTAAGGCTGCTCACCAAGGCGGAATGGAAATGGTCGTGCTAGGGATTGCGCTGCACTTCTTCATCTGCATTAGCGCAGCATTGCTCCTGTATATGATCGTTAGCCGCGTGAAGTGGCTGCCGCGACAGTGGTTTGTCCTCGGCATTCTCTACGGCATCGCATTTCTCATCGTGATGAATTACGTGATCCTGCCGCTCTCGGCGATCGGACGCGGAATCTATCCGCTGGAAACCATCCACATCACTGCGTTCACGCACATGGTGGTTGTGGGATGGCCGACGGCGTTCTTTGTGTCTCGTGCGTTGAAACGAACGCAATCGGAATCTTGAGCGGCTGTTTCGTTATCGACTGTTGTCGCTCGATGTATTCGCCTCTGCTTCCAGCGCCGCACACAAACTCCGCGCAGCAGGCGACAGCACCAGATCTTTGCGTGTCACGATTCCGAACGGATCGCGAGGGCAGGGAAGTTCGATCGGGAGAACGCGGACCGTCCCGAAGGACGCGTAGTATTCGGCGACGTCGCGCGTGAGGATGGCGAGGTGATTGGTTTCTTCGAGTAGGCGAATCACCAGCATCTGCGACACGGCTTCGATGATTTGCTTCGGTATGGCAAATCCCGCCTCTGTGAACATTGCGTTGAATCGATGCCGGACGATGCTGCCGGCTTGTGGCACGATCCAGGCAGCAGTTGCGAGTGCCTCCATATTGATTTGTCTACGCTTCAATAAGGGATGACCCTTTCTCGCGACGGCGCAGACTGGCTCGTCCGACAATCGCTGGTAGTTGAAGTTCGATGCGTCGTGACCATCGAGCAGGCGGCCGACCATCAAGTCGATCCGTCCCGCAAGTAGTTCCTGGGTCAGCTGGTCGCTCGACCCAATTTGAAGGCGCAGGCGGACTTGTGGATGGTCCCGCGTGACGCGTGCGATCGCCGTTGGCACAAGGCTGATGGCAGGGCCCGAGATCGCGCCGATGCTGAGTTCGTCGGCGCGCGTGATCTTGATCTGATCCCTAGCATCCGCCTCGTGCATTGCCAGCGCGGACCGCGCCTGACGGATGACGGTCTTTCCGTACCAGTTCGGTCGCACACCTTCTTCGAGGCGATCGAATAGCTGCGAGCCGATGATTCCTTCCAAGTCGTCCAATAAGTCCGATGCGGCGGGCCGGGATATTTTTAAGTCCTTGGCCGCTTTATCGATGTCCCCCGCATCCCCAATCGCATCCAGCAGTAGCCAGTGCGGGGGCTGCAGTCGCGTTCGGATGAACCATGGGGTACGCAAAGGCGCCTCTTCGGCTCCATCCATGCCGACCAGGTCATCAGAGCTCAAGTCGAGGCTGCGCGTTGCTTGAAGCATAAGGAGTGGGCGTCCCGAAATGGCTTGCCGCTGCGAACCTAGCGCCAATTCATCGACGGACGTAAGTTCAATCTTGTACAGGCCGGTTTCCTTTCTGCGCCGGTACGTACATTATTGATCTTGTTAAACGTTTCACTTGAACCCTCGCGAGTGAAACGCTCCCTATGGCACCCCGATCGGAGTCATCTTCATCGAATGATCTCGCGCGACGCTGAGCGGCAAGAGTTAGAGCGAGCCGTAGCGCTGCTGGGTGGCAATACCCGGCCGGGGCGGCTGTTGGCCTACCTCGGTGCCAAGCATTTCGAGGGCCAGGATGAGCAACTCACAGAGTTCAAGATCGCGACCGAGGTATTCGGGCGGTCGGACAAAACATTCGACGCAGCCCAGGACGCCGTGGTGCGCGTCGAAGCTCATCGCTTGCGCAAGAAACTGCGAGAGATCTACGAAAAGAACCCTGGCGAGATTCAGATTTCGCTCCCTGCAGGGACTTATGTCCCGAAGTTTTCGCTGGCTTCTACGTCACCGGCCAGCTCCTCGCACCCAGATCATGCCTCCACCGCAGAAGCGACCGCTCCGGCTGCCGCGGATTTTCAATCTCATCAGTCCGGGAGGAAGTGGGCGACTCTTGCAGCATCGATCGTCGTCGTCATAACCGCGATCGTGCTCGGGTACGTGATCACGAGCCGATCGAAGCACGCTGGCACCGCATCGAAGTCGGTGCCGGTTCAGTCAAGCCAGACCAGTGCCGCGAACGATGCGATCGGCGAGATCCACCTCATGGCCGGCTACAGCGGCAGCGAAGTCATCGATAGCTCCGGAGTGCGCTGGACACCGGATAACTACTTCGAAGGCGGCGGACCATGGCCTCGTAACGGCGGGTTCGTCCGCGCGACCAGCCGGCCATTCCTATTTTCGAATTGGAGAAGCGGCCAGTTCGGTTACGACATTCCGCTCAAGCCAGGCAGCTATGAGTTGCGGCTATTTTTTATCTCGCCGTTTCCAGCAGGCGAGGAGAAGCTCGCGAGTTTCGGTGTGACGCTCAATGGGCAGCCATTGCTGTCGACGTTCGATGTGAACATCAGTGCCAATGGCCCCGATACGGCCGACGAGAAGGTCTTCAGGGACGTTACCCCCGGCGCAGACGGATACGTCCGGCTGCGATTTAGCAACGAGGTGACGACGCCGACGCTCAGCGGGTTGGAGATCACGCGCGGCGAGCCTGGCAAGCTGCAACCGATTCGCATCATCACGCAACCGACCTCGTTCGTTGACCACAAAGGTCAGCGCTGGCGAGCGGATGACTATTACATCAACGGCATTCGCGGCATCGATCATCGTAAGGTGAGCGGGACTGAGGATCCGGAGCTATTCGGCGCCGAACGTTACGGTCATTTCAGCTATGCGATTCCGGTGGACACGCGCGGCCGCTACACCGTCGTGCTGCATTTCGCGGAATTCTATTTCGGGCCACAGCTAGCCGGCGGCGGCGGAACTGGCAGTAGAGTCTTTCATGTGTTCTGCAACGGCCAGACGTTGCTGCAGGATTTCGATATCTATAAAGAAGTGGGCAGCCTGCGCGTAGTGACAAAAACCTTCACGGGCATCAAGCCTTCAGCGCAGGGCAAGATCAATCTCACATTCGAGCCGGTCGTGAACAATGCGACGATTTCTGCGATCGAAGTGATTGATGAGGCATAAAAGAAGGTGTGAGGTGTGAGGTGTGAGGTGTGAGGTGTGACTTGTGAGTTGTGAGGTGTAACCGGGCATCGGCACCTTCCTGCCGCCAACCGCCGACGCTCAAACGCCAACTGCAGCCGGACGCAACACAAAGAACGCATAGGTATATGGGTGAGCGGCGTGTGTCAGGTGTAACCGGGCATCGGCACCTTCCTGCCGCCAACCGCCAACCGCCAACCGCCATCACCCTCGACCGATGAACGGCATCTTCGTCGCCATCACCGTCATGAATTGCACATTGGCTTCGAGCGGCAAGTTCGCCATGTAGAGCACTGCATCGGCGACGTGTTGCACATCGAATGTCGGTTCGATCTTCTTTGTAAGGTCCGCTTGTAACGTGCCGGTCGACATCGCCGCAGCCATGTCGGTTGCCGTGTTGCCGATGTCGATCTGGCCGCATGCGATGTTGTAGAGCCGGCCTTCGAGCGATGTGGATTTCGTCAGGCCGGTGACCGCGTGCTTCGACGCCGTGTACGCCACCATCATTGGGCGTGGCACTTGGGATGAGATCGACCCATTGTTGATGATGCGGCCGCCTTGTGGATTCTGATCCCGCATCAATTTGAACGCTGCCTGCGTGCAGAGAAACGCACCAGTTAGATTCGTATCGATGACTTCGCGCCACGATTGCACGCTCACATCTTCGATCGGTACGGGTGAGGAGCCCACTCCAGCGTTGTTGAACAAAACGTCGAGTCTTCCGAATCGGGCGCGAATCTGTTCGAACAACGCACTCACCGCAGTTGGGTCGGTCACATCGGCGGCGATGGGATGAGCGCCATCCTTGCATTCGTCGGCAACCTTGCGCAGCGTTGCTTCGCGCCGGCCCGCGATCACGACTTCATAGTCATTGTCTGCGAGCTTCAGTGCGACTGCGCGGCCGATGCCTGAACCTGCGCCCGTGATGAGTGCGATTTTCATGGGGGTGCCACTGCAAACCATCCGACAGCCCACAGCTTACGGCACCGGTACGAGCCGGCGAGCAAAGAATTCTGCATCTCAATGCTCGCGTTGGCGGGTTTGTCGATTTTCAGGCTTGCTGTTTTCCAGTCGGGCCGAGCAGCGGAACTTCTCCCGCGAATATCCGATTCGTTCTGTCGACCCCACAGACCGGAGTTCGGGATATGCACGAGCTAATCGAGCTGGAAGAGCAAGGGTGGCGTGCCCTGTCGACGCGAGGAGACGCGGCCACAAAGTTCTATGCGTCCATTCTTCGTGACGATGCAGTGATGCTGTTTCCCGGCGGAATGCGCATCGAGGGCCGGGAAGACATTCTCGCATCGCTGGCCGCTCAGCCATGGATGTCGTTCCAGATCGAGGACTCGCGAGTGATCTCGTTGACGCCTGGTTCGGCAGTCGTCATCTACAAGGTGACTGCCCAGCGCGATGGAAGCGATCCGTATGCTGCACTGATCAGCAGCACGTATGTTTACGACACGGCGTGGCGACTGGTGGTCCATCAGCAAACGCCGCTGTAGGGTTCTGTTTGAATCGTGTGGCGCGTGTTTTCTGTCGGGCGGTGAACTGGTTGGCTCATGCTCCATCGGTATCGCGTGAGTCTTTGGTTGCGCCGTTCACCCCATCACGCCATCACCCCATCACTCATCACTCGTCACTCGTCACTTCATCACCCCATCACCTCATCACCGCTTCACTGCGATGGGGCCGGAGCCCCATCGCAGGATCGCTACTACTTACTAACGTTCGCACTCGCGCGCGGTCCGCCATTGGCATTGGCAGCAGCGGATGAGCCATTGCGAGACGCAGTGGCGCTCCCGCTCGCGGAGCCCTCTCCGGTAATGGATCGCGAAGCGAGTAAGTCAGAACTCGTCCCGGCTTGATCCAGGTTCGTCGCGTTCAATGGCAGCGAAGGCGTCGTGCTCGGTTGCGAATTCGGGTCAGGCGTGTTGGCCGCCGAGTTCGAAATCGTTTGCGATGCATCTGCAATCGCCGGCGTTTGGTTCAGGGCGTTAGCGGAATCGCCCGTCGAGCCAGTGAGCGCATTCGGCGCCGCTGCCGCTTGATCCACAGTAGAACCTGCGCGGGAAGTCGCGCTGGTGAGGGCATCTGTCGCGCTCTGCGCACGATCATTCACATGGCCGGCGACTGACTCGGTGTGCGTCTTGGCCGAATCGATGGTTGAACTCGTTCGATCGCGCAGGTGCTGCCGTGTCGCACGTGTGTGTTCGCCGAGACGATCTCCAACGCGGGGGAACGTGCCGGTATCGGCGCCAAGCGCACCGTTGCCAATGCCCTGCATCATGAAGCCCGAATCGTTCATGGCACCATTCAGCGAACCGCCAAGGCTACCGGTCAGTCCGCCGCCGCCGAGAACTTGCGCGCTCGCGATGCTAGTGGTGAAGATCGCCGCCGCCACAAACCCGATCTGAATCTGCGTTTTCATACTGCCTCCTCTGATCTGCAGCCCATCTGCAGTCTTTGAGAGGAATACGACGGGGGTTGCCCATTTAATCCATGAGCAATCCACGAGGGCGAATTTTTTATTTGGACGCGAATGTCATTGCGGACCTTGCGTCGGCCGATGCTGCGGCGAACGTTACTTGTCTCGATTTTCGAAGCGTATTGGGACATCAATGAATCCATGCCCGTAAATCTTGTCCCGCCCGCGCGGTCCCAGATCGACGGCTTTGCTGGTGAGCGTGAGCACCGCGGATTCCGCCTTCGCACGATCAGGTTCGTGGACCATCCGCGCCAACATGCCGGCAATCAGCGGGGCTGCAAATGAGGTGCCGCGGACTGGCGCGTACGAATGGTCGAGTGTTGCGGCCGAGAGATCTACCCCGAGCGCGGCGAATTGCACATGTTCGCCTCGACAGGCTTCGACCAAGACGTGATGACGAGCGTCCACTCCCGTCACGCCAATCACGCCTGGGTATCCAGCGGGATACAGTACCGGTGCACTCGGACCGTCGTTGCCGACCGCAGCTACCACCAGGTGACCGCGTTCGATGGCGAGGTGAACGACTTGTTCGAGAATGCGATTCGCGGGGCCGACCAGACTCACGTTGATGACGGCAACACGTTCACGGATCAGCCAACCGAACGCGTTGGCTATCGCATCGACAGCCCCGCCCGTGGCCTCTCCGCAATACACATCGGCTGCGTAGAGCTGTGCGTTCGGTGCCGCGCCTTCGAACTGCGCGGAATGGCCCGCCAGCAATGAACCGACGGCTGTTCCGTGCACAGTCGGATGAGGCTGGTCGCAGCCATGCTCGTGAACCTGGGTCGTTGCAAATACAGGGTGAGAGCGATCCACACCGCCGTCGATCAGCCCGACCTTCAGATTCGTGGCAATGGCTGCGGGCGGGTTTTGCGATGATGCTCTCGAAGCAGCGACTTCGCCGGTTTCCAAATAGAGGTGATTGAAGTCGTACGACCCGGCGGGATCCGCTTGCTGCAGCGTTTTCAGTGCACGACGAGTCGACATACCTTCCGGCGCGCGGAGTACGACGATGCTGAGTCCTATCTCTTCCAGAACACGTGTGCGAACGACGGCGAATCCCAACGAATGCGCTTTCGCGAGGGCTGCCTCGTTAGGTGAAATCGCAAGCACCTCGCTGCGAACGATCGGCTCACCGCGTGGATCGGAATCCACCACCTTTCGCTGAGTTCGCAGCAAGTCTCGGACTCGCAGCCGACGCAAGTTCTGAGCGGTGTCCAACGTGCGCTCCAAGGGACGCTCCAGCGATGGCGTTTGCACGGGCAAAGATGGGAGCTGCACCTGAGGTACGGATATTTGTGCGCAGGCCGTGCGGGCTCCGAGCACAGCCAGGAGCAGGCATGAGAGGATCGCGATGGAATTTGGGTTCTTCACTGGTTGCGCCTTGAGTCTTAACTATACGCATGTGCTCGCGCTTTTCTTCCCTGGAGCGTTTTCATGAATGTGCGCTGCAAGCGTGCTCTGGCCTGCCCGATAGGGCTTGCCTGCCGACGCAGTCGGCTTGCGTCTTTCTCGCTGTACAAAGCTGCTTCGCCTCCGATTCCGTACAGAGAAGAGAAACATTGACAGGATTAACAAGATGAACAGGATGTATGAAGCAAGAACAGATCGCATCCATTCCGGCCATCCCGTCAATCCTGTTCATCACACCTCACACCTGTAAACCGCGTTGGCATACACCGACATTCTGTGACTCATGGCTGATTTAGTCGCGGTGCCGTCTGGAATAAACTGGCGCCATCATTCGTATAACTCATAAGCATGACTGTAACGGCTGACCAGATCCGCGATCAGATCGTCGCACTGCTGCCTCGGTTGCGCAGATTCGCTCGGACGATCACGCATCATGCCGCCGATGCGGACGATCTCGTGCAGATCGCGGTCGAGCGCGCGTTGCAGCGCTATGAGCAATGGCGCCCTGAATTGAAGTTCGAGGCTTGGATGTTCGGCATTCTGCGCAATGCGTGGATCGATGAAGTACGAGCGCGTCAACGCCGTGATCGCGTGTTCGCGCCCGAAGAGCTCGGTGAGCATGTTGCGGACGGCAATCAGTCGGCACCGACGGATGCGCTGTCCGTCCGCCGAGCGGTCGCGACACTTCCCGAAGACCAGCGGATGGTGGTGGCACTCGTGCTGGTGGAAGGCCTCTCATATAAAGAGGCTGCCGCGGCGCTGGAGATTCCGCTCGGTACGCTCATGAGTCGATTGGCGCGTGCACGGCAGGCGCTTCAAGCACAGTTATGAACCAGCAAGATGGCACCATGCAATTCGACGACGAAACCCTGATGGCCTACGCCGACGGCGAGCTCGACGAGACCGCGCGTTCGGCTGTGGAAGCCGCGGTGGCCCGAGACGGACAGCTCGCTGCCAAGGTGGAGGAGTATCGCCAACTGCGAGCTAAGGTCGTAAACGCGTTCGCAGATGAGTTGCACGATCCGATTCCGGATCGGCTGCTGGCACTTGCGCGCTCTGCACCTGCAGGCAACGTTACGAGTTTGGCGCAGGCGCGCACTGACAAAGCCAAACGAAGATGGTCGTGGCCGGAGTGGGGTGCGATTGCGGCCAGCGTGATCGTGGGCGTTTTGATCGCGCGATTCGGCACGAATCCTCAGGGAAGTTTCAAAACGGAAGACGGGCGATTGTTCGCATCGGGAGATCTAGCAAACGCACTCGACCAACAACGCGGCGGGGAGCGTTCAGCGCAATCGCGAGTGCAGATCGGGCTCTCGTATCGAATTAAGTCCGGCGATTACTGCCGCACGTTCAATGCGGACGCAAGCGCCGCCTCGGGCATTGCGTGCCGCTCCGATCGCGGTTGGGAAATTCAAGCGTTGGTGCGTGGTAAAGCCGATGCCGGGCAGAACTTTAGAATGGCGACGACATCCGTTCCGCCGCTCATTCTGCAGATCGTCGAAAGCTCGATGGACGGTGATGCGCTCGATGCACAAGCGGAAAGCGACGCCATCAATCGCAAATGGCAGCCAAACGCTCAGCACTGAAGAACTCGTTCGACGACGAAAACGCTATGACTTATCCAATCGGAACACCCTGCACACCTTGGGGCGATGCTGAAAGAGCACAGTGGCTTGCCCGGCAGGTTCGCCACCGCAGCTATACGGACGACGTGATCAAGGCAGTCGAACGGCTCTCAGATTGGTTCGATGTCGACCAATATGGCGAACTCAACTATGGCGCCGAGCGATATCCGCTGTTCGCGGTGAGAACTC
This sequence comes from Pseudomonadota bacterium, assembly GCA_023391335.1. Taxonomy (GTDB): domain Bacteria; phylum Pseudomonadota; class Gammaproteobacteria; order Steroidobacterales; family Steroidobacteraceae; genus Steroidobacter. The sequence goes on along the minus strand of JAEWBG010000045.1, from coordinate 7,414 downwards.
GCAACTGGCAGGGCAATCGCCCGGCGGTGCTGATCACGGGCGGCGTCCACGGCTATGAAACGAGCGGGGTGCATGGCGCGCTTCAATTCTTGGAGTCACATGCTGGAGGATTTGCAGAACGGGTTGATCTGCTCGTGGCGCCCTGCGTCAGTCCTTGGGGCTACGAACGCATTCACCGTTGGAATGCGAATGCGATCGATCCGAACCGTTCGTTTCGTGAAAACAGTCCCGCTGAAGAGGCGGCTGCGCTGATGCGGCTCGTCGCGCCGTTGCGCGATCGCTTTCTCGTGCACGTCGATTTGCATGAGACCACTGATACGGATGAGAGCGAGTTTCGTCCGGCGCTTGCCGCGCGCGATGGAAAGCCGTTCGAGCCGTGCACCATTCCGGACGGCTTCTACCTGATTGCGAACGGCGAGAATCCGCAAGTGCAATTCCAACGAACAATCATCGATGCGGTCGCGAAGGTCACGCACATCGCTGAGCCGGATGCGAATGGAAAATTGATCGGTCTCGGTCCGATTGCGCCAGGCGTGATTCAGTTACCGATGCGAGAGCTCGGCTTGTGCGGAGCAGTGACCAATGCACGCTACGCGACCACGACCGAAGTGTATCCGGATAGTCCACGCACCACGCCTGCACAATGCAATGCGGCTCAGGTTGCCGCAGTGTGTGCAGCGATCGAATTTGCGTTAGCGGGTAGCTGATCGCGCGAACATGTCGGTACCCGACAACACCCGAATGTGACACGTCCCGGCTCGGGAACTCAGCGGCTCGCGGATCCGTTTTGCGCGCACGCAAGGGAGTTCGAGCCATGACGCAACTGGTGCATTTATTTGTGTTCGACGGGCTGTCCGACTGGGAGCCTGGGTTCGCAATTGCCGGTATCAACAATCGAGAGTTGCGGCGTCCCTCGGCGGATTTTTCGGTGAGGGTAGTGGCAGAGCGCCTGGCCCCGGTCGTCACAGCCGGCGGGCTGAAGATCCAGCCTGATTCGATACTCGCAGCGCTCAAGCCCCAGCAGAGTGCAATGTTGATTCTCCCGGGTGGGGCGGCATGGGACCGCAATGAGAACATTGCTGCGGCCGAGAAGGCGAAAGAATTCTTGAGTGCCGGCACTGCCGTTGCCGCAATCTGCGGGGCCACTGCAGGACTTGCGAAAGCCGGAGTGCTGGATGCGCGGGAGCACACCAGCAATGCGCGCGAGTATCTCAAAGCAACCAGATACGCCGGGGCTCACTTATATCGCGATGAGCCCGCTGTTACGGACGATAATCTCATCACTGCATCGGCGATGGCGCCGCTTGAATTCGCCCGAGAGATCTTCGCGAAGCTGCAGATCTATAGTCCCGCAGTGCTCGAGGCGTGGTATCGCCTGTTTGCTACGCGTCAGTCGGAATGCTTCGGTGCGTTGATGGCCGCAGCAGCCCAACAGACTGACGCATCGGTGCAGCAATCGGAACGGGTTCGACATTGATAAGTGTGCGGGTGGACCGAGGCCGGATACATCGTCTACGTTCTGACTGAATCATACCGAATCGTTTTCAAGTCGAATCGGATACGGAGCAGCACATGAAGGGGGCTCTGGTCGCCTTGTTCGGAATGCTGTTCTCGAACTGCTTCGCTGCGGTCGTCATTCCGATTGATATTGAACAAGGTAATCCTGTCGCGTCCGCACGCATCAATGGAGTCCCCGTAAGACTCATCATCGACAGCGGCGGAGGCGTCCTCACACTCAAATCCGAAACAATCAAGCGCGTGTCGGCCCCACGAACCGGAACGACGCGAGCGACCACAGATGCTCTGGGGAATAATGCGGCTCGCAGATTGTTTCATTTAAATGCGTTAGAAGTAGGGGATCTCCGCTTCGCAGACGTCGAGGCCGATGAAGCAACCGAGTATGCGTCGCAGTCGCCGGTGGATGGCGTGATCGGACGATTTCTGTTGAGCAAATTCGTGGTCGTATATGACTATCCCGCGCGCAGGATCACCGTCGTCGAATCTAACGATCATTCCGGTGCAAGTGCCGTGTGTATCGGGACGAAGATTGACCTGGTGCCGGCATCCGAAGAGCTGGTCGTCTCGACGGCGCGTATCGATGACCACGAAATCCGAGTGCTCTGGGATACAGGCGCGGTGTATTCGTTCATCAAGAAGTCGTTCGTGGATAAGCACGAACTGACGGTCGAGGAGCCGTACTACACCTCACAACATTTCGCGTTTGGAGAACACGACTTCGGGCCATTTCAATTTATCGTGCTCGATCTACGCGCGCCCGTAGATGTGGACGCATACATCGGCTCGAACTTCTTTCTCGATCACGTGGTCTGCATCGACCCAACACATCGGCTTGTCCGCGTCCGGAACCGCAGTTAGTTGGATACTGCCACTAACGCATCGACCTTGAGTACGCCGTCAGGTGAGGAGTCCACGCACTGCAGTGCGCGCTTGGACTGAATCCCGAGCGCCGGGAATACTTGCTGGCTCATCGCCATCAGCAAATCGCAATCGCTATTCGGGGCGTTCGAAAAAGAAATCTCGCGCCGCTCAGCGCGAAACCGATGCACGCTTGTTGGTGTGGGCAGCGTCCATTCGTGTGCCCTAGCGATCATCTGCGTCCGGGTGTCATGCGTCGTTTCTGCGAGCACATTCTCCGGTGTTGCCTCCATCGGCACGCCAGCGACGATGCGGATTTGCGTGTGATTGATCAGTGCGCCGACTGAGCAATTGACCTTGATGTCCATCAAATCATTCGCGCCTACTGTCTTCATGATCTCAGCGACGCGACGTTGCAGTGTGTCGCAATAGAAGTACGTTGTCGGGCTGTGATAGTTGAAGGTGACGCTGCGCACCATCCAGATTGCATCGATGGGCTGATTGCCCTGATCGAGTCGATCATCTGCGGTTGCGACCGCACAGCCGAATGCACAGAGCATGATCGCGAAGGCCTGGATCGGCTTGATGACTGCACGCATAGCTGACTCCGTTGAGTTGTCAGTGCTTGGAGGTCTGCTTCGGCGGTTAGTTTCGTCCCGATTGCGAATCCTTGGAAGCGGGCATTTCTGCTTATCTGGTCATTGCCCCATTGCCCGCAGCAGGGCCACCGTTGCAACGCCAACAGACATACTGATCACGAGATTGAGCCGGCAAGCGGCGGCCAGCAGTGTCAGAGCCGCGGCTGCGGTGATTGCAAAGTCGCCCGTAACGAAGGAGGGCACCGCAACCGCGGCCAACAGGGTGGACGGAAGGTAGTTCATGAACCGGCGCCAAAAGAGGGTTTGCGGAATCCATCGCGCTAAGGGCACTCCGGCGATCCGCGTGGATGCTGAGACCAGTCCCAGCAATCCGATTGCGACCCATTCAAGCGTGTTTGCGTTCATCGTTCAGTGCACCTGCAATCGCGCCGGCGATGCCGCCGATGAGCATGTACCAGCTTCCGCCGAGGATCCGCAGCGAGATGAGCGCTGCCGCAATGGCAACGGTCCAGGGCAAGAGGCTGCTTCGCCCATTCCATCGCGCCCCTGCAAATGCGATGAGCGCGGCACTGATCGCGAAGTCGAGTCCCCAGGCTTTGGCATCGATTCGTTCGGCGGGTAAGAGAAGACCACTCACGGTGCTCACAAGCCAAGCGATGTAAACAATGATGCAGCCGCCAAACAAATGGCCGACATCTCTGTAGCCGTTCTCGAAGCGCTTGATGCTTGCGGCCCAGCAGCCGTCCGACAGGAAAAACAACGTGCTCCATCGCTGCCATGCCGGGATCTGATTCATCCACGGCGCGAGCGTCATTCCCTGTAACAAGTAACGCGCGTTGATGGCGAACACGGCAAGCAACAAGGAGGCGATGGCGATCGGGTGATGCCACATGCCGAGCGCGACGAACTGCGCCGTACCTGAGCAGATGTACGCGCTCATCACCATACCCTTCGGAAAAGAAACCAACGGTTGAGATGCGACGCCGAACGCAAAGCCCCAAGGCAGGACGCTCAACGCGATCGGAAAGCACTCTCGCACGCCTTCAATAACACCCGTTTTGGTGAAGTGCATGGGCGCCGGCCCTGCTGGGGGCGAGTGGCTTATCGCTTGTGCAATCTCTGACACGGGAGACGTCCTGCTAATTGATCGACGTGCACGATCGGCCGAATAGTAATAGGGCCTTTGGCGGAGTTCACGCACGCCTTCACCTCTGCCGGCGCGGCTTGAATCGAATACAGAACTGCCGATCGACAGGTGCGAACTGGGCTAGACTTGCCAGCCCTTCGCAACAGAACAGATCCGGAACTTACCCCAGAAAAAACTCAGAGCCCGCTGCTAAGCACCTTCTTGTTCCGTTCGTCCTGAGCTGCGTCGAAGGACACGTTTGGATCAAGAACGCTTCGACAAGCTCAGCGCGAACGGAGTGCGACACGTGCAAGTGCATTGATGTGAGTTGGAGATTTTTGGGGTGCTCGAGATCTGTCGCCTTCCGGTGTCGCATGTCATTTGCCGATCTTCATCTCCCACCCGAATTGATCGCAGCGCTTGCCAAGCAGCAGATCACCGAACCCACGCCTATTCAGGCCGCAGCCATGCCGGTTCTGCTATCTGGCGAAGATGCGTATCTGCATGCGGAGACTGGAACGGGAAAAACGCTAGCCTACGTGCTTCCGCTGTTTTGCCGCATCGATCCGGCAGCGGCTGCCACCCAAGCGATCATTGTCGCGCCGACTCACGAGCTCGCGATCCAAATTCAACGTCAGTGTTCGGAGTTGGCTCAGAACGCAGGTTCACCGATTCGCACTGTGTTACTCATCGGTGGCACGCCTATGGATCGCCAGATCGAGAAGCTCAAGAAGAAGCCGCAGATCGTGGTCGGTTCGCCCGGCCGTATTGCCGAACTGATCGAGAAGGGGAAGCTCAAGACCAAGTTCGTCCGCAGCATCGTGATCGATGAGGCGGATCGACTCCTGAGCGATGAAAGCTTGAATGCCGTGCGCGCGATCATTGACGCGACGAAACCGTCTCCGCACCTCATCTTTGCATCCGCAACTCAGGAACCGCAAACGCGTGACGTGCTTGCTTCGCTTGCGCCTACGTTGAAGATGATTGAGGCTGGAGCAGCCGCCGTAAATCAAAACATCGAACATCTCTATCTGGTTTGCGAGGATCGCGATAAACCCGATGAGCTTCGTAAGCTTCTGCACGCACTGCAGCCGGAGCGAGCGATCGTGTTCGTGCATCGCAACGATGTTGCGGAAAGAATTGCGGCCAAACTGGCCCATCACCACATTCCCGTCGCGGATCTCACGGGCGCCATGTACAAAGAGGACCGGAAGAGGGCAATGGATGCGTTTCGCCGTGGCGAGCTCAATGTGTTGATCGCCTCAGATGTGGCGGCTCGGGGACTCGATATCAAAGGCGTCACACATATTTTCAACTTCGACGTGCCCACGATGAGCAAAGCGTATTTGCATCGCGTCGGTCGTACGGGCCGCGCTGGAGCACAGGGACTGGCAGTCACTCTCGTCAATGAAGCCGAATCACGCCTCATCCGCCGCTACGAAACCGAACTCGGCATTCAGCTGCAGCAGGTTCGGATGCGGGAGGGACGCGTGCTGCCGGTAGATTGAAAGTTCACCTCGCATACGGCGTAACGCGATGGCGTCCGCGTTTCAGTCGCGTGCTCGAGGGATGGGCACTTCCGCACCGACCTTTACGGCATCCAGCACCACGTGAGTTGTGAAGCTCCGCACGTTGGGGTCGTCTACGAACGCTTTGTGCGTGAAAGCTTCGTATGCCTGCATGTCAGGAGAGAGAACGACGACCATAAAATCGCAGGTTCCGGTCACGTAGTAGCACTGTTGGACCTCAGGGAATTTCGCGACCTTGGACTTGAAACGCTCGATGCCCCGACCCGTCTCGCGCAACAATTCAACTGCAACGATGCAGGTTATCGCGAGCCCCACGGCTCGCGCATCGATCAACGCAATCTCCCGCTGAATTACGCCGGACTCACGCATCCTACGTAGCCTTCGTTGCACAGCCGCGGTGCTGAGTCCGACCGCTGCTGCGATCGATTCTGCGGTGGCGCGCGTGTCGCGTTGATAGCGAAGCAATATCCGTCGGTCCAGTGCGTCGAGCGGCGGTTGGCTTTGTGACATGAGATTTCCACTGATGGACGTCAAGCGTCGTTTTCGATGCGCAGAATGCGGCTAAGCGTTGCGTAGAGCCAATAGGATGGAAGCAACTCAACGCTGAAGGCACTTCGATGCTCGATCATTTGGAACTTGCAGTCGCAGATCTACACCGCGCCTCTCAATTCTACAGCGCGGCACTCGCCCCGCTGGGCTACGAATTGCGCGTGACCGGCACACTATGGGGATTCGGCGTTGACATGGACTCGCTGGATTTTTGGTTGCGCCATGGTCCGGTCAGTACGCCCCGACCTCATTTCGCATTCCGTTGCTCATCGCGTGATTTGGTCGAGGCTGCACATCGAGCGGCGCTCGATGCTGGGGGTACCGACAACGGTGTTCCCCAGTTACTCACCCGAATACACCCACACTACTATGCAGGCTTCGTATTGGATCCGGACGGACACAACGTCGAGTTTGTATGCCAGAGAGCGCAGGAGGCGTGAATCCAATGGGCATCAAGCGACTTGCCATCAGATCCGATTTCGATTCGATCCATCGTATCTGCATGCATCCCACCGTGATTCCTTTCTTGAGCTTCGAGCCCATGAGTGCGGACGAGTTCGCCCCGATCTTCGCCGGTCTGCTCGAATCGCAACGGTTCTTCGTTTTCGAACAGGGCGCCTCGATCGGCGGATTTGCACACGTCTCGCGCCATCCCGGCCGCAGTCATCACACCGCATTCATTTCCACTCTCGCCGTCGATCCGGCGCTCCACTCGACCGGCTTTGCCCGAGCAATGATGTCGAACATTCTGACTGACCTCGAACGCGATTCGGTGCGCCGCGTTGAACTCGTCGTTGAGGCAGACAATCCACGCGCAATCCGATTCTATGAACGCATGGGATTTTCGATTGAAGGCACCATGCGCGGATCGTATCGCCGTGCTCAGGACGATATCGATGTGGACAGTCACATCATGGCATTGCTTTTTCGCGGACTGTGACGATCGATCTCGCGAATGTTGAAGCCGAGTGCAGTTCGCGAGGCAGCGTGAAGTGTCAAACTTGTCGCTGGGCGCGACGAAGTTCTTTCACCCTCTCCCCAACCCTCTCCCGTCAAAGGGCTGAGGTTTCCCCACGAAGTTGCGTGTGCAATCAGGATGTTATCGAGATAGTCTGGGGAAAAACGCTGCGTACATGAGAAGAACTGGTGTCCTTTTTAGTTACCACACAAAAAGAGGACCCGGCTCGTCATGTACGCAGCATCTCTAATATTCAGAAGTGCTTTGCAGATGTCTT
>JAEWBG010000044.1 GCA_023391335.1 Pseudomonadota bacterium | reverse complement strand
CGCCCACACCGACGCCCACACCGACGCCGACACCTGCGCCAACGCCAAGTCCGACTCCGACGCCAACGCCGACACCGACTCCTACACCCAGCCCCGACGCGGACATCGTCGGCGTGACATTCGATTGGTCATCGCATAAGCGATTCGCCATCGGCAGCGACAATTGGCCGATGACCTGGTCAGATGACGACAATCAATACGCCATGTACGGCGACGGCGGCGGCTTCGGCGGTAACAACGATTTCAACGATCCGAATCGCGCCAGCTTCGGGGTGGTGCGAATTAGCGGCGACTACGACACCTATGCGACACCGAATTCGAGCGGCGCGCCGATGGGCGCGGCGAATCGATACGGCGGCGTAGCTGCCGAATGTCCCTCATCGATTGTCGGCAAATCGCATGGCGCACCGATCAGCCTCGGCGGCGTGCTCTACACGTGGGTCACTTACGGATCCGACGAACACGGATACACGAACTTCACTCTCTACAAGAGTCTGGATAAAGCCTGCAATTGGACCCAGCTCAATGTCGCTTTCACGACGGACGTCAGAAATCCATCCAGTACAGCCGATGATGAAGTGGCGTACGGCGGCTTTGTGCAATTTGGAAAAGACAACCAGAGTGCCGTAGATAACTACGTCTACACGGTTGCGATCAACCCGGTCGATACGGACGATGTCCTGTATGTCCACAAACCTGGGAAGATCATCCTGATTCGTGTGCCCCGCACCTCGATCGAAGTACGCGGCGCCTATGAGTTCTTCGCCGGCTTGGACTCGGGTGGCAGACCGACTTGGTCCAAGAACGCAATCGACAAAGCACCGATCATCACGGAAGCACTGGGCGTAGGTACCTTTCCGCAAATCGTCTACGTTCCAGAACTAAAGCGATTCGTTTTCACGAACCAATACGGCGACGGCTCCTTCGTGACGGACAGTCGAAACGTACAACACTCGGCCGGCAACAAGGCATTGCTCACGATGTCACAGGCCAGGAACGTGTGGGGCCCCTACACCGAGTTCTACCGCAATCAGTTCGTTGCGCCGAGCGGCCACGTGCCGCGAGTCGACACCACCCTATTCCAATGGAATTTCGCGCCGAAGTGGTTCCGCAATAAGCGCGACGCTGGAATCGACTTCACGATGACGTTCTCCGGCACCGGCATTAACGACTCGTGGAATACGATCGACGGCACGCTCCAACTGCGGGCGCCCTAGGGGCTGCCACCGGGGCGATCGCTACCTAAAATCATCGCTGGGAATTGCATCGATCCCACGGCGACTAGGTGCATAGATGGATTGCACTGTCGCGATCACGGGACGGTGGAACTCACGCATCGGGTCGGCATTGCTATCTCATGATGAGCAATCCGCCCTGTTAATCATGACTATCGTCAAGACGAATTCCCTGCGTGCGATATATGCAGCCTCCGTGGTTTTGGTCGCTTCAGCTTGCGGAGGCGGTGGAGGTGGAGGGAACGACCCGCCTGCCACCGGAACGCAGAACCCTCCGGCTGCCCCCGGCTCAGGCGCTGACATTGTCGGCGTGACATTCGACTGGTCGTCGCATCAACGCTTCGCGCGCGGGAGCGACAACTGGCCCGTCACGTGGTCCGACGACGACAACCAGTACGCGATGTGGGGGGATGGCGGCGGCTTTGAAGGGAGCGACGATTCGAAGGATTCGAACTACACCAGTTTCGGCGTTTCGAAGCTCACCGGGGATTACAACAACTACTCCGGCACGAATGTCTATGGCGGAGTAAATCGACAGTGCGAATCGACGCTGATCGGCAAGTCGCATGGCGCACCGCTGAGCATCAACAGCGGAGTCTTGTACACGTGGGTGACGAGCGGCTCGGATGGGCATGCTGGCTTTACGACTTTCACTCTGTATCGCAGCGATGACAAAGCATGTACGTGGTCGAAGCTGAACGTTGCTTTCACTTCCGATGTGACGCCGCCCGCAGGAGATGAGGACACAGACGAAGTTGCTTACGGCGGCTTCGTGCAATTCGGCAAGGACTATCAGAGCGCGATCGACGATTATGTGTATGTGGTTGCGGTTAAGCCCACCGAAACCGATGGTGTGTTGTACCTGCACAAACCTGGACAGATCGACTTGATTCGCGTGCCTCGAATCTCGATCGAAGATCGCGGCGCGTATGAGTTCTTTGCGGGCTTAGATGCGAACGGCAACCCAAGTTGGTCGACGAATGCCTCCAGTGCGAAACCGGTCATCACGGATGCGACGGGCGTGGGCACGTTCCCGCAGATCATCTACGTGCCGGAGCTGAAGAGGTTCGTCTACACGAATCAATACGGCGATGGGACCGTCGCAACTAACAGAGCAGGCGACGAATACCCCGCTGGCGATCTGGCATTGTTGTCGATGGCTCAGGCTAAGAACATCTGGGGACCGTATACCGAGTTCTATCGCAAGCGATTCATCGATGGGATCCCAGCCGGTCATACGCCCGAGGTCCCCGAAACCTTGTTTCAGTGGAACTTCGCGCCGAAGTGGTTTCGTAACCAAACCAACAACAGTTTGGATTTCACGATGATCTTCACCGGCACGGGCGATAACGATTCGTTGAATGTGATCGATGGGTCGTTCGCGCTGAGTACGAAGTGATCGCGAAGCGGGACGTATGGCTGTCCGCTGTGCCGCTATCAAGTCTGTCAAGCGACGAGCCCGGCATGCAGTGATTTCAGCAGTGCTAGCGCATGCTGCGGAGCCTGCCACTGCATTTCTTGCGGCAGCTCTCCTGCATCAAATTGCGCGCGCAGAAGCTGCTCAACTTTCGTCAATCCCTTTTCATCCACCAGTCGTCGTATGTCATGCCCGAGCATTCGCGCTCCGCTGATCTCATAGTCGAAATCGAGTGATTCAGCCCAATCAGAAAAATCTCGCCATAACCGCTCCTGATTACTTGGAACAGCGAGGTAGTTGCGAAGGATCAAACTCAGGTCCGCTGCATCTTTGCCTGGAAATCGTCGGTGCCGATCGTCCCAGGCGATGATCTTCAGAAGCGCGAGCGCCGGCAAACGAACAATCGAGATCCTCACGTTTCCCGGCATCAAGACCTGTTCGGCACCGCGCAGAGACTCGCTGAATCCGAAGACATCCATAACGACATCTCCATTCGGAGGCCACGCAATTCTGCGATCAGCGTTCTCGATGTTTCCGAACGGAACAAGATCGACTGAGAGGCTGTTGCGATGCCTGAGACGATGCGGCCTTCTCTCAACGGCTCTGAACAAGCCAGCATTCACCAACCGCTCTCTCAACTCGCTAAACTCATCCCAGCTTGTGACCGCGAACGCGAAGTCGATATCCTCGGTGCCGCGCTGAATGGGAACTCCAGCTCCATAGTGCAGGTGAAGGTCGCGCGCGAAAGCCCCGACTACCATGCCGGAGATCCCCATCGCATCGAGTGCAGTCATGACGTCTGCTGCAAGCTCTGCATGCAAACTAAGTTCACGTCGCTGTGAAAAGTCGAGCAAGATATTCCTCGTAGATCATCTGAGCTGCGTCAATGCATCGTGCATCCCCGGTGGCCAACAAGTCGGCGTATATCAACGGTGGCGGCACAAGATCTGCGCGACCGTCCAGCGCTTCTCCCCAGAACCGTTTGCGCACCTCGACAAGATTGTGCTCATCGTTAGGCTGAGCTGTTGTCATGCGATGCTGCACGATGAGCTTGGCGGGCAGCTTGTCCGCGTAAAGCGTCAGCACTCCGGGTGTGAGGTGTCTTGTTAGCAGCGCTGCTGCGGGCTCACCGCCCCACTTCGCGCGCTCATTTTTGAGGTCCCACTCGCGCCAGGTTCCAAATACTGGAGTGACTAACGTTCGTAGCAATTGTTTGGGACGTAGGGTTCTCGCATAGGCGAGAGCCCACTCATCGAGAAGTCGTCTTGTTGCAATGAGCCGCCGCTTGTCGCCCATGATGTAGATATGCCCCGCTTGCTGCAGTCCAGCCATCACAGGGGGAATCCCACCCAATGCCACGCCTGCTGCCGCCGCAACGTCCCTATATGTTGCGGTTGCGAGGTGAGGGTTGCAGATCAACGCGAATAGGGTCTTCAATCCCGCCTTGGTGAAGATTCCACCATGCCGCTGGGCGATCATGGCCCTGTCCTTAGCAGGCTTCCGCCCCGTGATCAGTACAAACATGCCTGGCGCGTCGAGGTATGCATTGCCGGCTGCGTCTGCAAACTGCAGATTCGCTGCAGTCAAGCGATCTGCGACCGGCTGAGTAATGTAGGTAGTGACAAGTAGCGGAGGCTTCTTCGCAAGTTGTCCCCGATGTTTGAGTTGAACAACGACCGCCCCCAGCGTTTGAGGGGTCACGTTTCCCTTCACCTCAACGGCGTAATCAACGTGTTTGTTGTTCTTAGTAACGCGAAACCAAGCGTCAATTTGCTCCTGTGGGCGCGCGTTCCGGATCGCGACACCTAGATTTCGCGCCCTAAGGTGGTCTGCGGCAGCTTTCAGCAAGTTAGTTTCGGCGGTGTTCATGTTTGTATTGTGTTCACTTAGCTTGAACACAATCGAATTATGAACAAAACCGTGTTGCTGTTCAAGTTTATGGCATGTTCACAAACCATGAACGAGTGCTTTTTATGAACGCGTGCCATAGCTCTTTCAATCAACACCACAGTTTTATGTGTTCATCCACCCGATAAGAGCGCGAACCACGCGAACGCCGATTCGCTTGGTCGAATCGGCAGGCGGGTAGCGATGAACTCAGCGAAGTGTGTTCGAGTGCCCGAACCATGGAATGGTTCGAAGCCGCGATCCCTGCCCCGCATTTCTCAAACGGGGACAGTCCCGAGACGGGTAATACAGATGTGATCTCGCAGCTAGAAACAACGCTTGAGGAAGCGCTGAGGACAGTCCCCATCAAATGCTCGTCGCTGTCTGCAGCGACACATTCGTGGCCAGGGATGGGTGAGCGTGGATGCCTTTTCGAAGACAATTGCTTGTCTTCGAACCGCGCGAACGCCGATTCGCTTGCGAATCGGCAGGCCAGTAATGAGCGGCATCGCACGTTAGGAGATGTTATGAGTGGGGTGAACCCATGGAACGCTTCGTATCCGTGGGTCACGATCAAACATTCGACGCTGTCTTCAGCGTCACCGATGGCCAGGGATGGGTTCGGTCGGTGCCTCTCGCGACGACATTTAACATGTCGTCGTCCGACCGAACGCGGATTCGCTTGTGGAATCCGCCGGCGAGTAGCGATGAATTGAGTGGAACGTGTTCGAGCGGCCGAACCATGGAATGGTTCGACGCCGCCATCCCCTGGCCCACATCTCTCTTCAACAGGGGACATGCACCCGCACAACCGGCCGCGACGCGAAATTCAGCCGCGCAGGACAAACAAAGCTGGGAGGTCCCCTGTTGAAGAGAGATGGTGGCCAGGGACGGAATCGAACCATCGACACGCGGATTTTCAGTCCGCTGCTCTACCAACTGAGCTACCTGGCCACGTTTGTGCTGAAGGGGAGCCCACCAGCAACATGCCCGGCCAGAACGGCCGACGCGGGGCGCGTATTAAATCGGCGAGCGTGGGGGTCGTCAAGAAAAATGCAGCGCTCTCGGACCGGCAGGCACCCCCAACAATGACGCGCAACGTCAACTTCAGGTGTGAGACTCCAATCCAGCCCTACGCGGGCCGGCTAAGTCGTTGAAACCGCTCGGATCATGCTCAGACTGAATATGTGACCAGGCAACCCGCCTGCAACTTTTTCCCAGCGAGGACGTTTGGTTTGACGCTCTCGACACCTGAACCCATATATAGGAGTGCCCATGGTCGCAGCTTCTGAAACGCTGAGACTGACGGCGCGCGCGTATGAAGATACGGCCACCGCCTATCGGCGCGTGCGCGCGGCAACGCAGGCACTCTGCACCGGACTTGAGACGGAAGATTTCGTCGCGCAGAGCATGCCGGATGCGAGCCCGGTCAAATGGCATCTGGCGCACACGACTTGGTTCTTCGAGCAATTCCTACTCAAACCGCACCAGCGCCGCTATCAGCCTTTTCGCGCGGAGTACGAGTACCTCTTCAATTCCTATTACCAAACAGTGGGCTCCATGCACCCGCGCGCGGAACGCGGGCTGCTTACACGCCCGACCGTTGCTGAAGTGTTCGAATATCGCGCGTACGTCGATCGTCACATGCACGAGCTTCTGGACGGACGCGACGCCGACGATCCCTGCTGTGAGATCGCGACCCTAGGTCTGCACCACGAACAACAGCACCAAGAATTGATGCTGACGGATTTGAAGCACCTGTTTGCAGCGAATCCGTTGAAGCCCGCCTACCGAAATGCGCACGCGCAGTCGCAAACATCAAGCCACATTGCTCCGCTGCGGTTCATTGCATTCGATGGAGGACTCAAGGAGATCGGCGCGACGGGCAAGCGCTTCTGCTTCGACAATGAAACGCCGCGGCATCGGCAATGGCTGGAGCCGTTCGCCCTCGCTGATCGTCTCATCTCCAATGGCGAGTACATGGAATTCATTCGGGAGGGCGGCTACCGCCGGCCTCAGCTATGGATGTCGGATGGATGGGCGATGGTCGCTGCGGAACGTTGGCGACATCCCTTGTACTGGTCGGACGATCTCGATGCGGAGTTCACGCTCAACGGAATGCAGCCGCTCCATCCAGCCTCGCCTGTAACCCACTTGAGCTTTTATGAAGCGGATGCATTTGCGCGCTGGGCAGATGCGCGATTGCCGACAGAAGCCGAATGGGAAGTCGCTGCAACGAGCGTGTCATCCACCGCGGGTAATTTCGTTGCGAGCGGCGCGTTGCACCCCCTGCCCAGCGAGGCGGGCACGGGATTGAAGCAACTGTTCGGCGATACGTGGGAGTGGACTGCGTCGCCCTACTATGCTTATCCCGGCTATGCACCGCCGAGCGGCGCGCTCGGCGAGTACAACGGCAAATTCATGTGCAACCAGATGGTTCTCCGCGGCGGATCATGCGTCACACCGGTCGACCACATTCGCGCCACGTATCGCAATTTCTTCTACCCGCACGCGCGCTGGCAATTCACCGGCATCAGGCTCGCTCGCAATTCCTAAAGGAAGATCGATGGCAAAGCATCCGAACGTAGCAGTGGCTCCTCCCTCGCGCATGACCGGCGAGGTACTCGAAGGATTGCGTAAGACTCCCAAACAACTGTCGCCCGTCTGGTTTTATGACGAAGCTGGATCCAATCTCTTCGAGAAGATCTGCGAATTGCCTGAGTACTATCTCACGCGCACGGAGCTCGGCATCATGCGCGAGCACGCGAGAGAAATGGCGGAGCGCATCGGTCCGCAAGCGGCGATCATCGAGCTGGGCAGTGGATCGAGCCTAAAGACACGCCTATTGATTGATCAACTCGAAGATCCCATCGCATACGTTCCCGTCGACATCTCGCGCGAGCAATTACTGGACGCGGCGGGCGCCTTAGCACGGGACTATCCGTCGCTGCGCATCGTGCCGGTTTGCGCTGACTTCACGCAGCACTTCGAGCTTCCGCATCAAATCGCCGCAGCTCGCAAGCGCGTGGTCTACTTCCCAGGATCCACGTTGGGAAACTTCGAGAAGGAGTCCGCCGAAGCGCTACTAAAATCCATGACAGCGATCGCGCGCAACGGCTGGGTACTGATCGGCATCGATCTGAACAAGGACCCGCAGATCCTGGAGCGCGCCTATGACGATGCCGCAGGCGTCACCGCGCAATTCAATCTGAACGCTCTGCGTCACCTCAATCGCGAATTACCGGCGAACTTCGATGTGAACGCATTCCAGCATCAAGCGGTGTGGAAGGAAGACAGCAGCCGGATCGAAATGCATCTCGTGAGCCGTCATCATCAAAGCGTGCAGGTTGCCGGTCAGCGCATCGAGTTCGCGCGCGGTGAACACATACGAACCGAGTGCTGCCACAAATACACCTTGGAGAGTTTCAGCGAGCTTGCAGCCAGTGCCAATTTGCAAGTCGCGCACGTATGGACGGATGAGAATGCGCTGTTCAGCGTGATCTTGCTGCACGCCGGTTCCGCGCAGTAGTCAGCCCTCGGGCGATGTGCCTCGCAAATGCTTGCGTGTTGAGTGCTTAGCGGGGTGCGCGATTCTTATTGATGATCGCGATCAAAATCATCAGGTAAGAAAGCAGCCGGACCAAATAGATCAACGGATGTCCGAGATTCGGTTCGTCGACGAGCAGGATCATCGAGCGATTGAGTCCTTCGACAATGAAGGATGCTCCGAACGCCAAGAACAAGGTATCGCGTGTTTGGCGCCAGAACTTGATGAAGAATGCACCCGCAATCAATGAGGATGTGACGATCGTTCCCAGGAGAAATCCGTTGAGCATGGCTATTCGCTTTCGAAAATGAGGCCGTAGATCAACAGCAGCATCGAGACCGCAGCCACGCCCAGCCGCCAGGAATACAAATCGACCTGATCTGGTAGGACCTGCAGATCGACAATCAGCAAGGCGTTCGCCAACGTGAGGCCAGCGAAGCAGAGTCCGCTCCACAATAGCAAGCGTTTACGCACCGACGCGTAGGCACGAAGCAGCAACACTGCGCTCAAGCCCACGACAAACGTGCCCACGATGTTGGCGAGTGCGTCCATCATCAGCGATCTCGCTTGAATTCAAAGGCGCGCGCGAACTCGCGCACCGAGCTGGATGCCTTGGAGTGGATGAAGGTGGAGACAGGAATGAGATTTTGGCGATAGGCATTGGCGACGGTCGCCATTGTGTCGCGTTTGTCCCACTGACTTTCGTAGCGAAACCCGCCGCCTTCCTGCGCCTTCACAAAACCACGACGAACCAAGGTTCGCAGAATTTCGGCCGCGGTTTCGGGCCTAACATAGATCCGTGCCGCAATTTCCGATTCGGTCCACGTTGTACCTGGGTTCTCCCAAGCAAGCAGTAGCGCTTCCAATTGCGGAACCGTATCGATGTAGTCCGTCAGAAACTGGAGCACTTCCTGTGTGACTTCAACGCGGGGCCGATCGACCACCGCTCACCGTACCTTTTGCATGGGCAACGCTGTTTGCAGATAAATGGCTGATGCACCGAATCATAGTATCCAAGGCTCGCTGTGGCGAGCCCAAACGGCCGCTAATTTGCGGCATTCGAACTGGCCCGCTGCTACCGGCGCCCGATCAGAGCCAACAGCCCACGGAATCCAAATTGGCGGAACGTCTGCTCGAAGTTATCGATACTTTGCAGCTCTGCCACTATCGCCGTTCAGACTGCCAACGGTAGAGTGCGGCTTCTGGCTCCACTCGCTTCATGCAGGAGACCCCATGATTCGCCGTCGAGATCTGATCGTTGCCGTCGTTTCGGTTGCCGCGACCTCGGCGGCATTGCAATTTGCACATTCGGAAAGTGCACTCATGGGCTCGCGAGCGTTTGAATGGAATGCGATTGCCGCCAAAGACACGGACGTGGGTCAGCTTCGCAGCTTCTTTCGAGCTCCCACCGCCACCCTCAACGAACTCGAGCTACATGTGACGACGCTGAAGCCTGGCATCAGCTCTCACGCTCCGCATAAGCATCCGAACGAAGAACTCGTGATCATCAAAGAGGGCACCTTGGAAGCGCTGGTGAACGGCAAATATGAGCGCGTGGGCCCGGGCTCGGTCATTTTCAACGCGTCGAATCAGCTGCATTCGATTCGCAATGTGGGCGACGGCCCAGCTACCTATCACGTGATTAACTGGACTTCTGCCACGACACCGAAACAATAGCGCTCGCGGGCGGTTCGCCCGCGGAAGTTCGTTCATTGGAGAGCCGTGTGAAGGCATCGAAGCTGTTTCACGAGAACAAGGGATTTTTGCTGTTCCTGTTGCTGATGATCATGTTCCGATCTGCAATCGCCGATTGGAATGACGTGCCGAGCGGCTCGATGCGACCGACCATCATCGAAGGCGACCGCATCTACGTGAACAAGCTCGCGTACGACATCCGCGTTCCGTTGACTCATATTTCACTGCGCCGACTGGATG
The DNA here is from genome assembly GCA_023391335.1 of Pseudomonadota bacterium. GTDB lineage: Bacteria > Pseudomonadota > Gammaproteobacteria > Steroidobacterales > Steroidobacteraceae > Steroidobacter. The sequence continues at coordinate 17,390 of JAEWBG010000044.1, read as the reverse complement.
ATCCTCACCGCGGCGATGTGGTGATCTTCGACTCCAAAGCCGCCGACAAGCGCCTGGTGAAGCGCGCCATCGGGCTGCCGGGCGATGTGGTCCAGCTGCAGGACAACAAACTCATCGTGAATGGTATCCCCGCTACGTACACCGACATCGAGGACCACGGCGACTATGTCGTGGCCACCGAAACTTTGGGTACGATGAAACATCGCGTGCGACTTGAGCCATACCGATTCAATCCGCACCGTTCGTTTGGGCCCCTCACGGTTCCAGAGAACAGCTTTTTGATGCTGGGGGACAATCGCGACAACAGCGCCGACTCTCGTTCCGATGAGCGCGGCTACATCGGCTTCGTGCCTCGCGATGAAATCGTGGGCCGATCAAGTCACGTGGTCGCGTCGTTGAATCCCGATCACTACTACATCCCGCGCGCGGACAGGTGGTGGGAGCAGCTCAACTAGGCAAAGCGTCTGAGGACCTCCGTGCGTATCCATCATCTCGCCGTTTGGTGCAGCAATATCGAACGCACGCGAGCGTTCTACGAGACGTACTTCGGGGCCGTTGCGAACGCCAAGTACCACAATCCTCGCAAGCAGTTCGAGTCGTACTTCTTGTCGTTCGAGGGCGCTGTGCGATTAGAACTCATGCAGCGGCCCGACATCGCCGATCGGACTACAGAAGCGCAATCGATTGGTTACGCTCACATCGCGATGTCGGTTGGATCGGAAGACAGGGTCGATGAGCTGACGCAGCGCATGATCGCAGACGGTGTGCGCTGCACCGATGGCCCGCGTCGCACGGGCGATGGCTACTACGAAAGCGTCGTGCTGGATCCAGACGGGAACCGGATCGAAATCACCGTTTGAACTACTTCGTGTTGGAGTGCTGCACCTGCGACCGCTGCTCCGTACGATCGCGATAGTCGCGCACCTCTTCCTCGTAGTCCTCATCCAGTTCCCAGGTCTCCGGCGGCGGGATCAGCTTCATCTCCATCGAATACCACTCGCCGAAATCCAGCTCGTCGATGTCGCCCAGCATGTCCTGGAAATACACGACACGCTCCGAGCTATCCACATTGATGACTTGGAAGGGCTGTTGCCGGCCTTCGTAGGTGTACCACGCGCCCTCTTGAGGTTCGATCGTGTTCATAACGTCCCCCGCTGTCGGTGAAGAACAAGCTGATTTCATCGCAGGAACATGACAAGAGCGCTAAGAGCTTTCCCGTAGTCCCAACGCATTAAGCTCGACTCGGGATCCGTAGGTCGCGACCGCGCGGGGTCGCCGGGCGATTAAGAACCGGTAATGGCCAGTGCGACCACACCCGCGACGATGCACAGTGCACCGACGAGGCGAGACGAGGGCGCGCGTTCGCGCAGCAACCGGGCTCCGAAGTACGTGCCGATCAGGGTCGCGAGCTCACGGGCGGGTGCGACGTGACTGATCGGCGCGACTCGCATTGCGTACAGGACGAGGATGTACGCCAGCGGTCCAAGCACACTCACCACCCATGCCGGCCGAGCGTATTGACGAATCTCGTGCCGCACTCGCTCACGATCCATCCAAGCGCTCGGAGCAAGCACCACCATCCGGAACACGTTTCCCGTGTAGTCGATGATGAACGGCGAGATGGCGAGGACTTTCACCGCCCAGCCATCGTTCAAGGTGTACGCAGCGATGAAGCACCCTGTCACGAGTCCCAACGCGATTCCCGCACGCGGCGCTTTGTGCGCCGCTTGCGTAAGGCCCGAGACCAGCAGAATCCCAGCGACGACCAATATCACGCCCAAGACGGAAGTGAAGGAAATCGGTTCGTCCAAGAGCACGACGGCGGCAAAAAAGGAGAGTAAGGGTCCCGATCCTCTCGCGAGCGGATAGACGAGCGACAAGTCCGAGACTCGATAGCCTGCCTGCAGCACCAACGAGTAGCCCAGGTGCAGCACTCCAGTCGCAACCAATGCGACCCAGTGATGCGCGGTGAAATGGAACTGCGTGGTGCAGAGGATCCACGCGACGATCGGCGTATACAGCACTACCGAGCCGATCGAATACAGCAGCACGAAGTGCCGCGACCCTGCCGCGCGTTTGGCGTGGAGATTCCACGTTGCATGAGTGGCCGCCGCAAGCAACACGGCGCAAAGGGCAATCAGCGGCATGAATCGAGGCGAATGTGCAAGGGCGGCAAAGTGTACGGATTTGCCACAGACTCTGCCCCTTCGAATTTGCAGCCCGAAGTGAACCCGCAGCGGCGCTCGCTGTGCGACAAGTCACAGAAGCGCAACGCGCGCTGCCACCGGTTGCTCACTGTAGGAACATAGTGGATGCTCGCAGCGGCGCTTTGTGAAATCGGATCACGGTTTATGTGCGCGCGCTGACTATACTTACCGCCTGCCCACCCTATGCATTGAATCCATGGAACTTTCCGGCAACGCCTCGGACATTGCGATGCTCAGGAGATTCTCCCCGCTCGATGGAATGAAGGCGGAGAACCTCATTGCGCTCGCGCGTAAGACTTCTCGCATTCAAGCGCCGAAAGGCCGCGTGCTCTTTCGCGAAGAAGACGAAGAACCGCACACCTACTACTTGCTCAGCGGCGCCGTCGAATTGATGCAGGAAGGCGAAGTGAAAGCGAGGATCATGGGCGGATCGCCGAAAGCCAAAAATCCACTCGCCCACACCTTGCCGCGCCCGTATTCAGCGGTGGTGGTCTCGGAACGAGCCGAGTACTTGCACATCGACAGCGAATTTCTCGATGTGATGGTCACGCTCGATCAAACCGGCGCCTATCAAGTTTCAGAATTACGCAGTGCCGACGACAGCGAATCCGACGACAGCAGCGATTGGATGACCGCACTGCTGCAAACCAAAGCGTTCCACAAGGTACCGCCCGCCAACATCCAGGCGATCTTCATGCGCCTGCAGCGCAAGGACTATCGCGCGGGCGAGGTGGTCATCAAACAAGGCGACCCCGGCGATTTCTTCTACGTGGTCGTCAAAGGCAAGTGCGTGGTTGCGCGCGAGACACCGCTGAATAAAGAAGGCGTGAAGCTCGCGGAATTGCAGATGGGCGATACGTTCGGCGAAGAAGCGTTGATCTCCGATGCCAAGCGCAATGCCAGCGTCACGATGCTCACCGATGGCCAATTGATGCGGCTGAGCAAAGACGACTTCCGCGAACTGCTGCATGAGCCTTTTTTGAGCCGAGTCGAATATCCGGAAGCACGCCGCATCGTCGCAGGCGGCGGCAAATGGCTCGACGTGCGACTGCCCTCCGAGTTCGATCAATACCATCCCGAAGGTGCGATCAACATCCCGCTGTATTCGCTGCGCCTGAAGATGAAGTCGCTCGATCGCAATGTGCACTACGTCGTGTGCTGCGACACCGGCCGCCGCTCTTCCGCCTGTGCCTACATCCTCTCCGAGCGCGGCTTTCAGGCTAGCGTTTTGCGCGGCGGCTTGTCCTCTACAGAGATCGCACGGCGCGCGTAATCGCGTTCGGTGTGATCGCGTTCACACCTTCGTCTGCCGACTCAGCTTCCCCTCTCAGACGGTCCCTGATTCCGCTGCGGTTGCGTAAGGGCTCCTTGCCCGAAACTGCAGCGAAATGATGTCGTTGCGCTTCGGTCATGCCTTGCGGGCGCTGCTCGCCCCAGCCGGGCTGACTCGCGTTCGAAGAGGACTTGATGAATCCGAAAAGCGTTTTGGCAGTGCTCGCGGGGCAAGCGTCGATCGTTGCGATCTTGATGCTCGTGCTCGTCATTGCATTGTTCGGCGCTCCGCAGTTGCAGCAGAAGCAAGTGATGTCGCAGAAGGTCGGCGCCGATATTGCGATCAGCAAAGCGCAAACCATTGCGCAAACGCTTCTGAGCCAGAACGACGACGATCATCTGCGCGACTACCGCTCGCCTGCGTTCGCATCGCGTCACTTAGCGCATGCGCTGACGCATCCGCCGATGGATACCGCACCTCGAGGCTTCATCCCTCGTGCGGTGTCGCATCTGCAAACCGACTCGCAAAACCCATACACCGAGTTCCAAAGCCTCGCCGGGCAGCCGACGTTGCTGTATGCCGTTGCGGATCGCGGCGATGGACTACTGATGCTCGAGCTGCCGTTGGAGCGCGACAGTGCGATTGTCGGGCGCTTCTTCGGTCAGTCGTACTTATCCGCCAGCGCGATTGGCTACATCGCGATCGCGTTGCTCATGTTGGGTGCCTTCAGCTTGCGCTTCTTTCTCCGCAGCGTCATCGCGTTGCCCCAAGAGCAACGTCGCGAGGTGATTCAAAGCGGACTGCAGAGCGATTCATTTCACGGCAAGCACAACCTACTGCCCTGGCTGCTGGCGTTGTGTGCCGTCGTCTTCGCACTCGACCTTTGTGACATCTACGACTCGGTGATCGGCATCGGTTACGTGTTCGCCGTGATGCTGGCGTTGTCGTCCAATCGCCATTGGCACGCAACGGCCGTCGCTGCGTTCAGTGCGGCGTTGCTCTTTGCCAGCCCGATCGTCGCGCCCTATAGCGAGCATTGGTGGCAGGGTCTCGAACATCACGCGCTCACGCTATTCGCGCTGTTCGTGACCGGCTTCTTCGGCAGCGCCAGCATGCGCAAATCTCGCAACGAAGCGCTCGCACTCGCTGAAGCGGTCCGCTCCCGACATGAAACCTCAGAATTGCGCGCTGCCTTGTCACGTGCCGAAGCGGCGGAAGGCGAAACTCACCGCGTGCTAGAGCGCATGCGAATGGCCAACGAGTCGGCGGGTATCTCCGTTTACGAATGGGACATCGGCACAGACATCATTCGTATCGACGCGGACAGTCCGTCTATCGCGCGAATCCGCGAGACATCGCTTACCAGCCGGGATTATCTGCAGCGCTGTGTTCATCCTGACGACCGCGAGGTGTGGGTCAGAGCGGTTCGCCATGCACTTTCGCGCAAAGCCACGAGCGACGTGTTCTCGCATCGCTACCGAGCAATACTGCCCCACGGAGGCATCGCGCACATTCAGTTCTACGGACGCGTGCTGCGAGATGCCGAGCGCAAAGCGCAGAGCCTGCTCGCGATCGACTGGGACGTCACCCACGAAGAGCAAGCCAAACTCGAAATCGCACGGCAAGCATGCGAACTGCAAGAGGCTCAGGAGCGCTTCCAGCGCGCAGTCAGCGGCACGCAAGATGCGCTGTTCGAATTCAACCTGCGCACCGGCGAAATGTGGCATTCGCCGCGATTCCTGCAAATGCTTGGGTACTCGCAAACGGATCCGCCGGATAGCGGCGTCGAAAGTCTCACGCATCCCGAAGACACAGGACGCCTCGCGAAAGCGATGGGCGATCACCTGCGCAACGGCACGCCGTTCGACATCGAATATCGCCTGCAGTGCAAGAGTGGCGAATGGCTATGGGTGCGCTCGCGAGCCGCGGCACAACGCGATGCCGAGCAGCGACCCGTGTGGTTAGCTGGCTCGATTCACGACATCACGGCAGAACGCGCCGCGCGCGAAGCACTGGTTCGCGCCACCGAAGAGGCCGAAGCGGCGAGCCGCTCGAAGAGCACCTTCCTTGCGACCATGAGCCACGAGATTCGTACGCCGATGAACGGCATCATCGGCATGACCGGATTGTTGTTGGACACCGGCTTGGATCGAGTGCAGCGCGACTACGCTGAAACCATTCGCGCGAGCGCCGACTCGCTGCTGACGATTCTCAACGACATTTTGGATTTCTCGAAAATCGAAGCCGGCAAGCTCGACATCGAGAATATCGAACTGGATTTGCGCACCAACGTCGATGACGTGGGCTCGATCATGGCATTCCAAGCGGCCGCCAAGAGCCTGGAGCTGATCATCAATGTGCGACCCGAAGTGCCCGAGCGTGCCCTCGGTGATCCGCAGCGCATCCGGCAATGCTTGATCAACTTGGTCGGCAACGCGATCAAGTTCACGCAACAAGGCGAGGTCATCATCGAAGTTTGTGCGCTCGGCTGCCAGAACGGCCGCTCGCTCGTGCACTTCGAAGTACGCGATACGGGCATCGGGATCGAAAAGGAAGCACTCGAAAAACTATTCCAACCGTTCACGCAAGCAGACTCATCGACCACCCGCAAATTCGGCGGCACAGGATTGGGCTTGTCGATCGTCCGCCGCTTGGTGGAAATGATGGGCGGACAAGTGGGCGCGCAAAGCGAACTGGGCAAGGGTTCGAGCTTTTGGTTCACGTTGCCGATGGAATCTGCATTCGCCACCGATGAACGGACGCCCGTACCGACCGTGAGCACCGATCGCCGCGTTCTGCTGGTCGATGACAACGAAACCAATCGCCGCGTGTTGTCGAGTCAGATGCTGCATGCCGGCTATCGCGTCGACACGGCATCGAGCGGTGCCGAGGCACTCGAATGCCTGCGCAATGCCGGCGAGCGTCCCTTCGATGTTGTCGTGCTCGACTATCAAATGCCGGACATGGATGGCGCGATGTTGGGCGAGCACATCGTCCATGCGCGCGACATCGCCCCCGCTCGATTGATCCTTCTCACCTCGCTGGATCGTTCCGGCGACATGCAACGGTTCGCCGACATCGGCTTCTCTGCCTATCTCACCAAGCCGGTGCGCACGCGCGAGCTGCTCGATTGTTTGAACCGCGCGCTCGCGCGCGAGGCGGAAGAATGGCACATGCACAGTCAGCCGCTCATCACGCGCGGCACGTTGATCGCGAATGAGCCGAAGCGCAGGTACTCAGGGCGCGTTCTGCTCGTCGAAGACAATCCGATCAATCAACGTGTGGCGCGACGTTTCCTGGAACGCTTGGGATGCGACGTCGAAGTCGTCAGCGATGGCGCCCAAGCCGTGAATGCGTATCAACGCAGCGACTTCGGCTTCATTCTGATGGACATGCAAATGCCGGTAATGGATGGCCTTGAAGCCACGCGGCGCATCCGCAGTATCGAAGGCACGGGTAAACGCACTCCCATCGTCGCGCTCACCGCGAACGCAATGATGGGAACGCTTGAACGCTGCCTCGAAGCCGGAATGGACGATTACTTGAGCAAACCTTTAGATATTTCGCGTCTACAAGACGTACTGGATCGCTTTATGAGTCACACCGGATCACGCGATGTACCCCCCGCCAACCCAGCGTTGCCGAACAGCGCCGACGTGTCGGTTCGCGCTCGGCTGCAGGAAATTGCCGGCGACGACCTCGAGTTCGCAGCGGAACTCGTAACCGCTTTCGTCGCGAGCGGCGAAGAAAGTTACCGCGAAATGCAGGCCGCGATCGCCAGCCACTCGCTCGAAGCGCTGAGCCGTGCCGCGCACAAGCTCAAAGGCGCCTGCGCCAACTTGCACATTCAGGGTCTCACGGCCCTCGCGCTCGATATCGAATCGCGGGCCAAGGCGGGCCAATCCAGCGACTGGGAGGTCGATCTACAAAAGCTTCGCGCCGAGTTCGACCGCGTCTGTGCGGGACTCCATGCAGAAGTGGGGTTGGGTGAGGCGGGGTTGAAGAGCGCGTAGCTGACGTCACAAGTCACGGGTCACAAGTCAAGGGCAAGAGTGAGAACGAACAGGTACCGCCAACCTTCTCCGTTTTGACCGGTGACTCGTGACCGATAACCCGTGACTATGCTTCCGGCACATACTCCTTCGGCTTATCCGACCCGCCGCCGAAGAAGAATTTTTCCATTTCGGCGACCAAGAATTTGCGGGCCTTGGGGTCGATCGGCGTGAGACGATATTCGTTGAGCAACATCGTCTGATGGCGCACCCAACGCTGCCAGCCTTCCTTCGACACGTTCTCGTAAATGCGCTGACCCAATTCGCCAGGATAGGGCGGACGGTCCATCCCTTCGGCTTCGGTGCCGAGCACCACGCATTGCACTGTTCTACTCATCAGCTTCTCCGGACCGAAGTCGGACGTAACACAAAGAGCACATATAGGTTGGTGAGCAGGCTGCGCGTTATCGGTCGCACTCATCAGCAACCCGCTCAGACTCTTGCCCGTGACCTGTGACTGGTGACCCGTCACTCTTATCGCGTCACCTCATCACCATCATCGAAACGCCCCCTCCACGCACACTCCCTCCTCCCAAAGAACCGATCGCAAAGCCTCATGGGCGCTGCAGGTCGATTGATGGCACTACGCCATCGTTGGCTTGCGTCGGGGACCATTTTCGAAACCGTCAAAAACAGGGACGTTTTTGCCGGAGACTACAAGGACGTACTTGCGGCGTTTTCGAAAATGGTCACCGGCGCGAGCCGACTGGGCGCCACGTTGGTTTTGCGATCGGTTCTTCACAACTCTTTCCCCATACACAAACTCAACGGCGAATCCACATACTCGCCGAAGCGGGGAATCTCGATGAATCCCGCGCGGCGATAGAGCGCGACGGCTTCGGGCTGACGCGATCCGGTTTCGAGCACCAACTTGTGCGCGCCGAGATCGCGGGCATGATCCTGCAATGCGCTCAGCACAGCACCGGCAACGCCGCGGCCACGAAATTCGGGAATCACGAACATGCGTTTGATTTCGCCGACGCCGGGTTCGTTGATACGCACCGCGCCGCAGCCCACAGGTTTCCCGTCGACGTACGCGACTAGGAATGCGCCACGGCCGGGACCGACTTCTTCCGGATCTAAGCGAAAGTGATTGGCCCCTTCTTCCGGATAACGCTGGGCCAACTCAGCATTGAGTGCAAGCACGAGCGATCGCACGACAGGCTCATCCAGTGCCTCGGAACGGATCTCGATATTCATCGTCAGGTCGTAACCTCATCTACTTGGCGAAAGAGTGCCGCCTGTGTTGGGCCATCGAAACACACTGCAATCAGATCCACCGCGGGTTTCGCAAGACCGATCGCCGCAGGACGTTGCGGGTGAAACCAAACGTATCGATCCGCATCGTGCACCTCATCCGGCTCGTGATGCACTCTGAGCGGTCGCAGCGTCAGATCGAAGTGCGTGAATGCGTGCGAATACGGCGGGAACTCTTCCCACTGTTCGCTGAGCGATTCAGCGCCGCTGCGCGCGTGGGTAGCAAACCATACTGACGCGGATTCCCGCGTCTCGAATTGCGGAAAGGTCCAAAGCCCGCCCCAGATGCCAGTGGCCGGCCGCTTTTCCAACAAAACGGCGCGATCGGCACGCTGCATGATCACAACGTAAGCCTCTCGATGCGGCCGAATGCGTTTGGGACGCGGTGTGGGCAGCTCATGCTGACGATTTTCAGCACGAGCAACGCAGCGGTTTTCCAAGGGACACTGATCGCAATCAGGCCGCGAGCGCACACACAGCGTCGCGCCGAGATCCATGATGGCTTGCGTGTAATCGGCCACCCGCTCGCGAGGCGTCGCTGCATCCGCGAGCTGCCATAAGCGAGTTTCGATGGGCTTTGAGCCTGGGAAGCCTTCGATGCCGAAGTACCGCGTGAGCACACGCTTCACGTTGCCATCCAGAATCGGATGACGCTGATCGCTCGAGAGCGCAAGGATGGCACCGGCAGTCGAGCGGCCGATCCCAGGCAAGGCCTGCACCTGATCGAACGCCAGCGGAAATTCGCCAGCATGCTGCTCAACGATGTATTGCGCAGCCCGATGCAAATTTCGAGCACGCGCGTAGTAACCCAGACCCGTCCAAAGATGCAGCACCTCATCCAGTTGCGCTGAGGCCAGCGCGCCCACCGTGGGAAAGCGCGCCATGAAACGCTCGTAGTACGGAATCACCGTGGCCACTTGCGTTTGCTGCAGCATGATCTCGGAGATCCAAACGCGATAAGGCGTGCGCGACTGCTGCCACGGCAGATGCTTGCGTCCGCTACGATCGAACCAACTCAACAGGGGCGTCGCAACATCCTGCGTGGGACTAACTGCCATCGGAAGCTTGAGCTTTGCGTTCGACATTGCGAAACAAGGTGGTGGTCGCGTCTTCTAGGGTTTTGAGCATGAAGCGGCGGCCGACCAACGACGGTACCCAAAAGTCCGGCACGATATCGGTTCGATACGACACCCGCGAGCGGCCATCTTCGAGCGGCGAAAGCGCAGTGTAGGACGCGCCGAACTTGACGTCACTGCGCTCAGGATCGCTGATGGCCACCAGACCCATATGTGACTCCGTCACGCGCTCGATTCGATGCACATTGCGGCAGAAGGGCCCGAAGCACGCCCGTAAAGTCGTTTGCAAAATGGCGAGATCCGGCTCGGGCCGTTCCAAAACCTTGGCCTCTAGGATGCGCTCGTCCAGTTGCGGGTAATGTTCATAGTCGCGCAGCACGGCCTCGACGCGGTCGGCCGGTGCGTCCAACGTCACAACCAGTTCGAATCGATAGTGACGCTCGGCGAACTCTACGGAGCGGTGCTCTACATTGAAGGCGTGCGCGGCATTCGCACTGCAAGTCAATCCCAATAGGCCGAGCAGGATGAACACGCTACGCACGATAAGATTCAACGCCCCAGCAGATCTTTCAATTTGTCGCCCAACTTGTCCTTCACCTTTTGTTCCACTTTCTCGCGCTCTTGTTCAACGCGCTTTTTGACCTGGCCCTTCAGATAGCCTTCCACATCCGGACGCACTTTCGGATCGCTTAAGCTTCCGGTCACGCGCACCGGAATCTGCGCATCGACGAGTTCTTGCGCATCGGCGTCCGCACCCTCGCGTGGAATCTTCAATACCGTCGCCACCAATTTGTAGTCCAAGGTACTCGCGGGCACGTTCACATCGCCCTCGCCCGTCACCTTTAAATACTGCATGGCCACGTTTAGATCCTTCGTCGTGAGCACGCCGTTCTGCATCGTGCCTGAGGCCGTCAGCGCACTGAATGGCGTCCGCGCAGGACCGCTGCGTTCCGGGATCGCTTGTTGACGCAGCAACGCGCGCGCGCGCCGAATTTCGTACCACAAGTCGGCGCCTTCCAGGGCGCCATCCAAGACTTTGAAGTCGACCGTGCCCGCCATGGTCTTCAGCACTTCATCCGTCGTGCGTCCGGTGCCGTTGACGACGACATTGGCAGTGCCCTTGCCGGCGACGCGATTGGTCTTAAACAGATCCTTGAACAGGGGCGCGAAATCCACGCCATTGACGTGCTCGTTCAAGCTCACACGCGCTGCCGCACCGGTCGCATCGATGCCGATGTCGCCGTGATACTGCCCGCCGTACATCGACGCTTCGGACGGATTGAAGCGCACCTTGCCGTCGCGGGCAGCGACGCCGAGGCGCAAGTTGGTGAATGTCATGCCTGCGAAGATTGCTTGTTGAACCACGAGTTGGCCGCGCGCATTCAGCGTTCGCAGCGCCTCCACCGGAATCGGCGTGGGTGCCTCATCTGCTTTCTTGGATGCGTCTACCTGCGGCGGCGGGAGATATCGATCCGCATTCACGCGATCGATGTTGAGATCGAACCGCAATGCTTTTGCATCGAAGTCAGCGATGCCCAGCGATCCTTTCGCCGTCGTGTCGTCGAGCTTGAGCAAAATGTCATGCACCTCCGCCGACGTCTTGGTCACTGCGGCGTTTCCAGAGAAGCTCAAGCTCTTCAGCACTTCGGCATCGCGCGTTGTCGGCACACTGATGCCGAGTTTCGGCAGCCATTCGCGCGGCGAGAGCGGTTCGAGCTTCAGCGGTCCCTGAATCTTCGGCGCATCCAGAATGTCCTCGCCGCTGAGGCGCCCGCTCAGGTGTGCGCCGGCCACTTGCAGGTCGAGATCCGGGATCTCCAACGTTTGTTGCTGAAGATTCGCCTGCAGATTGGAGGAGCTGAGCGCAATCGGCACGCCCGTGGCAGGCAAGCCCTGGCCTTGCCAGTTGGTCGTCAGGCGGAATTGTTCGAGCTGATAGAGCTCGTTCTTGGTGTCGGCCGCAGCGCGTTGCGCTTGCACGTCGACCGGAACGCCTTTCTCAGGATAGCCCTGACCGCTCAACACCAAACCGATTTTCGGCGCATCAAGGCGATATTGGCTGTGCGCGAGATCGGCCGTGACTGTCGACTCGAGCTTCACGCGCACGCTCTGCGCCGGCTCCTGATCGACGATGCACTCGAGCGTCAAATCGAAAGGCTCACCTGATGCGAAGCGACCCGTCTTGAGCTGCACGTCGCGGATGACTTTATGCGTCTTGGCTTGGCGATCTTCCAAGGTGATCGAAGCATCTTCGACGACCACACCGGCGATCGTCGGCATGACGGACGTGGACGAGTTGTCAGTAGGTTCGCTCGTCGAGGTGTTTCCCAAGTCCGACCAATTGTGACGCCCTTGTGCATCGGTGATGAGTCGGACGCGTGCGCCCACCAGCTTCACGGTGCTGATTTCCACCTGGCCGCGCAGCAACGGCAGCAATCGCACCCCCACTCGCGCTTCCTTGAGGGCTACGAAGGGTTCAGGGCCGAAGCCGGGGGCATCGCCGAGACTGAGCGCACCCGTTTCAAGTGCGATCCAAGGGAAGACGGAAAGCTTGAGGTCGCCGGCAATCGTGAGATCGCGCCCCGTCTTCTGCTCCACCACCCGCTCGATATCGCCGCGATACTTATTCGGATCGACGAATAGCAGGACCCCGATCAGGACCAGGGCGATCAGCGCGATCAGACCGCCGATGACATAAGCAGCCCATTTAACAGCTCGCATCAGCATTCCTCGCAGTGGACGCTAGGGATAATGCGCAATCTACGCAAATTAAGAAGTTCGATTCTAGCAGCGCGCTTCAGGGCACTCGGTGTCGCGCCGTTAAGCAATGTGAGCGGCCGGTGTCCCAATCAGATCGTCCCTGAATCTGCAGCACTGCCGAAAAGCGTCCTTGTCGGTCATCGGCCGGGATGTTGAGGTGCGGGCGGGACGTTTGCGCGGGTGCTCATTACGAATGGAACGCTAGGAAAAACAAACGTGTCGGTGTTAGCGGATCTAACCATCCTCTCGCGTTCGCTGCTGAGCCATCCCGTCCTGTTGGCGGGAGGCGTGCTGCTGGGCGCCGTCGGAGCCTGGGCGCTGAGCCGGCATCGCCGCATTCCCGGCAATCCTCGCCCTGCCTCCAGCGAAGAACGCACGGCGCTCAAGCGCCTGGAGCTGGTCACCGCTTCCGCAGGCATCGGTATCTGGGACTGGGACCTCGTCAACGGCACGCTCGCCTCTGACGCGGGACTCGCTCGGTTATTTGCTCACGTCGATCGCCCAGTGTTCCAAAACGTCCGCGAGTTTGTGCGCACAGTCGTGCACGCGGACGACGTCGAACGATTCGAACGCACCATGGACGATGCGATTCGCTACCACAACGAGGTTGAACACGATTACCGGACCGTGTTTCCGGACGGCTCGATTCACTACGCCCGCCTGCACGCTCGCATTTATCGCGACGCCAACGGTCAGCCAACGCGTTTGCTAGGCGTCTCCGTCGAGACCACACGATTGGTCGAAGCCGCCGCACAAATCGAACGGCAGGCCGCCCACGAACGTGCACTGCTACGACGCTTGAACCTCGCGACACGTGCCGCCGGCATTGGCGTGTGGGATTGGGATGTGCAACTCGACCGACTCACTGCGGATCCTGCAATCGCGCGCTTCTACCGTATGGAAGCGCAAGAAGTGCCACACGGTGCAAGAGCATTCTTCACCAACACCGTGCACCCGGATGACCGCGCGCGCTTTACAGACGCCATCGATGCGGCACTGTGTCGCGGCGACTCGCTGTCGTTGCGATATCGCACGGTGCTGCCAAGCGGTGCAGTGCGTCATGTGCGGATTCATGCCCACATCGATCGGGATGAGGCGGACCGCGCCATTCACTTGCTCGGCGTCACCATGGATGTCACCGCCGAAACGCGGGTGAATGAGCAATTGCGATCGCAGACGGCGCACGTCCAAGCGCTACTGGAACGACTCAGCGTGGCGAGCACTGCGGCGGGTATTTCGCCGTGGGAAATCGACCTGCGGACCAACGAATTCCTCTGGATCGAAAATCGCTCGAAAGCGTTCGGATTGGATCAGGTGCCTGCGCACCAATACCGAGAAGCACTCGAGCGCGTCATGCATCCGGAGGATCTCGAGTATGCAGGCACGCTCCTGCGTACGTCGATAGAACAAGGCGCACACGAGTACTCGCATCGCTTTCGTTTGGTACGCAGTGACGGTACGTATCGTCACATGCGGACGTTCGCTCACATCTTGCGCGATGCAGATGGCGTCGCGACGCGTTTGCTAGGCGCTACGACCGATGTGACCAACGAAGTGCAAACGCACGAGATGTTGCAGCGACAGGCCGAGCACGAACGCGCACTGCTCGATCGACTGTCGATTGCGACCCAGGCGGCCGGCATCAGTTCGTGGGAACTGGATCTGCGCACCTCGCAGTTCACCTGGATCGACAACTTCGATCGCCACTTCGAAGGTGTCCCGATCGAATCGCTTTGGCACGCGCTCGCCGAACGGTCACATCCGGAAGATCGCGATGCATTCGCGCGTGCGATGGATCAGGCGCTGGCGCAGCATTCAGATCTGCTTTCGTATCGAGCCCGCGTGCAAGATGGCAAAGGCGGCTGGCTGCACACGCAGAATCATGCACGGTTGATCTTGGACGAGACGGGCCAGGCGATTCGCGCCTGCGGCGTGACCTGGGACGTCACGAGCGAAGTGCTTGCGGCCGAGAAACTCCGCGACGCTGAGCGGCGCATCGCGCGCGCTTCGTTGTCGAGCTCCGAAGGTCACTGGGAATACGATCTCGTCCACAAGCGGCGCTGGTTCTCTTCGAGTTATCAAACGCTGCTAGGTTACGCGGACGGAGAGTTGCCGACCGATCCAGCCGAATTCGAAGCACTGGTTCATCCGGAAGACATATCGACCAGCCGCAGAGCGCTCGCCAATCACCTGGAGCACGCGCAGCCGCTGCTTTGCGACATTCGCCTGCGAATGCGCTCTGGCGAATATCGTTGGGTGCGCGAGCGAGGCACTGCGGAACGAGATGAATCGGGACGCGCCGTTTTGGTGGCCGGCTCGATCCACGACGTGCACGAGCAGAAGCTCACTGAAGATGCGCTGCAACGTGCGCAGCAGCGATTCGAACGCGCGATCAACGGCACTCAGGACGGATTGTGGGAGTTGGAGGCGGACGGCACTGCGTGGTGTTCGCCTCGTGTCGCCGAGTTGCTCCAGTTCGATCCGATCGAACTGCCCAGCAATACGAATTTCCTACGCTCGTTCTTACACCCGGATGACAGTGCCGCTGTCGCCGCGGCGACTCAGCAGCACTTCCAAGAGAACACACCGTACGACATCGAAATTCGCCTGCGCACCAAGCGGGGCGACTATCGCTGGTATCGAGCTCGCGCCCGTGCCGAACGCGATTCGGTCGGCCGACCGCTGCGCCTGTCGGGTTCACTCCAAGACGTTACCGATGCGCGCGCCTCGCGCGAAGCATTGATGCAGGCGACAGAAGCCGCCGAAGCGGCGAATCGCGCCAAGAGCGAATTCCTTGCGAACGTCAGTCACGAGATTCGCACACCGATGAACGGCATCATCGGCATGACCGGCTTGCTGCTCGACACGACGTTGGATCGAACCCAGCGCGACTATGCGCAAACGATTCGCTCGAGCGCGGATTCGCTGCTCGTCGTCATCAACGACATCCTGGATTTCTCGAAGATCGAGGCCGGCAAGCTCGACATCGAATCCATCGAGATGGATGTGCGCGCCATCGCCGATGATGTCGGATCGATGATGGCCGTACATGCTGCGGACAAAGGCATCGAACTCGTCGTTCATGTCCACCCGAACTTGCCGGATCGTGTGATGGGAGATCCGCAACGCATCCGCCAGTGCTTGATCAACCTTGCGGGTAACGCCGTGAAGTTTACGAAGCGAGGCGAGATTGTCGTCGAGGTCAGCGCCGCAACCGATGCAAACGGCACGGTGCGTACGCGCTTCGAAGTACGAGACACCGGCATCGGGATCGCGCCCGAAACGCTCAATACGTTGTTCAAGCCGTTCGTGCAGGCAGATTCATCCACGACGCGCCACTTCGGCGGCACCGGGCTCGGGCTGTCGATTACGCAACGGCTCGTACACATGATGGGTGGCGAGGTCGGAGTACAAAGCGAAGTCGGCGTGGGCTCGACATTCTGGTTCAGCCTGCCGCTGGCTGCCGTGCCCGCGCAGGCGCCGAAGCAGGACGTCGATTTGGATCGCTTGGGCCGGCGGGTCCTCATCGTCGATGACAACGAAACCAACCGTCGCGTGTTGGCAGGCCAATTGATGCACGCCGGTTACGACGTGAGCCTCGCGAGTAGCGGCTTGGAAGCGCTCGCATTGCTGCATCGGGCTGTGGCCGATGAATTGCCGTTTGAAGTCGTGCTCGCCGATCATCGCATGCAGGACATGGATGGCGGCGCGCTCGGCGAGCGCATCAACTCCGATCCGTCCATCTCCAGCGCGCGGGTCGTCATGCTGACTTCAGTCGATCGGCACGGCGACATCGCGCGTTACGCAGCCCTCGGTTTCGCGGCGTATTTGACGAAACCGATTCGCACACGCGAATTGCTGGACTGCCTCGATCGAGTGCTCCGTTGCGATGCCAAGGAGTGGCACTTGCAGAGTCAACCGATCGTGACGCGCGGCATGTTGTCTGCTGCTGCGATTTCGCAGCGCTACGAGGGCAACATCCTGCTCGTCGAGGACAATCCCGTAAATCAAAAAGTCGCCTTGCGCTTCTTGGAGCGGATGGGCTTCAAAGTGCGTATCGCGGACAATGGACTGGAAGGTGTCAAAGCTTTCACCGAGGGACGCTTCGACATCGTGTTGATGGATTTGCAGATGCCCGTCATGGATGGGCTCACGGCGACGCGGCGCATCCGCGAACTTGAAACCGGTCCGCGCACCCCGATCGTGGCGTTGACTGCGAACGCGATGGCGGGACAACTTGAGCGTTGCACGGAGGCGGGAATGGACGCCTTTTTGACCAAGCCATTGGAGTTGGTCCGGCTACGAGAGGTTCTCGATCGATATGGGTTAGCTATGAATACGCACGACTCGCCTCAGACATCCTCGAACGACACAGCGAACGCCCCGGTCGACTTGGCGCGATTGAATGAATTGACCGATGGTGATCCGGAATTCACTCAAGAACTGACCGCGACGTTCGTCGCGAGCGGCGAGCAAGTCATGGCTGAACTACGCGCCGCCATGGAAGCGCTCGATCGCACGGCGTTGAGCCGCTCGGCGCACAAACTCAAAGGCGCGAGCGCAAACATCCATGCCAATCGCTTGCGGGATCTTGCGTATGAGCTCGAGTCGCGGGCTGCACAGATGGATCAAGGACAGGTCAAAGCGCTGCTCGCTGCTTTGAACGATGAATTCCGCCGCGCCGGAGAGTTCTTGAAAGCGCAGACGAGCCCGGCGGTGTCGAAGGCGGGATGATTCTCGGTGACGGGTGACGGGTGACGGGTGA
>JAEWBG010000040.1 GCA_023391335.1 Pseudomonadota bacterium | reverse complement strand
AAAAATAAACCCAAACCGGCCGCCGCTTGGCGCGGGCGCCCCACTGTTGGCCGAATCTGTAGGCAGTTATTGGCGGGCGATCTGAACCGTGCGGGAGCGGAAATTCCAGGCGCGCAGCCCTATTGCGGGCTGACCGGTCGCGCTCTTCGCTGGGTACACAACCGCCACCTCCCGACGCTCGCCCGGCATTAGCGAGATGTAGTTGTCCGCGTAGTACGCCGGCAGAATGCGTTCGCCTTTCGCGTTGAGGAGTGTCAGCTTTGTATTCAGCACGGCAGCCGGGCCGGTGTTTTCGAGCACGACTTTCACGGTCACCTCATCGCCTTGCTGGGCTTGGGTCGCGGTGGCATTCAATGTTCCCTGCGGGAGCTCGTTGAGCTTGCGCAGCGAACTCTCGTCTTTTCCTTCCCAGTAGAAGTTCTGTGAAAGCAATGTTCCGGCGCCGTCCACCAACTCCAATTTGACGAGCACCACGTCATCCGCAAGCGCCGCGAGATCCAGCTTGCTGGCGTTCGTCACCGCGTTGGCCGTTGCATCGACGTTGTCCTCGCGTTCAAGCAGGACTCGATTGTCGAGCGAATACACACGCGAGCGAAGCTTTAGTCGCGGTTTCGCATCGAGTGTGGTGTTGATCACCGCGAGCTGATGATCAGGCAGATTCATCTGCGCATGGATCGGTTCGCACGCCTTCTTCACGCCGTAGTACGACGCTTGCGTATCGTAGTCGGAGCTGTAGATCTGCCAGTGGTTGCTCGGCCAGGACGAGTGCGTCATCCACAATAGGCGCCCGCTGTTCTTGGTCCAGAGGAATGCCTGGAATCCCTCGAACATCGCGCGATGTGTCACGTAGTTCATCATCTGCGCCTTGCGTTCGAAGTCCTCGAGACTCATCGCCGCACCGAATTGACGATCCAACGTTTCCATGAACGTTTTCACGTCGCCGTTACCGCCAAAGTGCCAGTCGTGATAAGCGAGCGTGTCGCTAAGGGGCCAGCGGTCCTGCGGCGGAATCCAAGCTTGAATCGATTCCAGCGTAGCAAGCGATGGCGTGCCGACCTCCACCGAGAATCCTTCGGCGTTCTGGGTGAAGTACTGGACGGGCGGACGATAGTTGTACGGTCCGCTGCCTTGCAGATTCACGCGATTCGAGCTGCCGTTGAAATGTCGCGTGCCATCGAGTTCGGCGATGAGATTTGCGAGCCCTTCATTCAAGATCGGCTGCGGCACGCCTTCATTGCGCCCGAACCACAATGCGATCGACGGGTGATTGCGATAACGCGAAATCACATCGCGCGCATTGGCGAGGAACAGTTGGGGATCCTCAGGTTCGACTTGGAAGTCCTGAGTCGATGCCCAGAAGTCATTCAAGATCAGCAATCCGTACTCGTCAGCGAGATCGTAGAAGACATCCTCCGTGTCCTGCCCCATCCAGTTGCGAATGATGTTGAGGTTCGCTTGCTTGTGGAGCTCAAAATACGGCTCCAACTTCTCGCGCGACACGCGCTTGCGCGAATCGTCCATGCCCCAATTACCGCCGCGCGCTGCAATGCGCACGCCGTTCACGCGGATCGCGAGATACGGGGTGAGCGATGCATCATCGACCACATGCACTGCGGGCGATTTCAATGCGCCGGGCATCAACGAAGCGGCCCAACCTTTCGGGCTCTTCTTGATCGCCTCATGCCGTACATCGATCAAGCGTTCGCCGCGCAAAGTACCGAGCGTGGTATCGACATCCACGCGCTGCAGCTTGCCCGCGTCATCGAACAACGAAAGTTCATACGTGATGTGGCGAATACCGAAGCGCACATCCTTCGCATCAGACGCGGCGTTGTTGGCCGTGAAGCTCAAGTGCAAGTTGTAGAGCTCCTGCTTACCGTAGCCGTTCGGCCACCATAAACGCGGATGAGCGACTTTTAGTTGTTTGAATTCCTGGGGCGTGAGTTTGACGGTCGACTCGCCTGGCGAAAGCGCGACGTCCTTGCGAACGGTTACGTCATCGAACGAGGCCGTCAACGTGCCTCGAACTTCAGCGTTCGACGCGTTCTGCAGCGGCACATCGATATAGATGTTCGCGTGGTCCGTCGCAGGCAACGGTAGTTGTGTGATCACGTGCGGATCTTCGATGCGCACCGCTCCGCTCGCGGACAGCACAACGTCCTGCCACAAACCGACGTTCCGATCGCGAATGCCCGGGATCCAGTCCCACCCTTCGGTCGCCACGAACGTCGGACCGTCGAGCGCGAGATTGCCGCCATTCTCCCCCGGTCCGGCCTTGATCGATTCTTCGTGCGGAATACCCGGATGCGGTGGCGGCAGGATGTGTACTGCGAGTGCGTTCTTCTGGCCGACCTTGATGGCGTTGGTAACGTCGTAGATGCCGCGAATGAATGCGCCTTTCACGTCGCCGATACGCTTGGCATTCAGCCAAACTTCGGCGGCATAGTTGATTCCTTTGAACGTGAGCGTTAGGCGCTGACCTTGCAGGTTCGACGGTGCAGTGAACTCGGTGCGATACCAGTAGCTCTGCCGCGCGAGCGATTCGGGAATCGCCATGTTGTTGAGACCGTAATCCGGATCGGGATAGACGCCGCGATCGATCAAGGTCGTGAGCACGGTGCCGGGCACGGTCGCGGCATACCAAGAAGTTGCATTGAACCCAGGCTGCGAAATCGTTGCAGCATCTGCCGTGACCTTCGGTGCTTCCGCCAATCGCCACCGCCCGAGAATCCACTCGTTCGGTCGCGATGCTTGCAGTGCCTCACTCTTCGGCTCGGGCTTGGCAATCGGCTTTGAGAATGGCGCGTTACTGCGCGGCAATGTCCAGGGCGCTTGCGGCAATGGCATCCCGGTCCACTGACGCACTTGCCACGGCCAGCCAACGGAAATATCCGCGAAATGAATCAGAGAAAAATCCGGCTTCGCGTGTTGCGTCTTGCGAATCTCGTCCGCTGAATAGGCACGCGAGCTGACAACGAAGTTGGCCAATTCGCCGCCGAAATGATTGTTCGGTGCCCAGGGCAATACCGTGGGCGCGATTTGCACTTGAGGCTGCGCGTCCGGCAACTGTGCTTTGACTGTCGCAACCTGCGCTCCATCCACATAGAGCTTTGCGACGCCGGCATCGAAGGTGGCTGCGAGTAGGTGCCATGCGTTCGGTGTGATCGCAGTCTTGCCGGTAAGCAGCGCCTCGCCTGCCTTCGTGACCAACACTGGCGTGCCCGCGCGTAATCCGAGATAACGACCGCCCGCTTGTCCTGGCTCGCCGAAGCCCCCGATTAAAACGGTATTCGCGGCGCTTTCCTGAACACGGACCCAGCCGAGGATCGTCCAAGAGGCTTGGCCTTTGAGAAGCGCTTCATTCGCATCGATCGCGCCGCCGATGCCCTCGCCTCCCGCGAGAAAACGCGCATTGAATGGCCCAAACTCATCGCCATTGCGCGGCAAGTCCTGCGAAGAATTTTGGGCTCCGGCCCACTGCGCGGCCAAGCAACCCAACAGGATGAATGCCGACTGTGCCAATCGGCCGAGACGCTTGAACATCGAATCCCCCAATGGAGCGCGGCGCGAACCGCTTGCTTTCGTTTGTGGCGAGGTCAACAATCGCGGCCGCATTAATAAAATGATTTTGTTTTTTATGCAAGGAAGCGGCAAGAACTGGTGGTGAGGTGATGGAGTGATGGGGTGAACGGCGTAGGGCAATGGCATAACAAGCGTTAGGACATCGAGCCGCCCGCATTGTGAGAAGTCACAGGCGTTGCCCCGAATCTAAGAAGAGCCAATCAATCCGGTCGCCTGTGTCACCGAGCCCGCAGAGGCGCGGAGAGAACTGCAAGTACACAAACAAATTTGAGCCTCACCGTTCACTCCATCACCTCATCACCTCATCACCCCATCACTTATGAACAACAAAGTTTTCATCAGCAGCATTGCCGCAGCCGCACTCGCAGGCTTGCTCTTCGGCTTCGATACCGCAGTGATCTCCGGCGTCACATCCGACCTTCGCGATCTGTTCGCGTTGTCGCCTTCGGCGATGGGCGTCACCGTTTCGATCGCCTTGTGGGGAACATTGATCGGCGCACTCTGCGCCGGCTGGCTCGGCGATCGCTATGGCAGTCGCGATGCGCTGCAGCTCATGGCGGTGTTGTATTTCATCTCAGGCGTTGGATGCGCGCTCGCATGGAGCTGGTCATCGCTCGTGATCTTCCGCTTCATCGGCGGTCTCGCCATTGGCGGTTCGTCGGTTCTGGCACCCGTCTACATTTCTGAAATCGCACCGGCGCGCCGGCGTGGCGCACTCGTTGGGTTGTTTCAGATCAACATCGTGGTCGGCATCTTGGTCGCTTATCTCAGTAATTATCTTGTCGGCCAATTGGACCTTGGCGCGCATGAGTGGCGGTGGAAGTTGGCCGTGACCGCCGCGCCGGCTGCATTGCTGTTCTTCATGCTCATCGGCATTCCTCGCAGTCCGCGTTGGTTGGTGCTCCGCGGTCGCATCGACGAAGCGCGGAATGCACTGGCGCGGATCGGTTCGCAACAAATCGAAAACGAACTCGCCGAGATCAGCGCGTCCACTTCTCAGTACGAAACCGACGCGCGCGCGCATCTGTCGTGGGCTCATCTTCGCAAGCCGATCTTTCTGGCTGTCGCAGTCGCGATGTTCAACCAGCTCTCCGGCATCAACGCGATCCTGTACTACTTGAATGACATCTTCGCGAGCGCAGGATTCGGCAAGGTCTCGAGTGATCTGCAAGCGATCGCGATCGGCGGCACCAACCTGTTGTTCACGATCATCGCGATGGCGTTCATTGATCGCGTCGGACGCAAGCGCTTGCTGCTAATCGGCGCGGTCGGCACGGCTGCGTGCTTGGCATGTGTCGCGTACATCTTCGCGAATGGCGTCGGACAGCAATTCCTGATTTGGACACTCATCGGCTTCATTGCGTTCTTCGCGTTCTCGCAAGGCGCGGTGATCTGGGTCTATATCAGCGAGATCTTCCCAACCGCGTTCCGTTCACGCGGCCAGTCGATTGGCAGCGGCACGCATTGGTTTATGTGCGCGGTGATCTCGCTTACCTTTCCCGCGATCGCGGCTCAATCACATGCGGCACCGTTTTGGTTCTTCGCTGCGATGATGGCGCTGCAGTTCGTTGTCGTGCTGTTCTTCTTCCCTGAGACGAAGGGCGTTACGTTGGAGAAGATGGCGGAGAAGATGAGGTAGGCCTGAAGATCTCCACGCGGAACTTGAAGATAAGAGAAGGACCGGATTTCACACGGAGGACGCGGAGAACACGGAGGAGGACCGGACGCAACACAAAGCGCGCACAGAAAAGGTGCGAATAAGCGAGAGCAAGCGTCTCGCGATACGACTTCGCGCTCAGGCAAGAAACTCCAAAGGGACACGGGAGCAAGAGAAGACAGCAAGATCTCACACGGAGGGCACGGAGAACACGGAGAGAAGAAGGAGCACCCCTCACGGAGACGACTGCATGGACGCAGGAGGCAGGGCCAAGCACCTCTCCCTTCACGGAAGGTCGACGAAGTCGGGAGAGGGTCCGCGCACGCCTTGGCCGCGACCGGCGAGGCTAGCCAGGATGGCCATGGCGGATCGCTTCGGATGTGTCACCGCATCAGACGCCGCATGCACCCGCATGATTTGCGCATCACGAAGCAACGCAAGAACCACCGCGCAACCAAGTGCCAAGTTGAAAGCAGATGGTGGAACTCGAATGGTGTCATCGCGATTTGATACCGCGATCGCCAGACCACCCTGCCTATCCTTCCGGTCGAAGAGTGCGCGACTAATGGCCCGCCGCTTTCTGGCGCCTTGCTCAGACGCTGATGAAATACGGAATCGCAGCGAGCACGATGCCGATGGCTATGACAAGACCTACGCTGGAAATAAAGTAGGGAAAGATCATGAGCGCGATCCCACAAACGAGCGGAACAACCGTCTTCTGCTTCTTTCCATAGAGGAAGTACCCGAGACCGATCGAACTAAATAACAATCCCCAGAGTAAAAGCGAAGTGCTCAATCTTGTTCAGTGGTAGCCAACTTGCTTGTAGTGTCCCGAATCGGTGGTGAGGGGCGCAACAGTGCGTATCTGGAGCGCGACGGACACCTATGGATTCCCGCCGCACGAGTTCAGGAGGTAGGGCCAAGGACCTCTCCCTTTCACGGGCTGAAGTATCCCCTCAGAATTCTAAGGGCGACCTCCTCTTTTCCGTTCGTCCCGAGCCGCGCCGAAGGACCTCTTCAGATCAGGAGTGCTTCGACGAAATCCGCACGAAAGCCAGATCAAAGCGAAGAAATTTAGACAGGATTAACAGGATGAACAGGATGTATGGAGGTCAGAACAGATCTCTTAGCTCCGACCATCCTGTCAATCCTGTTCATCCTGTCCAATCTCTTAGCTTCGGCTTCAGCGAGGAAACTTCAGCTTCACGGGAGGTCGACGAAGTCGGGAGAGGACGCGCACGCCTTCGGCCGCGACCTGCAGACCACCGTGTCTACCCTTCCGGTTCAAGACGGCGAGACAACCGTTCAGGTACCGGCAATGGACTGCCAAGCGATGTTCAACCGCTAGATCTCACCCCAATTTCCCGTGCAATAGCCGAGCGTTTCGACGAGCTTTATTACACCGGTTTTCTGATGGGCGCTTCCCATTCCGACGAGTAATATAGCGGCTGAATTACGGACATCGGGTCGCAAATTGTTCTTCCCAAGTGGAGGATCCGTATGTCGCGTGAGAGGCCCAACTGCATTGCAACCACAGTGGTTGCGAGGACGGCAACATGAGCATTGATGATGAAGCTCTGATCGAGAAGTTAAGGTCCTTGCCGCCGCAGCGCCGGGCTGAGGTTGAAGATTTCGTGGACTTCTTAAGGAGCCGCGAAGATGAAAAGCGACTGACTCGTGCAGCTGCACAAGTCTCCGAACCGGCATTCAAAGACGTCTGGAACAACCCCGACGATGCTGAGTACGATCGGCTCTGACAGCGAAGGCCACAGACAAAAACAGCCCACCGTCAGATCTGATGTGATTCGCCGATCGATCCTCACGCGAGCGCTCCCATGGCCTACCAGTTCGGCGATGTCGTCCTCGTTCCTTTCCCCTTCACCGATCAGTCCACCACCAAGCAACGTCCTGGTGTCATCGTCTCAAGCAGCGCCTACAACCGCATCCGTCGCGATGTGATCTTGATGGCCATCACCAGCCAAGTGCGCGGCGGTGGTGCCTTCGGTGAGATCACACTGCAAGACTGGCAAGCCGCTAAATTACTAAAGCCCTCCGCCATCAAGCCGATCTTCGCCACCCTTGAACAGGGCCTGATCCTCAAGACGCTCGGCAAGCTTTCCCAACGCGACGCTCAGGCCCTTAAAGAGACGATCACCAAGATCCTCAGTTGATATCGCTCCACATGCACTCGATCAACGAGACTCCCGCAGCACGGCACTGAGGGTCGCGACAGAGAGATCTGACGCGACTGCGTGTCGATATTGCCCGCGAGGAGATCGAACGTCGAATCGCAACACTCAGCCAACTCGCCGCCTTCTTCCAGCGCGACCCTGCATCTCTGAGTGAACTACTGGGGCGGCATTCGTATCGATTGGGTTGATCAATTTGCCGGATATCCTAAGTCCGGCACCGAAGAATCTCCCACAAACCGCGGCGGTATCCAATGCAGCTTGTCGGTCGTCTACGCGACCTACCAAGGTCTTATCCCCCGAGTCGCCTGCGATACCTTACCTGTACGCAAATCAACAACGTAGTCAGTGCCGATCCAGTTGCCAGCAATCAACTTGTCTCCCTCTATTTTTATGCTCACATAGGCTTTGTCTTCACTGCGGCCTCCGTGTGGCGCCTCTTGTATCTGCCACACCAATTTTCCGGACGAATCATATGCGTATATGTTTCTGTTAAGCTCGCTCCGTGGATAATCATTGAACTTGTCGTCGAGAGGATAGACTCTAATCACAGTCATTCCGTCCAGTTCCACTATCTCCTTGGCCGGAGCTGGAAGATCTATCCCTTTATTCGGAAGCCTGCAGCAATCGTCCGACATGGGTTGCACCTATTGTTTCGGGAATTATCTAGTGTTGGTTATCGCGCTCTCCCGGCACACGGCCAAGCCACTGGGAGTCGGTGCCGGTGCAAACATTTGAACATTATCGATTGTGTCGACCAACCAGTCTTGAGATTGCAGTTGGCCAGCGGTCCAGAAATCTCGCCACCTCACTCAGAGAGGCGATTCGCTCGTCAGTCGATCGAGAAGCTAGTTCAAGTCGCGCACGCGAAAGATGCTTCGGCGAACTTCTCCGGTGCGCGTGGCGTGCAGCGAACACCCGCGCTTTCACCTAGTAATGTTCAGATGTTTGCACCGGCACCGAAGGGACTCTCGCCAACTAGCCATTTTCTGACCACGCACAACACCGCACCTCAGCGCTTCCACCCACCCGCACGCGAGTCGATGTAATCCATCAGCACCTTCGCAATCTTCTGATGATCTTTAAGCGAAGGGTGATAGTGGCATCCATCCATCGCGAGATCAGGAATCGGAACGAAGCCAATGTCATTCTCGCCAGTGGCTTTGAGTTGCGAGACGACTCGCTCCACCTCGTCTGGGATTTCTTTATTCAAAGCACTCGTCGCCCAGAACAGCAGATGCGCATGCGGATTGTTCTTGCGTAGATCTTGGGCGAACTGGACGAATGTGTTTTCGAAATCGGCGTGTAGTTCACCGCGCGATTTCCATTTCTCGCCCTCATGCAGCTCGGTCGAGAAATCATTCGTGCCGAGGGAGATCACGATCCATTGCGGCTGCCAGTTTGGATTGTTGACGCGTTGAGCGTGACCGAAGAGGACGAACGGATAGGCGACGGGCATCGTGTCATGCGGGCCGCCGTTGTAGTTGCGGACAATGCCGCGGCCGGAGATCGCGTTGATTTGATAATCAGCGTCGAAATGTTTGGCGATGATCGGGCCGAACGCTTGTGAGTTGTCGGTACGTTCCCAAACTTGCTCCTCCGTGCATTCCCGGTCGGACGACGTATCGCCGTAACCCACCGTGTGTGAGTCACCAATGAATTCGATCTGTCGAGGACGAGGTTTGATCGCGACGTTCTTTTCCGATTTCGGCAAGTAGAAGCCGCCGAACTCGTTCGCACCGGCCTGACTCTCTGTGATGGCTTCGACACGGAGCCGGTGTTCGGATTTCGAAAGTCCCTGCACCTCGTAATAACCTGCAACAGGTTTATTCAGCGTTGCGATCTGATCGCCATCGACGAGCACGCGCAAGATTACATCGCCCTTCCCCACTGAGAAGAATGCAGAAGATCCTTTGAATGCCGTTTCGAAGTAGGCGCCGGGCCACTGGTATCGCAGCGATTCGCTGTTCGCACTCTGTTCAGCTCGTGAAACTGTCAATGTCGTGGCAGGCCGAGAACCTTTCGGCAAAACGGTGACTTGGCCGACGCGCGGTTGCGCAGTGGCGGCGCTGATGCTGGCCATCGCACAAAGGATCAAGAGAACCCAGCTTTTGTTTTTCATGCGACGTGGCAGAGCACTTGTGATTGTTCGGGCGCCGCATGATAAATGCATTGATTCCCCGTGACACTACGACGCGATTGCTTGCAGCGCCTACGCACGATTGATGCTATGTTTTCGCGGAGCGCAATCGAGAAAGATCATGAATCCAAAAAGCTGGTCAGCAGCCCTGTTAGGCATCGCAATGGCGGCCCTCTTGATTGGCATCGCGCTGCTCGGGCTGGCATATGGGGAATCGTTGCGAAACCATGGCTACTTCGCCGCGCATCCGCTCGTTGCGGCGGGCGCCCAATGCGGTTCGGCCGGAGTGATCTTGCTACTGCTGCTTCATTTGGTCAGTAAAGGTAACCGCGACTCACACGACTCGTAGAGAATCGGGCGAGCAGTCGAGACGACTGACCGTTGCGTCTCAGAACGCGCTCACTCTTCATATTCCGCCGAGCCTTGCACCCACAAGAACGACTGCGCGTCGATCATGTCTCGCGGACGTAGATCGCGCTGGTCCTTGCGCACTTGAGCCGCCAGATCCAGAAGACGATGGTAAGTGCCCCAGTTTGGTCGCGAGCGATATTCGAGGTCGTACCCATACTCTCGTGCCGCCGCCCGCATCGTGTTCGGCTTCATGAACATGTGCTGATCGGGTTGCGCAATAAAGCCGAACACCGTGACCAGTGGCCAAGTCAGCACGCGAGTTTGTTTGCGCGGCAAAGCCTCGACTGTTTCGACCCACGACTCAAAACGCGTCTGCGAGTCATCTTTGCCGTGTAGAAATCGGAAGAGTCCACGCGCGAACGCTTGAGCTCCCGCGGGCGACTTCACTGCATCACGTAGAGCCATCTTCTCGAACGAGAAGATCATGCTGTACAGCGACTGCTGCTCCACACGTACGGCGCGCGCAGCGATTTCCTGATAGCGACCGTCGTCCAGCAGCTTCCTAAAAGTATCGATGCCCAGTGCTTCGCGCCAGCGAAGATGCGATTCCCATTTGTACTCGCGCTCGGTCTCGACGTATTCGCCGTCGCGGAATCCGTTGGGAAAGAAGCGCAGAAACTTACGTCGGCAGCGTAAGACACCTGCGTTTGGTTTGCTCTTGGTTCGCTCGCGACGAGTCCGTTCGCCTGTTTCGATCCTCACGGGCGTTGCCCTCATGCGTCATCACGTGAGGAACTAACGCCTGGAGTCGCGTGCGAGTTGCAGGACGTAGAATTTCCACGGAGGACACCGAGACCACGGAGGTGGTAAAGCAATGGATCGCCCTATCGCTTCGCTCCGCGTAAGCGGAAGGTCATCCGATCTGCTGGGACAAGATAGGCACCCGTCTACACGAGTGCGACGATCTATTCATCGCGAAGCTCTCACGCAACCACCGCACACTGCCACTTACTGACTGGTTTCTATGAGTGCTTTGCGTTGCGTCCGACTCTCCGTGTGCTGCGTGCGCTCCGCATGAAATCGTCTTCTGTCACGAGGCGGCGCCCTTCATCGTGTTGGCGAGCAGCGTGTACACAGCGGTCCACGCATCTCGTGCTTCAGAGGTGAATGTGGGTCCGAGTCCTTGTTCGAGAGTCCACAACAACGCGCTGGCCACTGTGTCGTAGTGTTCGTTGCGCACGCCATAGGCACCGTGTCGCATGCCCAAACTGCGGACTGCGGGCACGATGGTATCGAGTCGTTTGAGTCCGTTGACGGCGGTACCGATCATCGTCATCAGCTTGCGTCGCTGTTCTGGCATGTCGTTCTGAAACAGCGCACGGAGCGAAGGATCAAGCGTAAATAGGCGCGCATAGAAGAGCTGCGCCGCCTCATCTTGGATCGTCATTACTGTCCGCCATGTCTCCTGCACTAGCGCGATCTGCTTCGGTGTCATTGCAAAGTCCTCATTTTTTGACGGGAAGTCACATGCGTAGCTCGCATGCGATGCATCTCAAGTCGGGAGCCGCCCCAAGCTCCCTTATCCTTGCAATGAGTACGCCAAATGGATGAAGAGGTTCTTTGGATGGGACCGTCACGGGTGACGGCCGCTCTCGGCATCCTGCCTTCGCGGCATTGGCACATCCATGTGCGGCAAGTGACGAGCAAGACTGAAGACACTGACTCGAACGCAACACAAAGCGCGCATAGATAAACCTGAGGAGATTTCGACTTTCCACACCCCAACTATCTGCGAAGCCCCAAGCAAACCCGCCTCGCCGATCGCACCGGACGGCGCGCTAATGCACCCTCTCCCCGGCCCTCTCCCGTCAAAGGGAGAGGGAGATCACTTCTATCTCTTGGTCATCTCCGTGTGCTCCGTGGAAATTCTCTTCTATTTGACAGGTGACAGGCCGCTCCTTCGACCAGCTCAGGACGAACGGTGGAAAAAGGATCTCCGCTCATGCGCTGATACGACATGGCGATTTTTTGTTACCCCCGACGTGCCCCGTGCTCCCAGTGGAGTTCTCTTATCTTTTCATCATCTCCGTGTGCTCCGTGCCCTCCGTGTGAAATGCTTCTTCCGAGCGCGAAGCGGACGAGATGGACACCCGCCTTCGCGAGTGCGACGGACTAGGCCCTGCGCGCTGCGTTCACCTCAGTGTGAAATTCCGCTCCCCCCCCCCGAGAGAAGAGTATCTCCACGGAGGACACGGAG